>NZ_CAEUHO010000004.1:693361-1386722 GCF_903181435.1 Bacteroides acidifaciens
AGTTCAAGGTAGCATTGATTTTTGCCGTACTTTTTGTAGTCTTTACTATTCTGACTCACTATACATTGGTTTATGCCGGTACAGGCGGACTGAATCTTCTTTCTTTTGTATCAGGCTTTAGCGATATCACGCCTTTCATATTAAACCTGTTGCAAAATACAGGCAGTGTTGCTGTGCTGGTTATTACGGCTTGTAGCATGCAGGCTATCATCAGTAATATACTAGTTAATATGCTCTATGCGCTGTTTTTTGCCGGAAAGGGGAGCAGACTCCGCCCTTGGATTTTGGGAGGATTCGGTGTGGTGATTGGCTGTAATCTTGTTTTGTTACTATTCTTCTATCTTTAAAGAAAAGTATTGCTATGTTGTTTTACTGCTAACTTGTTTCTTTTCTTTGTGTTATGACTTTTGGGGACGTAAATAGTATGAAAAAGTAGAAGATTTAGCTTGTATTTTAATTTTCTTTTATTCCTGTCCGCTAAACTTTAGCGGACAGGAATAATTTGGAGTAGAGATTTTGGCAGGTCCGGTACTGGCTTTTGGTTCAGAACCTAATAAGACAACCTTTGGTCTGGAAGGCGGCTTACATTGTTATTATAAATTGATAAAAGGATTCGGAGTTTTTGCAGAACCTCGCTTGCGTATGTTTACTAAAGATATTTTTGCAGGTGGAGATTTGACTCCTGTACATGCTGCATTTTCGGTGGGGACTTCTTATCGATTTTAAATAGCAATATATTAATGCTTTGCATTGATTTCAAATATTGCAATGTAGAAATAGTTTCTCTACGAAAGGAATAGGGGCTTTCCTTACTTTAGTAAGCAAGAATAACAGTTGGTTATTGATGTTTGTGTTTTTTTTCTCTTTCAAAAGGATATGGTCATCTATGATTAACTGTTTTTTTTGTTTGATATTTGTGGGTATTAGTACAGTGTTTGGCTTAATATTTTATAGGTTTAATATCATTTTGACTTCTAGTGTTTGCAACTCTCTATTAAAACTTTTTTGGATTCGATTGCTTATTTAAATATTTGTTTCTATATTTGTTATTCTAAACGAACAAAAGTAGACTGAAGTATATAGAGAGGGAGAGTTTGGAATGTATATTATTATTGTATTGTTCTTGTAATGAGAATGTAATCTACTTATCTTTATTTTGCCCGCTCTAATGGATGACTTAATTTGAGACAGATGGGAAAAAGACATGTGTTGTATGCCATAGTGTTACTATTGGCGTTAGGTTCTTGCACTAAGGAAGCGCAGCAAGAAACAGAGAGTGGGAAACAGCAGTTTGTACGTTTCACCTCGGTGGTTGAAGGTACGTACACAAGAGCGGCCGGAGCTTCGTGGGCTCCAAGTGACGCTATCGGTGTTTATATGAAAAAAAATGGGTCTGAACTAAGTGCAAGTTCCATTGTTGGTGAAGGTGATAATGTCGAATACTTCACAGAGAATGGTGATGGTAATTTCTTGCCAGCATCAACCTATCTTTCTTTTCCGGATGATGGCACTAAAGTCGATTTTATAGCATATTATCCACATCAGGAAACAATTAACAACTTTATTTATCCGGTTGATGTAACGAATCAGGCATCTCCAGAGGCAATTGATTTATTATATGCTGATAAGTTGGAAGGAATTGGTGAACGCTCCAATGCGCTTAATCTTTCTTTTTCACATCAATTAGCCCGTCTAGTATTCAATATCAAGAGTGTAGAAGGTACTTCGTTGAGTGGATTGACAGTGTCTATTTCGGGTGTGAAGACTAAAGGAGAATTTAAGTTGGCAGACGGGACGCTAACGATCAATACGGATTCTGAAGGAGTGGTGGATATGCATATGGTAAGAGGTGAGGGATTGATAGCTGAGGCTATTTTGTTACCCGAAGGTACTCTTGTTGATGTAGAACTGGTGCTCAATCAGGATGGAAAGACTCATAAACAACCTTTGCCTAATCTCATGTTGGAGAAAGGACATACTTATACCTACACCGTAAACTTTAAAAACGGTGAGGGACAAGTCGATCCTGAGGCTAAATATGCTAAATGGAGAGAAACTCCTGTCATTACAGAAAGTCAATTGAAAGATCCTAAAATAATGTACGTCATACATGATATGCCTAACTCAATGGTAGATCCAGTCTCTAAAAAGAAATTGCGCAACTATAGTATGCTTTATGATACGAACTTGAAGTTTGCTTATTGGGTGGCTTATCCTTTGTTTAAGAATGCATTGGGTAACTCAGGTAGAACTGAAGCGTGGCAGTACGACCCTAGTATTTCTTCAAACTTGCAGGCTGATTTGAAGAAAAGTTTTGGGAATGGTTACGACAGAGGACATCAGATTCCTAGTGGTGACCGTACATGTGATAAAGCTACTAATAATACTACTTTTTATTATTCGAATATGACTCCACAAGTCGGATCGAAAATGAATCAAACTATTTGGGCCGCATTGGAAAACAAAGTACGTGAGTGGATTCCTGCTTCAGATACGCTTTTTGTTGTAACTGGCGCAATGCCGCCTAAAAGTAATATTCAATATATGAAGGAGATGGCTGTGCCTGAATATTACTTTAAAGCGCTGGCTCGTAAGGTGAATGGGATATTCTATACAATAGCTTTTAAAATGGGTAATCAAAATTATACGGGCACTAACTATATGAATGAGGCCCGTTCTGTTGAACAGTTGGAACAAGAAACAGGCTTTACTTTCTTCCCGACTTTGGATGCTCAGGCTAAAAAGTTGGATAAATCAAAATGGCAATAAATTTTAGTTCTTTTATTATATCTATGTTTAACTAATCACTAAACGAATTATGAAATTAGGGAAATTCTTATTTATGGGTTCATTATCACTCTTTACTCTTGCTGCATGTGTGAGTAATGATGATAAAAGTGAATGGAACGACGGGAGTCAGCCTATCAGCTTTACTTCTTCAATTCAGGGACTTAACACAAGGGCTGCCAATGCCAAGTGGACTACTGGTGATAAGGTCGGTATTTTTATGAAAGCTGCTAACGGAGACTTATCTACTGCAATTGCTGCGAATAAGTTACATACAACAGACGAAAATGGAAATTTGACTGCTTCTAATGCGGAAAATGCTTTGTATTATCCGACAGATGGTAGCTCTGTCGATTTTGTAGCATACTATCCTTATGTAACTTCTTTGACAGGAACTACATATAAGGTAGATGTTGCCACCCAAACAGATCAGCCGGCTATCGATCTTCTTTATTCAGACAATGCAAAAGGCTTTGCAAAAGGCACATCAAGTACTCCGCAGCTACAGTTTGCTCATATGTTGAGCCAAATTGTATTTAATATTGAAAAAGATGCTACTATTCCCACATTGAACGGGCTTAAAGTAACATTTAAAGGATTGAATACTAAGGCTGATTTTACATTGGCTGATGGTAAATTAAGTAATGCTGGAACTGTGGCTGATATTGCGGCTAATGTAGACGTGAATGGTGCTACTGCTACTACCATAGTATTACCGGCTACGGCGTTGAGCGATATAAAAGTTGTGTTTGATTTGAATGGAAAGTCTTATACAGCTGACTATCCACAGACTGTTCTGGACGCAGGACGTAAATATGTGCATAAAGTAAAACTGAGTGATAGTAATGGTCAGCCTGTGATTGTTATGGATGCTGCTACTATAACTGACTGGATTGAGGTGCCGGGTGGCGATATTGATGTAGACTTTGGTGGTGGTAGTGTAACTCCTGGAGAGGTGATTTTGCTGGATGAATCGTTTAATAAAGGTATGGGTTCATTTACTATTGATAATAAAAATCTTCCTTCTGAGCTAACTTTTGTTTGGAATCATGGCGTTTATAATGAGGTGGGTTATATGAAGGCATCTGGCTATAAAAATCCGAATAAATACGCAACAGAGAGTTGGCTGGTTTCTCCAGTTATTGATTTAAGTAAAGCTACTACTGCTACATTGACTTTTATGCACTGTGATAAAAATAGTGCTGGTACACGAACAGAAGAAATGACTTTGTGGATGACTAACGCTTCGGAAGAAAATTGGGAACAGGTAACAATTCCTAATTATGGAACAGGAACTACTTATGATTATGTTTCATCCGGAGAAATCAGTTTGTCTAAATATGCAGGTAAATCTATGAAATTTGCTTTTAAATATATTAGTACAGCGTCTTCTGCTGTTACTTGGCAAATTCAAAATGTAAAGGTAGTGGCTGATGGTGGTAGTGCAGTTGATCCGGACCCATCAGAACCAGATGATTCAAAACCGGGAGAAGAGGTTGTATTTATAGAAGAAACTTTTGGGGATCCAGTAAAAGAGGGTAATTATTATCCTAATCTAGATAAATATACAGGATGGACTGATACACATAATCTTACTTACACAGATCCATTGCAAACTGCTAGTTATAGCGAAGCCTCTGTAAGAGCAACTAGTCAAATGAATGGTCATGTTTGGTTTCCTGCATCAAAAGATTGTGCATTGAAAATTTCAGGATTTGACACAAGCAAATGCACTAATTTGAAGCTTACATATGACATTACTGCTAATAAGGCTGGTGATCAGAATGTAATAACAGTGAGTACAGATAAGGGAGACGTAGCAGTTCCGAGTAAATCTGTTGCTCAGAACACATATCAATCGGTAGAACTAACTTTGCCGGATGATATAATTTATGTTCAGTTTACAAGTTTGAGCACAAAGAATACTCTTGGTTTCCGTGTCGATAATGTAAAGTTGGTCGGAACAGGTAAATGACGTAGAAATAGAGACGAAACTCTATAAACTTGAAATCATTTCAAGATATACATAGCTTGGAAGAGTGGTAAGCGCAGATAATATATTCTATGAGGAATGTTTATCTGCGTAAGCCACCTCTAAATAATAATATATAACTGATAATTATGAAACAAACTTTTGTGCTTTTACTAACACTCCTTTTCCCGGCTCTCCTCTTTTCTCAGGAGTCAGAGACAGGCATAGAAGGACGTGTGATTGGTTCGGAAAGCAAACAGCCCGTTCCTGGAGTAATTGTGACTCTGAACGGAGAAAACAGGCAGACCAGAACTGATGTGAAAGGAGCTTTCTTCTTTAATAATATATCCCCTGGAAAGGATGTACTTATTTTTAATTCAGTAGGCATTGCTCCAAAGAATATTTTAGTAGACATAGCTAAGGGAGTAGTTACTGATGTCGGCACTATTGAAGTTGTCGAGTTGACTGCTACTGAAGATTTGTCATTGATTGGTGTGGTTGATGAAGCCATGGTAGATGATGATGTAGAAGGCGCTTCGCAAGAGATTAGTTCGAAAGTAATCCTTTCTAACGATGTGTTTCTGAATAAGGCGGCTTATCAGTTATCACCTATGCGCTTCCGTGCCAGAGGGTACGAAAGTCCTTATGAAAAAAAATACATCAACGGAGTCAATTTCAATGACCAATTGAGAGGAGTATTCAATTACTCTTCTATTGGTGCATTAAACGATATGACCCGTAACGGAGACGTAGTAAATTATAATGCACCGTCTGCTTTCACCTACGGTTCTATTGGTGGAGCAGAAAATGTAAATATGCGCGCATCCGGATATACTCCGGGTACTAAAGCTACACTTACTTATACTAACCGCAACTATTATTTGCGTGGAATGGTCACATATTCCACAGGTCTGATGGATAATGGATGGGCATTTTCTGCATCTGTCGGTGGTCGGTATTCGCATGAAGGAGCAATAGACGGTACATTCTACCGTAACTTCTCTTATGCGCTTTCTGCGGAGAAACAATGGCAAGGCGGCAAGCACAGTCTTTCTATTGTAACTTTCGGTTCGCCAGTCGTGCGCGGACAACAAAGTGCTTCTTATCAACAGGTTTACGAATACCTGGACAATTATCTCTATAATCCGAACTGGGGATATCAAGACGGTAAAAAAAGAAATGCGAAAGTAGTGAAAGCTTTCGATCCCACTCTAATTCTTTCACATATATGGAAGATTAATGACGATATGACACTGACTACCGGTTTAGGTACTCATTATGGACGTTATGGGAATACTGCTCTGAATTGGTATAACGCTCCGGATCCACGTCCGGATTATTATCGTCAGCTTCCTTCTTACTTCAAGTATGCCGTTGAAGGGTTTGATAATCAAGAGGGGGCTGATAAGTGTGAACTGCTTTGGAGAAGAAATGATACAAATTATACTCAAATCAATTGGGATAATATGTATCTGACAAATGCCTTAGGTGACGGTTCTGCAGAATATATGGTAGAGGAACGTCGAAGTGACTTATTCGAGACAACTCTAAACTCTACTTTCAACGCTCGTCTGAATGACCATCACACATTGACTGCCGGTATAGAAGCACGTTCTACTCTTTCCCGGCAGTTTAAAACGGTGAACGACCTTTTAGGCGCATCATATGTCTGGGATTATGATAAATATGCCGAACAAGATTTCTACGGGGATAAGTTGAGAAAACAAAATGACTTGAACCGTCCCGATCGTAAAGTATATGAAGGCGGAATTTTTGGTTATAATTTCGATCTGAATATTTTTAAAGCAGGAGGATGGATAGTAGATAAGTATACATCTGCCAAATTGGATGCTTATTATGGTGTGAAAATAGACTATACGAGCTTTTATCGTGACGGAAAGATGAGAAATGGGCGTTACCCTAATGATTCATACGGCAAAGGAAGTACATACACTTTCGTTGATATGGGAGTAAAGACCGGGCTTACTTATAAGATTAATGGCCGGCATTTTCTGACAGCTAATATCAGTTATGGGACAGAGGCTCCTCTGCCTAATTATGTCTATCTTTCTCCTCGTATTTCCGATTATACGACGACCTCTGTATCAAAAGAGGATTTGAAGAGTGGAAGAGTATTTTCTGCTGATATTAATTATATATTCTCTCTACCTTCACTTACTGGACGGGTGTCTTTGTTCCAAACTAATTTCTATGATCAAATGGATCGTAATAGTTATTTCAATGGAACATCGTATTTGAATCATGTGCTGTATAATATGAATAAGGTGCATCGTGGTATTGAGTTGGGTGCAACTTATAAACTGGATAATCACTGGAGTTTTGATTTGGCAGGTACAATATCCGAATATTATTATAGCAATAATCCGATGGGAGTTGAGAATTACGAAGCTGATCCTGAGAACGAGGATAAAAGTAGTACGGTCTACATGAAGAATCTTCATGTAGGAGGTATGCCTCAATTTGCAGGAACTTTTGGCGTTCGCTATTTTATTGATTATTGGTTTTTGGGAGCAAACTTGAATGCCTTTGGACGTAACTATGTAGACGTATCGCCTAGCCGGCGTTTGGCGGAAACTTATGACCAAGTTGATCCTGTGGCCGATCCGGTACAATACCAGTACTATAAGGAAACGGTTGCTCAGGAGCGCTTCGGTAGTGCTTGCACTGTAGATTTGTCTATTGGAAAGATATTCTATTTACCACATAGACAGTCTATCAATGTTAATTTATCGGTGAACAACGTTCTCAATAAAACAGACGTGCGTACTGGCGGTTATGAGCAAGGACGTGTTGTTACGGTAAAGAATGGAAAGAAATCTTTGTTGAACCCAAGACTTCTTCCTAATAAATATTATTATATGCAAGGAATCAACTGCTTCATGAATATCAGCTACCGGTTCTAAGGAAATCAAAATATGTAAATATACTAATTAATAAATAATCAATGATATGAAACTAATTCAGAAAATATATACTTTGCCACTATTGGTTATGGCTGTTTTGATGACCAGTTGTGAACGTGACTATGATGCTCCGCCGTTGAACGAACCGGTTTATACTGGCGCACAGCCCAATACGACTTTGGCGCAATTGAAAGAAAAATACAGTGCGGCTACTGCTGAAACTCCTATAGTGATTACGGAGGATTATGTAGTGAAAGCCTATATTACGGGTAATGATGAATCCGGTAATATCTACAAGCAAATTATTGTGCAAGATGCTACGGCAGCCTTGCCGATACAGTTGGATCAAGGGAATGTGTACACTACCTATCGTCGTGGTCAGGAAGTATTCATCAATCTGAAAGGCATGTGTGTATCCGTATATGGCGGTGAACAGCAATTAGGCTGGCCGGACGCTTATCTTTATCGTATGACGTTTGCTACTTTCCAAGAGTTGGTGAAGAAAAATGGATGGCCATATGCTGATAATGTAAAGCCAGAAGTTATCACGGATATAAGTGTGGTGAATCTTGATGTAAGCAAAATGACCTATCGTCTTGTACAACTCGAAGGGGTACATTTTGTAAATGGAGGGAAAAATACATTTGCTAAAACAGGTGGTTTCGGAGAGGAAACGTTGAAAGATGCTCATGGCAATACTATTACAGTGCGTACAAGTAATTATGCTTCTTTTGCGTATGAGACGTTGCCGGTAGGAACTGGTACAGTTGTTGGTATCTTAGGACGTTTTAATGGAACATGGCAATTGACTATTCCTGCTTATTCAGATGTGTTTGGTTTTGACGGTGTTGAACCGAACGAAGGAGAAGGCGGTGGCGGTGAAACAGGAGAGACAGTACTGTTCAGTGAAACATTTGGTGAACCGCAAAAAGAAGGAAATTATTGGCCTTTCTTGAAAGACTACACTGGATATGATAACCCGAAAGAGCTATTTTCAGGTAGTGTAGATAATCTTTCTGCCCGTATGCAAAGTGGTGATGGTAATGTGTGGTTCCCTGCAGGAGGTGATTATTCACTTTCCATTGGAAGTATAGACTTGAAGGGGGCTACTAAAGTGTCGTTGATTTATAAAATGGGTGTTAATGTATATCAGCCCGCTGATGTGCAGAATATCAATACGCTGAGTGTGAAATGTAACGATACGGATTTGGCAGTACCTAGCAAAGAACTGGCAGGTACAAGTAACCCGTATGTATTGGAAGAGATACGTATAGATGATATTGCCGTATCTGGAACTGCTACGCTGACATTCAGTTGTGCTAGTGCTACCAATGTAAAAGGCATACGTCTGTATGATGTGAAACTAATCGCTCCTGGAACAGGTGAAGGTGATGGTGGTGATGTAATCGCTCCGGTGCCTGACGGCGAATAATAGACACAACAATTCCCTTATAATCGTAATCTGATGATAAAGAGAAATATATTGCTAATCTTACTGTTTGCCCTGTCCATCGGAGTGGTGGGGCAAACACGTTTGGGCGTGTATGTTGCAGGATTCTATAATCTGGAGAATCTGTTTGATACGGAAGACGACCCGAATAATCCCGGTGATGATGAATTCCTGCCGAATGGCCCATATTCTTGGACTCCTGCGAAGTACCGTCAAAAGTTGAGTAATATGGCGAAAGTGATTGCTAAACTTGCGAGGGAGAAGTGTCCGGGTGGTCCAGCTATCCTTGGTGTATCGGAAGTAGAGAACCGTCGGGTATTGGAAGATTTGGTGAAAACAGAACCGCTTGCTTCTATGGGATACGAGATTGTGCATTATGATTCACCGGATCGCCGGGGAGTAGATGTTGCCTGTTTATATAATCCCAAACTGTTTACCCTGCTTTCATCTAAGGCATATCCTTTTTTCATGTCTTCCAAACCGAATTATCGTTCTCGTGACCAGCTGTTAGTAAGTGGGTTGTTGGCGGGAGAGTCCTTTCATATGATTGTAAATCATTGGCCGTCCCGTTACGGTGGTGACCGCTCATCCATTTATAGAGAAGCTGCCGCTGCTATAACTAAGCATATTGCAGACTCCATTCATGCGGCTGACCCGCAGGCCAAAGTCTTGATTGTCGGTGATATGAATGATGATCCTACTGATAAAAGTACGAAAGAAGTATTGAAAGCCCGTCGTAAAGCTGCGGATACAGAACCGGATGGATACTTCAATGCAACGTGGCCATTATTTGACAAGGGAATCGGATCACTTTGCTACCAGGATAAATGGAACCTGTATGACCAGTTGATTATATCAGGAAACTTGTTAGGCAAAGACCGCTCTACCTTGAAATTCTGGAAAGCGGAAATCTTTAACCGTGATTTCCTGACAACACAAGAGGGAAAACGCAAAGGATACCCGTGGCGTACTTTCTCCAGTAATACTTTTATAAATGGATATAGTGACCACTTCCCGGCCTTGATTTATTTTGTGAAAGAAATACGTTAATAGTATTCTTGTATATTGTAAATGCATAGATTTGAATAACTTGATGTTGTTTGAATCTATGCATTTTTTCAATGTGCGGGAATATCTCATTCAGGATTCCACCACCCATTTCTCGATATTACGGGTTTTCTCACTGAAGTTAATCCCTATCTTGAACAGTTTTCGCCCATCTGCTTCGAAAGGCAATGCATATCGTTTGTCGTTAATCTGCTGCAACGCCTCTTTCGCTGTACCATTCAGCTTAAACTCCATTATATAAATGAATTTGTCTGTCTGCAGGATGAGGTCTATGCGTCCGTTATTGGTGTGGTATTCCACTTTGGTATAGAAACCAACCAGTTTGAAAACGATGAAAAGTACATTTTCATAATGTAATTCCTGCTCCCGGATTACTTCGTAAGTCGTATCAGCGAAGAAACTCTGCAGGCGGCGGAAGAAAGAGTTATAGTCTCCGGCCTCTATTTCACGAACGAATTTTTGAATTTCAAACGGAGATTCCACCTTATTCACATTCGCATAAAAAGGAAGTAAGAAACGCATGAAGCCTTCGTCCACTTCACGGTTGGGAAAACCTAGACGATATATGCCAAAACGTTCGTCATATCCCTTAATGGTAAGGTATCCGCTCTGATAAATTACCGGAATCGGGTTGGTTGATTCGGAATCTATGCTATTCAATACCTGTGCATCGGTTTCCTCGTGTGCCATCCGTTCCAGATCATAATGATGCTTTTTCAGTAACTTCACCAGATAGGTAGGTGTTCCCGTTTCAAACCAATAATTGCCGAACTCTTTACGCTTGAACGCGTTGAGCAGGCTGAACGGATTATACATGCCGATGGAATTATGAGTAAAGTGATAACCGTCATAGCACTCCTTTAATTCAGTACAAAGTTTTTCATATGTCGTTCCCCGTGCATCGGCAAATTCATGAAGCTCAGCCTCCAGATTCTCGTGGATTTCCCGTTCGCTGACACCGCAAATTTCGATATATTCGTTCCACATTGATATATCGTCCAGATTATTCAGATCACTGAACACGCTGACTTTGCTAAATTTGGTAACTCCTGTCAGCATGGCGAATTTGATACATCCATCCTGGCTTTTCAATGCACCATAAAAAGCCTTTAAAGTGTTACGAAAATTTTTTTGTAATTCTTCATTGCCGATAGCTTGCAACATTGGTTTGTCGTATTCATCCACAAGAATGGCTACGCGTTGCCCCTCTTGTCGGCAGGTACGTTTGATAATGCCTTCAAAGCGTGTGGCTAAAGATTTTTCCGATGGCTCTGCTCCGTATTTTTTTTCCCATTCCACCAATACTCCATTCAACTTATTCTCCAAACTTTCCGGAGTATCGTATTTTTCGGTGTTAAGGTCGATATGTAACACGGGATATTTTATCCAGTTTTTTTCCAACTTTTCTACTGCCAGTCCCGTGAACAGCTCCTTCTTTCCTTGAAAATAAGCTTCCAGAGTGGAGATGAGCAGGCTCTTTCCGAAGCGGCGCGGGCGGCTTAAGAAATAGTAGCTGCCGGTTTTAACCATTTGATAAATCAATGCCGTTTTATCAATATAGAAATAACCGTCATTACGAATCTTTTCGAAATTCTGTATGCCAATAGGGTAAATTTTACTACTCATATACTCCGGTTTTATAACTCAATTACACAAAGGTAGTAAATTTCCAACTACTTCATTGTTTTTAGAAAGAGAAAAGTATAAGATGATTGCTTTTAACAGAATGAGGTGTAGAAAACAGTATGTACTGTTTGTGGTATCTTTTTTAATCCCTATATTTGTCTGCATTTCATTTTAATAAAGATAGGCATTATGGATACAACTTTCAGAATATATCCGATAGGGATACAGAATTTTGAGCGGTTACGCAATAATAATAACGTATATGTAGATAAGACGGAGTTAATATATCGTTTGGCAAATACTAATAAGGTATATTTCTTGAGTCGTCCCCACCGTTTTGGGAAAAGTTTGCTGGTATCTACTCTTGATGCTTATTTTCGGGGGAAGAAAGATTTGTTCCAAGGATTGGCGATGGAACGTTTGGAGAAAGAATGGAATGTCTATCCGGTGTTGCACATAGATTTCAGTATGACGAAGTACACAGCACTTTCCGACCTGACAGGGCAGTTGAACCTGAATCTGCACGATTGGGAAAAACTTTATGGAAAGGAAGAAGTGGAAGAAACGCCGGCAGAACGTTTCCGGGGAGTGATTCGTCGTGCTTATGAAAAGACGGGCAAACCGGTAGTAGTGCTCGTTGACGAATATGACGCTCCTTTATTAGACAGTAATCATTTGCCGGAACTACAAAACGATCTTCGTGAAGAAATGCGTAAATTCTTCAGTCCTTTGAAAGCACAAGGAGAATATCTACGCTTTCTTTTCCTGACAGGTATCAGTCCGTTTAGTCAAATGAATAGCATTTTTAGCGGATTGAATAATATGCTAAATATTAGTATTCTAGGTAACTATAGCGCTATCTGTGGTATTACCGAGCAGGAATTGCGTACCCAGTTGAAAACTGATATTGAGATGATGGCACAGGCCAATAATGAAACCTATGAGGAGGCTTGTGTACATTTGAAACAGCAGTATGGCGGATACCATTTTAGTGAAAACAGCGAGGAAACTTGTAATCCATTTAGTTTATTCAATGCATTTTCTCAAAAGAACTACGGGAATTTTATGATCGTACCTACTTTTTTAGTTGATATGTTACAACAAAATAAGATGGATATTTGTAAGCTGGAGGGTACTATGGCAACCGTTGCCCAACTTGATATGGCAATTAACCCTGCAGTGGATATTTTACCTGTGCTTTATCAAAATGGTTATTTTACTATTAATGAGTATGACCCTGAATTCCAACTTTATACACTTGCTTGTCCCAATAAAGAAGTACGGGAAGGATTGATTCGACTTTTTAGAACTTCTTTAGTCGTTTGAGTATTTGTGTTTTTTTCGCCTCATAGTGATTTCACCAATTCCTCTTTCAACCTATCACCACCCCTCTGAAACTCCCTGTTCATCGTGCTTACAGAACGGTGATAGATTGTCTCTGACCTATCACCTCATCTATCACCTATCACCGTACCGAGAACTGTATATTTATTCTCTTTTCGGCTTAATCCGAACCACTTTGTAGACATTCCCCCGTTTGGTATGCACGGAAGGCACTTGATTCCTTTGCAATATTCTGCCGAATTGAATAATATTGCAATTTGATACATGAATCCTGCTGTCATGTTGCACCTGTTCCAGTATCTCGATGGCGAGAAGTTGCTCGTATTCTTCCTCGTCTTCTCGGGCAGCCCGGAAATACTGGTGGAATAATTGCTCCGCGATGGGGATAACTTGAAATTCCTGATTGCTTTCAGTCATCAGCTTTTCATCTTCGTGGTCGAACCAGTAACGTTCTCCCCTGTAAATATCATGCATTGCTTGTGCATAAAGTTGTTCATAGTCAATCGGGGAGCAGTCGATGGGGGCGGTTACGTTGATGACGATGTAGCGTCGGCTGCCGGAAGTGTCCGTCAGCAAGTCCTTGTGGTTGCTCGTTCCGATGAATGAAGCGTAGCGGCGCATCTCTTGCGTGGCTGTGCCATGAGGCCGGCGGACATTGACCACCGGCTTTTGGAGAATATGCTTCAGGAAAGCCTGCTGATGCACCCCGTTCTGGTCGAACTCGTCCATGTTGATGAGCGCGAAACGGTTCAGTGACAGTTCGGCATCTCTTTTATTGCTGAAATCAATGTGGTCGGTGTAGTATGTCTGCAACTCGGGCGGTAACAGGTTCCGGCAGAAGGTGGATTTCCGGTAGGCTTGCGGGCCGACAAGCAACGGGACGGTGCAGTTTGAATATTTGCGGTCGGTATGACGCCAGTGCGCTACCATGTTCAGAAACCAGCGGTAGAACAGGTCGGGCCAATGGGCGTTGTTGCAAGGGACACGGGTGGCCAGTTCACGAATCCGGTCGCGGCCGTCCCAACGGACATCCACTCCGAAGAGGAAATCCTCGATAGGGTTGAATATCGGGATGCGGTCGGAATCCAGATAGCGGGCGACGTCCCTGTCCCAAAGGCTGAGCCCTTCCAGGCGGGCGTTCATGGCAATGCTGTTTCGTACCCGGTTGGTGATGGGGCGGAAGCAGAAACAAAATGTGTTCCGTTCGCGATATTCCGTTACGGTCGTCATCGTATTGTAACGGAATTCGTATCGGCGTTGCATGAATTCTTCCGTTCGGAGTTCCAGTTCCTGTTCGGTTGATAAGGGAGATTTTTGTCCGAATCCTTTGGCGTGAGTATATATGTTCTGTACGGTTTGGCGGACAAGAAACTCTTTCTTCTTGGTGTAGAAATGAGCGATGGCCCAACGGGCGGTTTCTTCTTCCGGTATACCCGCCTGGAAGCAATTTTCCGCAAGGCGGACTAACAGTGGCTTGAGGTCTTCGTCCGAATGGAGATGTACGTTGGGCTGGAGTTCGCTTAATGATTGGTAAGCCTTGTTCAGAGCGCTCTCGAAGAGGGCGGACAAGGTTTCGAAACTATCATAACCCGGAATTAGCCGTTTGAATGGCGATGCTTCCGCTTGTACGGATTCTTTATAGGTGATGTCCGACGGCATTTCCAGCGGTTGCCGCATGTAGATGACGGTGGCATCGGAGTTGTAATAAAGTTCCGGGTCGTAGGTCTGCCGGCAGAATTGCTCCAAGGTCGGGTTCTTGAGTTCGATGGAGTAGGAGAGAGCCGGTTGGTACAGGCTGACTGCTTTTCTGTAGGCGTGGGCCTGGAATATTTCCGCTTCTTCCCGGGTTTTGGGTAGTGAACCGTCCGGGCGGGTGAAGCGTAGCCATATTTTCACGGAATGTCCGCCGGAACCCATGAAGGCGGCGAGGGTTTGCGTAAGCTCTGCCGCTTCCTGCTTCACGCGGTTTACTTCCGTCCGGTTTGCGAGGTGGTTGACTTCTATTTGTACAATGCCGTTGTATTCCGTCATTTGTACGCCGTTGGCTGTTTTGCGGAAGTTGGCTGCTGGGATGACTTTGGCCAGTCGCTGGGCTTCTTCCAGTTTGGTGTCCGGTGATGCGTAACGAATGATCGTCCGAAGATTGCTAATCGGGCGGGCTTTCGTTTCATGCTTCATCGCTTCTATTTGTAGGTTTATATCCAGCGTCCGCATGGTTGACGTTTCGCCGTAGTCCCGCATCAAAGTAAGTTTCATGTCAAGTGTATTTACTGTTTATTATTTATTTGCTCCATATCTCTATTCTTTTCTCAATTTCTTTAGATGGTAGTCTTCCGTTTATTTGTCTGAGCAATTGGAGTTTCTCGCAAGCTTTTTGGGGTGTGAGCAACTTCTCTTCTACCAGTTTGTCAAAAATGTATAGAATTCCGCGGACATTCGTGCCTTCTTTGATTGCAGTTTTGCGAAGTTTGCCATCTCCGGTAAGTAAGATATAACCGTTATCTTGTGCATATAACCAAACGGAACAGTCCTGGATGCTAACGTTAGTTTTATCCTGCATTTTTCGTTGAAAACCTACCAGTTCAATCATTTCGCGCATATCAAACTTTTTAATAAAAAGTTTGTCATAACCAAGTATCTTACTTTTTTGCTCCATTACTTTCAGTTCATGGATGATAAAGTCTGTCGTGTGGATATGGATAGTTAATGAAAAGAATTCGTCCAACAGGTCTGTTGTGTATAAGTCGATAAAGATATTTGTATCGCTGACTACTACAATCTCCATTATATAAGATTTAATCGGTTACGTACATCTTCAATCGAAATATTCAAGAGAGAAGCTGCTTTTGAAGTTGTTATTATATCACTGGCAATGGCCCTGAATACAAGGCTTACAAAACGTTTGGGCTTTTTCTCTCGAAATCTGGATGCAGTTACCAATTTTTTAAATCTCTCGTCTTGATTTTTCTTGATGTAGTAAGTGCGGCATCTTGCTTCTGTTATAATGTTGAGTTCTTTGGCTTTCATCATCATGGCGTCAATCGAGATGCCGTACAGAATTTGTAGGTCTGTCAGTTCATTTAATGATATATCTCTTCTGTTTTCTCCGATTATACCACTGAAGACACAGCTTGGAATCAACATTTCGTTAGCGAAAATGGTGCAAAGTCCTTCTTTTTGTCTTGGACTTAATGCCGGGTCAAAACAGGTATTAAACAAAAGATGTCCCAGTTCGTGCAAAGCAGTCATTCTGCGACGTTCGGATTGTTCGATGTTGGAGTTTAAGACAATGATAGGATATTTATCGTTAACCATGCCACTCAAACCGTCGAATCCTTCCGGTGCATCCACGTCTATAACTTTAATGAAATGTGTTTCCAACATTGCCTGGACATTATTGATGGCATCTTTGCCCAATTTCCATTCTTCGCGGAGACGGATAGCCTGCATTTTTATGTCCTGTGTATTGGAAATGATAGCATTGGAATAGGCAGTGGGTTGAAACTTATTCTCCAATCCTAAGATGTTTTCTATTTCCAGGTAACGTTCTACTTTATCACGTATCTTTTCCTTTATAGCATTGGTTTCAAATACTTTAACTTTATTCTTCTTTCTGAAACTGACCTCAAATTCGTCCAGCTCAAATAAGAAAGGACGGAAAAAATAGTCCGGATCTAAGTTTAATGCATTGGAAATAGCTATAAGGACGGAGCTGTCAGGCATCATTTTCCCGTTCTCATATTTAGAAATAGATTGCTTGCTAATCAGATTGCCGATTTTTTCGCAAAGCATATCCATAGACCAGCCTGCCATAATTCGTGCGCTCTTTAAGCGTTTTGCAAAAATCTCTTCTATCTTCATATTGATAACCTTTTATTGGTTTACAAAAATATAAATAATTATTGAAGTGTCAACCAAAATGCGCATCTTTAATCTCTGATGCATATAAGATTAATAATATTTAATGTATTGTATGTGCGGTCATTAGCTTTAATGGGAACTGGGGCATTGGGGCGGATTCGAGTTCTTTGGTACTTATTCTTTATTGTTTTCTATAAGGGTGTTAAGTACAGGCCGTAGTGGAACAAAATGTTTTCAAGGCTTGAAACACTTCGTTTCATGGTGAGAAACACTTGGTTTCAAGCCTTGGAAACTTTAGTTTCAAGGGCTGGAAACTAAAGTGTCAAGTGCTTGAAACTAAAGTTTCCTACCGGGGAAACACTGGTTTCACGGCAGGAAATGGAATGTATCCCCTGTTGGTACTTTTGTTTGCACGTGGGCTTCTGTTTGTATGTCGGTTTGGATTTTGGCGGACGGTGATAGGTGATAGATGAGGTGATAGGTTATTGACAACCTATCACCGTTCTGTAAGTGCGATGAATAGGGCGTTTCAGAATGGTGGTGATAGGTTGAAAGAGGATTTTCACTTTTGTGTATAGTGGAGAGGGGAATCAAAAAAACATATATCTTTGCAATACGCTTTCTGCTCATCAGCGTGGTGAAATCGCAGGGCTTCCCGAAGAGGAGAAGCTTTGTAGGGCATTTGTGATGCTTTAGTAAGAAATTTTATCTATTCGTTTTACTTTCTTAACTCCGAATGTTCCGTAATTGACACGAAACCAACTATTTTTATCCCCACATTTGCAGCATTTCAGAATGTCCTGCGTCTAATAAATAAAAAACTAAATCATTCTAGTCATGAAACACAGACTGTTGCTACTATTACTATTCATGTTTGCTACATGTGCGACGGGGTGGGCGCAAAAAGATGTAGCTCCTTCTTTTACCATCAAAGGCGTTCTTCTGGATTCGTTAACCCAAGAGGGAGAACCGTATGCCACCATCAGGATTACCAAGAAAGGCGTTCCGGACAAAGCTGTAAAAATGGCGGTGACCGGGGCAAACGGTAAGTTCCAGGAGAAATTGAATGTACCGGCAGGCGATTATGTAATCAGCATTTCTTCGATAGGTAAAGCGCCTGTTGTGAAAGACTTCACTTTGAAATCTTCTACGAAAATAACCGACCTTGGGACGTTGTATTCTTCGGAAGCCAATAATGAGTTGAAGGGAGTGGAAGTTGTCGCCCAGAAGCCTTTGGTGAAGGTAGATGTGGACAAGATAGAATATAACATTGAAGACGACCCCGACTCCAAGTCGAACAGTATCCTGGAGATGCTGCGCAAAGTTCCTTTGGTGACGGTGGACGGGGAAGATAATGTGCAGGTGAACGGGAGCAGCAGTTTCAAGATACATGTGAACGGGAAGCCGAACAACATGATGAGCAATAATCCGAAAGAAGTGCTGAAGAGTATGCCGGCAAATACCATTAAATATATTGAGGTGATTACTTCGCCGGGTGCGAAGTACGATGCGGAAGGCGTAGGCGGTATTCTGAATATCGTCACCGTGGGCAGCGGATTTGAGGGATATACGGCTACATTCCGGGGAAATGTCACTAACAACGGAGCCGGAGCCGGTACTTATGCGATGGTGAAACAGGGGAAGATGACTATTTCCGTCAATTATAACTACAATTATAATAATCATCCGCGCAGCTATTCGGACAGTTACCGTGAGAATTACGAGCCGGGGGCGAGGGACGAGAAGTTTCTCGAATCTCAAAGCAGTTCCAAATCGAAAGGAAATTTCCAGTATGGCAACCTGGAAGCGAGTTATGAGATTGATACGTTGAGACTGCTGACGGCGGCTTTCGGAATGTATGGCAGCAGTAATAAGAGCGACAACAACGGAAATACGGTAATGTATAGGACGAACCATGAGGACGTGGCTTATCGTTACCGGACGGATAGCCGTAATAAAAACTCGTGGTATTCCATAAATGGAAATATAGACTATCAGCGTACTTCGCGGAAGAATAAGCAGCGGATGCTGACCTTATCTTATAAGATAAATACGCAACCTCAAACTGATAATTCCAAGAATGTTTATCTGGACATATTCCCCGACGAGCAGAAAGAGGAACTGGCGGAACGGCTGCGGTTGGAAAATTACCATTCGGATGGAAAGACAAATACGATGGAGCAGACTTTCCAGGTGGATTATACGACTCCGATAGGGAAATTGCATACCATTGAGACGGGAGCGAAATACATTTTCCGTCGCAATAGCAGTGATAACGCGCTTTATGAGGCGGCAGGCGGAAGCGATAATTATGCGTATAATGAAGACCGCAGCAGTGAGTACCGCCATCTCAACCATATCCTGTCGGCTTATGTGGGATATACCCTAAAGTATAAGGACTTTTCGTTCAAGCCGGGAGTACGTTATGAGCAGACCATACAACGGGTGAAATATATCGTAGGACCGGGTGAGGACTTCCATACGAATTACAGTGATTTGGTTCCGTCCGTCTCTTTGGGAATGAAAATCGGCAAGACGCAGAATCTGCGTGCCGGTTATAATATGCGCATCTGGCGTCCGGGAATCTGGAGCCTGAATCCTTACTTTAACAATCAAGACCCGATGTCTATCAGTCAGGGAAATCCGGACTTGAAGAGTGAGAAAAGCCATGCTTTTGATATTGCGTACAGTAATTTCAGTGCCAAGTTCAATATAAACGTTTCGTTGCGCCATTCATTCGGGAATAACGGGATAGAGAGGGTGAGCCGCTTGATAACCAATGAGAACGGAGAAATCTTTGATGATAATCCGGAGCACATGGCGCCGGACGGGGCTATGTACAGCACTTATGACAATATCGGCAAGAATCGGGATACCGGTTTGTCCCTTTATCTGAACTGGAACGCTTCTTCTAAAACACGTATTTACGTGAACGGACGCGGAAGTTACAGGGACTTGAAAAGTGAGGCGCAAGGGTTGCACAATTATGGATGGAACGCTTCTTGCCACGGGGGTATCCAGCATACGTTGCCTTTGAAAATCCGTTTGAGCCTGAATGGGGGCGGGGGTACTCCGTATATCAGTTTGCAGGGAAAAGGTTCCGGCTATCAGTATTACGGCATTGGGTTGAACCGTTCATTCCTGAAGGATGACCGTCTCACGCTGAACCTATATTGCAACAATATTTTTGAGAAGTACAGGACGTATAACAGTCATACGAAAGGTGACAATTTTATATCAAAGAGTAGCGGGAAATATCCGAGCCGTTATGTTGGCTTCAGTATCAGCTACCGGATTGGAGAACTGAAAGCCAGCGTGAAGAAAGCTGCCCGGAGCATCAATAATGATGATGTGAAAGGTGGAGAAGGCGGTGGAAACGCCGGTGGCGGAGGTGGTCAGTAAGACCACCACCGCTCAACTTAGCCAGAAGGATGTAACGTGTCTTACGTCATATTTATCCAGTATGGCTAAGAATCTTTTATCTTCGAGACATTCTTTGTAGATATAGAACATTTCGTCATACTTCACCCAGCGCAAGTCGTAGTTGTATTTCAACGCAAGTTCTATATTTCGGAAGAAGTCAAGTTTCTCATTCATACGATATTTGATTTCTGCAAGAGTGATATAGGCCATAGCTGATTCGGAATCAATCTCTAAAGTTTCATAAATGGCTTCAAGCGCACTGGCGTATTTTTTATAGAAATTCCACATTTTAGCCTCCTCATTGCGGTATTTCACATTGTCAGGATGTGCTTTTATTAGCTTTGTGATTGCTTTTATATCGTGTTCTTCATTATGAAACATCATGTGGTCTATCTTGACCTTGAGAAATTCAGTAAACTCATTATCTTTATCATAAATTTTATTCAAGAGGTTTTCGCTTCTCTGATAATTTCCTAATAAAAGGTTTAGATGAATCTCTTTGAGTTGTATTGGGAGCAAGTCGGGGCCAAGGGTGGCAGTAGCTTTTTGTGCATATTCTAATGCCTTCTCAAATTCAAAACGGTCAAAATAATAGTTACTAATGAATGAATATCCATATGAAAATTGCGGGTATGAGTTAACCAGTAACTCTGCTTGTTCCATGAAGTGGCTGTCGTTTCCTCTATAGTAGCGCAATGCTTTGTCTACTTCTAATTGAAGCTGCTTGTATCCGTCAAAAGTGACAAGGTCTTCTTTAGAGAAATAATTCTTTACCAAAGAATCATACAAGGCCATATATTCTTTGACGGAAGAAGTTTTGGAGACTTCGTATATATAAGAAGTGTTGCAAAGCTCGTTCTCTTCCAGGCAGCGGTCTGAATGGATTACATTCGCGCTTTCGAGGGTGGTGCCGTTCTTTGCGAGACATTCTTTGATGATATTTGTCTTTTGCTCTACAATGATGTTATGTTTTACTTTTTCATCGGGACTGTCCGGCAGAGGAATACGGGTCAGGACAAAATGATAGGTCCTCTTGACTCCCAGCAGGTTGTTTTCCGGTGCGGAGAGCGAGTTCAGGACTTTACAGCAGCCTTTGATGTTTTCTTCGTTATTGGCTGCCAAAAAGACAACGTCGTCGGCAAGTAAGGACATCGTGATAGCGGACATTTCCGTGATTCCTGTCCTGGAGTCTATCAGTAAGAAATCGGGAGCCAGTTCCTCTTCTATCTGTTTCTTCAGGCTCAGAAAGAAATCAATGCCATAACTGTTTTCTGCATAGAATAAGTTCCACCAATTGATGCGTGCGAGTTTTTTCCAGTAATCACTTGAGTCAACATCCCCTGCCGCACATAAATGGATGGTATTTATTGCGTTGTTTAAATGAATGTCAACCATATAATCTGATATATGGCGGGGTTGTACATTCTCCACAGCATATGCATAAATATAATCCACCAATCCTTTGTAGATAGGCTGTTGAAGTTCCTTGGCATATTTGCTTTGCAATCCCGGAGCTTCCAAATCAAAGTCGAGGATACACACTTTCTTTCCAAATTCAGCCAAGCGATTGGCTACGTTGACTAACGCCAATGTCCGTCCGACTCCTCCTTTGTAGGAATAAAAAGTAAATGTTTTCATAACTCTTATATGATTAGCATGAGTGAAGCTCTTTCTTTGGCAATACGGGTGGCTCTGGCTGATTCTTCCGTCTGTTTGAATGGAGCCGGCATCTGGCTGGAGTCATTAAACTGAAAGTTCAATTCGCATTTTTTTGCGAGTACCCGTATGATTTGTACGACTCTCTCAAATTTAACTTTACCGTATTCTTGTTGTTCATAACGTTGGATTTGTTGTTCCGGCACTCCTATTTTGTCTGCCAGTTCCTTTTGGGTGTATCCGGAAGCTATACGCAAGGCTATGATAGATTTAGGAAGGTTTTCGTTCGTAAAAGACAGGTGTTGCCGGTTTCTTAACTTCTCGAATTCTTCGATTTCCGAACTCAAGTCTTTCAACCGGCAGCAGTATGCTGCTTTTTGCATACGGTCGGTCAGTTCTTCTCCTTTTATCTGATACAAGGCATCCAGCAACTCTTCCATTTCCTGTTTGGCGCGTGTCAGTTGGCTTTCGTTCTTAATCATATCTTAGTTCAGATTTATTTTTATTATTCCCTTTTTCTTCCTCTTTGCTCCTTTTCTTCCTTGAAAGAAATCCAGATAGGAGATATTCAAGCCTGCATAAAGGCTGTAAAAGAATAGCTCTCCTTTGAATTTTTGTTTTTGCGTTTCCCGCAGTTTATAATCGTCAGTGAGGAGCAGGCAAGGTTCTTGGCTTTTTAGTGTCTTAAGAGATTGTGTGCTTCCTTTGAAACAGGCATCCCAGTCGTCGGGTTCCAATTTGTCGGTGACGAAGCTACCGTCGATATAGATAGCTTCGCAACCACAAATTTTTAGTATATTTATAACTTGGAGTAAGCCTTCCAGCAGTTCTTTACGTTTGGGGCTGAATCCGAAAGTTGTTTCAAATTCTTCCCAACTGAGCGTGTGAATTCCTTCGGGCAAATACCCTTCTTTATTAAATTCCATAATAACACATCATTTCTGTTGTGCAAATATAGAAAAAATACCTGGATATTGAAGGATGGATAGTTTTATTTCCGTCTTACATTTATTTTTGTTTCACATCCTGTTTGTTGGTATTAAAACCCAGCTTCGTCAGTCCCGCCTGTACGTCGGGGTGGCTCATGAAGAGGTTCCATAACAAGCCTGTGCGGTAGTTCTCAATCATGACGGCGATAGGGCCCTGGTCGATGGCGAGGTAGCGTTGCGGATACCAGTTGTCCGTTTCGCTGAAAGCGTCGTAGAATCCGAAGGGGCCGAAAACTTTGTCGCCCATATTATAGAGGTGGCGCATCACTTGCATGGAGTATTCCGGCGTGTAGGCGATGGATGAGAGGGCGGCGGTAGGAGAGATGACACCCTTGTCGTCCTGCTCGTTGGGTGAGTGGGCGGCATATCCGTCTACGGAGTAACTGGCAGTCAGTCCCCAGCAATCGGGGCCGAACCCTTTGTAATGTTTGGGGTTGCGGATGCAATAGGCACGGTTTACTAACGTCAGGTTGCGCATTTCGTAGAAATAACTGGGGCAATATTCATCTTTCAGTCCCACAGGGTCGAGTCCGAGGAAAGAATATTGTGCCCAGAAAAGCGGTCCGGCTTCCGTCCCCTGGTAGCGGAGATGAAGTTCGATTCCTTCTACCTTATGCGGGGAGATGATGGCACCGTTCTGCGCCCATCCGTCATGGTAGACGGCGGCGGGTACTCCGTGCGTTGGCGAAGCGGCGGCAAGGATATACATAATCATGCATTCGTTGTAACCGTGTACGGGAAAATTCATTTCCCAGCCGTAGGTAGGGCTCCAGTGCCAGTAAAGGACGTTTTGTCCGCCTTTCCGGTACCAGTCCCAGTCAACATCGCGCCAGATTTGGTCGATGCGCTGGGCGAGCGCTTTTTCTTTCTCGTTGCCGTTTACGTAATATTGGTGCACGGCGAGAAGTCCCTGGATAAGGAAAGCTGTTTCCACCAGGTCACCGCCGTTGTCTTTCTGTCCGAAAGGTTTCACCTTTCCCGTGTCGCCATACCACCAGTGAGGGTACGCTCCGTGAAAGCGGTCGGCTTTCTCAAGGAAGGATACGATACGCTCCATGCGTGCCAGTCCCTCTTCACGGGTGACATAGCCGCGGTCTATTCCGGCAAGGATAGCCATGATGCCGAAGCCGCTGCCGCCGGAAGTGACGACGTTGGCGTCGTCCTGCGGATATACGCCGTCTACATGATAGCGTTCGGGGGCAAGACCGCTGTTCGGTTCCGCACCTTCCCAAAAGTAGAGGAAGGTCCGTCGCTGGACGGTATCCATCAGGGCATCATCCGACAGTGAGTCGGTGACGGCGGAAAGGTTGTCGCTTTTGCTTTTCCCCTTACAGTTCTGGAAGGTCAGGGCTACAGCGGACAGGAACAGCAGCATGAGAGGGAGTGCGCTCATTTCTGCGAGTCTTTTATATTTATTGTTCATAATCAAGGTGATAATTTATTAGATTAGGCACGGTAATCCGTGCCTAAGAGTTTAGTTCAACGTAAATTTCGCCGTTTTCACATCCCGGCTGTTCGTCCCAATCATCACTTCAAAGTCACCCGGTTCGGCCACCAGTTGAAGGTCATAGTTATAATATCTCAGCATTTCCGGAGCAATCTTGAAGCGGACAATCTTCATTTCTCCCGGTTCAAGGAATATCTTCTGGAAACCTTTCAGCTCTTTCACGGGGCGGGTGCTGCTGCCTACTACGTCACGGATATAGAGTTGCACGACTTCCGAGCCGGGCCATGTGCCGGTATTGGTCACTTCCACTGCTGCGGTCAGTGAACCGTTCATGTCCATGCTGGAGTGGCTGAGGTCAATGTCACTGTAGGAGAAAGTGGTATAAGAAAGCCCGTAGCCGAACGGATAAAGCGGGTCATTGTCCACATCCAGGTAGTTGCTGCGGAACTTCTCGAACCATTTGCCTTCTTTCAACGGGCGTCCGGTATTCTTATGCGCATAGTAAAGAGGTATCTGACCGACGTTCTTCGGGAAAGTCATTGTCAGTTTGCCACCCGGATTGACATAGCCGAAGAGGGCGTCGCCGATGGCATAAGCTGCTTCACTGCCGCCGAACCATACATTCAGGATGGCGGGCACGTGTTCCTGTTCCCAGTTCAGTGTAAGCGGGCGGCCGGTGAACAGTACAAGCACTACCGGTTTCCCTGTCTTTACTAATTCTTTCAGCAGGTTTTGCTGCACGTCAGGGATATTCAAGTCCGTACGGCTGCTGCTTTCACCGCTCATCTCAGAGGATTCTCCAAGGGCTGCGATGATAATGTCCGACCGGCGGGCTACGTTGAGCGCTTCGTCCAGCAATTGCTGGTCGGTGCGATTGTCACGGCTCAGTGAACGGCCGAACATTGTGGCACGTTCTTCGTAGGCGGCATCACTAATCAGGTTGCTGCCTTTGGCGTACATGATATTCGCTTTTCCGGCAGTCATCTCTTTCAGTCCCTCTACTAATGAAGGACAGCGGTCGAGCACAGCAGCTACGCTCCAAGTACCCGGCATATTGCTGCGGCTGTTTGCCAGCGGGCCGATAACGGCGATATTTCCTTTGGGATTGAAAGGCAGTAGCGGATTTCCGTTCGGGTTCCCGTCGGGGCTGTCGTTTTTCAAGAGAACGAAACTTTCGGCGGCTATTCTGCGGGCTGCGTCACGGTGCGCTTTCGTAAATATGTCGCGTGTCGGACGTTTCGGGTCGCAATATTTATAAGGATTGTCAAACAACCCGAGCTTGTATTTCGCTTCCAGGATGCGGCGGCAGGCGGTATTCAGCGTTTCCATAGAAACCTTGCCTTCCTGGACGGATTTCTTCAGCGTGCCTACAAAGCCTTCGCTGACCATATCCATGTCCACTCCGGCATTGATGGCACGGGCGGATACTGTCTGAAGGTCGCCGATGCCATGGTCTATCATTTCGGAGATTCCCGTATAGTCGGTTACAACGAAGCCGTTGAATCCCCATTGTCCGCGCAGGATGTCCGTCATCAGCCATTTGTTGGCGGTGGCAGGTATTCCGTCCACTTCGTTGAACGATGCCATCACGCTGCCTACACCGGCTTCGACGGCTGCTTCATAAGGTAGCATATAGTCGTTGAACATCCGTTGGCGGCTCATATCCACGGTGTTGTAGTCACGTCCCGCTTCGCTTGCCCCGTATAGGGCAAAGTGCTTCACGCACGCCATGATTTCGTCGTTGCGTTGCATGTTCTTTCCCTGATAGCCGCGTACCATTGCTTCGGCAATCATGGCGCCGAGGAACGGGTCTTCACCGTTCCCCTCGGACACACGTCCCCAGCGGGGGTCGCGCGAGATGTCCACCATCGGGCTGAATGTCCATGAGATTCCGTCGGCACTGGCTTCTACGGCTGCGATGCGGGCAGACTCTTCGATGGCTGCCATATCCCAGGTGCACGACAGGCCGAGCGGGATGGGGAACATCGTCTCATATCCGTGGATGACGTCCATGCCAAACAGTAACGGAATACCCAGGCGGGATTGTTCGACCGCCTGTTTCTGTACTTCGCGTATCTTCTCCACTCCTTTCAGGTTGAACAGTCCGCCTACTTCGCCTTTCTTGATTTTGGCGGCAATATCGCTGCTCTTGGCTTGTCCGGTGGTAATCTCTCCGGTGACGGGAAGGTTTAACTGCCCTATCTTTTCTTCCAATGTCATTCTTCTCATCAGGGCATCGATGAAGCGGTTCATGTCCTGTGGCGACTTTTGTGCCGCCACGTTCAGGAATCCTGCCAAAAGTAACAGAATGACGGAACTTAGTTTCTTATTTATCATATTATTATACTTGTTTTATTGATAATCCGGATTTTGTACCAGCACTCCTTTGGACTTGTCTATCTCGGTCTGAGGCAATGGAAGCAAGGCGTTCTTGTCCTGATAATTCTTGCCGGCTGCCTGCAATACTTGTTTGGCAATGCCCCAGCGGACCAGGTCGTAGAAACGGTCGAACTCAAGCCCCAGTTCCACGCGGCGTTCATGGCGGATGGCTTCACGCAGTTCGCCTTGGTCGGTAGTGGTTACTTTGGGCAATATGTTGCTATTCGTACCTCTAGCACGTTCACGTACCTGTTCGAGGTAGTCTACCGCTTCGCCGGGGATGCCTTTTTCATTGGCGGATTCGGCTCCCATCAGCAATACGTCCGCATAGCGGATGAGGCGGATATTTACCCAATAGCCTTTGTTGGTGTATTCCTTACGCAGGGCTGGGTCGGTGTAGGCTTTTTTATTGAAATAGGCTCCCATAGCCGGAGAAACCGGAGATTCGCCGTAAGGCTCGTTGGTATTCTCGGGGGTAATCGGCTCGTCGTCCGAGTGACGGAAGTAGAGCAGGGTGGCGTTTTTACGCGGGTCGCCCTGTTCGTAGGCTTGTGCCATATATTCTGTCGCCATGTGCCATCCCCATCCCAAGTCCCATTGACCTGCTCCGCGCACACCTTGCACTTCGCAGAACTGGCTGCCGATAACATCGCTTTGGGGGAGAGCGGCGGTGGCGGTACATTGCAGTTCGAATACAGAACCGCCGTTGTTTTCGCCTTCGTCCGTAAATATCTCGTTGTACGGGGTTTTCAGGTTATAAAGCCCTTTTTTAATGACGTCGGTAGAGGCTGTGTACATATTGTTCCAGTCGTTGCGCATCATATAGGTACGTGCGTGCAGCGAACGTGCGGCTCCCCAGGTGAGGCGTCCGAGGTATTCGGTGCTCCATGTTTCCGGTAGTGACTCCTCGGCGGTTTTCAGGTCGGTGTCAATCTGCTCGTAGATTTTCTCGACGGTTGTTTTCGGAATATTGGCTTCCGAAGCGTCATTGATTTTGTAGGTCACGAGGGGGACTTCGCCGAAAGCTCTTACCAGATTGAAGTAGCAGTAGGCACGGAAGAAAGAGGCTTCGCCTTTGTTGATGATATCTTCGGCTTCGGTTTGTCCGGCTGTCTCTTTATCTGCGATGGATTCGAGAATGTCATTGCACTGGTAGATGATGGCATAATTCTGTCCCCAGTAGGCACCCAGCAAACCGTTGTTGGCGGTATATAGGAAGTCGTCGTACATTTCCGCTACGTCGGAACCGTCGCTGGCTATACTTCCCTTTTCCGAGTCTTCGGAACGGAAGCAGTGGATGGCAAATGCGGGAGGACCGGCGGTGATGTTGTAATTACGCATCATCGTGTAGACATTGTAAATCTTACCGTTGACGAGCGCATTGGGGTTGTCGTCTTCGGTGAACTGTCCTTGCGGACTGCGGTCGAGAAAGTCGCTGCAACTGCCCAGAAAGAGCGTGGCGGCGGCAATAAGGGCTGAAAATATATATTTATCCAGTTTCATATGAGTATAGTTTTAGAATGTTAAGTTGATTCCGAATGTATAAACTGCCGGTACAGGGTAACTGCCGTTGTCTACTCCGAATGCGGTAGCGGTACCGCCCAGTTCGGGGGTATAGCCGGTGTTATGCTTCCACGTCTTCAGGTTCTGTATGTTGACATATACTTTGAGGGCTTGCAGGCGGATTTTCGCGAGCAGGCTTTTGTCGAATGCATAAGCAAGTTGCACATTGCGGATGCGGAAGAAACGGCCGCTTTCGATGTAATAATCCGAATTCAGCGTGTTGATGGAATGTTTGGAGTTCAGCAATGGCTGGCTGTCGGAAGTCCCTTCGCCGTGCCAGCGTCCCAAGCGTTGCTCCATGTAGTTGAACTGGGCAAAGTTGTAGTTGTCCCACGTGCGGAAAATCTGGTTTCCGCCTTGCCCCATCATGTCGATATCCAACGACCAGTTGCGGTAGTTCACTCCGAGAGAGAAACCGTAAGTTACTTTCGGGGTCGGGTTACCTATCATGGTACGGTCTTCCGGGGTAATCTTGCCGTCACCGTTGACATCTGCGAATTTTAAATCACCGGGGGTGACAGTGGCAAGCGTATTCTCCGGAGATGAGTTGATGTCGGCTTGCGACTGGTAAACACCCGCTACCTTATATCCGTAGAAATAGCCGATAGGATAACCTGCCATTGTATAGCTCTGCTGCTTGTCTCCGGCAATGATGGAATATCCTTCCTGGACAAGGCTTTTCACTTCGTTCTTGATAGTGGTCAGGTTGGCGCTGACGGTATATCCCCATTCGCCTATCTGGTCGCGCCAGGTTACTGCCATTTCCACACCTTTGTTCTGAATCTGTCCTAGGTTGCCGATGCCCGGAACTGTTCCGGAGATACCGGGAACCTCTGCCAACAGGTCTTTTGTGTTTTTCTTGTAATAAACACCTTCGAAATGCAGGCGGTTGCGGAGCAGGTTAGTCTCAAATCCGGCTTCCCAGGCTTCTACCTTTTCCCAACGGAGATTCGGGTTGGGCAGATATGCCAGCTGGTATCCCGGATAGATGATGGAAGGCTTGCCGAATACGGCAGAGTAAGCGTTGCTCAACAACGGTTCGGCAGGATAGGCCCTGTCCAGGTTCTGGTTTCCCAGTGTACCGTAAGATGCCTTAATTTTCAACATGTCCAGCCACTTGATGTCTTTCATGAATTCTTCTTCGCTTATCAGCCAGCCGCCGCCTAATGAGAAGAAGTTCTGCCATTCGTTGCCCGTATAGGAGAATGCTGAAGAACCATCGCGGCGGAATGAACCGTTGAACAGGTATTTGCCTTTATAATTGTAAATGACACGTGCGAGCATGGACAATGTGCTGCGTTCCCATTGCGTACTTCCGTTGGTGGCAGTGGCGGCATCTCCGATGCTGACAAACCACTTGTCGGGGTTGTTCGGTATCATCAGCCCTACTCCCTGCTTGCGTGCTCCGTCGAGCCGGCTCAGTGAGTTGTAATAGGTAGTGAAGCCTGCGGTAGCAGTCAGGTTATGATTGCCGTTGTCGAAGCTGTTGGTATATGTCAGTACGTAGTCGCTCTGTACTTTCGTTTCATTTTCTTTGAATTGGCTGACTTCCGTCTTTCCTGTTCCCAAAGTGGCGATGTCACCATTGACGGTAGAGTCGTATACTTTGACAATAGGGGTGTAGGTACGTCCGTTGTTGGATGCATAGTCCATGGAGAAGGTAGCTCTGAATTTGAAATGTTTCAGGAAATCCACTTCACCGTAGATATTGCCCGATGCGCGGTAGTTTTCGGCTTTGGTAGTGTTCGCCTTCAAATCTACGTCCACCATCGGGTTGTTGATTTGTGCCTTTTGGAATTCGGGCAGGGCGGTGTATAGTCCATATTCATTATTGTATACGGGAGCGATAGGAGTGGCACGAAGTGCGTTCAATACCTGTTTGGAATCGGCAGGAAGCATACGTGCACCGTTGAACTGGAAACCGACTTTCAGGAAATCCGTGATTTTATAATCATTGCTGGCATTGATGGTCACCTTGCTGAATTTCTCATGCTCGATGTTGCCTTGCTCGTAAGAGTAGCCTACGCCCAGGTAGAAACTATGTTTGGGCGAAGCTCCTGTGATGCTGATATTGTTGTTGGTGATAAAAGCGTTTTGGAAAATCTCGTCCTGCCAGTTGGTGTTTGCATCCCATCCGGTGTAATCGAACGGAGCATCTCCCTGGTTGGCGAGTTGTTCGCTATACAGTTCCTTGAATTGCTCGCCATTCACCATTTTCACCTTATCTACTACTTTCTTGAATCCGAAGGACGTGTTTATGTTCACTAATGTCTGTCCTTCTTTCGCTTTTTTGGTGGTGATGATGATAACGCCGTTCGCACCGCGTACACCGAAGATGGCGAGGGATGACGGGTCTTTCAGAATCTCCATGGATTCGATGTCTTCGGGGTTGAGGAAGTTGATGTTGTCGTTGAACAGTCCGTCAACGATGTAGAGGGGTTTGTATCCGTTGATGGAGTTTGTCCCGCGGATACGGATTTCCGGGTCGGCACCGGCACGTCCCGAGTTTACGATTTGCACGCCTGCCACCTTGCCTTGCAGGGAGGAAAGCGGGTTCATCGCCGGCTTGTTGGCCAGTTCTTCCCCTTTGATGTTGGTGATGGAACCCGTCAAGTCTCTTTTCTTCGCACTACCGTATCCGATAACCACTGTTTCGGCAAGTACTTGCGAATCTTCTTTCAGGGTGACGTTGATAACGGTCTGCGTACCGACCTTGACGCTCTGTGAGGTCATTCCCACGTAGGAGAATACCAGTACATCGTCTGGGGTGACAGAGATTGAATACTTACCGTCCATGTCCGTGATGGTTCCGGTGGAAGTTCCTTGTACGAGTATCGATGCGCCGATCAATGGTTCATTGGCAGCGTCCGTCACTGTTCCTGTCACCGTCTTTGTCTGTGCAAAGGCAGATGTGGTGGCCAGTAGCAGGCAAACAAGCGTCATGATGCTCCTTGACCTGATGGCTTTTTTCTGAAGATGTTGTAAAAGTCTAGTCCTCATTGCATTAAATTTTTCCATTTGTTAATATTTAGGTTGAAGTCTTTTTTCTGCCGTCTTTTGACAAGAGTAACAAAGGAAACAAACGAAAGTCGAAAAAGATTAGGAAAAGAGGGAGAAAGGGTAATTTTAACATTGCGGGGGGAATGTGGAAAGTTTTTATTTGTCATTTTGTTGCTTGTTTGTTTTATTTTATATACATTTGTGAAATGGAACAAACTATGAAGTTACTTTTTTCTTGTATTATAGGATTGTCTCTGATATTGTTTCTTTCTACTTGTCATGTTGGAAGCGATGCAGGTATTCTTTTACGTCGGGCTGACTTGCTGCTGCAACAGTTTCCTGATAGTGCCTTGATGCTCCTTGAGTCCATTCCTCATCCTGAAAAGTTGTCCGGTTCTGAAAGAGCTGATTATGCAATATTCTTGGCTCGTGCAAGAACTAAGTTGTATGTTCATGAGCCAAATGATTCATTGATTCGGTTTGCAGTAGATTATTATAAAAGAAGCCGGAATAACGAGCGTAAGATGCAAGCTTATTATTATCGAGGTTGTGTGTATCAAGACATGCGTTGTATGGATTTGGCGGTGAAAGACTTTTTGCAGGCACTAAAAGTAATTCCTAAAGAGAGCGAGTATCTTTATTTGGGGGCTATTTATGAGCATTTGGCTGGATGTTATGAAGAACAGAATCTTTATGAAGATGCTATGTGTGCCCATCATAAGGCATACGAAATTTATCTTGAGCAAAAGAATAGTGGTCAATTATTTTATGCTTTAAGAGGGATTGGGCATATATTTGTTTTACAACATCAATTAGATAGTTCTTTGATATATAACAAGAAGGCGCTTGATATAGCTGAAGCTACAAGGAAAAATTATCATAAATCTTTAATATTGGGTGAAATGGGGATGTTGTTTAATGAAATGGGGGAATATCATAAAGCGAATCAATATATTACTGCATCTATATCTGTTGCGCCGGCAGGTACTAGTTTGTTCACAGAATATCTTTGGAAAGGGAATGTTTTGCGAAACTTACAGCAAATGGACTCTGCACGATACTATTTGAACTTGAGCAAATCTTCTCCTTATATATTCAATCGTGGTGGAAGTTATGGAGAATTATATAAATTGGAGAAAGAAGAGAATAATTTTCCAGCAGCTATAGCGGCGGCTGATTCTCTTATTTATTATCTCGATTTAATTCATGATACAACAAAAGCTACTGAAACGGCTCGTTTGGCTGATAAATATGAAATCGAACTTTATCAGCAGAAACTTGCAGGGAGATATAAAATTGAAGTTTTATTTATTTTGCTGTTCTTCATTATTGTAGGAGCGGTTTATTTTGGGATTGACAAGCGTCGAAAAAAGAAGTATCTTGAGTTACAAAATCAATTGATGAAGAGTCGCACAGATATTCTATCCGGAGACCTTGAGGAGCAGGATAATGCTGAGACAGATTTAATGGGGATGTTGGAGCCGAGTTTAGAACTTTGTCTTCAGTTGTTTCGAAGGACGGAAACCTATGAGAGGCTTCTTTCTTTGGAGAAAAAGATGGGCGTAGCTACCTCTTTGAGTATTCATGAAGGACAGATGATTTGTGAAAGCATTTATGATACTTTTGGCGACATTATGCTTAAATTGAAAATTCAATATGTTGATTTAACTAAAGAAGACTTGCTCCATTGCGTATTTTTCTTATTGGGTTGCTCCAAAGAAACAATCTTATTATGTACACGTGCTTCTGAAGGGGCATTTAAAAGTCGGAAAAGTCGCATGAAAGTTAAGTTAGGAGAAGAATTCTTTGGATGGATGACTACACGACAATGCCTTGTTCCATAGGTGCTTATGTTGGATTGTGACATTTCTGTAACTTGCAGTCGAGATCTATAGTTATCTTGTAACTTTATTGTGACCAGGCATCTAGATTTATTTTAATCTTATTCCTTACATTTGTAACATAACCAATAAAAATAAGTGTTATGAAAGCGTTTGTTGGAAGGCACATTTACCGTGCAATAAAAGAAGTGTCGGTTAATATATTACAACTAAATTCATTTATGTTTAATAATAAATAATACAATATTATGAAAGCAAAGAGTAAAGAAGTTAGAAAGACGACAATTGTATTGACTTCGATTTTTATTTTATTATTCTTAGGTGCCTGCTCTTCTAACGAATTCACTCCAAATGGAGAAGAGAAAGTAAAGGCTGATGCATATACCCAATTGAGTGAAAACCTAGATTTATATAACCAATCTTATTTGAAGGTCAATACTTGCCCACAAACAAGAGGCTGGTGGCATAAGTGGAATTGGTTTAATACTAGAGGAAAATATATTGTAAGTTGTGATGCTTTGGGGGCGAGAGTTGGTGCAAGATGGGGACGTTGGGGAGCTTTAGGAGGAGCGGTAGGAGCTTCTTTAATTGCAGCACTGTTTTCTGATAATCAAGTAGTAACAGTTGATGATAAATTTACATGTAAATTACAAAATGCATCTTTACCGTTGAACTCAAATGAAGATCGAATGATAGATTCTGAATCTTTGGAATTGGATAGTATAGGCTATTATCATAATGAAATAATGTTGTCAATAGAGAGGAAGATTCCAGATGTTTATAATCAAAATTTGGATACTGATGAAGTGATGTCTATTGTTAGTGGAGAAATGAAAGAACTTGATTGTCCAATGCCTGAGGAGCGAATAATAAAAGAAATTTTTAATGAGACTAGTGCCCTTATTCCAAGTAAAGATATTTTTCTTTCAGAGGAAGCTTTTGTGTCACACCTTGAGTCTGTACAACCTGAATATTTGCAAGATTATAAGATTATTAATGATTACTTAATAACTACCCAAAAGATAGCGAAAGAAAATATACAGGATTATACAGAAGGGGTTGTTAGGGTTGTACAAGAATCAGAATTACAGCAGGAAGAGAAACAGGCGCTAGTTGGTTCCATTTTAGTTGGTGGAAATAGTGTGCTTTTATGGACAGAAGTGGATTCGGAAATATCAGACGAAGATTGAAATGATTTAAAATCGTGTTAAATATGAAAAGATGTTATTTGTCACTTTTCTTGTTGTTTTTTGTAATGGTACTATTGGCTCAGAAGAAGTCAGATGAAAAATTTCTGATTTCTGTAGAAGCGGGAAAGGGCTGTTTAATTGGTAAATCTAATGTTTCCCCTGTTGGAGTAAATTATCGGAATCAATATAGCAGTGGCATTTCTATTAATACTAAGGTAATGTATTTTTGGAATAGCTGGATAGGAGTAGGTTTAAAAGGGAACTCCTTTACTACTTCAGGAGACTATCTATTAAACGGAAAAGTAAATTATGCTGATGATATTGTGACTTACTACGTTGCGCCGCAATTAGAAATGAGACGATCCTTCAGAAACAATTTTTTGATAAGTTTTGGAATGGGAATAGGGTATATGTATTATAAGAACGAAAGTGCTAATGAAATAAATATGAAAACAATATCTCATTCAGATGCAGCCAATATGGATTTAATGTTTGAATATAAGATTATGAAAAGATTATCTATTCGAGGAGGTGTATCATGTATTGCAGCTGATAATTTTAAAAAGATGAAGAGGACTATTGAGCAAGAAACAATTATTATTAAACCTCAAAAATGGGATAAAATTCAAATGTTCCGCATAGATTATATATTTGGTATAGTTGGTGCATTCTGATATTCTTATTTTACTTGGTTTATAGCAATCTTTGTATTTCTAAGTAAAAGAATATACTGATTATTCTCATTCGGTACTGTCCCTAATTTTATGTAAATTAGGGACAGTACCAATTAAAACATTTCCTTTGCAGTCGTCATGCAGTGAATGACGTCTTCTTTGCTTCCGCTGAAAGGACCGGATTTCTCAATTTTCAATGTAGACATGGCTGCCGCAAAGCGTCCTGCGTCTTCAATGCTTGCGCCTGATACCCGTTGGTATAAGTAGCCGATGGTATAAGTGTCTCCGCATCCTGTCGCGTCTACTACTTTTTCGGGTTGGTAAGCCGGGATACGGTAAAAATCGGTTCCGTCGAAAATAAGGGAACCCATGCTTCCGAGGGTGACCAGCACTTCTTTTACTCCCCATTCGTGTAACCGGCGGGCGGCTTCGTGCGGGTCGGCAAGCCCGGTCAGTACTTCCATTTCGTGCTCATTAACTTTGAGGAAATGGATATATTGCAGCGCTTCCCGTTTGTCTGTCCAGTCTATCGGATACACGTGTGTGTCGCGTACCTCGCGAAGGTAACCTTGCGAGTCTACCGCTATCAATCCTTTCCGGGAAAGTTCCTTGATTACTTCCAATGAGAAATCGTCTGCCAGCAGGGAGCCGAGATGGTAAATCTCTGCGTCTATTTCTTTGAGTTGGAGGGCGGTGAAAGGGTCTGCTTTGGCCAATACACGTTGGGTACGGTCGTCGGGATTGGCTCCATAGATATTTTCAAAATATACCGAGTACTTGCTGGGCAATGTGGTAACATTAATGCCTGCTTCGCGTAGTTGTTCTACTACGTTCATTTCGGTAGCACCGACTGCTGTCACCAATGCATAGTCAATATCATTAAAATGGCGGATGGCATGCGAACAATAGAAGGCGGTTCCGCCAGGCATATAGACTGTGCTTTGTGGAGTAACCACTTTGTCCAGTGTGATGTGACCGATACAGCAGAGTTGATGTTTATTCATATCCAATCAATTAAAAAGCCTTCAAGACAGTATCTTGAAGGCTTCTAGTTTTATTTCTGTGCGGATGATAGGACTCGAACCTACACGCCTCACGGCACCAGATCCTAAGTCTGGCGCGGCTACCAATTACGCCACATCCGCATGTGTAGCTTTTTTGTTTAGCGGTGCAAAGATAGGAAGATTTTCTGATTTGACAAATTATTCGGTAATAAAGTTATTCACTTAATATCTCGAATGCCTTTTCAATCAGGGTATCTTTCTTTTTAAGTTGGTCTGCTTCAGACATATTGATGGCAATATCCGGTGCGATACCTTCTTCTAGCGGTTGTTCGTTTTTGTCGAAGTGCGGGCTGGCAGAGAAACGGATGCTCCATCCGTTTGGCAATTCCGATGAGAAAGGAAGTCCCGAACCGCCACCGGTCCAATCGCCGACTTGGATAATTTCTGTATCTTCTATGCTGCGCATCGCATTAACAAAATCGTTTGTCGCGCTGTAACAACGACGGTTGGTTAATATAACGACCTTTTTTTGCCAACGGATACTGCTAGATGGTTCCAGATAAATCGGTTCCTTCTTAGAGAAGTCATTATGTCCCGGTCCTGTTTTGTGCTGAATGTATCCGGTCAGCGTCTTTTGGTTGGTAAACCGGGCGGCAATGCGGGTAGAGTTCGTCAGATTTCCACCACCGTTGTCGCGTACATCAATGATTAATCCGTTGCAAGGTGCCAGATAGAGAAGAACCTCGTCCAAGTTGCCGTTTCCGACTCCGGCGCTGAAACTTTCATAACGGATATATCCTATATTATTATCGAATATCTTATATTTTAAGCCGGAAGCTGTGTAATAACCACTGCTGGCACTGCCCAGATAAGTCTGATAAAGAATATCTTCCCGGTAGTTCCAGTCGTATCCCTGATACCAATCATCGTAGAAAGAAGTGCGTTTTGCAGAAGAAAGATTGACATGCCCGTCTTTCAGGATATACAGCATCTGGCTTAGAATGTCGAACAGGTCATCGTTGGACATGGTCGGTATAATCAGTTTTCTGTATTCTTCGTGAACGGCATCCCAGTCAATTCCTTTTGCTTCCAGAAAACAGTACTGTTCGTCAATAATCTTCCATAGTTGCTCGAAGTTGCCTACGGGATCATTAGCGTACTCATCCTCCCTGATGCAGCCGGTCAGCGCCGGCAGGCAGCAGATTAGCAAAAGTAGTTGTATAATCTTATTTTTCATTCTTGTTATCTCTCACGCTTTGAAGTTTCAACATTAAATTTTTGCTCTCTTAGTAGGCTCTTACCGATGATGGTAAGACGCTTGCTCCTTTTTTATTTCGGATACGGTATAGGTCTTTCACAAATCCTACCATGAATACATGGGAGTAGGTGTGTGTCTTGATATTATTTACTTTGTATTGCTGCAAATCGGCCAGATAGCTGAAACGCATTTTGGTATATCCTATCGGCAGGTCGACGGAAAGCATCTGGCGGAGTGAAGGCTGGTTGTGCAGGGAAGTGAATTTTATCACTCCGCTCGAGTTGCCCAAGGAGAATATCTCATAATAGGATTGTCCGTAGTGTGGTGAGAAAAGCATTCCCATTACAGGCAAATTGACCTGATAACGCAACACCATCGGATATCGTTTGATTTTCAGATGCCAGATTGCCATTCCCGAAGCGTCCAGGTTGACGTAAGCTCTTGCGGAAGCGGGATTGTTGGTGTTTCGAAGGTTGTAAACAAAGCCACCGTTAGCGTCTATCAATCCACCTGCCAGTAACTTGAAGTTCTCCGTCAGCCGGAACTGGTAGTGAAGACCGTAATTCCAGTTGACCAGACCGGAGAATGTATTATTGTTGTCGGCACGGTTGTGCGTATAACCGATGTCTGCCTGGAAGAAATTCTGCACGGAAATATTCCCGTCGAACAGTTTGGTCATCCGAATTGTTTCGCGGGAAACACGGAAGTCGATTCCTTTGTATTCCTGAGGCGAAAGATAGGTATCGAATACGTTGGTAAATCCGATACCGTACATGGTGGCACGTGTTACATAGCGATGGGTTTGCAGGCTGTCGGTCTGCGCTTGTAATTTGGTGCAGAGGGCGAACAGGATGCATCCTGTCAGCCCCCAGTATATTAGTTTTTTCTTCATCAGAATAACTTCATCTGCCCGGTGATTTCGTCAATAATATCTCCTTCACTCTTGCCGTTGTCCGGGTCCAGATTCTCCGGTTCTTCTTCCGGTTCGTCCTGCGTTTGCTGTTCGGGTTCGGGGAAACGGGTCGGCTCAAGTTCGTTAATCGTCTCAACCGTGTAGGTGGTGATACGTTTGCCTTTTGCTTTGAACCCTTTGACAGCGATAAATTCATCCGCATCAATTTCCAACGGGTCGCGGAAACTGTCGTGTCCGCCGAATACAACTTCCAGGCGCGGGTAGTATTCGTCGGTCAGTAAGATGAGACGGTTGTTTTTGTTCTCGCCCAAGTAGTTCTGTTTGCGGTTGGAACCTTCAAAACAGAAACGTTTCAGGTACGGATAATTTTGTTGGTCGGCATCATAAAGCGCGGCAGTCCATATCTTGTGGGGGTCGAACTTCTCGACGATGCTTACATTATCTTCATAGTGGTTGCTCAGGTCGAAGTTGCTGTTGTAGAAGTCACCGTTGTTCAGAACGACCAGTATGGTGTCTTCACTCTGGAACTCGCCCAGATATTCGCCCCGGCCGTCATAGTTGAGGCGGAGAATGTCACGGTCGAACCATACCTTACGCCCGCCGAGGGTCGAACCGCCTTTCTGTTTCAGGGTAATTTTGTGTATCGGCAGACGGGTGAGGATGATACCGCGTGCCTGTCGGCCTTTAATGCCCACTTCGCTGAAGTCTTGCTCGAAGATGATGCGGCGTACGCGTGGGTTAGGTTTCAACGTAACCTTGATGATTTCGGCTTCCCCGTTCGGATTGGCACTGAAATAGGTGATACGTGAATCGGGGGTACCTTGGGTGACGTCATATTCACGGTCACGGACTACGGAAGTCACGGCGAAACGTTTGACATAGGTCGTTCCCTCTTTCCCGTCGCGGTATGCTACGTTGTAAATCGTCCGTTTGTCGTTCTTCTTGAATACGTTGACGTAAAGAACGTTCTTGCCGACAAACTTCTTGTCGGCAACAGGCGTAACGAGGTACTTGCCGTCGCGGAAGAAGATGATGACATCATCAATATCCGAACAAGAAGCCACAAATTCGTCCTTCTTCAAGGCTGTTCCGATAAATCCTTCTTCACGGTTGATATAGAGTTTTTCGTTCGCTTCCACTACTTTGGCGGCTTCGATGGTGTCGAAGTTGCGCAGTTCCGTGCGGCGCGGGAAGTTCTTGCCGTATTTGTTCTTCAACATCAGATACCAGTTGACGGTATAATCTACGATATGAGCCAGATGGTCGTCAATTTCGGCGATGTCCTCTTTCATCCGGGCGATGAGTTCGTCCGCTTTGTCCGAGTTGAATTTCAGGATACGTCCCATTTTGATTTCCATCAGTTTGAGAATATCCTCTTTGGTCACTTCGCGGATAAATGTCGGATAATAGGGTGTCAGGCGTTCGTCGATATGTGCGCAGGCTGCGTCCATATCTTTGGATTGCTCGAACTCTTTGTCCTTATAGATACGTTCTTCGATAAATATCTTCTCGAGAGAAGAGAAGTGCAGTGCTTCCAGTATTTCACCTTTCTTGATTTCCAGTTCTTGTTTCAGCAAGTCCATCGTGTTGTCTGCCGACTTTTTCAGGACTTTACTGACAGTGAGGAAGTGCGGTTTGCTATCGTCGATAACACAGCAGTTGGGCGAAATGCTCACTTCGCAGTCAGTGAAAGCATAGAGGGCGTCTATCGTTTTGTCCGATGACGTGCCGGGTGCCAGGTGCACTAATATTTCTACGTTGGCAGCCGTGTTGTCGTCTACCTTGCGAATCTTGATTTTTCCTTTGTCGACAGCTTTCAGGATGGAGTCGATGACGGATGAAGTGGTCTTACCGTAAGGAATCTCCGTGATGGCAAGTGTCTTGTTGTCGAGCTTGTTGATTTTAGCGCGTACTTTCACTGCTCCGCCGCGTTCGCCGTCATTGTATTTGGCTACGTCGATGGAACCGCCCGTCTGGAAGTCGGGATAGAGTTGGAACTCTTCGCCGCGCAGGTAACTGATAGAAGCGTCACAAAGTTCGTTGAAGTTGTGCGGCAGAATCTTGGAAGAAAGTCCTACGGCGATACCTTCCACGCCCTGTGCTAGTAATAATGGGAATTTCACGGGAAGAGTGACCGGTTCCTTGTTTCGTCCGTCATAGGATAGCTTCCATTCGGTAGTTTTGGGATTGAAAACAACATCCAAAGCAAACTTGGAAAGGCGCGCTTCGATATAACGGGGAGCGGCAGCACCGTCTCCGGTAAGGATATTACCCCAGTTACCTTGGCAGTCGATTAACAAATCTTTCTGTCCGAGCTGCACCAGGGCGTCTCCGATTGAAGCGTCACCATGCGGATGGAACTGCATGGTGTGTCCCACAATGTTGGCAACTTTGTTATATCGTCCGTCGTCCAGACGCTTCATGGAATGCAGGATACGTCGCTGGACAGGTTTTAAACCGTCATTAATATGGGGGACGGCACGCTCGAGAATCACATACGAAGCATAGTCCAGAAACCAGTTCTGGTACATGCCTGTCAGTTGATGTTTTACGTTTTCGTCCCGCGCGTCCGCCGGTTTGTAGTCTGAATGTCCTTCTGGTATCTCGTTAATTTCGTCACTCATAAATTCGTATATATACTATAATTTTATGCATACGCAGGCAAAAATACAAAAATAAACGAGATTTAGGAAAAGAAAGAGCGAGATTCCTTGTGTTAAAAGGATGTAATTTCTTGATTTCTTTCAACATACTCTGTTGGGGAGCAGCCATAAATTGCCTTGAAGCAACTACAGAAATAAGAATGACTGTTGAAACCAACTAAAGTCGAGACTTCTGAAATGGTAATTTTCTTTTCTATTAACAGGCGTGCTGCCATTTGTAAACGTGACCGTCGCATGAATTCGGTGGGAGAGAAGTTAGTCAGTTGTTTGATTTTATAGTAGAGGTTGGTCTTGCTCATTCCAATTTCATTACAGAATTTTTCAATGTTCAGTTCTGGATTCGACATATTTTCTTCCATGACGGCATATAGCTTTTGTAAAAAGCGGTCGTCAGCCGAAGTTATATTGGCGCCGATATCATGTGTGTTGAAGTTTTTGCTATATATTTCTTTTAATTTATCTCTGGAAGTGAGCAGGTTTGTAATGCGAACTTTCAGATGCGTCATGTTGAATGGTTTGGTGATATAATCGTCGGCTCCTATTTTTAAGCCTTCTTCTACTTGCAAAACAGTAGTCCGCGCGGTGAGCAAAATGACGGGAATATGCCCGGTACGTAAGTCTCCTTTTATGATACGGCATAACTGAATACCGTCTGTTCTAGGCATCATGATATCACTGACTATCAAATCAGGCATATAGCTGAATGATTTTATTTTGGCTTCTTCACCATCGGCGGCCTCTATGACATTATAGAACTTTGATAAGTTCTGTTTTATGTAGTGACGTAATTCTTTGTTGTCTTCCACGATTAATATCGTATACTTCTTGTTCGTAACTTGTTCCTCTGTTTCATTGAATTGTTCGTTGGAGTAAAATTCATTTAATGATAAATTAATGTAACGTGTGATGTCTTCACTGTCCTTGTAGTTTTCAATAATCTCATCTGTGGACAAATGAGCATTTCCAGTTGGTAATTCAACGAAGAAGGTACTTCCTTTTCCTTGGACGCTTTCTACATAAATACGTCCCTTATGCATTTCTACAATAGCTTTTGTAAGATATAACCCGATACCGGTTCCAGGAGTGGACGAATCTGACTCGTTGACTTGATAGAAAGGGTCAAAGATGGCGTTTAACTTGTTTTGTGGAATGCCGATGCCTGTATCTTTTATAGTCAATAAGATTGATTGTCCGGTTGTTTCATTATAAACGGTTCCTATATCTATTCTTCCACTATCAGGGGTATTCTTTATGGCATTTGACAGTAGATTGAACAAGACTTTTTCCATTAGTCCGCGGTCATACCATAGGTTGATAGGTGCATCCGGTAGATTATAACAAAGAGTAATACCTTTGGAGTGTGTGAGTTCCTGAAAAGCCAGTACAATTTCTTCTATGAACTTGGAGAAGTTGCCTTCTGCCGCTCTTAGACTCATCTTGCCGGCTTCTTTTTTCCTGAAATCCATAAGCTGGTTAATCAGGAATAGGAGACGTTTGGAATTGCTGTACATCAGTTCCAAAGGTTTCTTTACAGTAGAGGATAAATCCGGACGGTTTAATAATTCCTCTAAAGGGGCAATGATTAGAGTCAAAGGTGTGCGTAACTCGTGAGAGAAATTTGTGAATAAGTTGATGCGGTCATTATGCAATTTCTCGGAGTTTTCCTGCTCCATTTGCTTTATATGTACGTCATTCGTTAATTTTATTCTTACTTTTAAATAATGCAGGTATGAAACGATGATGCCTAATAAGATAAGAATATAGATACCTATCGCCCACCAGGTTTTCCAAGGTGGCGGTAATACTTCCAGCCGGACGCTGACTCCTTCTTCATTCCATACGTTATCGTTGTTGCAGGCTTTTACATGAAAAGTATATTTTCCTGCGGGCAGGTTGGTGTAATGCGCCATTGTCCGGTCACTGACATATATCCAGTCCTTATCGAACCCTTCCATGTAGTATGCATATTGGTTCTGGTCGGAACGTATAAAATTCAGGGCGCGATAGTCGAATGTAATATTAGATTCATTATAATCTACTACAATTGCATCTTTGTGAATATTCAACTGCTTTAGTGGAATTCTCTTGTTATTGATTGAGATGTTTTTTATTACAACAGGCGGGATGTTGGTATTTGTGCTCCGGTGGGAAGGATTGAAAGACACGATACCGATATCACCTCCGAAATAGCAGATAGAGTCTGTGCGCAGGCAGGAGCGTAATGCGAATTCATTGACTTGGAATCCTGTGAAGTTACTGATACTTTTTTCTTCCGGAGTAATCTTGGCTACAGAAGAAAAGGTCGAGGCCCAGATATTCCCGTTTGCATCTCCGGTGATGGCACAAATAGTGTTTGATTTTAAGCCATCGTCAATGGTATATTGGTGGGCGACTTTCTTGTCGCTTGTCAGCCCGATAATACCTTGTCTGGCTGTTGCTACCCAAATTTGGTTGTTGATGTCACGATATAACTGGTTGACACAGATATTTAATCCGTTTTTGTCCGTATGTAGAAAAGAAGAACAGTCGCGGGTCTGGAAGTTGTAGCGGTAGATTCCATGTGAATTACTTCCTAATAAGAAATAGCCGTTCTCGTCTTCTAAAATAGAACAAATATTACTGAATGTGATTTCTTTACCGGAAGGCAGATAGAAACAGGTTTGTATCTGTCCGTCTGCGGAAATGTAGACCAGCCCTCTTGTACCGGAAATACCTAATAAGATGTTACCTTTGGAGTCGGGATGAATAGTGATGATAGAAGAGCCGCCGGGTAGTGTAACAGTACGAAGTATTTTTCTTTGTCGAATATCGAAAAGAGAGAGTTTCCCGCTGTTTGTTCCTATGTATAATATGGAACCGTTGTTATATAGACAGGTCACAATATTGGAACGGAAATCAAAATCTCCTTCTTTATTGTTGATATTGTATCTTGTATATTCTTTTCTTGATATATCATAATGAAGGAGACCGCCGCCTTCGAGCCCTATCCATATCCCATTATTATCATTGGCTAGTGGACCTACAATACCGAGTAGTCTTTTTCCTTCAAAGGTAGGAGTGTAGAATTGGAAAAAGTTATTGTTTTGCAGATTGAAGTAGTTGACACCACCTGCCCAGGTACCTAACCAAATCGTATTGTCTTTATCGCAATAAGCGGAGTGTATGGAAAAGTGAGACAGCCCGTTTTGATTATCGGATTTTTGTTGATAGGTTATGAACGTTTTTTTCAGAGGATTGAAGATGTTAATTCCGTTGAATGTTCCGATTATAATATCGCCATCATGGTCTTCGGTAATACATCTGATAGAATTATTACTTATACTGTTAGGATTATAGGTTTGATTTGCATAATGTGCTTTAATATCCAATTGGTGATCTAATACAAACAAACCATTTTCGGCTGTACCGATATATATGGAACTATCTGTACCTTTATACAATATTTTAATTCCGGAGATCATCTGTTTATCGGGTAGTGGGATAAACTTATTTTGTGAAGGATTGAAAAGCAGCAATTCGCTGTCAGTACCGACCAGATAATTGTTGTTGGCATCCAGATCGATAATTGTATTGATTCGGAAGCTTTTTGTTGAGTCCGGAGAATAGTGGGTAAAGTTTCGGTGCTCAGGGTCAAACAGGTTTAACCCGTTATCTGTGCATATCCAGACTTTCTCTTTAGGGTCTATATAGACCCTGCGAATAATACTTGAACTAAGAGATTGTTTATCGTCTTCTTTAGCGTAAAACTGTTCAAATTCTTCGGTTTCTGAAGAGTAGCGGTTGAGCCCGTACAATGTACCAATCCATAATGCTCCTTTTTTGTCTTTTCCTACCGATATTACATAGTTGTTTGATAAGGAAAGGGAATCATTTGCCCGGTTTTGAAAGACATCTATCGAGTATCCGTCGTATCGTGCCATACCGTCTCTGGTGGCAAACCAAATATAACCTTGGTCATCCTGAATAATATCGAGTACGCTCATTTGGGGCAAGCCCTGGCGTGTTGTCAGGGATTCGAATGATACATTCTCAGCGTATACAGCTTTTGTATATGCAATGAGTAATATAATAAGTAGAATATGAAAAGCAGATGAATGATGACGCATAAACAGTTTGCTATTACCGATACAAATAAAAACAATTATTTTATAACCTGCAAAAATAATGCTGCGTTTAAAATGTGTCAAGTGTGTTCTCTAGCATAATTTCCAGTCCGTCGTATTCAAAAAAGTCCATGCCACGGAAACTTGGATGCTGATTACCACGGGCATAAATATCGGATAGGGTTTCAATCAGGTATTTCCAGCCTTTGGGTTGCAAGGAGGTATTCTCGTTTCCCTCATCACCATAAGTATTTACACTCACTTTGACACATACGCTTACTGCATTCTTGTAAAGTTTATTTGCATCCTCAAGTAAGGGAAGACTACGGTTCCATATTACTTCTGCACGATTGTAATAAGCCATGACATGAACGGACTCGCATTGTTGCAAAAACTGTGTTGCACTACCATAAGACAAACGACCTTCATCATATTTGGGCTGATATAAAAAAGATACCGATTCTTTGTGCTTAAGGGGGGATAGCTCAAAAGAAGCGCGTTGAAGTATATTTAGTGTGCGTTTGAGAAGTTGGTCGTTTTCTTTTCCGATGCCATAATGGTTGTTACTGTCCCAATATATGTCTAGTCCTTCCGGAGCCTGTTCGTTTTCCGACTTAAGGGTATGAGGTTCAAGGTCGGCCATAACGCCATCTAGTTTCTCGGAATTATGGACTGTCTGGTTATACAACTCCAGGTTACCAAGATCCTCAAAAAGAAGATCTTGGTTGGTATATAATCGGGGATTGCTTAACAATAAGGCAAACACTTGGATATTGTATGTGTGTAAAAATGAGATGAATGTTCGCATCCACTGAAAGTTAGCACTTTGTATAGTGCATAAGGTCGATTTGGGGGTAGATAAATAAACTTCGCTGAATCCTGATAAAATGATTCGGGCGGCTAACTTTTCGGGTGCATCCAAGTATTTGTCTATTGTTTTAGAATATACATATATACCGTTCCGGCTGGAATTTGTAGGATGAGTAGTGGCTTGGAACTGTTTTACTCTCTCCATTGTCGATGATGTGAAATCAGCTTGTTCAATCAAGATTTGATTGTCTGTAACTGAACTTCCCTTACCGGGCTTTTCCTCTGTTTCTTCATTCGCCCCGCAAGAGGTGACAAACAGTAAAAGGAATAAAAAGAAGTATGTCCCTATATGTTTCATTGATTAATTCTTTTATTTCCATTGTCTTTCCACATTATTTCAAAACCTTGAAACTCAAAAATGTCGATACCTCTGAAAGATACGAACCGAGACGATTCATTCATTAAAAACTGGAGTGCGTTGATCATATAATCCCAACCATGAGTTTGAAAAGAAGTAATAGGCCCTTCGTCACCGACTGTACCTAGACTTGTTTTGACGCATACACTGACCGTTTTTTCTTTGTCTTCGGCAGCGGTTAAGATGGGTTTTGCCATTTCAAATACCCGTTCGGCCTTATAGTTATAAGCCATGATGATTAATTGATTACAATATTGCAAGAATTCTTTGGCACCACCATGTTTCAGTAATCCGTTGTCCACTCTTGGTTGGAAAAAGAATCCCAATGCTTGGCTCAAGGGAAGTGGTTTCAGTTCCTTTTGTGCCATTTTCATTACTTCCACCGTCCGTTTCAATAACAGGTCGTTGTCTTTTCCTATTCCGAAATTGTTTTTAGAATCCCAGTATAGGGTCAATCCTTTGGGATAGTCTATAAAGCCTTTTTTGAGAATATGGGGTTCCAAGTCTGCCGATACACCGTCAAACCGCTGTTTCTTTTTTACAGAATAGTTATAGTCGTTTACTAATTTACAATCTTCCAATACACGCATGTCATCAACATATAAGCGGGCACTGCTCAGTCTGAGGGCATGTACTTTCATTCCATATAGATGGGCTTCTTCAATGAACTTCTTCTGCCATTTTAAGTAATCATCCGATTTTCCTGACAGGGCTTTCTCTGAACCTAAATATACATCTGTAAATCCCAATACTGCCAGGCGGGCTGCCAGTATGTCCGGTGTCGCCAGATAATCGTTGATACTTCGTTTGGTATAAATATATACTCCGCTTCTGTATCCTTCACCGGTCCTTAATACCTTTTTGAATTCAGCGGCCCGTTGCAACTGCTTTTCGGTGAGCTCTGCCTTAGAGGTCGGGTCTTCTGTTGCCAATGACAGGCTGCATTGTTGGCAGATAATAAATAATAGTAGTAACAGTTTGGTTCTCATAACTCTATTTGTATTAATCTTATTTTATTTCAATTTCATCGATAAACAGTAGTCCCAATTCTCCTTCACGTTTTTCGGGAACGGGGAAATCACCCAATTTGTGGGGTAATTTTCCATTCTTGAATCTCAATTTCACATAACGTGCCTTTTGTGATTCAAAATTAAACTTTTGTTCGAACATTTGCCATTTATTTACAATAGTATAGGTGAACTTTTTAGAAGCAATCCGTTTGAAAGAGATTGAATCGTTTGAGATTTCAATATCCACTGATTCGGGGGCAACCGCTTCCTGCCCGTATCCATTCATTACTCCATAACGTATTTTACGGAAAGAGGTTATGGTGTCAAGATCGACAATAATTTCAGTATATTGAGCTGGTTTGAAGGCAACCCAAGGATGTACGTGGTTTAAATAGCCGCGTATACCGTTGGTTAGTCCACAGAAATTAAACTCGCTGTAATCCTTGGCGCCGGGATTATCGGGTTTGAATCTATAGGCTACATTTGAAGAGGTGCTTTTCCCTGTTGCTTTGTTTACGAAAAAAGATTTTTGTGTGACTTTGCCGACTTGCGCTCCGTTCTTAAAAACAACTGCTTTAACCTGAGTATCTTTCGTTACTTTAATGGGCTGGGTGTATATGGCAGCTTTGCTTGTCGGCTCATTCCCGTCTAATGTGTAGTGAATTACCGAGCCGGGCATCATTCCTTTAAGCCGTATTTCGAAAGCACGGGTACGCGGGTTGTATGCCCCATCGATATAGGCATCGAAATAATTGCGGCAAGCATGAATCGACTGGTAATCCAGACGTTTATAGTGCGGGCCGATATTCGCAAGGAACTCTTGATAGCGTTCAGGCTTGTTTGTGCCCCAGGCAACTTCTGCGAATGCATAGAAACGGGGATACATATAATAGTCCACTATTTGGGGATTTTTCATGTATGGTGTCCATAATGCAGCTTCGGTGCCAAGTACATATTGGCTCAATTTGCCTTTTAGTAGCGTGGATAACGGGTTGAAACGATATACTTGTTCCATGGGAAGGAAACTGCCGGAACCTACCGGAGCAAATTCCGGATCTTCCTGATAATAATTCAGGTAGGTATCCGCATTGGGAATCATAATGACCGGATGACCTGCTTGGGCAGCTTCGATACCGCCTTGTTCGCCTCTCCATGACATGACGGTGGAATTAGGTGCCAGACCGCCTTCCAATATTTCGTCCCAACCAATCAGTTGTTTACCTTTGTTGTTTAGTATTTTTTCCACACGGTGGATGAAGTAACTTTGCAGGCTGCTTTCATCTTTTAATTGTAATTCCTTTATTAACAGCTGGCAATGCTTGCATTGTTTCCAGGCTGTTTTAGGACATTCATCTCCGCCGATATGGATATACTTTCCGGGGAAAAGGGCTGCGACTTCAGTGAATACGTCATCCAAGAATTGGAATGTTGTTTCTTTCGGGCAGAAAACATTATCAAAAATCCCGAAGTTCTTTACTACTTCATATTCTTTTTTTATTCCGCATGACAGTTCCGGATAAGCGGCTACCGCAGCCGAACTATGTCCCGGAAGTTCTATTTCGGGAATGATAGTAACATATCGCTTCTCTGCGTATGCTACTATTTCCTTGATGTCTTCCTGGGTATAAAATCCTTGGTGTTCCACTTCATCGGGAATAACCGGTGCATGAAAATGTTTGTATCCTGTTTGGGTATAGGGTCTGTATGCACCTACTGAAGTGAGCCGCGGATATTTTTTGATTTCAATCCGCCATCCTTGGTCTTCTGTCAGATGAAAGTGGAAATAGTTGATTTTTTGTGCGGCTAACCGGTCTATAAAGTCTAATACATATTGCTTGGGCATAAAGTATCTGGCAACATCCAGCATCATTCCCCGATAACTGAAACTTGGCTCATCTATGATATGAGCACAAGGAATTTGCCAGATGACATGATTTCCGATGAAGTCCGGAGAGCAAATCTCCGCAGGCAATAATTGCAGGATACTTTGTACTGCGTAGAAAAAACCGTTGGGAGTTGCCGCCTTGACAACGATTCTTTCCGGCGCTATGTTTAACAGATATGCTTCATTACCTAATGAATTATCTTTTGTGAATATGATATCTGCTTTTGTGTTCTCTTGAGAGATTGACAGATGCAGGCCGGATACTTCCGATAACTTTTTGATGAAATCATCAGCAATCTGATGTACTTTTTTATTCTCGAAAGGTACTGAAATCTGCATATTGTTTTTAAGGATAAAGTATCCTTCCATAGCCCGCAGACTTTTAGGATAAGGAATAATGGGATATTTGCCACAGGCATGGACTTGGCTGATTCCCGATAGAATGACGATTAATAAAAATATAAAGTGTTTCATATAAGTCTATTTAAGCATGAATATGCTGGAACTATCATTGTCGATGTATAATGTGGCATGAGGATGATTTCTTAATATGGATGCCGGACATCGGGGAGATACTGCCCCTGTTAATGTTTCGTTTACAGCCCATGCTTTGGTTTTTCCGGGTACCATGCAGAAAATGTAACCGGTTCTATATAAAGCAGGAATTGTCAGCGTAAGTGCATGAGTCGGTACTTTGGCAATACTGCTGAAACAACCATCGTTTACTTGTTGCTGACGGCATTTTTCATCAAGGTCTACGATTTTTACCAAATATGGATCCTGAAAATCCGCTACATGTGGGTCGTTGAAGGCTATATGCCCGTTTTCACCAATTCCCATAAAGACAATGTCGGCAGGATAATTTAGCAAAAGGTCTGTATATTCCTGACATGCTTCCTGTATGTTATCCGCTTGTCCATTGAGATAAAAAACAGTCCGGAAAGGGACTTTTGAAAAGATATGTTCCCGCAAGAAATTGCCGAACCCTTGTGGAGCATCTTTATCCAGCCCGATATATTCATCCATGTGAAACGCATTTACTCTTCTCCAGTCGATTCCTTCTGTTTTGCTGAGTGCATCCAGCAATTCATTTTGGGATGGTGCGGCTGCGAATATGATGTTGGTTGTTTCTTTCTCTTCTAATAATCGTTTTAAACATGTAGCGGCTTCGGAAGCTGCATGAGTTCCCATTAAAGTACGGTTTTTGCTTATTTTTACAGATAAATTATCTACTTTCAGTTCCATTATTTTTCTTTTTATAGGTTTTCGTATACAATATTTCCCTTGATCATGGTCATTTTTATTTCAATGTTTTCATTGAATAAAAGTAAGTCAGCGTCTTTCCCTTTCTGTAAACTCCCTTTATGTTGCTGGATACCCATAATCCGGGCGGGAGTTGCCGACGTCATTCTGACAGCTTCGCATAGAGGAATCTCGGCTATTTTAGTGGCAGTTCGTACCAGTCTGTCGGTAGTAGCAACACTGCCTGCGAAAGCAGAACGATCCGGTAGTTTGGCAACACCGTCTTCTATGAGTACCTCTTGTCCTTCTTCAATACTGCCGAGAATACTTTTTCCATCCGGCATGCCGGCGGCTCGCATCGAATCCGTAACCAAGGCAATGTTCTCTGCGCCTTTGATTTTATAAGCTAATTGCATCAGACTTTTAGGTACATGTATTCCATCTGCTATAATTTCAATAGTCATTCCATCCATTAAATAACCACTTTCAATGACGCCTGCATAACGGAAGGCATTTCTCCGGGTAATTCCTGACATGGCAGAGTAAAAGTGGGTGATATGCCTGTATCCACAATCGAATGCTTTCTGTACTTCCTCGTAAGTGGCGTCGGTATGGGCAATGGAAGGCAATATTCCCTGTTTGTCAAGATAGCAGCCTAAGTCAAGTGCGCCCGGAAGTTCAGGTGCTATGCTCCATCGAACTATGTGACTTGTATGGGATAATATTTCCTGATAATCCGATGGAACAGGTTTTTTGAGAAATTTAGGATCTTGTGCTCCGCATTGGCTTTGGGCAAAATAGGGCCCTTCTAAATGTATTCCGCCAAAGGCTGCTCCTTGATGATTGCGTGAACAGGCCTCTTCATACTTTGCAAAACTCTTGAAAAGAGCGTCATTGGTGCTTGTCAGAGTGGTCGGAAACAGTAATGTGGTGCCGTGGCATGCATGGGTACGTGCGGCTTCCAAATAGGCTTCTACACTTCCGTCCATGAAGTCGTGGTTGTCGGCACCGTGTGTATGCAAATCTATAAAACCGGGAGAAACATACATTCCGTTTCCGTTAATTTCTTTTGCATCAGTAATTTCTATTCTATTTGTTGTCACCTCTTCTATTACTCCGTCTTTTACGATGACCATTGCATCCGGTAGAATATGAGAAGGCGTTATTGCTTTACAGTTGTATATTTTGATGAGTCTCATTTTATTTTCCATGTTTTTATTTTATGACCGTATACTGCATAAAAGACCAGATATATGAAACAGGGAATCAGTACCCAGTATCCCGTGCGTACATCATATGCATCAGCAATAGCTCCATAGGCCATTGGCAAGAAAGCGTTGCCGCATAATGCCATGACCAGCAGTGAGGAGCCTAAATTAGTGTGACGCCCCAAATCATGGATGGCAAGAGGCCATATTCCGGCATATATTAGCGCATTCGGAAGCCCGAGCAATACAAGAAGACATATGGATATGTCCACTTGCATTCCCATAAAAACAATCTCTTTTGATACTATTACTACTCCCACAGATAACAATAGCCCTAATATAGTGCATATTTGTAAAGCGCGGGTTTGGGAAATAATTTTAGGAATCAGACAGACGCCTATTGTGTATCCGGTTAATGTACAGATTAAAGTGTACGACGGAAAATGTTTTGCGTCAATGAGACTCACGTTCATACTTTCGGCATATCCGATAATTGTATCGATGGCGATGACTTGAGTCCCTACATGAAAAAAGAGAGCCCAAACACCTAATATCAGATAGGGGTAATCCCAAATGCTGCCTTTCTTTTGCAGGGTTACGGTTTCCTCTTTTTCCTGTTTCCGAAGATTCATCTCCGGGAGAGAGGAATAGCGGATAAACAGTCCGAACACAAATAGAATGAATGCAAGGATCGCATAGGGGAGCATAACTCTGCCGATAAGTTCATCAAGTGCGGTGATGCGCTCTTCGTCAATCAGGATGTTTTGATTGAGTTGCCTGAATAGTTCATTGTCGGATGTCTTTAAGACTAGTGCGGCAAAAATTAAAGGAGAGATGATTCCTGCAAACTTGTTACATAGCCCCATAATGCTAATCCGTTTGGCGGCACTCTCAATCGGGCCTATATTGGTGATGTATGGATTGGCGGCAGTTTGGAGAATAGCCAGTCCGGTTCCTAAGATGAATAAGCCTGTCAGGAAAATACTATATGTCCTGGTGTATGCGGCAGGTACAAACAAGAGCGCTCCTAATGCCATTGTCCATAATCCGATAGCCAGTCCTTTTTTTATTCCAGATTTATCCAATAAGAAAGAAGCCGGCACTGACATGATAAAATAAGCTATATAAAAAGCGAATGTTACCAAGTATGATTGGAAATGGTTTAGTTCGCATCCTATCCTGAAATAAGGAATCAGTATGGAATTCACCCAGGAAACAAATCCGAAGATGAAGAACAGAAACCCCATAATGAATATAGGATAGATATACGGCTCTTTTTTTATAGTACGGTTCATATGTATTTATGATAATAGGGGGTTATTTGGTAGCAACTCTGGTCGTAGTTGCTACCAAAATGAATTCTTGTCTGATTATTTTTCAATCTTTACTTTGATCATGAATTTGGAAGCGGCCAAATTTTGTGTAGTACGTTCTACAAAATGATCATAAGTGACGATTACTCGCTTGGCGACTCCGTTAATCGGTGTTTCGTATACTCCGACTGCTTCTGTCGCAGTTTCAAAGTTTCCTTGGGTCAGTGATGCAACCTCTGTGAAACCAGTTGCGAGTCTTTCTGCTTTCATATCGTTGATAGTAGCTTTGTCAAACGAACTTCTCTTTATGTTTGAGGCAGTTCTGAAATAAACGCCTTTCACATTATCCCATTTGTCAAGACCGCATGTTGTGTGTTTGAATTTGGTGATGCTTTGCTTTAAGGAAGCTACTCTTATGACGGTATTGCTACTGTAAGAAGAAAAAGCTATGTCGACTTCCTGCCAGTTGTCTTTTCCGTCGCAATAGTCAAAGGCTCTTGCTGCTGAGGCTGAGAAGAAGCAGCCTGGCGTAGAGTCCTCATGTTTTGGTGCACCGTCCAATGACATAAGCACTGTATGATAGTAGTAGCCTACATGTATGTCGTATGAAGTGCTGCTTTCTTTTCCGTTTATATCGGTTGCTGTTAATTTGAGACCTGCCAGTTCTATATCTGCTGTATAGTTCTGGGCTACTATCACTTCCTTGTCGTTTGTGATGTTTATTTCTTCTGTGCTTTCTTCACCTTTACGAGTTGTTTTGGTTATCACTACTGATGTTATTCCGGCTTCGGAAGTGATTTTTCCAGTCAATGCTATGGGAACATCTATGCTTACTCCGTTAAACTGTTCGGCTGTCTGGTCAATAATAATCGACGGGGCGGGAGCCAGTTCTTTTACTTTCAGCGGTTTTTCTATGGTTGTTGTTTTACCCAACTGGTCGGTTGCTTCTATGACCACTGCTTGTATATCAAATGTTACCCGTTCTAATGTTACGGAGAAATTATACGAACTTTCGTTTGGGTAGACTGTTTCTCCTATTTGTTCTTTACCTTCTGCTGTTTCTTTGTAATAGCTGACAGAGGTTACTTTGGACTGTGAATTGATTTTTCCGGTGACAGTCAGATCGGCAAACTCATTCACCTGAAGGTCTCCTTCTGAGTCAAACAGGATTTCCGGTGCCGGAATCTCTTCAAAATTAACTTTCAATGTTCCTATTTTTATTTTAACCATATCGGAAGAGCCTGCTCCCGCCGCAATCTTGATAGCTGTCGTTCCTACTTTGAACTGGAAGTCGTCATCTTGCAGGTTCAGCACATATTCTTTTTCATTATTGGTGAATTTCAATGTGTCCTGTCCGTTGATAGGTACATTCTTTTCCAGTCTGTTTACTACTTCCGAGAAAGCGACGTATCGCAGGTTTTCTTCACTGCTGATTTTTATTGAGATAGAAGGCATCGGATCCCCCTCTCTATAGTTTATTTCATTAATGCCCTCGTTAAATGAAACAACCGGTGCGTCGCGTAATGGGATGACTTCGAAAGGTAAGGTCAAGGTAGATGTCTGCCCATTTGCGTCAGTTGCGCTAACTTTGAAACCAATCATGTCTTCCGTATACACAGGTGTTTGTGCTAGTGAATAGCTGTTTTTATTGAAGAAACTAGTAACCGGATTGTCTATTTCCACTTCAATGTCACCTTCTTTCACTATCCAGCTTTGTACGGAATTTAGTCCGACTTCCGAGTTGATGACACAGACAATCGATGGATTGTTTGTCTTGTTCAGATCAATAGACATTGATTCTGTCATAAACAATATTTCAGGAGCGGAGCCTGTATGTTTTTCGTCATCATTACATGATAACCAACATAGACTGGCACATATAAATGAGATAATAATATATACTTTCGATTTCATAATATGTCTGTTTAAGATTATGGTTTGTAAATAATTTCCTGCCCTACGACGTGTACGGCACCGTTGGTTGTCAGGATATTGCTGGTCATTGCTGTGACAGGAGTGCTGTTGCCCAGCATATCATTGATAACCAGACGTGAGTAGGATTCGATAGAAGCGGAATTGTTCAGTTTTAATGTCATAAAAGCATTTGGTGATTTCCATAAGGTAATCACGTTGATTGGATCAAAATTGAGCGTACCGAGACCATGGTAGTATCCGTCTATCACATGGTATAACAAAATGTTTGTCAGTGTCTCTTTATCCATATCTTCAATAGATGCTACTCCGTAGTTGGACAGGATACCGTTGGCGCCTTTGAATGAGTCATTATGAAGTAGCAGGTAAGTATATTTCTTTTCAGTCTGAGTGTATATCGACAGGTCTATTCCCGAACATTCTATGGCAGTCTGAAGAGATGAAAACGCATCAGGACGTGACTGGATAAATTCCCACGTATTCATATAGACATTGTTGTCTATATTGGCCGGTTCATAATCATAACTGTCCTGTATGTCCAAGCAACTAAACAAGCATAGGCTTGAGATGCATAGTATGATATAAAGTTTTAAAGTTTTCATAAGTTTGGTAGTTTTAGTTGGTTAATAACCGGAGTTCTGTTTTAAGTTGAGGTTTTGATTAATATGGTCACGATGGATAGGGAATAATACTTTTCTCTCATCATTCATCCCATTGATGGGTTCCATTACTTCTTTCCAACGGTTACAGCGGACAAGGTCGAACCAACGTTTACCCTCACCGACAAACTCTTTCTGCCGTTCTTCAAGTATCGCATCAAGAATTTCGTCACTGCTTACAAAATCACTTGTATAAAAAGGATTTTCTCCGCTACGTGTTCTGGTTCTGTTCAGTTCGGTGATAGCTTCCGGAGTTCTGTCCAGCGCATTTAACGCTTCGGCATACAATAGTACAATATCGGCATATCGGTATAATATTAGGTCATTGTCTGAATATACACGCCCTGTACCGACAAAAATAGTACCGTCCGGCCAAAACTTTTTCTTTAATTGTGTTTTACCTTCGCCTATGTCTTCCCATTGGGTACTGCCAAACCGTTTATCCAGTATCCCATACAAACCTTTTATCTTGTCTGATAGAAAGACTCTTGGTTGGGAACTTGCAAAATAATTGATAGATTGGTTCTCTCCGTTCCCCAATTGGTCATAAGCCAATTTGAATATCACCTCTATTGGTGTTTCGGTCTGATTGTCTTCTACAAAGATAGCTCTCCAATCTTTAGTGAAAGTCTCCGGTGTCAGGGCGGAAAGTCCCCAATTCCGTTTGTTCAATGTCTGCACTTTTTCTTTCATGGTACTCACTACTTTTTCGTAATCATGCAACCAAGCATTTACATCCATTGTAAGTGCGCATATAGTGGCGACATTGATTCGTGTCCGGACGGTTGAAGTTTTATCAATCAGATAATAGGCTTTTTCAAGATCCGGCAAGATTACTTCTTGAAAAATTATATTTTTATCAGTGCGGTCACGGTAGATTCCTTGTGAGATTTCTTCTATGGGTTCTGTGTATAAAGGTACGTCTCCCCATACGCGGACACAGTAAAAGTAAGCCCATGCCCGCAGGGCATATGCTTCTGCTTGCAGGTTGTTCTTTTTCTTGGGTGTCATAGTGATGCGGGGAATGTACTTGATGGCAGCATTGGCTCTACTGATGACACTATACAAATTTGTCCATAATGCGGCTTGATTGTCAATTTGTATATTGTTGTATATCAACTCTTTTTGGTCGAATGCGTCCTTGTCGTGGGGAATGTAATTGTCGGCACGAAGTTCTCCCCAGTCCCACATGCCCGGTGAGATGGCTTTTGAAAAGGCACTGTATATGGAAACGATTCCCACTTCTGCATCTTTGTCTGTTTTCCAGAAGCTTTCTGCTGTCAGGTCACTGATGGGTTCTTCTGTTAGAAAATCACTACACGAAGCACATAGTAGTGATAATGTCAGAATAAAAATATAATATATAGATTTCATGATTGCTTATTATTTAGAATGTAACATTTACGCCTAATCCGTATTCTCTCTTTCTCGGATAACGGTTTTGGTCGATACCTAAAGTTAAAGGATCGCTTGTTCCCAATGAAAATTCGGGGTCATAACCTTTATAATTGGTAAAGGTCAATAAGTTGTTTCCATATACATAGATTGTAGCAGCTTTCATCCAGACTGTGTTTATCCATTTCTTGGGTAATGAATAGCTCAATTTTACATTGCGTAATTTAATATAAGAGGCATCTTCGATATAGAAGCTGGATGGCGGGAGCCTGTTATGTTCCTTGTTGATCGGAGCCGGATATTTAGCTATATCGCCGGGCCCTGTCCACATATTGGCAATAGCATCCGGTGAAGGAGTTGCACCGTCATATGAGAATTTGTTACGTTTGGCTTCTGCATAATTATAGATATCTCCACCTAGAGAATAGTAGAATGATATGTATAAGGAAATACCTTTATATGAGAGATTAGTACTAAGCCCGCCATATACATCAGGTTGGGCACATCCGATTTTTGTTTTATCCAATACGTCTATAATTCCATCTCCGTTTATGTCCACATAGTCTACATCACCGCCTTTTAACGGATTGCCATCCGAACTTTTTTTCTGTAAAATTTCACCTGTGTATTCCTTACCATTTAAAAGGTATTTTCCAGTGAAAGTTCCGTTGGCAAATTCCGGTGTCAGTTGATTCCATTCTTTAGTATAAGCGTTGGATTCATTGTAAGGATAGATGCCTAAATATTTGTATCCGTAGAACTCGCCGAGTTTGGAATTAGGTTGTACGTAAATTGCATCATCCATTCCCTTATAGAAAGGAACTCCGTCTGCAATTTGTTTGATTCTGCTGGTGTTGTGGGCAATATTGAAGTTTAATGACCAATTGAAGTCTTTCAATCGAAGTACATCATAATCAAGTGAAAACTCAAACCCTTCATTCGACATTGAACCTACATTCTTGCGAATGGTGGTGAATCCGGTTTCTTTGGGAACTTCTACCTGGCAAAGTAATTTTTCTGTGTCTTTTTTATAGTAATCTGCTACAATTCGTACTTTACTATTGAATAACTGTAAATCTAATCCGATGTTATATTGGGTCGTTTCTTCCCAGCTCAGACCGTTGTATGCCAGATTACTTGCCGCAATTCCGGAAACACCTTCATAAATATAATTCGGACTGTATAATTGCCATGAGTCATAGTCCCCGATTTCCTGGTTACCTGTGATACCCCAACTGGCTCTTAGTTTTCCATCGCTTAAGAATCGTTTGCTCCATCTCATGAAACGTTCGTCGGAGAAACGCCATCCGATAGAAGCGGAAGGGAAGACGCCCCAACGTTTGGATGAACCAAAACGTGAGGAACCGTCAGTACGGATATTGGCATTTATCAAGTAACGGCTTTTATAATTGTATGCAGCGCGTCCGAAAAATGATGTCATGGAGTGGCGGTACATACGGGTATATGTTCTCTGTGTATCAAAGAGTGATGCTGCATTCAGTGTATAAATCATATCAGTGGTATAATCCAATCCCACTATATTCATATTCTCTCTGGCCCATCCCTGTATACTGTTACCTACCATTACGTTAATGTTGTGGAACTTGAAATTATCAACATAGCTGAAATAATTTTCATTTGCCCAGTCATAATTGAGCTCGGATAAATCTCTGCCGGTAGTACGTTCGGTTACTGCCAGTTGCGGAGAAGGACGGTAGGACTGATTTCGGTCGAGAATAAAATTTCCCTGTACATTTGTATTGAATTTGAATTTACTGTTGAAATTCACTTCCAAATATTCATATATAGATGCTTTGTAATTTTGATTCTTCTGGATGTCGTCCATCATTACTGCATAAGGATTACGTCTGCTGCTGATATTGGGAACATAACTGCCATCCGGATTGAAAATGGCCCAGTAAGAAGGGCGTTCCAGCAATTGGTTCAGTACGCCGTCTTCGGAAATACCTTTCTTATTAACTATGCTGAGGTGTAACTTGCTCCCTAGAGTAATGTATTTATTGGGCTTATATTCACCATTGATACGGGTAGTGATACGTGTATAACTACTATTCTGGATAATACCTTTATCAGAAAGCAATCCGGCACTTACATAATACTTGAATTTATCAGAAGCTCCGCTTGCGCTTAAGTCGAGTTGGTCTCTGGATGCTGTACGGAAAATTAAATCTTGCAGGTCGATGTCCTGGTTGTTAAAGAAAGCCAAAGAGTCCTTGATATTATATCCGTTGAGCCCGTTCGTCAGTTTTTGGCGGACTTTGTCATAGTATCTGCGTTCTGCTCCATTGGCTTTGGGCATTTTTCGAGTTAAAGTGCTGAAACTTTTCAGATAACGTATATCCAGCCGGGGACGACTCTTTTCACCTTGCTTGGTTGATATTAAAATAACACCATTGGCAGAACGTGAACCATAGATGGCTGCGGATGCGGCATCTTTGAGAACTTCGATGGACTCGATATCTGAAGGGTTAATATCGTCAATGCTTTCGAAAGGGACTCCGTCAATAACAAACAGCGGTTTCACTCCACCCTCAAAGGTGGAAGTACCACGAATCCGAATATCTGACCCTTCACCCGGTGCTCCGGAACCGGAAGTGATTTCGATGCCTGCCATTTGCCCTTGTAGCACATCCGTGATTGAGATTGCATTTCTTTCTTCAATAGATTTTGAAGTGATGGAAGCAATAGAACCTGTAATATCCCTCTTTTTCATAGCACCATATCCGACGACTACGATTTCATTTAGTTCTTTGACGGATTCTTTTAGAACGACATTCAATACTCTTTTACCTTTTGCTGCAATTTCTTGTTTGGCAAAACCTGTGTATGAGTATATAAGAGTGCTGTTCGGATTGGGGATAGAAATTACATATTTACCATCCAAGTTGCTGACAACTCCTGTAGAGCTTCCTTTTATGAGAACACTGACTCCTGGCAGAGGATTGTTTTGGGTATCGGTTACTACTCCAATTATCTTTAACTCTTTGTCTTGAGAAAAAGAGAACGAAGTACTCATGATGCATAAGAGAATAAATGAAAATCTAAGCAGGTTTTCTAACCGGTATAGTTTCAATCTGATTATCCTCTTAATGAATAGCAAGAATAAAAGTGAATCTTCTTTTTTCATATAAGTATTGTATTTAAAATTAAGTTCTGTGTTTTATACTATATAGATTAGTAGTACTACAATCATTATGGAAATTAGTACAAAGTATAAGATACTGATATAGTCAAATTTGGAATTAGGTGTTTTCATATTTATTTTTGTTTTTGCAAATGAAGCCAAAAAGTTGAATATCGCTTTTAAATATGATTCAAAAGGCTTGCAATTTTGTTCAAAAGATAATTGTAGGGCAATAGGATATACCATATTGACGGCTTTTAGGTACTGCGCTTACTAATCTTATTATCTTTCTTTATTGCTCTTTTTTCGTTAGACTATAGTTATCCGCAAAGTGTACTATAGTCTAACGAAGTCTGGATAACGAATTAAATACTTCCGGATAGGCAAGCGATTAGATAAAATTACTTGTAAAAAGCATTAATAATGGCGGAACGTTATAGTTGGACTGATAATTATGCAAAGTACAACTTTCTTAGGAATAAGATAAATTAATACCCTACCTGTCTTATTTATGAGATAAATCTCTATCTTTGTGGCACTTTTTACGAAAAAAGGAAAATCAAATTAATAGATATAGAAAAGAAAATGGCACAAGAAGACGTTTTTAAGAAACTTGTATCGCACTGCAAAGAGTACGGTTTCGTATTCCCTTCAAGCGATATCTACGACGGACTGGGCGCTGTATATGACTACGGTCAGATGGGCGTTGAATTGAAAAACAACATTAAGAAATATTGGTGGGACAGCATGGTGCTGTTGCACGAAAACATTGTCGGGATCGACTCTGCCATCTTTATGCATCCTACTATCTGGAAGGCTTCCGGACACGTTGACGCATTCAATGACCCTTTGATTGACAATAAGGATTCTAAAAAACGTTATCGTGCCGATGTGCTGATTGAAGACCAGCTGGCTAAGTATGATGATAAAATCAATAAGGAAGTAGCGAAAGCTGCCAAGAGATTCGGTGAAACGTTCGATGAGGCTCAATTCCGGTCTACTAACGGACGTGTATTGGAGCATCAGGCAAAACGCGACGCTCTTCATGCACGCTTTGCACAAGCTCTGAACGACAATAATCTGGAAGAACTTCGCCAGATTATCGTTGATGAAGAAATCGTATGTCCTATTTCCGGTACTAAGAACTGGACGGAGGTTCGTCAGTTCAATCTGATGTTCTCTACTGAAATGGGTTCTACTTCCGAAGGTGCAATGAAGGTTTATCTTCGTCCGGAAACAGCACAGGGTATTTTCGTAAACTATCTGAATGTACAGAAAACGGGTCGTATGAAAGTTCCTTTCGGTATTGCGCAGATTGGTAAGGCTTTCCGTAACGAGATTGTTGCCCGTCAGTTTATTTTCCGTATGCGTGAGTTCGAACAGATGGAAATGCAGTTCTTCGTAAAGCCGGGAACTGAACTCGACTGGTTCAAGAAATGGAAAGAAATCCGTCTGAAATGGCACAAGGCGCTGGGCTTCGGTGATGCAAGCTATCGTTATCACGACCATGATAAATTGGCGCATTACGCAAATGCTGCGACTGACATCGAATTCCTGATGCCGTTCGGATTCAAGGAAGTGGAAGGTATCCACTCTCGTACTAACTTCGACTTGTCACAACATGAGAAGTTCTCAGGAAAGAGCATTAAATATTTTGATCCTGAACTGAACGAATCATATACTCCGTATGTAATTGAAACTTCTATCGGTGTAGACCGCATGTTCCTCAGCATCATGAGCGCAGCTTATTGCGAAGAACAACTGGAAAATGGTGAAAGCCGCGTAGTGTTGAAATTGCCTGCTGCTTTGGCTCCGGTGAAACTGGCTGTCATGCCGTTGGTGAAGAAGGACGGTCTGCCTGAAAAGGCTCGTGAAATTATCGACGACTTGAAGTTCCACTTCCATTGCCAATATGATGAAAAAGATAGTATCGGTAAGCGTTATCGCCGTCAGGATGCTATTGGTACTCCGTATTGTGTAACAGTCGACCATCAGACATTAGAAGATAACTGCGTAACATTGCGTAACCGCGATACCATGCAGCAAGAGCGTGTCGCTATCTCTGAACTGAATAATATTATTGCAGACAGAGTAAGCATCACTTCTCTATTGAAAACTTTACAATAAACCTTTGACGAATGAGTAAAAAGATCTATTTATTCTCCTTAATATTACTGGCTTTGACGTTCACGGCTTGTAGTGAAACTGAAGAAGTTAGCAAATATGATAATTGGCAGGCACGTAATGAAGCATTTATTGATTCAATAGCTAATAGGCATGCTGATTTGGCTACTCGTGGCAACTTGGATTCTATTCATATGATTACTTATTCTAAAGTTCCTATTTATTTTAAAAAGAAAACTCCTGTGGGAGATGGAAAAATTTATAATGTATCTCCTTGTTCAACTGATGTAGTAACAGTATATTATAAGGGATCATATATTCTTGGAAGTGTTGATGAACAAGATAATTTTGTCGGAGAAGTAGTTGAAGGTGTTTTTACAGAAGCGAATCCTAGTATTGATTTCTCAAAAACAGCAGAATTTGCAGTTAATTCGCGTGTGATAGGTTTGTCGGAAGTTCTGCAACGGATGAAAGTCGGAGAACGTTACGAAATTTATGTCCCATGGAAATATGGTTATGGCTCTAGCGAGTATACACCGACTGGTTCTTCAATTCCTATTAAAGGTTATTCGACTTTAATATTTGATATTCAAATAATAAGTTGTGAGTTTTAATCTTTTGGAGTAGATGTAAATAAAGCTACTGATTCAAAATGGATCAGTAGCTTTATTTAATATGATTAGTATGATTTCTCTAAACTTGTATGCATTTTATATATGCTTTAAAGATTTGCAGTACATTTTTATTGTTAAACTTACATTGTTACAGTTCAAGTCTAATTGAGTTTGTTTTATCATCTAAAGGATCTGGTAATAATGGAATGGGGTTTAAGCTAATACTGGCAAAATCCTTAATTCCTAAGTCAATGTTTGGATATGTAATTTGAAAGGTACAAGATCTTCCTTGACAATTTGTATATTCAAAGAAAGTAGCCTTACATGTTAAAGGACCATCAGTAACGCTTAAACCATTTAGTTTCATCGAAGTTATTTTATTAGCTAAATTATAAACTCCTAAATCATTTATTTGTAAGATAGGTCTTTGTTGGTTAACTGTAAAACTTCCTTTGTCTCCTCTATACTTAGTTCTAGTATACACTGTTAGGGTGGCACTACTAATTCCAGTTGCTCTTGTAGTCGGATTGATTGAATCTTTGTTGGATATTTCTTGATTCAAAAATATGGAATACGAATCAAAATATTCTTGTAACCCATCTGAGTGTATATATACAGAGAGATTGGGATTCTCTTTAAACAAGTTGATTATATTATCAACCTCCTTATTTTGATAAATGATATCATTTCCATTTCTTTCATATTTAGAAACGTATATGTTTCCTTGATATTTAAATTTCACCGTACCTGATTCTGTAATAGGCTTTTTATCGAAAAGTTCTTCTTCAAATGTACTTTGACTACATGCTTGTACCATTCCTAATATAATACAAGCCACCAAATAATGGATAAATGTTTTCATGATACTAAATTTTAATGTTTCTCAATTGATTTTATGTTCATTTGTTTTGAGCTCGTTTCAAATGATTCCACAATATACGAATTTATTTTGGACTATCCTAATATAATATGATTTTATTACCAATATTATTCAAGTATTTTTTCAGTCTGTAGGTTCTAGAAATAATGTTCAGTTTGGCTACATCTCATCTTTAGTTTATTCTATTAGTTTTCTCTCTTTTAATATGATACGAATTCTAGATAGTATGGATGTGTGACTAACTGTTTTATTCCTTTATCGAAAAATTGCTATGTCATCTCTAAGTTGTTTCGTATTCGCAGCTTTTGAAATTATTTGTATTTATAAAAAACTATTTATCTATTTTATTGGAAAAATGAGTTGCAGAATAAAAGTAGCACTTTTACGTAAAAGTGCTACTTTTATTCTGCAATTTCTTTTATGTTTTCCTACAAGATAAAAAAACAATGAGTTATGATATTTAGATTTATATATTAAAGTAAAATGTATGGTTTAATACTACTCTCCCTAATCTGCAAATGTGTCGGAATCATCACTTGTTTGACAGTTTTATCTCCCTTAATCTGTTCAATCAGCAACCGGCAGGTAGCTTCTCCCATTTTATAGGTCTGATGAGACACGGCAGATAATTTGGGCTCCACGTAATTAGCATGCTGTTCATCCGTATATCCGATAATAGCAATATCATCCGGTATGTGGAGACCATGGCTCTTGATAACTTCCATAGCCGCGAAAGCCAATGTATCATTCATCGCAAGAATAGCGTCAGGCGGTTGGGGGAGAGACAGTAATGTCTCAGTCGCAATCTTACCCTCCTCATAATCGATCTTCCGGCAAACAACCAACTCCTTTTTGATAGGAATACGATTCTCACGTAATGCTTCCAGATAGCCATGTTTTCTTCTCTTTACAATATCCAAATGATTCGCTCCACCGATAAAGGCTACCCGTTTACTTCCATTATCCAACAGATGTTGTGTAGCCATTTGCGCTGATTGTGCCCCATCCGCTACGACCGAAGAAAACTGATCCGTCAGGCAAACACGGTCAAACAGGATAAGTGGCATATTGATGTCTTTCAAGGCGGATAAATGAGAATAATTCGTAGTCTCTTGCGACAGACAGGCGATAATACCTTCCACACGCATATTGACCAGATTCTCGATATTCCGCTTTTCATGCTCATAAGACTCGTGTGAGGTAGTGATAATCACAAAGTATCCGTTGGCGATAGCCATGTTCTCTATTCCGTTCAGGATAGAAGCGAAGAAATGGGTAACGATATCCGGAACGACCACACCGATAATGCGTGGAGCATTTTTCCGCAAGCTCATGGCGAAAGGATTGGGACGATAATTCATCTCTTTGGCCAGTTCCTTAGCTTTGGCACAAAGTTCACGACTGATTTCGGGACTGTCTTTCAACGCCCTGGATACAGTAGGAATCGATACACCCAATGCTTGGGCAAGATCTTTGAGTGAAGTATGTTTCCGGTTTTCCATTAAAAGGTCTTCTGCTTTGAATCTTTTACAAAGAAAGCACATTCCCGGATAAATAAGAGCATTTGAAGCTATATTTTTTACGTAAACCGTTACGTTGCTTTTTACGCTCTCCTCTGACTGACGGCAATCATTCCTGACCTATTTTTGTCGCATACAAAACTATTTAAAACCTAAAAGTATGCAATACCATGAAATCGGAAAGACGGGGATGAAAGTTTCCTCTCTTAGTTTCGGAGCTTCTTCCTTAGGGGGAGTTTTCCATGATTTGAAAGAAAAAGAAGGTATCCAGGCGGTAGCTACTGCTGTTGAAGCTGGGATGAATTTTATAGATGTCTCTCCTTATTACGGACACTATAAAGCAGAAACCGTACTGGGGAAAGCACTGAAAGAACTTCCCCGAAACCGCTATTATCTGTCTACAAAGGTGGGACGTTATGGCAAAGACGGTGTGAATTTATGGGATTATTCTGCCAAGCGTGCTACCGAAAGTGTGTATGAGAGTATGGAACGCTTGAACATAGACTTTATCGACTTGATAAATGTGCACGATGTTGAATTTGCCGATTTAAACCAAGTTGTAAATGAGACACTACCAGCTTTGGTGGAATTGCGTGAGAAAGGTGTCGTAGGTCATGTCGGAATCACCGACTTGCAACTGGAGAATCTGAAATGGGTCATCGACCACTCTCCAAGCGGTACGGTTGAATCTGTCCTTAGTTTCTGCCATTATTGCCTGTGCGATGATAAACTGGCTGACTTCCTGGATTACTTTGAATCTAAAGAAATAGGTGTAATCAATGCTTCTCCGCTTTCAATGGGACTATTGAGCGAACGGGGTGTTCCCGCTTGGCATCCGGCTCCAAAGCCTTTAGTAGAGGCTTGTCGCAAAGCAATGGAACATTGCAAAGCGAAAAACTATCCGATTGAGAAACTTGCCATGCAATTCTCTGTCAGCAATCCTCGTATTGCTACCACTTTGTTCAGTACGACTAATCCTGAAAATGTGAAAAAGAATATCGCTTTCATCGAGGAACCGGTTGATTGGGAACTCGTTCGGGAAGTGCAGGATATTATCGGAGAACAGAAACGCGTAAGCTGGGCAAACTCATAAAACAGAACCGTTCGTATGGACTACACAATTATTGATGCGCATGCTCATCTGTGGTTACGGCAGGATACGGTCGTAGATGGACTCCCTATCCGAACGCTTGAAAACGGCCGTTCGTTATTTATGGGAGAAATCCGGCAGATGGTTCCACCTTTTATGATAGACGGAGTGAATAGTGCGGAAGTCTTTCTGTCGAATATGGACTATGCGCAAGTGTCTGCCGCTGTCATTACACAGGAATTTATTGATGGCATACAGAATGAATATTTAGCCGAGGTTGTTGCCCGTTATCCCAATCGTTTCTTTGTATGCGGAATGTGTGAGTTTCGTAAACCGGGATTTCTGGAACAGGCAAAAACACTTATAGCCAAAGGTTTTAAAGCTATCAAGATTCCCGCACATCGTCTGTTGCTGAAAGAGGGCAGGGTGATGCTGAATAGCCAAGAGATGATACAGATGTTCCACTATATGGAAGAGCGGAATGTGATGCTTTCCATCGATTTGGCGGATGGGGCGACACAAGTTTCTGAAATGGAAGAGATAATTCAAGAATGTCCCCGGCTGAAGATAGCTATCGGACATTTCGGGATGGTCACGTTGCCGGATTGGCTCGAACAGATAAAGTTGGCATGCTACCCGAATGTAATGATTGAATCCGGAGGAATCACGTGGCTTTTCAATGATGAGTTCTATCCGTTCAGAGGCGCGGTTAAGGCTATTCGTGAAGCGGCAGAATTGGTAGGAATGGAGAAACTGATGTGGGGTTCGGATTATCCGCGTACTATTACGGCTATCACCTACAAAATGTCCTATGACTTTGTGCTGAAATCACAAGAATTGTCAGAGAAGGAAAAAGCGCTTTTCTTAGGAGAAAATGCCCGGAATTTCTATGGCTTTACAGACCTTCCCGTGCTTCCTTACATCAAGAACATGTCTGAATGATTGAGAAAATAACCACATTGTGAAACAATATTATACCATGAAAAAGAATACATATACAATACCTCTGGCATTGGTCTTCTGCCTTTTCTTCTTGTGGGCGATAAGCAGTAATCTGCTTCCTACGATGATACGGCAGTTAATGAAGACCTGCGAACTGAATACCTTTGAGGCTTCCTTTACCGAAACAGCCTATTGGCTGGCCTATTTTATTTTCCCGATTCCCATAGCTATGTTTATGAAGCGATATAGCTATAAGGCGGGAATCATCTTCGGACTGATATTGGCAGCTATCGGAGGTCTGCTGTTCTTTCCGGCAGCTATCCTGAAGGAGTATTGGGCTTACCTCTGTATCTTCTTCATTATCGCCACCGGCATGTGTTTTCTGGAGACAGCCGCCAATCCGTATGTCACGGTTTTAGGAGTTCCCGAAACGGCTCCGCGACGACTGAACCTGGCACAATCCTTCAATGGTCTGGGAGCTTTCATCGCCGCCATGTTCCTGAGTAAACTCATCCTTAGTGGAACTCACTATACACGCGAGACTCTCCCGGTAGATTATTCGGGTGGCTGGCAAGCCTATATCCAACAGGAAACGGATGCCATGAAACTTCCCTACCTGATATTAGCCTTGCTGCTTGTTGCCATAGCTGTTGTCTTTGTATTCTCCAAACTGCCGAAGATTGGAGATGAGGGTGCCGAAGTTTCTTCTGATAAAGCGACGGCTGACAATAAGAAAGAAAAGCTGATTGATTTTGGAGTACTGAAACATTCGCATTTGCGTTGGGGAGTCATTGCGCAGTTCTTCTATAATGGCGGACAGACGGCTATCAACAGTCTTTTCTTGGTATATTGTTGTACGTATGCCGGACTACCCGAAGATACGGCGACTACTTTCTTCGGATTGTATATGCTCGCTTTTCTTTTAGGACGCTGGATAGGTACGGGACTGATGGTAAAATTCCGTCCGCAGGATATGCTGTTAATCTATGCACTGATGAATATTCTCCTGTGCGGAGTTGTCATGATATGGGGCGGAATGGTTGGATTGTACGCAATGTTGGCTATTTCTTTCTTTATGTCCATCATGTATCCTACGCAGTTTTCGTTGGCATTGAAAGGATTGGTGAATCAGACGAAGAGCGGCTCTGCATTTCTTGTGATGGCGATTGTGGGCAACGCCTGTCTACCGCAGTTGACAGCTTACTTCATGCATGCCAATGAGCACATCTATTATATGGCCTATTGCGTGCCGATGATTTGCTTTGTCTTCTGTGCCTATTACGGTTGGAAAGGTTATAAAGTAATCGATTAATAAATTTATTATCAAACATATCAAATGAAAGCAGTTCAAATTGTCAACCCCTCAGAAATGAAGGTGGTTGAACTGGAAAAACCGACCGTTGGCGCCGGTGAAGTATTAGTAAGAATCAAGTATGTCGGTTTTTGTGGTTCGGACTTAAACACGTTCCTGGGCAAGAATCCGATGGTGAAATTACCCGTGATACCGGGGCATGAAGTAGGGGCGGTAATTGAAGAAATCGGCTCGGGTGTTCCGGCAGGTTTCGAGAAAGGAATGAATGTGACGTTGAATCCGTACACTAATTGCGGTAAATGTGCTTCCTGTCGGAATGGTCGTGTCAATGCCTGCGAACATAACGAAACGCTGGGAGTGCAGCGTAATGGAGTGATGTGCGAATATGCCGTATTGCCTTGGACAAAGATTATTCCGGCAGGCAATATCTCTTCCCGCGATTGTGCGTTGATTGAACCGATGAGTGTCGGATTCCATGCCGTATCACGTGCGCAGGTAATTGATAACGAATTTGTGATGGTGATTGGCTGTGGTATGATCGGTATAGGCGCCATTGTGCGTGCTGCCCTAAGGGGAGCAACGGTCATTGCTGTCGACTTGGATGACGAGAAACTGGAACTGGCGAAGAAAGTCGGTGCATCTTATGTGGTTAACTCTAAGACAGAAAATGTACACGAGCGGATACAGGAAATAACGGAAGGATTCGGTGCTGATGTAGTGATTGAAGCTGTCGGCAGTCCGGTCACTTATGTAATGGCAGTGGATGAAGTCGGATTCACGGGGCGTGTGGTTTGCATCGGCTATGCCAAGAGCGAAGTGGCTTTCCAAACGAAGCTTTTCGTACAGAAAGAATTGGATATCCGTGGTTCCAGAAATGCGTTGCCGGCAGATTTCCGTGCCGTAATCAATTATATGAAAGAAGGGAATTGTCCGATGGAAGAACTGATTTCGAAGATAGCAAAACCGGAAGGGGCTTTGGAAGCTATGCAGGAATGGACGGCTAATCCGGGAAAGGTGTTCCGTATCTTGGTTGAGTTCTGATAAGTTCTTTTGATAAGAATAGTTGTTGATATGATACCCGTTGTTTCGGGTATGCAATAAGTGAGAGGAGGCTGCAAACAGTCTCCTTTCTTTGTGTGAGATGGGGTGATGTAACATGAGTAAATATAGATGTAACATTCTTCATTCGGTATGTAGCATCACAAAGAAATCATGTAGCATACTTTAGTCAATCTGTCTGTTTGCATTTTCTATTTTTGTGATGTGGAAGATAACAAGGAACATTTTAAATAATTCGCTTTCAAATAATAGATAATATAGCCAGTTAACAAAAAACGATGATTATGCTGAAAACAAAAATCAACACTATTCTGCTGTGTACTCTTTTTACATGGTTCTTCCCGCTATCAGCCGGAGCACAATACCGTAATCCTATTCTTTATGCTGACGTGCCCGATATGTCGGTATGTCGCGCAGGCGATTACTTTTATATGGTTTCCACCACTATGCACCTGATGCCGGGAGCGCCAATCATGCGTTCGCCGGACATGAAACATTGGGAAACTATCAGCTACGTATTTCCCCGCATTGACGATGGTCCCCGTTATGATCTGCTCGAAGGCACTGCTTACGGGCAAGGACAATGGGCATCATCTATCCGCTATCATGACGGTAAATTCTATGTATGGTTTACAGCCAATGGCGCGCCCGGACGCGGGTTTGTCTATACTGCGACAGATCCGGCCGGTCCCTGGAAACTTCTTTCCCGTCCCCCGCATTTCCATGACGGTTCGCTTCTGTTTGATGATGACGGGCGGGTGTATCTCTTTCACAGTACGGGACAGCTTACAGAGTTGAAACCCGATTTGACTGATGTGCTTCCCGGTGGCATCAACCAGCAGATCTTTGAACGGGATGCTGACGAACAAGGTCTGTTGGAAGGTAGTTCCGTCATCAAGCATAATGGAAAATATTACTTGCTGATGATTTCTATGGATTGGAGTATTCCCGGCCGTCTGCGTCGTGAAGTATGCTATCGTGCCGATAAGATTACCGGACCTTACGAAAAGCGTGTCATTCTTGAAACAGAGTTCGACGGGCATGGCGGTGTTGGTCAGGGATGCATCGTAGACGGGAAAAACGGTGAATGGTACGGACTGATTTTTCAGGATCGTGGTGGCGTAGGACGTGTGCCGTGCCTCATGCCTTGTACATGGACGGAAGATGGTTGGCCTATGCTGGGAGACAAGGATGGGCGCATCCCGAATGATACTACTTTGTCGTATATGTCAATGGAGGGTATCTGTGGTTCGGATGATTTTTCCGCTTCCGAGCTTTCCCTCTATTGGCAGTGGAATCATAACCCCGTCGATCAGGCATGGAGTCTTACCGACCGTCCCGGATTTTTGCGTTTGAAAACCTCCCGTGTGGTAGATAACCTGTTTGTTGCTCCCAATACGTTGACTCAGCGTATGGTAGGACCGAAATGCATGGGCACTGTCAGTCTCTCTCTGGCGGGGATGAAAGATGGTGACCGTGCGGGATTATCGGCTTTTAATGGTGACAGCGGTGTGCTTGCGGTTGAAAAGAACGGAAATAAACTGTCTCTTGTGATGAGTGAACAGAAAAGTGTGTTTGATAAAACGAAGCATGCCATTAGCCGTGTGGATATGACCGAACAAGCCCGTATACCTCTTAAAAAAGAGCTTATCTATTTGCGTGTGGAAGGTGACTTTACCAATGGACGGGATGAGGCTCGTTTCTCTTATAGTCTTGATGGGAAAGCATGGATACCTGTCGGTCTGCCTATTAAGATGAAATTTGACTACACCCGTATGTTCATGGGCAGTAAGTTTGCCATATTTAACTATGCTACACGTTCCGTGGGCGGTTATGTGGATGTGGATTCCTTTGATTATTCGTTCTGTGATGCGTCAATGTAACACACAAATATGTATTTGTAACCAATGAAACATTGTTTTATTGGAAAATAGGCTATTTTTGTTTCCAAATTAATCATAACTAATAAGTATATAATATTATGAAAAGAGGTTGGATACCGATTATGGGTGTTTGTTTGGTGTTATCGTTTTCGGCATGTAAGCAATTGCTGCCTTACCAGGACACTTCTTTAACGGCGGAACAACGGGCGGAGGATTTGTTGCCCCGGTTGACTTTGGAAGAAAAAGTATCATTAATGCAAAATGCGTCACCTGCTATCCCCCGATTGGGAATTAAAGAATATGAGTGGTGGAATGAAGCGTTGCACGGTGTGGGACGTGCCGGATTGGCTACTGTTTTTCCCCAGTCTATCGGTATGGGAGCTTCTTTTAATGATTCATTATTATATGAAGTGTTCAATGCCACTTCCGATGAGGCTCGCGTAAAATCGCGTGTTTTCGGTGAAAGTGGCGTACTGAAACGCTATCAGGGATTAACATTCTGGACACCGAACGTCAATATATTCCGTGACCCTCGTTGGGGACGTGGTCAGGAAACCTACGGTGAAGACCCTTATCTGACAGGACAAATGGGAATGGCTGTAGTCCGTGGTTTGCAAGGACCGGAAGATGCCGGATATGATAAGCTGCACGCATGTGCCAAGCACTTTGCAGTTCATTCAGGACCGGAGTGGAACCGGCATAGTTTTGATGCGGAGAATATAGCTCCCCGGGATTTATGGGAAACCTATCTGCCTGCTTTTAAAGATTTGGTACAGAAAGCGCATGTAAAGGAAGTGATGTGTGCCTACAATCGTTTTGAGGGAGAGCCTTGTTGTGGCAGCAATCGCCTGTTGATGCAAATATTGCGGGATGAATGGGGATACAAAGGCATTGTAGTCTCTGACTGTGGAGCGATTTCCGATTTCCATAGACCGGGAACGCATGGGACTCACCCGGACAAGGAACACGCCTCGGCAGCTGCTGTGCGGACAGGTACAGACCTTGAATGTGGAAGTGAATATGCTTCACTGGCGGATGCTGTAAAAGCCGGTTTGATTGACGAAAAAGAAATAGATATTTCATTGAAACGTTTGTTGACAGCACGTTTTGAACTGGGAGAAATGGACGAACAACCGGCTTGGTCGGAAATTCCGGCCTCTGTGCTGAATAGTAAGGAACATCAGGCATTGGCTTTGCGTATGGCTCGTGAGTCATTGGTGCTTTTGCAGAATAAAAACAACATCCTGCCTCTGAATACCCATCTGAAAGTAGCCGTTATGGGACCTAATGCCAATGACTCCGTGATGCAGTGGGGAAATTATAACGGTATTCCGGCACATACGGTTACCTTATTGGAAGCTGTCCGTGCCAAACTACCGGAAGGGCAAATCATATACGAACCAGGTTGTGACCGTGTGGACGGAAAGACACTCCAAAGCCTGTTTGATGAATGTAGCATAAACGGTAAACCCGGTTTCTTGGCAGAATACTGGAATAATCGTGATCGTGAAGGGGAAGTCGTTGCTACCGATCAGATTTCCACTCCGTTCCATTTTGCGACAACAGGGGCTACTACATTTGCGCCCGGTGTGGAAATCACTAATTTCTCGGCTCGTTATGAATCAGTCTTTCGTCCTTCGCAGTCGGGTGATGTTGTTTTCCGTTTTCAATTGGACGGTGCGGTGACACTTATTATCGACAGCGAACAAGTGGCGGAAAAAGTATATGTAAAAAATCCGACGAATCTTTATACCTTGCAGGCAAAAGCCGGAAAAGAATATAAGGTCGAAATCCTGTTCACTCAACGGAATGAAGGGGCAACCCTCGATTTTGATATGGGCAAAGAGATGGAAATCAATTTGGATAAGGCTGTAGAGAAAGTAAAAGATGCCGATGTGGTTCTTTTTGCAGGTGGAATTTCTCCAAGTCTGGAAGGAGAGGAAATGCCGGTTGCTGTTCCCGGATTTAAAGGTGGTGACCGTACGGATATTGAACTTCCCGCTGTTCAGCGTAATCTGTTGAAAGCATTGAAGAAGGCAGGAAAGAAGGTGGTCTTTATTAATTATTCCGGTTCGGCTATCGGATTGGTGCCGGAGACAAATACTTGTGAAGCGATTCTGCAGGCATGGTATCCGGGACAGGCGGGTGGTACGGCTATCGTTGATGCTCTTTGGGGAGAGTATAATCCCGGCGGACGCTTGCCGGTCACTTTCTATAAGGATGTGAATCAATTGCCGGACTTTGAAGACTATTCCATGAAGGGGCGTACCTATCGGTATATGCAACAGCAACCACTTTTCCCATTCGGTCATGGGCTGAGTTATACTACGTTTACTTATGGTGAGGCTAATCTAAGTAAGAGTGCGATTGGAAATGGAGAAACGGTTACGCTGACTGTTCCGGTAAGTAATGTAGGGCAGCGTGACGGAGATGAAGTGGTTCAGGTTTATCTGCGATCTCCGGCAGATAAAGACGGCCCTCGTTATACCTTGCGTGCTTTCAAGCGCGTCCACATTCCTGCCGGGCAAACTAAATCAGTAACCATTCCTCTTACACATGAGAGTTTCGAATGGTTTGATGAGGCGACTAATACCATGCATCCGGTGGCTGGTACGTATGAATTGCTGTATGGAGGCTCTTCCGATGAAACTAAGTTGAAAGCGATAGTGATGGATGTGCAATAATCATACTTCCTGATTTTATCCGATTCATTGGAACTATTTACTTTCTACTGCTGATATAAATAAGAGGCTGTCTAAAAAGTCGTTAGTAACTCTAATTCCTTCCTGAAGGAGGAGAATTTAATAGAACCGACTTTTTAGACAGCTTCCTACTAGAAAAGATTTTCTTCTTTTATTTCTCATATTCTCATCATTTTAGATAATACGCAGATTATCAGGCATGTTCCTTATGAGAAATACTTTCCGGAAATTCATTTCTCATACTTTTTCTCCTTATTTTATTCTTATTCTCATCCTATTTGGGGGCATATCAAGGTATTTCTCATAGTCAAATGCCCTCGTTTGCCTCTCTATCCTATGAGATATGTAGAGCTACTTCACGTCTGATTCATTAATAGAAAAATTACTCTTCATTACCGGTAAACTTGTTTTTAGTTACTGGTAAAGTTGTTTTGCACCTATTGCAAACTATAAACGCAAGTTTTGTTTTTATAAATGAAGCTTTCATTTATATAATTGCAAGTTCTGTTTTTATAAACAAAGCTTGCAATTATAGATTATAACGAAGAAAGAATAAGTTTGCATACTGAGTTGCGGAAGTTTTCAATTAATAGGGAGCAAGTTTATTATTAATAGATCAGCTCCTTTCCATTAATACTTATCGTGCAGTCTTCAGATTGAAAAGACAACCAGGGACAGTTGTCTTTTCAATCTAACATACCTCTTATCATTTTATGGATTTAAGGCTGGTGTAACATCGAAAAAGAAGAATGTTACATGTCTGTGATAAATGTAACCTATATATAGATGCCTGTAGCATGATTCTACATATATGATAAAACCGAATCGATACATTTGCAAACACTACTATGGAACAGAAAATTATAGAAAATAAAAAGTGATATTATGAGAACATTAAAATTGATTTTGTCGGGCTGGCAATCCGTGGCGCTTGTCGTATTTTTTATGCTGTTTTTTAATATGGAGGTGAGTGGCAAGGGTAAAATAACGAAAAATGCTCCTGTCTTTACGCAATTTATTTATCAGGGGGAGGATGCTATTTATCAAAACAATCCTTTAAAGCCGGGTGAGTTCTATAATCCTATTTTGCAGGGTTGTTATCCCGATCCGAGTATAACGCGGAAAGGGAATGATTATTATTTAGTGTGCTCATCTTTTGCCATGTTTCCCGGGGTGCCTATTTTCCATTCTAATGATTTGGTCAACTGGAAACAAATCGGTCATGTACTGGACAGAACATCACAATTAAAGGTTGAAGATTGTGGCATTAGTGCTGGTGTATATGCTCCTGCTATAAGATATAATCCCCATAATGATACGTTTTATATGATAACCACTCAATTTTCCGGCGGCTTTGGAAATATGGTGGTAAAGACAAAGAATCCGGAGAATGGCTGGAGTGATCCAATCAAACTTCAATTTGAAGGCATTGATCCTTCTCTTTTCTTTGATGATAATGGCAAGGCATACGTGGTACATAATGATGCTCCTGCTCAGGGAGAAGAACGTTATTCGGGACACCGTGTCATAAAAATATGGGATTATGATGTGGAGAATGATAAAGTGGTTCCAGGAACAGACAGGATCATCGTAAACGGTGGCGTCAATATAGAAGAAAAACCGGTATGGATTGAAGCTCCTCATATCTATAAGAAAGATGGACGTTATTACTTAATGTGTGCCGAAGGAGGAACCGGAGGCTGGCATAGCGAAGTCATTTTTGTAAGTGATCATCCGAAAGGACCTTATCTTCCGGCAAATAATAATCCTATTTTGACTCAACGTTATTTTCCTGCAAACCGGGTGGATAAAGTAGACTGGGCTGGTCATGCAGACTTAGTGGAGGGACCCGACGGAAAATATTATGGTGTATTTTTAGGAATACGCCCCAATGAGAAGAACAGAGTGAATACCGGACGCGAAACTTTTATTCTTCCGGTGGACTGGAGCGGAACATTTCCCGTTTTCGAAAATGGGCTTATCCCTATGAAACCTACATTGAAGATGCCTTCGAGAGTAGAGAACCAGACAGGGAAAAACGGTTATTTGCCTAGTGGCAACTTTGTCTTTAAGGATGATTTCTCCGATAAGACATTAGACCTTAGATGGATCGGTCTTAGAGGACCTCGTGAAGATTTCGTTGAGATGACCGATAAAGGGTTGCGGATCATCCCTTTTACCTCAAATATCAATGAAGTGAAACCTACTTCTACCTTGTTCTACCGTCAGCAGCATAATCAATTTACAGCGGCAGCGACCATGGCGTACAAACCGAAAAATGAGAAAGATTTTGCCGGTATAACATGTTACCAAAATGAAAGATATCACTATGTTTTCGGTATCACTAAAAAGGGAAAAGACCATTACCTGATGCTGCAAAGAACCGAAAAAGGACAAGCGAGTGTCCTGGCTGAGGTGAAAATAGAAATAGAGAAACCTGTGACACTGCAAGTCGCAGCCAATGGAGATGATTATCGTTTTAATTATTCGATTGATGGCAAAAATTTTACAAATGTAGGAGGAACCGTTTCCGGTGATATTCTTTCTACCAATGTGGCTGGTGGTTTTACAGGAGCAATGATCGGCTTGTATGCAACATCTGTTGGTAATTAATTAGAAACCTTATCATTCCATAATTATGAAAATACATCATCTATTTTGGGGTATATGTTTATGCTTCAGCACAAATATTTTATTCGCACAGAACTATCAGAAAACATCGTCCGGCATCAAAACCACTGTAAATGCAGTGGATATAGAAGTACAATTCTTTGCGCCTGCTGTGGCGAGAGTAATAAAATCGCCGGAAGGTGTTGCCTATGAAAAACAGAGTCTTTCTGTAATTGCCAAACCCGAGAAGGTAAGTTTCAAGGCTGATATACAAGATAATAAGATTGTATTGAACACCAGCGAACTAAGTGTCAGTGTGGACACCGGGACGGGAATTGTTTCTTATTTCTCAAAGGATGGCAAATCATTATTGGCAGAGAAATCCGGTATGCAGTTTATCGATTTCGATGATGCCGGGACAAAAACTTATCAGGTTTATCAACCTTTTGTATTAGATAAGGAGGAAGCCATTTATGGTTTGGGACAATTGCAAAATGGAAAGATGATTCAGCGGAACATGACTAAAAATCTGATACAGGGAAATGTGGAAGATGTGTCACCTTTCTTCCAGTCTACTAAAGGATATGGTGTGTTTTGGGATAACTATTCGCCGACTCTTTTTACGGACAACGAAGTTGAAACATCTTTCCGTTCTGAAGTAGGTGACTGTGTAGACTATTATTTCATGTACGGGAAGAATGCCGATGGCGTAATAGCACAGGTACGCAGCTTGACCGGGCAAGCACCGATGTTTCCTTTATGGACTTATGGTTACTGGCAAAGTAAAGAAAGATATAAGAGCCAGGAGGAAGTGGTAGATGTTGTTCGCAAGTATCGTGAGTTGGGGGTTCCTTTGGACGGTATTATTCAGGACTGGCAATATTGGGGGCATAACTATTTGTGGAATGCGATGGATTTTCAGAACCCGACTTTCAATCATCCTCAAAAGATGATTGAGGATGTTCATGCAATGAACGCACACATGGCTATATCTATCTGGTCGTCATTCGGACCGATGACCAAACCTTATAGAGAATTGGACAAAAAAGGGATGTTGTTTAATTTCACTACCTGGCCGCAATCGGGATTGGAGTCATGGCCCCCCAACATGGAATATCCTTCCGGTGTAAGAGTGTATGATGCTTACAATCCCGAGGCCCGTGATATTTATTGGAAATATCTGAATGACGGAATTTTCAAACTGGGAATGGATGCCTGGTGGATGGACTCTACCGAACCCGACCATTTGGACTGGAAGCCGGAGGATATGGATACCAAAACCTATCTGGGCTCGTTCCGTAAGGTGCGCAATGCTTATCCGTTGATGACTGTCGGAGGAGTTTACGACCATCAGCGTGCAGTGACTTCGGACAAACGCGTGTTTATTTTAACCCGTTCCGGATTCTTGGGGCAGCAACGTTATGGTGCAAATGTATGGAGTGGTGATGTCGCTTCCACATGGGAGAGTTTTAGAAATCAGATTCCTGCCGGATTAAACTTTTCTTTGTGTGGTATGCCTCACTGGAATAGTGATATTGGTGGCTTTTTTGCAGGACATTATAATAAAAGCTGGAATGATGATAGTGCTTCAAAAAATCCATTGTATCAGGAACTTTATGTGCGTTGGTTGCAGTTTGGAACGTTCAATCCGATGATGCGTTCGCACGGGACGGATGTTTATAGGGAAATCTATAAGTTCGGAAAGAAGGGCGAGCCTGTATATGATGCTATCGAGAAGATGATAGGTTTGCGTTACTCTCTGTTGCCTTATATTTATTCTACTTCTTGGGAAGTGAGCAATCGCCAATCGAGTTTTATGCGCGCTTTGATGATGGATTTTGTAGACGACAGAAAGGTGTGGGATATCAATGACGAATATATGTTTGGAAAATCGATCCTTGTGGCTCCGATTGCTCATGCACAATATACACCGGAAGCTGTGGTAAAAGTCTCCGAAGAAGAAGGATGGAACAGAGATGGAGCGAAAAAAACAAAAACGGACGTTGCTGTGGATTTCAGGGAAACGAAATCTGCTAACATATACTTACCGGCAGGAACGCTATGGTATGACTTCTGGACGAACGAGAAACACGAAGGCGGAAAGGAAATTGCCAAAGAAACTACACTGGATGTTATTCCATTGTATGTAAAAGCGGGTAGTATTATTCCTGTCGGTCCACAAGTTCAGTATGCAACTGAAAAAACGTGGGATCATCTTGAATTGAAGGTATATGCGGGTGCGAATGGAAACTTCATTTTATATGAAGATGAATTTGATAATTATAATTACGAAAAAGGAGCTTATACGGAAATTCCAATCTCTTGGAATAATGCATCTCGTAAGTTGACGATAGGGGCAAGAAAAGGTGCGTATGAGGGAATGTTGAAGAACCGTAAGTTTACTGTAACCCTTCAGGACGGGACTCAAAAAAGCGTTGATTATAGTGGGAAGGCAGTTTCTGTAAAGTTTTGATTGTAAATAGAAAGTGTGATTATGTCAGTAGAAAAGAATCTGAAAAGTAGAAATAGGATGAAGTCTTTTATAGTAATGGCTATGCTATTGGGGAGTAGCGTTGCAAGTGCAGAAAATAAACAGATAACAAGTCCTGATGGGAAGCTGGTAGTAACAGTCTCAGATATGGACGGAAGACCTTCTTATTCTGTTAGTTATGACAATGTTCTCTTTTTGCAACCATCTCCATTGGGGATGGTTGCAAATATAGGAGATTTCTCATCGGGGATGTCGCTGGAGAAGAATGTTTCAACCAATAAAATAGATGAAACATACGAGTTGGCTTCTATTAAAAAGAGCAAGGTACATTATGTGGCAAATGAAGCTGTATTTTCGTTTACACAACAAGGGAAAACAATTTATGATGTTATATTCCGCATAAGTAATAACGATGTTGCTTTTAAATATAAGATGTATCCGCAAGGTGAGACACTAAGTTGCGTGGTTAAGCAAGAAGTCACAGGATTTGCGTTTCCTGACGGAACCACCACTTTCCTTTGTCCGCAAAGTAAACCGATGGGAGGATTTGCCCGTACTTCTCCAAGTTATGAGACGTCTTATACGGCAGATGATGCCGTAGGGAAAAATGGCTGGGGAGAAGGATACACATTTCCCTGTCTGTTCCGTAATGGAGATAACGGTTGGGTGCTTGTTGCCGAAACGGGAGTAAATGGTGGATATTGTGCGAGCCGTCTGTTGGGACACAAAGAAGGGGTGTATACCATTGGATTTCCGCAAGAAGGTGAAGCAAATGGGAATGGTACGGTTTCTCCGGGGATAGCATTACCGGGCGAGACGCCTTGGCGTACTATTACTGTGGGCAAGACTTTGGCTCCAATAGTGGAGACAACGGTTCCTTTTGATGTTGTAAAACCGCTTTATCAGGCAAAAGGAGAGTTTACGTATGGCAGGGGTTCATGGAGCTGGATTATCGGTATGGATGGAAGTACTAATTATAAAGAGCAACTCCGGTATATTGATTTCTCGGCAGCAATGGGCTATCAGTCTGTGTTGGTGGATGCCTTGTGGGATAAACAAATAGGACGTGATAAAATTGAAGAATTGGCTAAATATGGGAAGAACAAAGGGGTAGCTCTTTATTTGTGGTATAATTCGAATGGGTATTGGAATGATGCTCCGCAAACTCCGAGAGGTATGATGGATAATGCGATAGCCCGACGTAAGGAGATGAAATGGATGCAAAGCATTGGCATCCGTGGAATAAAAGTGGACTTTTTCGGAGGCGACAAGCAAATGACTATGCAGTTGTATGAGGATATCTTGTCGGATGCAAACGAGTACGGACTTTTAGTTATTTTCCATGGATGTACTTTGCCTCGTGGCTGGGAACGTATGTATCCTAACTTCGCAGCGAGTGAGGCAGTATTGGCTAGTGAAAATCTTCATTTCTCTCAAGGCAGCTGTGATAATGAGGCCTTTAATGCTACCTTACATCCGTTTATCCGTAACACGGTAGGTAGCATGGATTTTGGAGGTAGTGCATTGAACAAATATTATAATGCGGATAATGCCCCACGGGGAAGCCGGCGGGTGACATCAGATGTCTACGCACTGGCTACGGCGGTGCTATTTCAGAGTCCGGTACAGCATTTCGCTTTGGCACCGAATAACCTGACCGATGCTCCGTCGTGGGCAATTGATTTTATGAAAGAGGTTCCAACGACTTGGGACGAGGTACGTTTCATTGACGGTTATCCTGGTAAATACGTCATTCTTGCCCGTCGTCATGGCGACAAATGGTATATTGCCGGAGTAAATGCGCAGAAGGAAACACTGAAACTTAAAGTTAATTTACCGATGTTCTCCAATGGAGAAAAGGTGAGACTGTTTAGTGATGATAAGGCATTGCAGGGTAGCGTAAAACAAATAGAAATAGGAAAGAAACAAGAATTGCAATTGACTATTCCTTGCAATGGTGGAGTATTAATAACCAAATAACCTTTTAAAATAAAAGAATATGAGAAACTTAAAATTTTTAGGCGTATCGTTTTTGTTGGCAATCACTGCCGCTACTTCAGGAACTGCACAAAATCCTATTATACAAACAAAATACACTGCCGATCCGGCTCCGATGGTATATAACGATACCGTTTTCCTTTATACAACCCATGATGAGGATGATGCCGAAGGATTCAAAATGTTGGACTGGTTGCTTTATACCTCCACTGATATGGTGAATTGGACCGATCACGGAGCGGTCGCTTCTTTGAAGAGTTTTGATTGGGTGAAACGTGATAACGGTGCCTGGGCAGAACAAGTCATCGAACGTAATGGCAAGTTTTACATGTATTGCCCGATTCACGGTAATGGTATTGGCGTATTGGTATCCGACTCTCCTTACGGTCCTTTTAAAGACCCTTTGAATAAACCATTGGTTTGGCAAAAAGAGCATTGGGATGATATTGACCCTACCGTATTTATTGATGATGACGGACAAGCGTATATGTATTGGGGCAATCCGAATGTTTATTATGTGAAACTGAATGAAGATATGATTTCATATTCGGGGGAAATAGTCAAATTGGCTGATAAACCGGAACATTATCAGGAAGGTCCGTGGGTATATAAACGTAACGGTCATTATTATATGGCTTTTGCTTCTACTTGTTGTCCGGAAGGGATTGGCTATGCTATGAGCGACAAAGCTACCGGACCATGGAGTACAAAAGGATATATTATGCGTCCAACGGAAAGAACCAGAGGAAATCATCCCGGAATTATTGATTATAAAGGCAGCTCTTATGTGTTCGGTCTAAATTATGATTTGCTTCATCTGGAGACTTTCGACCATAAAGAACGCCGTTCGGTATCTGTTGCAAAAATGCATTATAATCCGGATGGAACCATTAAGGAAGTTCCTTATTGGCAGGAAACGAAACTGGAACAGATTGAAAACTTTAATCCTTACCGTAGAGTGGAAGCCGAAACGATGGCTTGGGGATATGGTCTGAAAGCTGAAAATCATAAGAATGGTGGTTTGTATATAACCGATATTGATGATAATGAATATCTGTGTGTGCGTGGTGTCGACTTTGGCAAGAAGGGAGCAAAGAAATTCAGTGTAAGCGCAGCTTGCGTTGAAAAAGGCGGAATGATAGAAATTCGTCTGGACAGCACGGAAGGTCCGGTAATAGGCTGTGTCAGTATATCACCAACAGGAGGACTGGATATATATAAACAGATGTCATGCCGGATAAAGAATGCAAAAGGTGTACATGATCTTTATTTCTGCTTTAAAGGAGAGAAAGGAAACAAACTTTTCAATCTGGATTATTGGGAATTTAAATAGCTTTTATTCAAAAAAATGAGATTGTAATGTGCTTATAATCAGTGTGATTGTTTAGACGTGCTACAAGGGAAAAGATAGATGTAACATTGAAAATGAAGATGTTATTTAGGAAAAGAAGCCCGTAACATAATTATATTTGTAGTTTTGTGAACTGGCTTATCTTTGCAGAAAAGATCAGTAATTCATATTTGATTATAAAAAAAATAAGAAGTATTATGAAGAATACACAGGTAATACGATTAATGTCAATTGTCTGGCTCTCCATATTTATGCTGGGGATGACAATGATGTCATGTAACTCAAAGAAAGAACAACAATTGCCGGCTATTGGAAAGTCTGTGGCTCTCTTTGATTATTTTTCTTATAAAGGAAATGATGATTTTTATATTTCCAATCCTCTGTCAGATGAAGACTATTTCTATAATCCGATTTTGCCGGGATGGTATTCCGATCCAAGTGTTTGCACAAATGGAGAAGGTGATTATTTCCTGGTAACATCTACATTTACCTATTTCCCCGGTGTTCCTATTTTTCACAGTAAAGACTTGGTGAATTGGAAACAGATAGGGCATGTGTTGAACCGTGCTTCACAATTAGTGAATATGGAAGGACAGAAAGTGAGTGGCGGTATTTTTGCTCCGGCTATTTCTTATAATCCGTGTAACAAGACATATTATATGGTAACAACCAATGTAGGAGCCGGGAATTTCTTTGTGAAGACACAAGACCCGTTTGGTGAATGGTCGGAACCTATTATGTTGCCGGAAGTCGGAGGTATTGATCCTTCTTTCTTTTTTGATGAAGATGGCAAGGCATATATTGTTAATAATGATGAGGCTCCGGATAATAAACCTGAATATAGCGGACACCGTACCATACGCATACAAGAGTTTGATGTGAAAACAGATAAAACTGTGGGTCCTCGTAAGATTCTTGTAAATAAAGGAGCCCAACCGGCAGACAAACCAATTTGGATAGAAGGTCCTCATTTATATAAAATAAATGGAAAGTATTTCTTGATGTCCGCCGAAGGTGGAACGGGTGACTGGCATTCGGAAGTGATTTTCCGTGGTGATTCTCCGATGGGTAAATTTCTTCCATGGAAAAACAACCCGATTCTGACGCAAAGACATTTGAATTCTGACCGTCCTAATTCGGTAACCTGTGCTGGTCATGCTGACTTGATTCAAACCAAAGAGGGAGATTGGTGGGCTGTTTTTCTGGCTTGTCGCCCTATTAATAATCAGTTTGAGAATTTGGGACGTGAAACATTTATGATGCCGGTGAAATGGAGTGAAGACGGATTCCCGTACATGACACAAGGCGATGATTTAGTACCTATGATTGTAAAACGTGAAGGTGCGAAACGCGATACGACAGTTACTTATGGTAACTTCGAGTTGGTAGCGAACTTTGATTCTCCTGTACTCGACATGACCTGGATGACTTTGAGAGCTGCTGCTTCCGATTTATATTCATTGACGGAAACACCCGGATATTTGACCTTGAAATGTGCGGATATTAGCGCTACGGAAAAGAAAACTCCGGCATTTGTCTGCCGTCGGTTGCAACATCATAAATTTGAATGTGCTACCCGTATGTTGTTCAATCCTTCTGACGATAAGGAAGCAGCCGGAATGCTGTTGTTTAAAGATGAGACGCATCAATATTTTTTCTGTTTGAATAAAGTGGGTGAGAATAAAAATATTTCTCTGAAACAAATCGGTGAAAAGGAACAGACGTTGGCTTCAGATGAAATAGGCGCAAATATAAATGAAGTATATTTGAAATTAGTATCTCAAGGAATTGGTTACGATTTCTATTATTCTGTTGATGGTGAAAAAAGCTGGAAACTGCTTTGTAAAGATGTAGATCCCAGTTATCTCTCTACTACAACAGCTGGTGGATTTACCGGTACTACAATCGGATTATACGCTACTTGCAAATAATTATTTTTTTTATATAAATCTAATACTAGTAACTATGAGTTGTATTTATAATGACAGCTAATGCAATTAAAAAAAATGATGATTAGAAAACAATGAGTTAATTAACATCTTAAACTAATGGTAATGAAAAATGTAACGAAGAAAATTCAAAAAATTCCTTACTTGTTTCTCCTTATGTTGTTTAGTTTTGTAACAGCATCAGCACAGAAAGGGATAACGGTGAGGGGAACGGTTCTTGACAGTAATGGTGAGACAATCATTGGAGCCTCAGTAACTTTAAAAGGTAATAATTCAGTAGGTACAATTACAGATATTGATGGCAATTTTGTATTGACTGTGCCCGGTGAGAAGTCTGTCCTTATTGTTTCGTATGTAGGAATGAAACCGCAGGAAGTAAAGATCGTTTCTAAAGGTCTTATTAAAGTAACATTGGAAGATGACACCAAGCAACTGGAAGAAGTGGTTGTGGTGGGTTACGGACAACAAAAGAAAGCATCTGTGGTAGGTGCTATTGCACAAACCACTGGTGAGACTTTACAGCGTGCAGGTGGTGTGTCGAATGTGGGTGCAGCATTGACGGGTAATTTGCCGGGTGTGGTGACTTCTGCCTCTACTGGTATGCCGGGTGACGAAGATCCGAAAATTGTAATTCGTAGCGTTAGCTCGTGGAATAATAGCGAACCGCTTATCCTTGTGGACGGTATCGAACGTCCGATGAGCAGTGTGGACATGAGTTCCGTACAGTCTATATCTGTATTGAAGGATGCATCGGCAACTGCTGTTTATGGTGTGAAGGGTGCCAATGGTGTCATCCTTGTAACCACTAAACGCGGTAACGAAGGCCGCGCCAAGATTGACGTAAGTATGAACATGACGGCTAAAGTGGTTTCTGCTCTGCCGGGAAGATTGGAGTCGGCGGATGCGTTGTATGTGCGTAATCAGGCTGCCGAATATGAGTTAGGCTTGAATCCTGCTTCTTGGAATAAAGTATTGCCGATGGAGACGATTGACAAATATCGCCATCCGGCTAATTTGGAAGAGGCCGAACGTTATCCGAACGTTGACTGGCAGAAAGAACTTTTCAAAGATTATGCCATGTCGTACAATCCGAGCATCAATCTGTCGGGTGGTACACGCCACGTCAAATATTTCGCTGCGGTAGACTTTCTGCACGAAGGTGACTTGTTCCGCGAATGGGACAATAACCGTGGTTATCAGGCAGGTTACGGATTCAACCGTATCAACGCACGTAGTAATTTGGACTTCAAGATTACCAAAACTACCGTGTTGAAAGCCAATATTTTCGGTTCTTATGGTGTGAAGAAATCACCGTGGGGAATTGCCGACGATTCATTTGGGGCTTCACAGTTGTGGCAGGCAGCCTACAGTTCTCCGTCAGACGCTTTCTTGCCCCGTTATTCCGACGGTACGTGGGGATATTACAAGCCCAATTCGCAAGGTGCTCCGAACTCTGTATTGAATCTTGCCAATGCAGGCTATGAAATGCTTACTACTACCCGTGTCAATACCGACTTTGTATTGGAACAGGACTTGAGCTTCCTTGTAAAAGGCTTACGTGCAAGTGCCATGATTTCGTGGGACAACGTGTTTGTGGAAGCCGGTCGTGGTGTCAATGACTTGAATCACGGGACGCAGACCAAATGGATAGATCCGGAAACAGGCGAGGTGCATTATAGCAATGCGCAAACCGACTCTAAAACCGGACTCGATTTTCAGGAAGGTATCTTGTGGTCTACAGCAGGTGGTGCTGTGCGGGACTGGGCTACTCAACGCAATCTTTTTTATCAAGGACAGTTGTCATGGAGCGGCAAGTTCGGTGATCACGATGTCAGCGCCATGGGAGTGTTCAACCGTACCGAGCGAAGCACTGGTAGTGAGTTCCCTCACTATCGTGAAGACTGGGCGTTCCGCGCCACTTACAGTTATGGCAACCGTTATTTCTTGGAATACAACGGTGCATACAACGGTTCCGAGAAGTTTAGTTCCGACTATCGTTTCGAGTTGTTTAACTCAGGTGCGTTGGGCTGGATGATAAGCGAAGAAAAATTCTTCAAGCCTCTTCGCAAGTGGGTAGATATGTTGAAAGTACGTTATTCTGTCGGTGAGGTAGGTGACGACAACCTTGGTATTCGTTTCCTCTATGCTACACAGTGGGCTTACGGAGGTAAGTCTTACCACGGTTTGAACAACCGTACCGAATCTCCTTACACTTGGTATAAGGAGGCTACAGTAGGTAATCCCGATGTACATTGGGAAACAGCTTTGAAGCAGAATATCGGTGTCGATTATGCTTTCTTCGATGGTTTGCTTGCCGGTAGTTTGGAATTTTTCTATGACAAGCGTTCGGACATTCTTATAGCTGGCGAAAACCGTGCTACTCCCGGTTATTTAGGAATTTCCGCCCCGGCTGCCAACTTAGGACGTGTGCGTACGAAAGGATACGAATTGGAACTTCGTGTAAACAAAACATTGAACAACGGTCTTCGTTTGTGGGGTAACTTCAATATGACTCATGCTGAAAACAAGATTCTCAAATACGATGACCCTGTGTTGCGTCCCGCATACCAGAAGTCGGAAGGATTTGCCATCGGACAAGATCACGCTCATCTTACGGCAGGATTTGCCAACACGTGGGACGAAGTATTCGCCATGCCTACACACAATACGATGAACGATCAGAAATTGCCCGGACAGTACATCACTATGGACTATAACGGTGATGGTGTGATAGATGCCAACGACAGTGCTCCTTACGGTTATACGGGTACTCCCGAAAATACGTACAACGCCACTATCGGGTTCGATTACAAGGGATTCAGTTGTTTTGTACAGTTCTATGGAGTGACCAACGTCAACCGTTATGTAGGTTTTACTTCCTTGCACAATAACGTGAATACTGTATTTGACGAAGGCGTATTCTGGTCAAAAGACCGTTTTGATGCAGATGCTCCCATGCCTCGTATCAATTCTACTCCGAGCTATTATGAAGGTACTCGCTTCCATTACGACGGTTCGTTTATTCGTCTGAAGAATGCTGAAGTGGCTTACACCTTTACACAACCATGGGTAAAGAAAATCGGATTGAACAGATTTAAAATATTCCTGAACGGAAACAACCTTTGGGTATGGTCGCGTATGCCGGATGATCGCGAATCGAACTTTGCAGGTACGGGATTGGCTTCGCAAGGTGCTTATCCTACTGTACGTCGTTTCAATCTGGGTATTAAATTTGACCTTTAAAACATCATCGAATTATGAAAAAATACATTATAAAATATGCTGTAATGGCTTGTTTGAGTCTCGGATTGGCGGGTACGGCTGCTTCGTGTACCGACTATCTGGACAAAGCACCTGAATCGGATGTCACTCCGGAAAATGCCTTTAAGGACTTCCACAATTTTCAGGGATTTGTAGAAGAGCTTTATGCTTGTATTCCCGACATGGCCAAACAATACTGGTCAAACTCCTGGAACTGGGGTGAAGACGAAGTGATTGGTGTAGACTGCAACTATCACATGGGCTATAAAGTGGACCAAGGCGACTTTTGGGGATGGCAGGCTGAACACGACGGCTGGGGGGCCGGATTTATGGATTGCAAAACTCTGAATCTGGACTTTACTACTCCGAATGACGGATTCAGATGGAATCGCGACTTGTGGCCCGCTTCTTGGTACGGAATCCGTAAATGTAATACGGGACTGGCAAATCTGGACCTGCTTACCGATGCAACGCAGGAACAGAAGAACGCCATTGCCGGACAGCTTTATTTCTTCCGCGGATGGTTCCATTTCATGCTGATACAATATTTCGGCGGATTGCCTTATATAGATAGGGTGTTGCCTCCCAACGAAACATTCAACGAGCCGCGACTCAGCTATCACGAATGTGCAGATAAGGCTGCCGATGATTTCCGGATGGCTGCCGACCTGCTGCCTATTGATTGGGACAAGACATCTATCAGCCCAAGCACGAAAGGACACAACCAACTGCGCATCAACAAAATCATGGCACTGGGCTATTTAGGTAAAAACTACCTGTGGGCAGGAAGTCCGTTGATGAACAAGGTGTCCACAGGAAGCGAATCCTACAATCAGGAATATTGTCGGAAGGCTGCCGAAGCGTTCGGGGAGCTGCTTACGCTGGTAGAGAAAAAACAGACGCAATATAGCCTGGTAGATTTTGAGGACTATTCCGACATTTTCTACACATACGGAAAGAATGCTCAAATGCCGGGTTCTACAGAGGCATTGTTCAGAGGATTGGTGGCAGATGGCTGGCAAAACTCAACTTTTGGTTTAGCTCTTCAGTTTGTACCTGCCAGCTATAAGAAAGATAACAATCCGCAACTTTCGCCCACAGCCAACTATGTGCACTATTACGGTATGGCAAACGGATTGCCGCTTGACGACCAGGAATCCAAGTGGGACAAGACTCATCCTTGGAAAGGACGCGACCCGCGTTTCTATCATGACATTCGCTTCGACGGATCGCCTATGGTATCTGATGATAATAAAAATTCGGCGGAGGTCGGTGACTTAGCCGTTGCATCCCTCTATACAGGCGGAAATGCCCGTGACGACCAGTTCGGAAGCCGTACCGGATTCCTGCTCGGCAAGTTTATTCCGGTGACAGCTAATAAATGGGATGATGGCTGGGGATGGAGCCCGCAGTTGCATATCTATTGTAGCTATATGCGTCTGGCAGACATTTATCTGATGTATGCCGAAGCTGCGGCAAATGCTACCGGCTCGTCTACAGGAAAGTCAACCAACTGCACGCTCACAGCACTAGCCGCAATCAACACCATCCGCGAACGTGCGGGAGTAGAAGGTGTCAATGACAAATATACCGGCTCAATCGATCTGTTCAACAGTGAGATTCGCCGTGAACGTGCGGTAGAACTTGCATACGAAGGACACCGTTTCAATGACTTGCGTCGCTGGCTGCTTATCGACAAGAAACCTTATACCGAAAAGACCGCTGTCGATTTCCAACGCGTAGGCGAACTTGCCGAGAATCCGCAGGAAACAGCCGTAAGCGGCTATACATATCGGGTAATCGTGACGCGTAATTTCACGGAGAAGCATTACTGGTTGCCTCTGAAATTGTCTGACGTGACCTTGTATCCGGAGTTCTATCAGAATCCGGGATGGTAAACAAGTGACTTATTAAACGAAATAGAATATCATGAAACAAATTCATAAAAATATAATTCTTAGCGCCGGACTGTTGTTTGCTTCTGCCGGGCTGATGGCTCAGACGGATGTGGAGAAGACTGATACATTGGCTCAGAAAGTGAATGTGGCTTTCCGCACAGTGGACCGGGCGGATTTGATGGGTGGTGTCTCGTCCGTCAATGTAGAGGAACTGACTAATAAAAGTTATTCGCTGTACAGTCTCGACAATATGCAATCTTTAGTGGGAGGTTACAACGGACAATTATGGAACATGGGCGAAGCGTTGGTATTGGTAGACGGAGTCCCTCGTGAGGCAAACAACATTCGTCCTACCGAAATAGCCCAAATCACATTCCTCAAAGCAGCGCAAGCCGTGGTGCTTTACGGTAGCCGTGGTGCGAAAGGAGTCATCCTTATCACCACGAAGCGCGGATGCGATAAAGACTTGCAGGTGAGTGCACGTGCCAATGTCGGTATCAATGTGCCTAAAAGCTATCCTAAATATCTGGCTTCTGCCGAATACATGACGTTGTATAACGAGGCGTTGCGTAACGACGGGCTGGATCCCGCTTTCTCGGATGAGCAGATTTACAACTATGCAAGCGGAAGTAACCCTTACCGTTATCCGAACATCAACTTCTTTTCCGACGACTATATTCGGAAGACAAGTCAGGACTATAACGGAGTGGCTGAGTTTTCGGGCGGCGGACGCTACGCCAACTTCTATACGAACATCGGTTATGAGAGCTCTAACGACTTGCTCAACTTCGGTGAAAGTAAGAACAACCGCAACTCGCGCCTGAATATCCGCGGTAATGTGGATTTGCGTATGAACGACTGGATCAGCGGTTGGGTAAATGCGAATGCTATCTTCTACGATTCCCGTCACGATAAGGCAGACTACTGGACTAACTCGGCTACGTTACGTCCGACAGCTCCCGGTTCGGCGCCTCTTGTACCTTTCATTCCCATTGAGTTTGTCGATAAAAACGATGCTGCTTCGTGGACGTTGATCAACAATAGCAATTACCTTATCGACGGCAAATATCTATTGGGAGGTACGCAGTTGAACATGACGAATCCTTTTGCTGCCATGTATGCGTCCGGTTATCAGAAAGCTACTTCACGTCGTTTCCAGTTTGATGCGGGAATCAACCTCGATTTGTATAAAGTACTGAAAGGATTATCATTCCGTACACAGTTCTCCGTAGACTACGGAACTTCTTACATCACTTCTATCGACGACGACTATGCAGTGTATGAGGCCTCTTGGAACAATGCTTTCGGAGGCGACCGTATTACTTCATTGACCAAGTACAATATGGACAAGCATACCGGTACGCAAAATGTATCGGGCAGTACGGAGTATCAGACCATTTATTTCTCTGCACAGTTCGGCTATCAGAACACTTTTGCCAACAATCATCATGTGAATGCATTGTTGTTGGCTCAAGGCAGTCAGCAGACTTATTCGGGTACCTACCATCGCACCAGCAATGCCAACTTGGGTTTGCAACTCGATTATAACTATGCCGGTAAGTATTACGCCGATCTCAGCATGGCGGCGGTTCATTCCGCTAAATTGCCCGAAGGCAACCGGGTAGGGCTTTCTCCTTCGTTTACGTTGGGATGGCGTCTTTCCGAAGAGGGTTTCCTCAAAGATGCCGACTGGCTTGATAACCTGAAACTGACGGCAGGCTATAGTGTGCTTAATCAGGATTTGGATATCAGTGATTACTACATGTATGCTACCAAGTTTACACAGGCAGGTACATGGTGGGGATGGAGCGAGGTAAACAACTCGATGCAGACCACCGACTTCCTGCAAGGTGGAAACCCCGACCTCGGCTACATCAAGCGTAAGGAATTTACGGTAGGACTGGACGCTTCTCTTTGGAAGGGATTGGTGAGACTTAATGCCAATTACTTCGTGACCAATACCGAAGGATTGCTGGCGCAGCCCCAAAATTATCCCTCTTATTTCCAGACTTACTATCCGAAGTCCGATATGCGTCCTTATATCAACATGAACAACCAACGTCGTACAGGTGTGGACTTGAGTGTAAACGTGGGCAAAAAGCACGGCGACTTTGAATGGAATGTGGGTCTTGTGGGTATGTACTACACCTCTAAGAACACCAAATGGGACGAGAATGTGAAATATGACTGGCTGAAAGCCGAAGGTGAGGCGATTGATGCTTTGCGCGGATATCAATGCATCGGATTCTTCAAAGATGCTGACGATGTGGAAAGATCGGCAAAGGTGAATGCTAATACCAAACCTGGTGATTTGAAGTATGTAGACCAGAACAACGACGGTGTCATCAACGAGCAAGACCAAGTGGTATTGGGCAAGTGGGGTGCTTCCTGGGTGATGGGTCTGAACCTGACTGCCAAATACAAAGGCTTCACATTGTTTGTGGCAGGTACCGGATCGTTTGGTGGCAAAGGACTGAAGAATAACAGTTATATGCACGTGTATGGCGATCGCAAATATTCTGAAGTGGTTCGCGGACGCTGGACGGAAGAGACGGCAGATATCGCCACATACCCGCGTCTCACCACACAAGGTGGCGACCTGAACTTTGTGGCTTCCGACTTCTGGTTGTACGACACTTCACGTTTCGATTTGAACCGTGTTCAATTGTCTTACGACTTCCCGGCTGCCATGCTGAAAGGCAAACTTGTGAAAGGTTTACAAATCTATGCCAACGGAACAAGCCTGTTGACCTTGGCGAAGGAGCGTAAATATATGGAGATGAATGTAGGGACTTCTCCCCAATGCCGTTCGTACGCACTGGGTGTAAAGGTAGACTTTTGATGGGTCTCTCGTTGTAGAATATAAAAATATAGAATAAATAAGTCATGAAGAAAATTATAACAATATGTGCCTTTGCCGCTTGTCTGACCGGATGCGATGACTTGTTCGAACCGGCTATCGAGAACAACCTCGGACTGGAATATATGTACGAGAATTCGCAATATGCCGAAGGAATACTGGCAAATGCCTATACACGCATACCTTGCGCAGGCTATTCTTTCAACGACGTGGCTACCGATGACGCTGTGAGCAATGATGCGGAAAACAGCTGGCGTAAAATAGCCTCCGGCATGTGGACGGCAAACAACAATCCTGCCGACCGTTGGACTTCCTGCCGTTCCGCCATACAATACATCAATCTTTTCCTTGCCAATGCCGACAAGGTGAAATGGGCGACAGACGAAGTGGTGGCGCAGATGTTCTGCGACCGTGAGAAAGCGGAAGCCTATGGCTTGCGTGCCATGTATATGTATTACCTCCTCGAAGCTCATGCGGGCTATACCGAAGACGGTGTGTTGATGGGAGTACCCATCTTGACCGAACCGGAAGCAGCCGGATCCAACTTCAATGTGCCCCGCAGCACATTTGTAGACTGCATGAAGGCGTTGAAAGAAGATGCCCGGTTGGCACTCGAAGGATTGCCTTGGGAATATGGTGACGCAGCGGAAATGCAACGCTTGTCTGCTAAATATGCAGGAGCAGACCAAGGCAAAGTCACCCGTGTGTTTGGCACAAACTTTATCGGGCGTATGTCCGGAAAGGTGGTGGAAGCGTTTGTGGCAAAAGCGGATTTGCTCGCTGCCAGTCCGGCATATAGCGACCAGTCAGGCATTGATTGGAAAACGGCTGCTGCCAGTGCTGCAAAGGTACTGAATCATATCGGAGGGGTAGACGGTATGGATCCTACCGGATGGACATGGTATTGCAATGCGAACGATATTGAAAACCTTAGTCCAACCGAATCACCTGCTGAAATTCTGTGGCGTGGCGAACGTGCCAAATCCCTCTCACTCGAAGAAGATAACTTCCCGCCCACACTCTACGGTAACGGACGTATCAACCCAACTCAAAATCTGGTGGATGCATTCCCGATGCTGAACGGTTATCCAGTGTCTCTGTCCGACGAATATGATGAAAATCTTCCGTACGCCAACCGTGACCCGCGCTTGGCAGCATACATTCTCTATAATGGTGGCAAGGCAGGCAATACGAATAAGGAAATCTTTACGGCAGCCGACGGAACTACCAATGATGCGCTGAACAAGGTGGTAGGACGTTCTACCCGTACCGGATACTATCTGCGCAAACTGTTGCGTCAGGACATCAGCCTCGACCCGAATGCAAAAGCCGACCAGTATCATTACACACCGCGCATCCGCTATACCGAGATATTCTTGGCGTATGCCGAAGCGGCAAATCAGGCGTATGGTCCGCAAGATAAGGGCGGCAACGGCTATTCTGCTTATGACGTGATGAAAAAGTTGCGCCACCGTGCCGGCATTGGTCGCGACAATGGTGATGCTTACTTGGAATCCATCAAGAACGATCAGGCGAAGATGGCGGAACTTATCCGCAACGAACGTCGCATCGAACTTTGTTTCGAAGGTTTCCGTTTCTGGGATTTGCGCCGTTGGAAGAGCAATCTGACCGAAGCTGCCAAAGGGATGAATATCAGTGGAACCCGTTATACTCCGATGGAGGTAGACAAACGCTCGTTCAGTGAGTATATGTATTACGGTCCTATTCCTTATTCGGAAGTTCTTAAGTATGACGAACTGAAACAGAATAAGGGTTGGTAAACCGATAGTGTAAATTTAATAAAATGCTAAAGCATACTATGATTATGAATAAGACAATAATGAAATGCATGGTCCTTGGCTTGTTGTTTGCCGGCTGTGAAAACGGAGACAAAGAATTCGACGACTACGAATATCAGACCATCAGTTTTGCTACTCAGACTCCTATACGCACCATCACATTGGGCGAAGATATATATCCTACCGAACAAGACAATGAATATCGGATGCAGATCATCGCTACATTGGGCGGTGTGTGGTCAAACCGCCAAGAGCGCACGGCACAGATTGTTATCGATGAAAGTTTGTGTGCCAATGCTTATTTCGATAATGGCGAGCCGATACGTCCAATGCCTAAGGAGTATTATACCTATTCTTCGGAACAAGTGGTATTTCCCAAAGGAGACATTTACGGACGTATGGACATACAGTTGACCGATGCCTTCTTCAACGATCCTCTTGCGCCCGAACTCACCTATGTCATTCCGGTACGGTTAGCACAGGCTTCAGACTCTATCTTGTCGGGCAAACCTAAAGTTGAGTCTCCCAATCGCTTGAATGCGGCAGACTGGGACGTGCTTCCCAAGGACTATGCGCTTTATGGGGTGACTTACAAGAACAAGTATGAGGGCACTTGGTTGAGTCGTGGCACGGACCAGCTCGACATTAATGGCAACACTTCTACGCTTAACCGTAACCCGCAGAATATAGAGAAAGCAGACTTACGTACATTGGGAACTATTGCCCTCAACAAAGTGCGTTATCCTCTTTCGCTTTCGGTGGATGTGGTGAATGACAAAGGCGAAGCTTCCAAGCAAACGTTGACAATGGACTTGGTGATAACGGTTGACGACAACGGCAATTGCTCCATCACTACCGACACGCCGGGGGCTCAGGCAAGCGGTTCGGGCAAGTGGACCTATCATGGTGCCAAGAAAGCGTGGGGCGACAAAGACCGCGACCTGTTCGAACTGACCTATGAAGTGACCTATGCGCCTTATGTGTTGAATGCTGTGACCGGTGAAATGGGTACTGCCAAATGTAGCAGCACGGATGCGCTGGTGTCACGCGACAGACAGAGCAAATTCGAAACTTTTAACGTGAAGTTGAAGTGAACCGCAATCTAAACAATTCAAAAAAAACTACATGAAGATGAATAGAAAAAATAATATGGTATGGGGCACGTTGGTAGCAGCTTTGCTGGCTTCTTGCGTGGATACCGAGATTGCCGATGTCACGGTGGCAAAACCGGAGTCGATAGCGCAATACGAGTATCTGAATGATTATGCCCCGCTGAAATCGTACATAGACCGTGCAGCTAATCCCGATTTTAAATTGGGATTAGCGTTGGCAGCCAACGAATTTATCGAAGGAGGATTGGTATTTCGTTTAGCGGAAGCCAACTTCGACGAAGTGACCGCAGGCAACGCGATGAAATATGCTTCGTGTGTGAACGATAAAGGAGAGATGAATTTCGAAACTGTGGATAAATTTGTCACTGCCGCCCAAGCTGCCGGAATTACTATATATGGACATACGTTGGCTTGGCACGCACAGCAGAATAATAAGTATTTGAATTCTTTGATTAAAGACAAAGAATTGCCGCCCGCTGTAGGAGAAGGAAATTGCTTGCATATCAATACTCCTGAAGCGAAGGCGAATCCATGGGATTGGCAAAATATCTATGATTTGGAATCTCCTCTTTTACAAGGGCAATCTTATGTATTCTCTATGAGAACCAAGGCTTCATCAGCTGTGACATTTCCGCTTTGGATAGAAACACCGAATGCTGGTAATACACATTATGGCATACCACAGATTTCAGCCGGAACTACATGGAGCACAATAAGCATTGAATTTACACCTAATAGCGATTGTTCTCGTTTGTTATTCAGTTTCGGACAGTTTGGAGGAGATCTTTGGTTTGATGACATGGTGCTGGTTGAAAAAGGTTCTGAGCAAAATATGATAAAGAACGGAACTTTTGAAGAAGGAAGTCTGCCTTCTAATTGGTCTAAACCAAGTTGGCATGTGCATTCTTATTCAATTATACCTACACCGGGAGACGCGGCGGTTATGATACTTGTTAGTGTGGCGTCTTATGATTTTTCAAATAATACTCCTTTGGATGGATGGGGAGACGGTATGACGCTAAAAGTTGAAGATGGGGTGTTTGTCATAGAACTTTCTAATCCGGGTAACAGCTGGACAAAACAAATATGTCATGAAACGAAAGTTCCTTTCGAAAACGGACAGACATATAGTGTATCGTTGAAGATAAAAGGAACTGTAGCAGGCAATATTGGGTTAGCTTTTCAGAATCCTGACCCCGATAAGGGGTATCCTAATTGTGGTAATTTCCCGGATATACCGATTACTACGGAATGGAAGGAAATAACTGTTAAAACGACCTGTAATGGCGAGGATGCATTGCACTTATTATGGAGTGTCGGTGCATATGAAGGGACTATTTTTATGGATGATATCGATATATTTTATGAAAAATCAGCCAATTCTATTCCTCTTACTCCCGAAGAGAAAAAAGAAGCGCTTACTTTGGCAATGAACAATTGGATTGAAGGAATGATGAAAACTACTGGTGGTTACGTGACTACTTGGGATGTAGTGAACGAAGCTATTTCAGGTGATGGCAATGACGGTGAAGGTTTCTATGTCTTGCAGTCTGCTTCTAATGCCGGTGCTGACGATGTTAATAATTTTTACTGGCAAGATTACTTGGGTAGTGAAGATTATGTTCGTATTGTTGTAGCTGCCGCCCGTAAATATTATGCAGAAAACGGTGGTGTTAAACCTCTCAAACTTTTCATCAACGATTACAATCTGGAATCCACTTGGGATGACAATAAGAAAGCCAAGAGCTTGGTACACTGGATAGAGAAGTGGGAATCTGACGGTGTGACAAAGATTGACGGTATCGGTACACAGATGCACGTATCTTACAACGCCGATGCTGCTAAACAGCAGAAGCAAGAAGAATGTGTAGTGAATATGTTTGAAATCTTAGCCAAGAGTGGCAAACTCGTGAAAGTATCCGAGCTGGATATGGGATATGTGGATGAAAGCGGCACTGTGGTGTTGACAAAGGATATGACAGAAGAACAACATAAAGCGATGGCTGAATATTATAAGTTTATCGTGAAGAAATACTTCGAGATTATTCCTGTGGCACAGCAATACGGCATCACGCAGTGGTGTGCTACCGATGCTCCCGGTGCCCCCGGTGATTCTAACTGGCGTGGCGGTGAACCTGTAGGTTTATGGGATTCCAACTACAACCGTAAGCATACTTATGCCGGTTTTGCAGACGGATTGGCTGGTAAATAATGGGGTTTTGTGAGAAAAGGCAGCGGGGCGAATTGTATCCGCTGCCTTTATTGTTTTAATGCATATTTTTGCAACAACTATGTAATATCAACATCATATATGAAAAAGATCATTTATTTGCTGGCGTGGATAGGCTTGGCTTTGGCGTCTTGTTCGGACGAAAGCTCTCTTCCTATACAACCGGAGATTCCTGCCGAACCGGAAACACCCAAGGACGAACCGGCTCCGGAGAAAGACTACCATCAGTTGCCGGTGTTGCACGTAGAGGGGCGCTACCTTAAAAACGAAAAGGGCGAGACGGTCAATCTTCATGGATTTACACAGACCTACAGCCCCTTTTTTAACGACAACGCATGGACTAACTATGATGTGCAGTCGTGTCTTAGCTATAACAAACGTATGGTAGACGGGATTGTGGCTGCCGGATGGAAGTTCAACTTCGTGCGGATGCATCTCGACCCTTATTGGAGCGATGATACTTCAAAGCCGTTTGTACGATACGAAGGACACGAACGCTTTTCCGAAACCCGTTTCCGCAAGTATCTCGACGAACTGTTTGTGCCGATGGCGGAGTATTTCGTATCTAAGGGAATGTATGTGGTGATGCGCCCGCCCGGGGTATGCCCCAACGAAGCTCCTTATCAGGGAATAGAGGTGGGCGATAGCTATCAGCAGTTCCTGCTTAACGTGTGGAACATTGTTTCGCAACATCCCAAAGTGAAGAACAATACGGACATCATGTTCGAACTAGCCAATGAGCCGGTCAACATAAAAGGGACCGACGGGGTCTATGGCAGCACCTCCGATGCCTGCTTTGCCAATGCAAAGATTTACTTCCAGTCCATTGTAGACAAGATAAGAAGCCATTGCCGTAATATCATTTGGGTGCCGGGCTTAGCTTACCAGTCGCAGTATGCCGGATATGCCACCCACCGCATCGAGGGCGATAACATCGGCTTTGCGGTGCACTGCTATCCCGGATGGTATGGCAGCGATGCCGAAAAAGACAGTGGCGAGGGAATCGGCTCTTCCACCGGTGGAGGCTACGAGTCCTTCCAGCGCGGATGGGATAAGCAAGTAGGTCCGGTGGCGGCGATTGCCCCCATCATGGTGACGGAAATAGATTGGGCACCTTTGAAATACGATGCTACTTGGGGAAAAAGCATCACAGGCGAAGCCGGTGGCAAGGGTTTCGGCGCCAACTTCAAGTATATAGCCGACAATGCGGGAAATGTGTCGTGGCTCTTTTTCACTACAAGAAGCCACGAACTGGCAGCGTTTAAGGACGTGCCGGGTACAGAGGGCAACTATACGTTCCTCAACGATCCCGAAGCCTGTCCGTGGGCAATGTATCATTGGTTCAAGGAGTATGCCGAGGGAGTGACTGTCAATGGCGAGCCCGAGAGACTGGAACTGATGGGCGAGCAGGCGACACGCTCGTTGCAGATGGGAGGAGTGCACTACCTGAAAGTAAAGGCAGTGTATAAAGACGGCACCTCGCGAATGGTGACTGCCGAGGCGACTATCAATAGCTCGGACGAACAAGTGCTGAAGGTGGAGCCGACTGGCAAACTGGTGGCAGTGGCACCAGGTAATGCTACGGTAACGGTGACTTACCGCACAACAGCGGGAAACAGCATGCAACAAACATTGCAGGTGACGGTGGTTTCGCCTTTTGTGCTGACGGAAGACGTGTTTGACCCTTCGATATGGGAAGAAGGTACCTTTGACGAAACGACCCGCACCTTGGTGACAGGCGCATGGGGCTTTGGCGGATGGAAATACCCCGGCGGACTTGACTTGTCGGGCTATCGGAGGCTGACCGTGGAATTGGGCAACGACAACGAGTGCGGTGTCTCTTTCCGCCTTTTTGACAAGGACAACTATTGGTCGAAGCCTGCCACCTACGATTTCGGACAGGCACGCAGCGTAGTGGTAGATTTGCAGCAGATGAAAGATGCTGATGGCAATAGGGTGGACCCGTCGCACCTCTACATTGTCGGGTTCTGGTCGAATGGTGGCAAGCCGATTGTGATAAGCAGCATAAAGTTGGAATAAATATAATATAGAAAGATAGTAAATGAAGAAGTTTTTATTGTTGAGTTGTTTGTTGTGTGCAAGCCTTTGCGCGGTTGCACAGGATGCAAACTTTTACATTTATCTGTGCCTGGGGCAGTCCAACATGGAAGGCAATGCCCGCTATGAAGCACAAGATACGCTGGTGGATGCACGCTTCCAAGTGTTGGCGGCGGTAGACAATAAAGAGTTGGGACGCGTGAAAGGCGAATGGTATCCCGCCCGCGCTCCGCTGTGTCGTCCGAACACCGGGCTGACACCGGCTGATTATTTCGGACGGACCTTGGTAGAAAACTTGCCCCCGCATGTGCGCATCGGAGTGGTGCACGTGGCGATAGGCGGGTGCCGGATCGAGCTTTTCCAGAAAGACAAATGCGAGGAGTATATCAAAACAGCTCCCGACTGGATGGTGAACACGCTGAAAGAGTATGACAACGACCCGTATACCCGTTTGGTGGAGATGGCACGCATTGCACAGAAAAGCGGTGTGATAAAAGGGATACTTCTGCATCAGGGTGAGTCGAACACCGGTGACAAGGAGTGGCCCCAAAAGGTGAAGAGCGTATATGACAACCTGCTTGCGGACCTCCATCTGCAGGCTGACGAAGTGCCTCTGATTGCCGGTGAAGTGGTGAATGCCGACCACGGTGGTGTTTGTGCAAGCATGAACGAGGTAATTGCTATGCTACCGCAGGTGATAAAGAACTGCGCTATTGTCTCCTCCAAGGGGTTGAGCTGCGCTCCCGACCATCTTCACTTCGATGCTGCCGGTTACCGGGTGCTGGGACGCCGCTATGCGGCACAGGCACTCCACCTGATGGGCATTGAACTTCCTTCGCCCGATGATGTGTGGAAGCACACAGTGGCAGCCCCCACCAATATGCACGGCAGCGACTTCCCTCGTGTCGACAAGGACAACCGTGCTTATTTCCGTTGCTATGCTCCCGATGTGAAACGCTTGCAGGCAGACGTCTGCGGCAGGAAGTATGAGATGGCAATGGACGAGCATGGCTGGTGGAGCGTGAAGACCGACCCGCTGCCGGTGGGATTCCACTATTATTTCTTGTTGGTAGACGGATTCAGGGTGGTAGATCCCTCTTCGTGTACCTTCTTCGGTTGTTGCAGCATGGCGAGCGGCATCGAGATACCCGAAGGGGCGGAGGGCGATTACTACCGCCCGCAGCAAGTGCCGCACGGGCAAGTGCGCTCCTGCACCTACTATTCAGAAGCGAAGAAAGAGTTTCGTCGTTGCATGGTGTACACACCGGCAGAGTATGAGTCTCACCCCAAAAAACGCTATCCGGTGCTTTACTTGCAGCACGGCATGGGAGAAGATGAAACCGGCTGGAGCACCCAGGGATATATGCACTACATCATGGACAACCTGATAGCTGCCGGCAAGTGCGTGCCCATGCTCGTGGTGATGGATAGCGGAGATGTGGAGACTCCCTTCGTGCCGCGTGCGGGGAAAGATGTGAACGAAGAGCGTGCGCTTTACGGTGCTTCTTTCTATGATGTCATTCTGAAAGACCTCATTCCGATGATAGACCGTACATTCCGCACCAAGACCGACCGCGAACACCGTGCGATGGCAGGCTTGTCGTGGGGAGGACACCAGACATTCCAAACAGCGTTGCCGCGTCTCGATATGTTTTCCTACATTGGCGGGTTTAGCGGGGCGATTTTCGGGCTGGATGTGAAAACGTGCTTCGACGGTGTGTTTGCCGATGCAGGTAAGTTCAACAAGAAAGTGCATTATCTCTTCCTCGGCTGCGGAACGGACGAACAGATGGGCACGAAGCAGTTGGTAAAGTCTCTCCGCGAACTGGGCATCAACGTGGCTTATTATGAATCGCAAGGCACCGGACACGAATGGCTCACATGGAGACGCTGTCTGAAAGAGTTTGTTCCACACTTGTTTAAACATTGAAAATGATATGAATCTGAAAGCAAAACTTGTGGCGGCATTATTGCTGCTTGGAGGTGCTCTACCTCATGGGGCAGGAGCGCAAAATCCGTTTGTGCAAACCTGTTATACATCGGATCCCGCCCCTATGGTGCATGATGGCACATTGTATGTCTATACAGGACATGATGAAGATAAGGCTGATTTTTTCTGGATGCAGGAATGGCGCGTGTATTCTACCAAAGATATGGTGAACTGGACTGACCATGGTTCTCCTCTTGCTATTGAATCATTTACTTGGGCGGACGACCGTGCCTGGGCGGCACAATGCATCGAACGTAATGGCAAATTTTATTGGTATGTCTGTTTGCACTCTAAACTTTCCAATACGATGGCAATCGGTGTGGCGGTAGGCGATTCGCCTGTCGGTCCTTTTAAGGATGCCATCGGTAAACCCCTTTATGATGGGAGCTGGGATTATATAGATCCTACCGTATATATAGATGATGACGGCCGTGCTTATCTGTATTGGGGAAATCCGAATATCTATTATGCAGAATTGAATGAAGATATGATTTCTTTGAAAGGTGAAGTGGGCAAACTGGAACAGACTGTTGAGAGCTTTGGTGCACCCAATCCGGAAAAGCGTGTCAAAGATGTGAAGTATAAAGATACTTATACAGAAGGTCCATGGTTTTATAAACGGGAAGGAAAATACTATCTTCTTTATGCTGCCGGAGGTGTACCCGAACATATTGCCTATTCTATGAGCGACGGACCTCTTGGACCGTGGAAGTATATGGGAGAAATCATGCCTTTACAAGATACGGGCTCGTTTACTAACCATTGTGGAGTGATAGACTATAAAGGCAATTCTTATTTCTTCTATCATACGGGTAAGCTGCCGGGTGGTGGAGGCTTCGGGCGAAGTGCGGCGGTGGAGCAATTTAAGTATAACGCTGACGGTACTTTCCCGATTATTAATGCTACCCGGGAAGGGGTGTCACCGGTAGGCACGCTCAATCCTTACGAAAGGGTGGAAGCTGAAACAATCGCTTTTTCTGAAGGTGTGAAGTCCGAACCCAATGCGAAAACCGGTATATATATATCTGAAATTCATAATGGAGATTATATAAAGGTACGTGAAGTGGATTTCGGCAATAAATCTCCCAAACGGTTCACTGCTACCGTTGCCAGTGCCCTTCGTGGCGGGACACTTGAAGTACGTACAGACAGCATAAGCGGACCATTAATTGCGGAACTGACTATTCCTTCAACGGGTGGTTGGGAATGCTGGAAAACATTGCAGGCTGATATTGTAAAACCGGTCACAGGAATACAAGATATTTATTTTGTATTCAAAGGTCGTAAAGGCTGCAAACTGTTTAACTTTGATTGGTACAAGTTTAACAGATAAACATGCCAGAGAGCAGTTGGGTTACTCTTCTTTTTTACTCAACTGCTCTTTCATATACATTGAAGGCGGAACTCCATATAGCTCTTTAAATGTAGTCGAAAAATTATTCGGGTCGTTGAATCCTGTCAGCATAGCAATCTCGGAGATTGTATGCTGCTTTTCAGACAGTAAGCGTGCGGCTTCTTTCAATCGTATGTTGCGTATAAAATCACGGGTTGTCTGGTTGGTGAGTTCTTTGAGTTTGCGGTGCAGGTGCACGCGGCTTATACCTACCTCGTTGGTAATCTGCTCGATGGTCAAGTTCGGATTGCTTATATTATCATTGATCACTTTCATGACACGTTCCATCAACTTTTCATCGGGTGATTTCACTTCTAGTTTCTGAACCTTGTTCTCCAGATTTTGCTTGCCTGCAAATACTTTGCGCAACTGCTGCCGTGTATTAATCAGATTTTCTACCGTCTTTTGCAGAATTTCGATATTGAATGGCTTCATGATATAGGCATCAGCTCCTGTATTCAGACCTTCGAGGGTGTCTTCTTCCCTCGTTTTTGCGGTAAGCAAAATGACTGGGATATGGTTGAGGTTTACATTCTGCTTGATTTTCCGGCATAAGGTAAGTCCGTCCATTTCGGGCATCATGATGTCACTAATGATTAAATCCGGAGCCTTTTTAAATATTTGCTCTAATGCTTCTTTACCGTTACGGCTTTCCATGATGTGAAATTTGTCTCCAAACTCCTGCGCTATATAATTTCGGATTTCCTCGTCGTCTTCTACAATTAATACGTGATATTTAGTTTTTACTCTGACTTTCTTTTCTTCCTCATTTTCTATAATGGGAGAGATGACAGGAACAGTTGGTATGGTTACTGTTACCTTTTGCTCATTGTTGTCAACTTCTTCAGGGCGTAGATGCTTGTTACCCAACGGTAATCGGATAATGAAACGGCAACCCGGTTGTTCTTTATTATTTTCTACATAGATAATTCCATGATGCAATTCCACTAATGAACGAGTCAGATGTAGTCCTATTCCTGTTCCGCCTTTCGGATTCTGTTGGCTGTTACGTATCTGATAGAAACGATCGAAGATACGTTCTTTTTCCTGTTCATCGATGCCTGTTCCGGTATCCGCGATAATTATTTCGGCATATTGTTTCAAGGGATCGGGTAGTGTATTATCTTCCCCCGTACGGATGGTAATATCTATATTTCCTTTTTCGGGAGTAAACTTGAAGGCATTAGACAGAATATTCAGGATAATCTTATCAAAATTACTTGTGTCTACCCATACATTCAGTTCCGGGAGCGTACGGTGAAGTTGTAGCCGGATATTTTTTGTATTTGCCTGTTGACCGAAAGTTGTACATAAATCCTCTATAAAAGGAATAATATTGGTCTCCCGGAACATCAGGAACATTTGTCCTTTATCAATTTTCCGAATATCCATTAGCTGATTGACAAGATTCAGAATACGTTCCGCATTTCTGTAGATAATATGATATATTTTCAGGCGTTCATTATCCTCTTCATTCTTAATCAGTTTTTGTAGAGGGCTGATGATTAGAGACATCGGAGTGCGTATCTCATGAGAGATGTTGATAAAGAACTGCAGTTTTGCTTCATTGATTTGTTCGGCATGGATATGTTGCAGCATTTCCTGATGCATTCTGTACCGATGTCTGATTTGAAGAATAATGATAAATATAATGGTCAGTAATAATAAAGAGTAGATAACTTTAGCCCACCATGAAGCATACCATGCAGGAGATATAAAGATGGTAATTTCCTTTATATTTGAATACACAGTGTTGTCTTTTGCTCTGATTTTAAAGTTATAGGTGCCGGGTTTCAGATTGCTGAATGAGATACGGTTTACACCTTTGGGCAGGCTAATCCATTTTTCATCGTTGATAGAATAAAGGTAGTTGATGTGTTCGGGGGCATTTAATTCCAGAGTGGCAAACTCGATACTGAACACATTGTCTTTATGGGATAGATAAAACTCTTTTGCGTTGAATACGGGGCAGTTGATAATATTGTGAATACCGGATTTCATTCCTTTTCTAACCGGATTGTTATGTAGGAAAAAGTCGGTAATCCGGATATTCCATGTTTTTGCCGGATTGATAATGTCTTGCGGATTGAAATAGGTGATACCATTCATTCCGCCAAACCAGATAATGCCTTGTTTATCTTTGAAGGAGGCATTCTTGTAGAACTCATTTCCCTGTAATCCGTCGCTGACATAATAATTGATAAATTTGTTGTTTTTCTTTTGGAATTGGGAAATTCCGGCATTGGTGCTTATCCAAAGAAAATCTTTTCCGTCTCCTTGTATGGCGTATATTGTATTACTGGGCAATCCGTCGGCAGTCGTATACGTGGTTAGTTCTTTTGTTTTTTTATTCCAACCGGATAATCCTTCGGAACTGCCCAGCCAGACAACTCCGTCGGCATCTTCAAAGATTGAATAAATAACATTTTGTGAGAGTATCTTATGACTTTGAAAATCAGGACTGTCGAGGTCTATGCAGTTGACACCGTCATAAGTTCCGACATACAGTTTGTTATCATCGGAATAGTGCAGGCAACCTATCCATTCGTTGATTAGAGATGTCTGAGATTGTACGGAGGTAAATTCTTTCGTTTTCAGGTCATAGTAGAACAAACCGAATCCCATTGTTGCAATCCAAAGACGCTTGTTTTTATCTTCTGCAAAGTCGTATACACGTTGTATGTAGTTGTTGTTCTTATCTACCAGTTTGTATTGGTAATCGCACAATCCTGTCTGTTTGTTCAGCTTTCCCATGCCGTTGATAAAGGAGCCGACCCAAATGTTGTACTCGGAATCTTCATATAGTTTTATAACTGTTGAAGGCACAGAATGAGGGTGATTAGTATGTGAGAAATGTTTAGCCGGTTCTAACTTTTCTGTCAGGGCATAAATTCCGTCATTGTCTGTTCCTACCCATAACATACCGTTGTTGTCTTTACAGAATGAGGTTATACAACTGGAACCGATCATGTTTTTATCCATGGATTTATGGCCTATATACTTGAAACTGTTTGTTCGGGCAGGTATCTGCATGACTCCTTTCTGATAAACAGCCAACCATAAGTTACCGGAATTGTCTTTTAGGATGGAATGTATTTTTGAATTTTTGGATGGAAAATAGTTGTTGTCAAAATTGTAATCGGAGATTTCATGAGTTTGGTTATTGTAGACACTCATACCTTTACCGTCAGTGCCGATATATAATTCATTTTGTGGTCCGGAGTAGAGGAAACAGATAGGAAGTTCTCTCTTTTCTTTAAAATCAACAGGTATAAAGGAGTCTTGTCTTTTGTTATAGACGAATAGTCCTTTTCTCATACTTCCTACATAAATATTCCCACGTGAATCTTCACATATACTTTTGACATATCCGTTGTCTTTTGATAAATATAAAGTAAGTTGGTTATTAGAATCAAGACGATATACTCCTTCTTCGTCTTTGGCTATCCAGACATTCTGTTTCTTGTCTTCAATCATAAATCCAGTTGATGTGATGGGAATATCAATTTTTTGAACAGTCAACTGGTAATCTTTGATATTCAACCTGCACAACATATTTCCGGATGCCCATATTTCTCCATTTCTCCTTTCGATAAAGGAGACAATATTGCTTTCAAATATTTCTCCGTTGTCTTCCCTTATTGCAGGTGAGGTAAAATTGTCCGTGGCAGGATCATACATTTGAATTCCCATATATGTGCCGATAAACAAATGACCTTTGCTGTCTTCAAAAACAGTACGGACAAAATTGTGGGCTAACGAATGTTCATTATTGGGCTCATGTTTGTATATGGTAAATTTAGCACCGTCATAGCGGTTCAGGCCATCTTCTGTTGCAATCCAAATGAAACCGTTCCGGTCTTGATATATGTGATTAATCAGACTACTGGAGAGTTCTTTGTCAGTAGTGAATAACTTAGGAGATTGCCCGTTGCATAACAAAGAAAACAATAATAATAGAAAAGTCAATACATTTCTCATAGTTGATAGATCGTTGTTGGTAGTACAAAGAAAACTAAAAACCTACATATAACCTAATAAAAGATGAATATTTTCATTAGGCTTCGGGGGTACAATCGGATGTTGTAACATCGTTGGTGAATAATGTAACATGAGAAAAGATTTACCTACCACCCCGTCCTTCGGGAAACCGAAGGACGGGAAGCTATGCGGGCGAACTTATATCGAACTGACGTTACTTACAATATAGGTTTTACCGGGCTTTGTTTCGATGTCATATTCATATACCTTCTGCAGTTTGGGAGATTGCGCATTTATACCTTTGGCTACAAGAGGTTGCTTGATAGGAGTGGTGGCAAATAAACTATTTGAGCACTCTTTTCCGTTTACTTGTTTTAAACCTTTCCCTTTCAGTGGGACATAAGACCGGATGCGGAGCGTACCGCCTATATTCGATCGGATGATCGCTTTATTTAACACCTTGTTTTTCCAGTCCATATCGACGGTGAAGTTTCCACGTGCCACCAGCCCTTTCACACTTCCTTCTTTCCATGCATCAGGCAATGCCGGCAATAAATGTACGGCACCGTCATGGCTTTGGAGCAACATCTCCGCTACTCCGGCTGTATAACCGAAATTACCGTCAATCTGGAAAGGCGGATGGGCATCCAGCATATTGGGATAGGTACGTCCGTTCGGATATTCGTTAGCCAATTGATCGTTGGGCAATAGTTGAATCATATTTTGGATGATTTGGAAGGCATGGTTTCCATCCAGCATACGTGCCCAGAAATTGACTTTCCAGCCGATACTCCAACCGGTAGCCTTATCACCACGTTGCAGCAATGTGTTTCTTGCTGCCTGAAATAACTCGGGATTTGAGTATGGAGAGATTTGATTACTCGGATATAGCCCGTACAAATGTGAAATATGACGGTGCTCGTCCTTGGGATTGTCAACATCTTCCAGCCATTCTTGTAGTTGGTTATGTTTTCCTATTTGCATAGGTGGCAACTTCTCTAGTGTTTGTTTGAGCGAATCTTGGAAAGAGGGAGCTTCACCTGCGATGTATGAAGCCAATAAGGTATTATGCAGCGCATCGAAAGCAATCTGGTTATCCATGGTGCAACCCGCCGTGATGGGACCGTGTTCCGGTGACACGGAAGGAGACACTACCAACCATTTATATACTGGATGTTCCACCAGAAAATCCATATAGAATTGTGCGGTTCCTTTCAGTATCGGGTAATATTCCTTTAGAAATTCTTTATCTCCGGTAAAGAGGTAATGTTGCCAGATATGTTGAGCTAACCATGCACCGCCGCTAGGCCACATTCCGGCTGCGGCAAAATCGACTACACCACAGATTCTCCACAAATCAGTATTGTGATGCGCCATCCATCCCCTGCAATCATACATGGTTCGGGCTGTTTCTGCTCCTGTGACAGATAAATCTTTCAACATGGAGAATAGCGGACTATGTGTTTCACTTAAATTGGTGACTTCTGCCGGCCAATAGTTCATTTCTGTATTAATGTTGATGGTATACTTGCTGTCCCACGGGGCATGTGTGCTGTTATTCCATATTCCTTGGAGATTAGCCGGTTGTCCACCCGGTTGTGAAGATGAAATCAGCAGATAACGTCCATAATGGAAAAGTAGAGCAGCCATTGCCATGTCTTCTCCATTTCCGAAGTTTTCAATTCGTTTGGGAGTCTCCAGTTGGGAAGCTTTGCCTGAAGGTAATGTAAGGCGTACACGGTCAAACTGTTTTTTATAATAAGCGATATGGTTTTTGAAAGCTTTTTCGTAAGGTATTTGCGTCGCTTTTTTCAAATAATCAGTGGTCCGTTGGGAGGCGTTTGCGCTGACATTCCGGTAATTTACGTAGTTGGTTGCCGCCGATATGTAAAGAGTGGCTTCTGTACCTTCATTTATTTGGAGCGTATTTCCTGCCGGGCGGATGATACCATCTGTTTTCACTTGAACCTGACACTCTGCCTGTAGTGCGGCTTTCATGCCTTCCTGTTCTTTTCCCTGACAGGTGATAGTCAGTTTGTCATTTTGGGCATTGATCTCATTTTTCAGCGGACAGTCGTATGACACATTGAAATTTAGTGCATTGGGTTGACTCGCCTTGATGTGCATGATGATGACATGATCTGTGAATGAGGCGAAAGTAGTGCGGGTATAGTTTATGCCATTCACTTGATAGCGGGTGGTAGTTGTTGCATTTTCCAGATTCAAGCCGCGGTAGAATCCGGTGGCATCCTTATGTCCGGGGAACTCCAGGTACAAGTTTCCCAATGTCAGATAGCTCATTCCATGTTGCCGGGTTAGAAAATTGGCATCAATCAGCCTTTGTGCTTCCTTGTTTTTTCCTTCAAATATCAGTTTGCGCACAATGGGGAGGACATGTACTGCATTCGGGTTATTATTGTTATAAGGAGAGCCTGCCCAAAACGTTTCTTCATTCAGTTGAAGTTCTTCACGTTCGGTTCCTCCATATACCATCGCCCCAAGGCGGGAATTGCCGATGGGAAGAGCTTCCGACCAGTTCTGTGCCGGTTGGCTGTACCAAAGTTTCAAATCTTGTCCTGAAACTAAATGACTTGTTAACAGGAGTAACAGGAAGAGTGTGTTTCTATTCATATTATAGTCTTTGTATAAAATTGTCGGATGTATTTGTTGCAAAGGTAGATTATTTATGTGTTACAAAAGATAAAATATGTATCCGATTATTTGTCTGTAGGTTGCTTCTCCCTGTGGTTGTGTTACCAATACTATGATGTATGTTACATATGGCTTATTGAGGGGGATTTTTTTGCTTTTTGTATGAGAACGAAGTGTTAGTTCTTTATAGCTGCATCCATTACTTCATTCTTTTTAGTGTGAGAACAAAAATAATCTATTTTCTCTTTAAGGGCAATAAAATTAACGATTAAACAGAATATACTGTTTAAGTATTGGCAGATATACGATGCCATCTATTAGATTATTGAGCGGAAATCAGTGTTTCCGGTGCTCTCCGGTAAAGGGTAATAGCAATTACTTTATAATTGGGATGTTGAGTTCTATGCGTCAATCGCCTTCTTTACCGAACCATGCATCAACAACAGCTTTTGTGCATGCCTATAGTCCAGTCCCAGTTCTTCCATAATCATCCGTGTTCCTCTTTCCACTAACTTCTGATTACTCAACTGCATATTCACCATCTTATTTCCCTTCACCCGTCCGAGCTGAATCATCACCGAAGTACTAATCATATTCAGAATCATTTTCTGTCCGGTGCCGGATTTCATCCGTGAACTTCCCGTCACATATTCCGGTCCGACAATCATTTCGATGGCGACGTCCGCTTCTGCCGCCATCGGAGAATCGGGATTACTGGTGATACAACCTGTCAGGATACCATGTTTGCGGGCTTCCCGCAAAGCACCGATAACATAAGGTGTAGTGCCGGAAGCGGCGATGCCGATTACGGTATCCTTATCATTAATCTGATGTTCGGTAAGCTCTTCCCATCCCCGGTTCATCTCGTCCTCGGCACCTTCCACCGGATTGCGCAGAGCAGTATCTCCGCCGGCTATCAATCCGATAATCCAGGTAGGCGGCATGCCGAATGTCGGCGGTATCTCCGAAGCATCCAGCACTCCCAGGCGACCGCTTGTTCCAGCACCCATATAAAAGATACGTCCGCCCTGTTTCATACGGGGGACAATCAGACTGACAAGCTGTTCAATCTGCGGGATACTCTTTTGTACGGCTAATGCCACCTTTTGGTCTTCATGATTGATGTCTTCTAGTATTTCTCGTACAGACTTCTTCTCTAAATCGTCGTAGAGGGATGCTTGTTCGGTTATCTGCATAGGGTCGGGATGATTACAATTTACTAATTATAAGCTACTAATTATAAACTAAATTGATTGGGCAGAGCGGTATGGTATCGGATTAATCCTTCCATCGGACTTTGGAGAATCTTACCGATGCCGACTCCCGTTTCCCGTGCGGCTTCCTGCAATATCTCCTTGTAACAATGAGCTACCGAACCAATAAAATGTGCCGGATACTGTGCATAGTCATATTGCATCACATTTCTTCGCAGGAAAGCGATGAAACTATTGAGAACTAATTGACGGATACCCGGTTCTTCCAGATGCTGGGCAATGAAAGGAGAAAGGCTTGCCAGAAAGCGGTTCGGGAAAGGCTGACGGTAAACCCGGTCGATGATTTCGGGAGCTGTCAGGTCGAATTGTTTGAGAAATGCTTCCTTTACGGCAGGTGAGAGCTGATTTTTCAGAATATCACCTACTAACAATTTTCCCAGTACTGCGCCACTTCCCTCGTCGCCTAAGATAAAACCTAGCGGCGAGACGTTATTGACAATCTCTTCTCCATTGTAAAAACAGGAGTTGGAACCGGTTCCCAGGATACAGACAATGCCTGCCTCGTGTCCGCATAGCCCGCGGGCGGCAGCCAACATATCCGAATAGGCTTTGATATTCCCGACAATGGGTAAACTGTCGGCAATCGCCCGGCGGATGACAGGAGCTTTTTCAGGGGTACAACCTGCACCGTAGAAATAGACGGAGTTAATCGTTCCTTCTGGTAGTTGTGGCAGGAGAGAATGTGCCAGTTCCTGTTGAACTTCCTCTTCCGATTGGAAGAAAGGGTTAAGCCCTTTCGTTCCGATTCGTTTGATAGGTGTGTCGTTAAGTACGACACACCAGTCGGTCTTGGTAGAACCGCTATCTGCAATCAGTATCATATCTTAATGTATATTTTCTTTTTATATAGTATGTATCCTATTGCCCAGTTGAGCAGGACGAACAGTATGGCATAAGCTAGTGAGCTCCCTTCGTTTCCAAAAATGGGTTGCAGGATGCCGGCATAAAAGGCTTGCTGCAAGGAAGTGCTTTCTCCCTGATAAGTGACGGTTATGACGCCTAGCAGGATGGCGAGAACATCTGCCAGCACATAGATAAAGAGCGGATTCACTCCGAAAGACTCGAAGAAGCGGCTCCATTTCTTGTACCCTTTTATGTCGATACTCCAGACAAGCAAAGCCAACAGGTTCGAGCCCAGTCCGCAAGTGACCAGGACAAAAGTCGGTGACCATATCTTTTTGTTGAACGGGCATCCGTAGCTGAGCAGGAAACCTGCGAAAGTGAGGATAGTTCCGATAAGGAAGAGCCGTTCGAGTTTTTCGCGAATGTCTTTGACTTCCATCAATAGTTTGCCGACGCAGAAACCTATCAGTACGTGTGCGATGGAAGGGATAGTGCTGAGAAGTCCTTCCGGGTCGATGTGGTTGTCCTGATACATATGCGCGTCTCCCAGGATGCTCCGGTCTACAATGGAAAGAATATTCGTTTCGTTGTAGGTAAAGCCGTTGCCGGTGATAAGAATGATAAAGTAACCTGCTAATAATACAAAAATCAGATAAGGTATATACTTGTGTTTGATAAGCAAAGCGATTAATGCGGATGCTCCGTAGCAAAGGGCAAGTCGTTGCATTACTCCTAAAACCCGGATTTGTGCAAAGGGAAGCGGGTCGTGGTGGTAGCAAAGCAAGGCAAACCAGTTGATGGCTATTCCAATAAGGAAAATGACAATCGTTCTCTTGATAATCTTCAGGGCAGCGGGGGTACTGAGCGTGAAGTTATACTTTCTAAGGGAGATGTAGGTGGAGATTCCCATGATAAACATGAAGAAAGGGAAAACCAGGTCTGTGGGGGTAAGACCGTTCCATTGAGCATGTTTAAGAGGGGGATATACGTATCCCCAAGACCCCGGATTATTCACCAGAATCATTCCAGCGATGGTAATGCCCCGCATTACATCGAGTGCCAGCAGGCGTTTGTTACTTGTTACATTCATGACTGTTACTTGTTAATGTGTTAAGTTATTAAGTAAATTGTTTATTGTTTCTTTCCAAAAGAATCATCCAGTCGGTTGCGAATCATTAATGAGGCGATAATGCCGGGTATGGTACAGATACATACCCAGATAAAGAAGCTGGTGTAGCTGGTATGTTCCTGTATCCAGCCTGCGGGCATTCCCGGAATCATCATGCCCAGTGCCATAAATCCCGTTCCGATAGCATAATGGGCAGTCTTGTGCTCGCCTTCCGCAATATAAATCAGATAAAGCATATAAGCTGTGAAGCCGAAACCATAGCCCAGTTGCTCGATAGCTACGCAGATGGATATAAATAGGGGATTATCCGGAGTGGTGGTAGCCATCCATACATATAAAATATCCGGCAGGTTGATAGCCAGTGCCATGGGGAGTATCCATTTCTTGAATCCGTCGCGTGACACAAGGAAGCCGCTGATAATTCCCCCGACTAACAGGGCTATAACGCCTATCGTACCGTAAATCACTCCGACTGTTGCCGTCGATAATCCCAGCCCGCCTTTATCCGTAGTATCGAGCAGGAAAGGAGAGGCAATTTTGGTTAATTGCGATTCTCCCAACCGGTAGGTGAGCAGAAAAAAGAACATAAGCCCCCAATGCTTCTTCTTGAAGAAAGTGACGAAAGTCAGGAGAAAATCTTCCAATAACTTTCCCGGTGTCAGTCCGGAGCGTTTGACATCAGAACTGGGGCGGGGCAGAATAAAGCGATGGTATAGGGTAAGCGCAAGAAATAATCCTGCCATAAAGTAAAACGTGATGCTCCATGCCAAAGGAATGTTGTTTTGCGATGTCTCCAACCATCCTGCCAGCATCACAAGAATACCTTGACCGAAAATATTGGCGAGCCGGTAGAATGTATTTCGGATACCTACAAAGAAAGATTGCTCTTTGTTGTTGAGCCCGAGCATATAGAAACCGTCAGCTGCGATGTCATGCGTAGCCGAACTGAACGCCAACAGCCAGAAAAAGGCAAGAGTGAACTGCACATAATGAGGCGTAGGGATAAAAAAGGCTATCCCTGCAAATCCGGCAGCAATGAGCCCTTGCATGGCAATAACCCAGGCACGCTTCGTTTTTACCAAATCAACGAAAGGACTCCACAAAGGCTTGATGGTCCAGGGAAGATAAAGCCAGGAAGTATATAAGGCTATTTCTGTATTCGACAATCCCAGGCGCTTGTACATGATGACGGCAATAGTCATTACCGCTACATAGGGCAGCCCTTCTGCAAAGTAGAGGGTTGGAATCCAGCTCCAGGGATTTTTGTTTATGGTTGGCGTTGTCATGGCATCAGTTTGATTTTATTTATATTGTCTCTCAATCGTACTACCGGGGTAGTAGTGAGATAATATCTCTTCGTATTTATAGCCTTGTTCTCCCATTACGGCAGCACCAATCTGGCAAAGCCCCACTCCATGTCCCCATCCGGCACCGGTGAGGATAAAGCGGAAAGGGATTTCTTGCTCGTCTTTGTATTTTCTATCTTCTTCTTTGTATTCCTTATCCACAACGAAAGCAGAACTATAAAGATGAGAAGTCGATAGGGTACGGCGTATCTCCAGTTCTTTTCCGATGGTGAGTGTGCGTAGCGTACCTACTATCTTCAGTCGGACGAGACGACCGGACGTTCCCCTTTCTACAGGAATTAAATCTATAATCTTCCCGAAATCAATACCCGAACGTTTGTGAATCAGTTCGGACAGTTCTTCTTGGGAATAGCTTACTTTCCAACGATAGAAGTCCGTAGTCTCCTGGTCGTAGTTATTTAAAACTTGACTGAGAATCTTCTTGTTCTGTGTGTTGCAGAATGCAACGGGCGAAGTGCGTATCCACTTGTCAGCTTCAGCTTCTACGGTCAGGTCAGGAAGTTTGTTTTCTGTTTGGCTGTCCCGCTGTCCGATAAGATAGGGATGCCTTACATTCTCCCAGCAGTTCTGGAATTCTTCGAAAGCGCCGCCGCAACATTTGGAAAAACGGGCGTCGCAAATCTTTCCTTCATACATAAGCACCTCACCCCGTGTAGCGGAAACAGCCTCAATAGCCCGTGACGTTGAGGCACGAGTGATTCCTTGATAACGCTGGCAATGGTCGTCGGCACATACATCAAAGTTCTTGTGGGCTTCATGGTCATACCATTTGATAAATTGAGAATTGAGAATTGAGAATTGAGAAATGGCTGCGCTGTCCGGTTGCATCTTATTTTTTAATTTTTCATTCTCAATTTTTAATTTATTAAGTAGCCAACTTCGAGAGATAACCGCATGTGCTTTCAACAGCTCTAAAGAGGCCGTTGCACTCATTTCTGATGAAATCACGCTAGTGAGATAATCTTCGATAGAAATTATATTGATGGCGGTCAGCTTGTCGTCTTCAACGATAATCTTCAGTTCACCTTTGAATCTTTGCACTTCTTTACGTTCCCAATGGAAGTTGATGCCGATGGTTACGTCTTGCAGTTCAAAGAAAGAAGAAGTATTCTGTCGGGGAATGAAGGATAATTCATCATATTCTTTTTCCTGCCAATAGATTTTCCCTTTCCGATAAACGGCTTGCTGTATTCCGGAGATTGCTATTCCATCAGAAGAAATGAATTCATCCGGGAAAGAGAATTGAATCTCTTTCCCGGAAAGAATACCAACTGCTATTTGAGGCTCTGTCATAAGGCGGTTTTAATGCGTTCTGCTATTTCTTGTAGTTTTTCTTTAGATATCGATACTTCCTGATAGATATCATATACCTTTTCAGGAGTCAGTTTCTCCATATCCTCTTCACGTACTATAGGGAATATGCCGTTCATTTCAGCAATAGCCGGACTGATGAGAATTTGTTCGTCTCCTTTTGCGAAATAGCAGTCAGGACGATGTTTGCTGCGTAAGAAGATGCAGCATTTGTAAGGGTATTCGGTTGCGGTTTCAAGTTCGTCTTCGTAGTTATCTCCAAAAAAATCTTTGGTGCGTTCTAATCCATACCAGGCAAGAATATTCATCATGGGTTCCTTGCCGTTGCTATCGGCGAATAAAATGTCGTATATCGAATAAAAGGCCGTTACCATTGTTTCCTTACTATCCGCTTGAACATTAATTAAGCTAGCCGGTGCGTATACATAATTTATTTGTAATTTGTCGTCATCTATTAAATCCGTACAATCGTTGGAGAGATCGTAAAAAATTCCAGCCATATGTTCTTCTTTTATACAGGCTTGAAAATGGGCATGATCGGGAGCGGAAGCACCGCATTCCGGTCCGTTATACATGAGGAAGTATTCTCTCATGATGTCGGTGAATTCTATCATGTCATCAAAATATCCTGCTATGGATTGTGGGCGGTGTTCTTTGTCCGCGATGGTGAAGTGGTGTTTAAATACGGGGTAGGGGTTGACCAGTATCTGATAATTCTTATAGCTGAGGAATTCTTGTTCTTGCGGACGGTTTTTCTGGCAGAGGAAACAAGGTCGTGAGTGAACAGAGGCAGTATCTGTTTGTGCCATAGTCGAAAGAATACGTTTCGGGTTAAGGAACGCACCTGCTTCTATGAGGGTCTTGCCTATCCATTTGGAGAGATCTCTTTTTTGCTTTTTATATTGTTCCAATGTCCGATAATTCTCTTTGGCAAGTTCCCATGAAAGGGTCTGCTTTTGGAATAACTGTTCGATTTCCTGCTGAAAATTCTCTAATGTCGTTTTTTGTTGCAGGATGCGCTGTTCCAATTCCCACGTACGGAGCCGGTCTTTGTATAGATTATTCCGATTGACTTTCTCAACAGGCAACGCGGCATCCGAATTACCTTCCCAACGGCGACAGAGGTAGACGACATCGTACACCCGCCCGATGTGATAGTCGTGTGAGATTCTCAGACCGAGTGCATAGTCTTCTCCGTAACTTGTGTTCGGCACATTGATTTCCCGAAGAATAGGAGTATAAAAAGCTCTCGGTGCTCCCAGTCCATTAATGCGCAAGGCGTTATTCCGTCCGTTATCGGGTGTCCATTCTTTATGGTCGATGATGCCGGGAGCTATCTCGTTCATGTTGAAGTCCGTCATCATGTAAGTGCCGATAACCATCGCGCAATTCTGTTCATAGAAAGCATTAACCATAATTTGCAGCGTATGTTCGTCTTTATACACGTCGTCGCTATCCAGTTGGACGGCAAACTTTCCGCATTTCTCGTGATGGATACCTACATTCCAACATCCGCCTATACCGAGATCATCTCTTTCGGGAATGACGTGAATCAGCCGCTTGTCCGAACTAAGTTCACGTAGAGCTTCACAGGTTCCGTCTGTCGAATGGTTGTCGATGACAATGACATTGAACGGAAAGGTCGTTTGCTGGTTCAGTGCCGAGCATACGGCATCTTTGATTGTGCGAATGCGGTTGCGTACAGGTATAATAACAGAAGCTTCATATTCAAAAGTATGGGAAGAGAAGTCTACGGGACAGAAGTTGGGATAAAGATATCCGCCGATCTCCTTCAAATGCCTGGTGCATGCCTGTTCCATTTCAATCTGTACCTGACGGTTTTTAGGGTCTACATAATCGAACTGCTTCTCACCGCTTTTCCGCTTGTCGCTTTCTACTTCGGTATATAGATATTCGTTGATATGTATCAGTCTGCTCTTTTGGGATGTTTTAAGTCTCAAATCATACAAGCCTGCATATTGATATTCCTCTTCCGTATCTTTTATCGCTTCCTTGAATGTGTTGGCATTGAACAGTAATACCGAACCGAAATCGAAGTCGTCACGTAGACTGCCGGGTTGGTAGTCAATGACTGGAGCAGGTTTTTGCACACCGTTCATCTGTTGATAATGGTCTGCATAGACCATACCTGCTTGAGTCATTTCCATGACCTGAACCATTCTTTCAAGAGCGAACATGCCCAGTCGCAGCGCAGTGCGTTTAGTATAAACTAAAGTATATGCTTTATCGGAGTGTTCGGCAATGGCTCGCATCGCTTGTGTAGATTGCATTTTCTCTACGGAGATGAGTTCGCATCCGGGGATGCAGACATTGGTAATCGGTGATGCCAATAAATAAATCGTGTCTACCAGCGCCGATGCGCGTAACTCCTTAACCGTCTGTATCGTTTCTTCCAATCTGCTGAAAGGAAGAAAACAGTTGATTGTTGCTTTCATTATTTTATTTTTTGTTTTGTAGTATGAGTTGTGTGAGATGTTTCTTTGTCTTGTCTTTTGATGAGCAAATAAAGCCCGAGGAATGTGAACAGGGCATTGATAATCAACAACTCGTAACTGATTTGGTAACCGTTGAACCAAGCTTCCGAATTTCTTTGCAGGATATAGCAAAGTGCAGGGGACGCGATAGCTACCAACGGGATATATTTATCATAAACTTGTTTCTTGGTGAAGATGCCGAAAGCAAACAGTCCTAAAATAGGTCCGTACGTATAACTTGCCAATGTGTAAATCGCATCAATCACACTGGTATTGTTCAGCAGATTGAAAACGAAAATAACTGCTCCCATGACGACTGCCATACCGATATGTACATGCTTTCGTATCTTGCTGAGTGCGGCTTCCCCTTTTTTCTGTGCATGTAGAATGTCTACGGTAAAGGAAGTAGTCAGTGCTGTCAAGGCAGAGCCTGCCGCAGAATAGGCGGAAGCTATCAACCCGATAATGAACAATATCCCGACTATACCGGGAAAATAATCTCCGGTAGCGACCATCGGAAATAGCTCGTCGCTTTTTCCCGGATTCTCAATACCCTGCTGCGCTGTAAAAGTATAAAGCAACACTCCCAGCATCAGGAAAAGCAGAATGACAAAGAACTGCGAAATGCCGCTTGTAATCATGTTCTTTTGTGAATCCCGGAAGTTCTTGCAACTGAGATTGCGCTGCATCATATCCTGGTCTAGCCCGTTCATGGCAATGACAGTGAATACCCCTGCCAGAAATTGTTTGAAGAAATACCGTTTGTCATTGACATCATCGAAAAAGAACGTCTTGGAGAAGTCACTGTCTGAAATCGTAGTGACCAGACCACTGAAATTCAGATGCAGGCTGGAAGCAATATAGTAAATACAGAGAACGACCGAAACTACCAGGCAGAATGTTTTCAGGACATCTGTCCATATCAATGACTTCACCCCGCCGCGGAATGTATAGAGCCATACGATAAATACGGTTAGGATGACATTCAGCAAGAACGGGAGATGAAAAGGTTCGAAGATAAGCAGTTGCAGTGTCAGGCATACGAGAAAGAGCCGGACGGCTGCTCCCAACATTTTGGAAATAAAGAAAAACCAGGCTCCTGTCTTATAGGATGAACTTCCGAACCTGTTTTCCAGATATTCGTAAATGGAAACTAAATTCATGCGGTAAAAGAGAGGAACGAGCACAAACGCTATGATAATCTGTCCGACTATAAATCCGAGTACCATCTGCAGATAAGAAAAACAGCTTGCCTGAACCATGCCCGGAACAGAGACAAAAGTAACCCCGGAGATTGTGGAACCGATCATGGCAAAGGCAACAATATACCAAGCTGATTTACGGTTTCCTACAAAGAATCCTTCATTGTCGGCTTTACGTCCTGCTATATAAGAGATAGTGAACAGGATTATAAAGTATGCCACAATAGTAATGGATATAACGGCTGGGCTCATATCTGCTGTTTAAATTCGTTTGGGGATAAAATATCTTGAATTATGTAGCAAATATAGTAGTTTTCGATGATATATTCCAATAAACAGGTTTAATTCTTAGATGCGCCTGCATGGATGCTGTAAAGAAATAGACTAGGGCTGTGGATGATAAAAAATGCCGGCTGTAACATTCCTTACAACCGGCATCCCATTCTGAATAGAACGTTTCTTATTTATTTTTCATCATTCTGTCGGATTTCCACACGGCGAATTTTACCGCTGATAGTCTTCGGGAGTTCTTCCACGAATTCAATCACACGTGGATATTTATAAGGAGCAGTCACTTTCTTCACATGGTTCTGCAATTCCTTAATCAGTTCTTCTCCGGCGCGATTCTTATAGTCTTTGGATAGAACAATCGTAGCTTTTACCACTTGTCCGCGAATCTCGTCGGGTACTCCGGTGATGGCACATTCCACAACAGCCGGGTGAGTCATCAAGGCGCTTTCCACTTCGAACGGGCCGATGCGGTAACCGGAGCTCTTGATAACATCATCCGCACGACCTACGAACCAGAGATAGCCGTCTTCGTCTTTCCAGGCAACGTCTCCCGTATAATAGATGCCGTCATGCCAAGCTTCGTGTGTACGTTCCGCATCGCGATAATACTCTTTGAAAAGTCCGAGGGGTTTGCCTTTGCTGGTATGGATTACGATTTGTCCCTGCTCACCGGCTTCAACCGAGCGGCCTTCGTGGTCAATCAAGTCAACATCGTATTGCGGATTCGGCAGTCCCATGCTTCCCGGTTTCGGTTCCATCCAAGGCATGGTGGCGATAGTCAGGGTAGTTTCCGTCTGTCCGAAACCTTCCATCAGTTTGATACCCGTCAGTTTCTTGAATGTCTCGAATACGGCAGGATTCAGAGCTTCTCCGGCAATCGTACAGTATTTGAGTGAAGACAAGTCGAACTTCGTCAGGTCTTCGTGAATCAAGAAGCGGAAGATAGTAGGCGGCGCACAGAGGGAAGTGACATGATAATTCTGTATCATTTCCAAAATAGCGGCGGGAGTGAATTTCTCGTGGTCATACACGAAGATATTGGCTCCGGCAATCCATTGTCCGTAGAGCTTTCCCCATACGGCTTTTCCCCAGCCCGTATCAGCAATGGTAAGATGAAGGCTGTTCTCGTCCAGATTGTGCCAGAAGCTGCCTGTTACGATATGGCCTAGCGGATAAGTAAAATCATGTGCCACCATTTTAGGTTCGCCGGTAGTGCCGGAAGTGAAATACATCAGCGAAATATCATCGTTGGTATTTGCATGTCTCGGACGTACGAATGGAGCGGCATTCTCTATTCCCTGATGGAAATCTTCGAAGCCTTCGGGGATTTCCGGACCGACGCTGACCAGTTTTTCGACAGTCGGGCAGTCGGGCAGGGCATCTTTGATATGTTGCAGGATGATTCCTTCACCGGCGGCTACAATCATTTTGATGTCGGCAGCGTTGCAACGGTAGATAATATCCTTTTTGGTCAACAGGTGAGTGGCGGGGATGATGGTTGCTCCCAGCTTGTGAAGGGCGATGGTGCTGTACCAGAACTCGTAACGGCGTTTCAGAATCAACATTACCATGTCGCCGCGACCGATGCCCAGACTTTGGAAGTACGAGGCGGTCATGTCCGTATATCGCTTCATGTCGGCGAATGAGAACTGGCGGCTTTCGCCTTTGTCGTTTGTCCAGAGCAAAGCGTTCTTGTCGGGTTGTTCGGCAGCCCAGGCGTCTACTACGTCATAACCGAAGTTGAAGTTCTCCGGGACGTTTATTTTCAAGTTTTTGTTGAAGTCCTCTTGTGAACTGAAAGAGGTCTGTGATAAAAATCTTTCTACCATGATATTATTACATAATTACTGCCAGAAAACGTACCGTTTTGCCATCGAGCGCTTTCATGCCATGTGGGAGTTTGGAATTGAAATAGATACTGTCTCCTTGATTGAGGATGATTTCTTTGCCTTCGATATTGATGAGCATACGTCCTTCAATCACAAGGTTGAATTCTTGCCCGTTGTGTTTGTTATAATGGATAGGTTCGTCGTCCCCTTTCGGTTCAACGGTAACGATGAACGGGTCGGCGGTGCGGTTCATGAAGCCCGATGCCAGTGACTGGTATTTATAGGCTTTCGTACGTTCGATGCTGACGCCTTTACCGGCACGGGTTACGAAATAACTGCTCATCTTAGGTTCTTCGCCGAACATCAGGGCGTCGAGGGCAACATTATACGTACGTGCAATCTTCTGCAGCATGCTGACAGAAATGTCGTATTCTCCTGTTTCTGCAAGTCGGTATTCTTCAGCAGGGATGTCGCTGTCGCGGGCAATGTCCTCAGAAGTCAGTTCCAGTACATCACGCAATCCGCGAAGGCGTTCTGCTATCTGTTTAATTTGGTCATTCATGTTATTAAGTGATTAATTATTTAATGATTAGAGATTGATTTAGTGATTAACGGATTAGTGATTAACACTATGCAGCGCAGCTATTAACCACTACTCCGTTAATCGTTATTTCGATGCTTTCATTGCCTGGATGATAGCGGAGGTGAAGCCGTTGTGTTCCAGTTCATTGATTCCTTTTATGGTGATTCCGCCCGGAGTAGTCACCTTGTCGATTTCTATGCTGGGGTGGGTGTCATTGTTCAGAATCAGTGCGGCGGCTCCTTTCAGTGATTGCGCTACCATAGTCATCGCGTCTTTCGGGCGGATACCCATTTCGATGCCGGCTTGCATGGCTGCTTGCACGTATTTCAGCACGTAGGCGATGCCGCAGGAAGCCAGTGCGGTGGCTGCCGCTATTTTATCTTCGGGGATAAGCATCACTGTTCCCATTTCTTTGAATAGTTGGAGAACGAATTTATCCTGTTCGTCGTTGGTATTTCGTGCGGCAACGAGTGTCATGCTTTCCAGTTCGCTGATAGCGGTGTTGGGGATAAGGCGGAACATCGGCATTTCTGGTGATACCACATAATGCGCCAGTTCCTCGAAACTGATGCCGGCGGCTACCGAGATAAGTATCTGTTTGCTTTTTAGTTTCAACTCGCGCATTACGGGTTGCATGAACCACGGCTTTACGGCAAGGATAACGATGTCTGCTCCCAGCGCCGCTTCGGCATTGCTGTGAGTTGTAGAGATACCCGGAAATTCTTTTTTCAATTGTTCCAGTTTGCCTGCACTGGGGTTGGATACGATGATATCCGAGTCCTCTATCAGACTTCCTTTTGCCAGGCCGCGAGCGATGGAACCGCCCATATTGCCTGCACCGATGATAGCTATTTTCATATTACGCTTGTTTTTAATGAGTTGTCATAGACAAAGGTAACGGTAAATTGCGAAAAAACAAAAAGCAGCCTGAATAAGAAATAAATTTCTGATAGAGACTGCTTTTATTGTTGGCTGTTTATTAATCAAATGAGCGGTTAGAGTACCTTCTTGAAGCGCGCGAGGAACTCGTCTGCTTCTTCCATGCTGAGGCAGAGAGGCGGCAGAAGACGCAGTACGTTCGTACCGCTTGCTCCGGTGAACACGTGCTCGTCATAGATGAGGCGGCTGCGCAATTCCTTGATGGGGTTTTCAAATTCGAGTCCAATCATAAGCCCGCGCCCGCGTACTTCTTTGATTTGCGGGAATTTCTTCAACTCTTCCAGCAAGTAGTTACCTACTTTAGCCGCGTTTTCTACCAGGTTTTCCTGTTCGATAACGTCCATTACGGCGAGGGCTGCCGAGCATGCCAGATGGTTTCCGCCGAAAGTGGTTCCTAGCTGTCCGTACACAGGCTTGAACATCGGACTGATAAGAACACCCGCCATCGGGAATCCGTTTCCGATACCTTTGGCTACGGTGATAATGTCCGGTCTGATGTCATTGTACTGGTGGGCGAAGAACTTTCCGCTACGTCCGTATCCGCTCTGAATCTCGTCGAGAATCAGGATAGTGCCCGTCTCGGTACATGCCTTGCGGAGTTCCTGCATAAATTCGGTAGTCGGTATCTTGATGCCGCCTACACCTTGTATTCCTTCAATGATTACGGCGCATACGTCTCCTTTAGACAATTCCTGCTTCATGGCTTCGGTGTCATTCAGAGGAAGATAGACAACGTGACCGTTGTTGTTGATAGGAGCGATGATGGACGGATTGTTGGTCGCTTCTACTGCCAGTGAAGTACGTCCGTGGAAGGCTTTGGTGAAAGAAACCACTTTGGTACGTCCGTTGTAGAAAGAAGCTAGTTTCAGCGCGTTCTCGTTCGCTTCGGCACCGCTGTTGATAAGGAACAGGCTGTAATCCTCATAGCCGGAAATCTTTCCCAGCCGTTCGGCTACCTGTTGTTGCAGCTTGTTGATTACCGAGTTCGAGTAGAAACCAAGGTTGGCTACCTGGTTGCTAATCATCTCTACATAGTGAGGGTGTGCGTGTCCGATGGAGATGACAGCGTGTCCGCCGTAAAGGTCTAAGTATTCAGTCCCGTTCTCGTCCCAGACTTTGCAGCCTTTTCCCTTGACTATATTGATATTATATAAAGGATATACGTCGAATAAATTCATAATTCTTCTGTTTTTAAAAAGCTGAAGGCTTCAAACGCAGTCCTACCGTCTCTTCGAGGTTGAACATCAGGTTCATGTTGTGAACCGCCTGTCCGCTGGCACCTTTCAGCAGGTTGTCGATACAGGAGATAATCAATAGCTTGTCGCCATGCTTCTCAAGATGTATCAGGCACTTGTTGGTGTTGACTACTTGTTTGAGGTCTATATTCTTGTCTACGATGTGCACAAATGAATCCTTCGCATAATACTCTTCGTACATGCGGACAATTTCTTCCAATGACACTTTAGTTTTCACTACTAACGTAGCGAAGATGCCGCGCGGGAAATCTCCACGGTACGGAATAAAGTCTATGTCGGAATCAAAACTGTTCTGCAACTGTTGCAGCGACTGTTTGATTTCGGGCACGTGCTGGTGGTCGAACGCTTTGTACACACTCATGTTATTGTTTCTCCAACTGAAATGACTGGTAGCTCCCGGTTTCACTCCGGCTCCGGTACTTCCTGTAATGGCATTTACAGAAATATCGTCCGTCAGCATCAGGTTCTTGGCTAGCGGGAGCAGACCCAGCTGGATACAAGTGGCAAAACAACCGGGGTTGGCTACATGCTTTGCCGTACAGGTGGCGCGGCGGTTCAGTTCCGGCAGGCCGTAGATGAAGTCGTGGTCGTCACTCTTGATGCGGTAGTCCATGGAGAGGTCGATAATCTTCAGGTCTTCCGGTATGTTGTGGCTTTCCATGAATTTCTTCGTGTCGCCGTGGGCTGTGCAGAAGAAAAGAACGTCGATTTCGTCCAGAGGTAACTGGTCGGTGAATCTCAAGTCTGTTTCCCCGTACAAGCCTTCGTGTACGTCCGTGATTCTGTTTCCGGCATTACTGCTACTGTTGATAAATACGATTTCAGTCTCCGGATGGTTGAGCAGCAGGCGGATTAATTCGCCTGCCGTATATCCTGCGCCACCAATGATTCCTGCTTTAATCATATCTCTTCGTCTTTATGGTTGTTATAGTAAACACGCAGCGGAGTAGAGGTCACTTTGATAAAGCCTTTCGCGTCTTCGGCTGTCCAGCCTTTCTGCATTTCACCGTATTCTCCGAATTTGGTTTTCACGAGGTCGTCTTCCGATTCCACGCCTACGGTAGAGAAAGAAAGCGGACGAAGTTCGAGGATAGCCGTACCGTTCACGTTACGCTGGCTTTCCTGCAACATGGCTTCGATGTCGCGCATCACAGGTTCCAGATATTGGCTTTCGTGCAGGAACATACCGTACCAGTTGGCTACCTGGTCTTTCCAGTATTGCTGCCATTTGCTCAGTGTATATTTTTCGAGGAAGCGGTGAGCGCCGATAATCAGCATCGGGGCGGCGGCTTCGAAACCTACACGGCCTTTGATACCGATAATCGTATCGCCTACGTGCATATCACGGCCGATGCCGTAAGCGGCACCGATTTCTTCCACTTTCTGGATAGCTTTAATCGGGTCGTCAAACTTCTCGTCGTTGACGGCTTTCAGTTCTCCCTTTTCGAAAGTCAGGCGGAGCTGTTCGCTACCTTCTTTTTCTACATGTTTCAGGTAGGCAGTTTCCGGCAATCCCTGTGCGGAGTCGAGGATTTCGCCACCGCAGATAGAAGTACCCCACAGGCCTACGTTGTACGAGTATTTCAGTTTGGTGAAATCCGCGCTGAAACCATGCTTGTTCAGATAGTCTATTTCTTCCTGGCGGCTCAATGCCATATCACGGGTCAGCGTGATGATTTCTACATTCGGAGCCAACACGAGGAAAGTCATGTCGAAACGGATTTGGTCGTTACCTGCTCCGGTAGACCCGTGGGCAATGGCGTCTGCGCCGATTTCGTTCGCATAACGTGCGATAGCCAGTGCCTGGAAGATACGTTCGGAACTGACCGAAATCGGATAAGTACCGTTGCGCAGCACATTTCCGAAAACCATATATTTCAAGCTTTTCTCGTAGTATTCCCGGGTAACGTCGAGTGTAACGTATTTTACTGCTCCCAGTTTGTAGGCGTTCTCTTCATTTGTTTTCAGTTGTTCTTCACTGAAACCGCCTGTATTGGCACAAGCTGCATATACTTCGTAACCTTTTTCTTTGGCGAGGTACATGACGGTGAACGATGTATCCAGTCCGCCGCTGAATGCCACCACTACTTTTTTCTTCTTTTCTTCCATAGTGCTGTATATTTTTTAAATGTTATTTCTTTCTTGTTCTTTTTTAATGTTCCGCGGTTCTGTCGGGTCGTACAGCATGGCTGTGCAGATACAGAACTTACGGTTCTTGGCAACCAGAATATCATGGTTGATGCATCCTTCGCATCCTTTCCAGAAAGCCTCGTCGTCTGTCAGTTCGTTGAAGGTGACGGGGACGTAGCCCAGTTCCGTATTCATCTTCATCACGGCTGCGCCGGAAGTCAGGCTGAATATTTTCGCTTTCGGCCATCGGAGACGTGCCAGTTGGAAAGAAGCCTGTTTGATACGTTTTGCCAGCCCTAAACCACGGAAATCGGGATGAACAATCAGACCGGAGGTGGCTACATATTGCTTGTTGCCCCATGATTCGATATAAGTGAATCCGGCAAACGTGTCGCCGCAAAGGGCAATGATTGCTTTTCCTTCCTTCATCTTTGTCGCTACGTATTCGTGTGTGCGTTCCGCGATTCCTGTTCCTCGTACGGCGGCAGCATTTCTGATAGTTTCCAAAATAGTGTCAACGTAAACCTCATGTGAGGCGTCGGCTACCATAACATCTATTTGTTGAGTGTCCATTTCTTTATGTATAATATAGGTATAATTATAATTATTCGATATTTGGGATGATGAGTGACAAAAGCTGGCGTATCTTGCTTGCGGCAACTCCTTCACGAAGCACTAACATTATCGTATCGTCTCCGGCAATGGTTCCGAGAATTTCGGTGAACTCATTGTTGTCGATGTCATAAGCCATGCTGCTGGCATAACCGGGACGGGTACGGATAACAGCTATGTTACCGGAGAACTGCAAAGAGATAAATCCGTTATTGCGTAACATGTCGCCGGCACTTTGGTCGGTAGAACGTTTATACATAATGTTATTCGGCAGTACATATACATACTTTCCGTTCATACTGGCAGCCTTGGCTACTTTCAGTTGTTTCAAGTCTCGTGAGAGGGTGGCCTGCGTCAGTTCGAAGCCTTCGCGGTTCAGCTCTTGCAGTAGTTCTTCCTGCGAGCCGACCTCTTTGCTTGAGATAATCATTTTGATGGCGTCTAACCGATTTGCTTTCTTCTTCATTGTATAATTATTCTAATGATGGCGCAAAAATATGCATTATTTCGGAGAAAAGATGCATAATATCCTGTTTTTTTGCATAAAATAGAAAAAAACAGGATATTGTTATTAATTTCCATATTTCCGTTACATCTGTATATAGGACGGGAAAATTTAAGTAGAGCCCCAAACCGATACTTCCGTGTTTTACCCCACAATATTTACAAACTCCACATAAATTTCCTATTGAATAGAAAAGAAAATATTCATCTTTTAATAAGCTTTTAGGATGGCACTGTTAATATGTCTGTTCGTGTTATTGTCGTCTCGTGCGGTTTTCTTTCCGAAATTATGTGTATAAATCACTTTTAGAAAGCCTGTCTGTTGATATATGCGCCCTGTCACATAATTTGTGTAATTGTAAGCATCTAATGTCACTGATTGTTTCCACTGGCGGTGTTTGGTAAAAGGGCTTTCCGCTCCTGCTTCCACCAACCAGTTTCCACAACTCCAGCGTGCCGTTAATCCGTATTTAGCCGGTTCATATCTATGGATCAAATCTGCACTAAAACTTTTCGAACTTGTTTTGCCATAAAGACTACATGATAAATTTTTCCAGTAATAGTCCATTTGAATCAATCCGGAAAGACTGCTCGATTTGTCGGAAATCCCTTTAAAGAGAGAAGTAATTGACCAATATCCGTCCATTTTTAAACGAAAATTTTCCGACACTTTCCATGTGGCGGATAGCATGCCTTCATGATGATGGGCACTTACATCACTACGAAAGGTGTTTATGAGTCTACCGTCTTTAATAAAAAACTCATCAGTATTAACATGTTCAACTCTTTCGTAATGAAGTGCCGCATATAGATTGAGGTTTTTAAACTGGCCGCTATAGTTGAAATTGACATCTCCAAAAATAGTATTATCCAAGTTAGGATTTCCTCTTTTAATGATTAATGAATCAATTTCTTGTACAGCATTACTTAATTGGGAAATTTGAGGTTGTGTGTTACCTAAAACTCCATTGAAAACGATTTGATGTAGGCTGGAGATTCGATAAGTTAAATTTGTTTTCAAGCGTGGTGAGATTTGGCTAATACGCTTCTCGTTATGTAAGCGATATTGTAGTGACGATAATCCGGGGGATACACTGAATGTTAGATTCTTTTTAAACATTCGATTGTATTCTGCATAAAACAAGGTTTGGCCTGTCCATAAATGCTGCCAAGATGAATTGTTTCCATCATAATGGGAAGAACTAATGGTATGATAGTGCCCTATTCGGAGAGATAAAGCATTGCGTTCTTTCCATCGTATTCCATACTTTATATCTGCTCGAACTGTATAGATATCTTCTTTTGTATGAGTTAAAGTGGTATATTTATCTTCCAGGTAATTGTAAGAATAAGAATTATTAGCATAGGTACCTGCCAATGACGACTCAATATACTGATTGTTTTTCAAGTTAAAATATCCATATAAATCTATAGTAGGCATATTGCCGGACTGATTAGTTGTTTTGCTCGATTCTTTATTCATTGTGTGTCCGCCGCCATACTCAAGTAATTCCCGGCTAAAGTTGTCTGGTGCATCATTACGCACGAATGATATTTTCGCCAATAAATTACGTTTTTTATTCTGGTTAGCTATGTTTAACTGTACATATTGGTTGTCGCTCTTAACCTTATTATCCAGTGTATTAGTTTTTCTATCTATAGCATATTTAGGAAAGATAAAATATTCGTGATTATCATTTATATCCCCCTTGTATTTGTTCATGCTATATCCCGCAAAAAGCGTATAATTCATGTTGCCATGTGACAGTTTGCTCACTATGTTATAGTCTCCATTGAGGTATCCCATAGCTTGCCGTCCATCAATTGTCACGTATCCCCCTGACTTGTACTGACGGGTAATATAGTTGATTGCAGCAACATCGTCGGCATACCTCCCTGATGGTGTGTCGAAATACTCTACTTTCTCTATATCTCGTGGTCTTAAACTCTGCACTTCTCGATAATCAGCTTTCCTCCCATCAATATATAAAGTGGCTTCCCCACCAAATGTTTTTACTTTTCCCTTTATCCTGTCCACTTCCATTCCAGGAATCATCAAATTATATAATAAATCATACCCTGTACCTGCTTGTTTTACCTGTTGCTTGTCAGGCAAAATGAGTAGCCTATCCTTTTGCCGGATAACAGAAGCTCCTTTTACCACCACTTCGTTCAACTCTATGTTATCTGTTTCCATTATCACTGGTGGTAGTTCGTTTTTCTTCTCTGTTGTATTGGCGTTAACTATTTGCTTTTTATATCCTATTGAGGAAAAAACTATAAAATAAGGTGAAGGGGAAACCTTTGTAAATTGATAATAGCCTAATGTGTCAGTGGTTGTACCGGTCACAAAACTTGAATCGACACGGAATAGTTGTACTGAAATATACGATAATGATTGGCCTTCCAAATCTGTTACTTTACCAGTAATGCTGCATTGGGCATAAAGAATTTGTGGAAATAGAAAAATGGTCAATAAATAAACAAGAAAAACGACGGTATATTTCATATATCTCAATTTATTGTATCATAGGAATCAAATCAACATAGTGTCAATCCCACTATTGGCAAAACCCGGTAATTGTGTGAATAGCATACTGCATAGTACGAAAATAAGTAGTTCTTTTTTCATGTCTGTAAAATATAAATTCGGTTTTTCATTTTTGATGTTGCAAACATAGGGCTTAGCGTTGATTTGTTTTGTGTAGTATTTTGTTAAAACTTAATTAACAAATACGCATTTATTGAAAATCAATACATTACAATTAAATATCTTCTATTAGAATATCAAATTTTATAGGCGTCTCTATATCCATCCTCTTCATAATAGCATCTCTTCTTTTGTATGCAGCATTGGAAGTACAGCCAAATACATTCGCAATATCCGCATATTTCATGCCAATTTTAACCAAACAGCAGAAATAGACGTCTTCTTTCAATAGTCGTTCATGCTTCCCCGTCAATCGCTTGATAAACCCATGTGTTAATTGGTCTATTTCCGAAATCAATGTTTCCCATATTTCATTCGGTACTTTTGCGTTTGCATCCGGATTTTCATAATTGTGTTGTTTTATGGTTAATAAGGTCTTGTAGGCGACAGACTGACTTGTTAATAAACTATCGAACAAGTAACTTTTTTCTTTTTTTATGTTAGTCAGTTGCTCTCCTAAATGAATATTATGCCTCGTTTCATCTGATAATTGTATTTGTTGCATAAGTTGTTCTATCGCTTTCTCTTTCTCTGCAATAGCTTTTTTAATATCTGTGTATATCTTGTCTTTTTCTTTTAATAACTCATTAAGACAGCTATTCAGTTGATCTAAATGTTGTTTATCTTCATTATATTTACTACATTTTTGTCTCAACGCCGTTATTTCTGCATCTTTATCCTCCATATCTTTTTTCATTTGGATGGATTGTGTGGAGATTGTTTGTAATAGAGATTCCTGTTCCTGTTTTAATTGTTGTGCTTTTTGATGATATTTGATTCGTTTGTATGCAAAAAGAATAATGAGTATTATTATGAAACTACCCCCGGCGTAGATGTAATGCAAGTATAATGATAGGTTACTCTTGTGTTTTTGTTCACTTTGTTGAAGAAGGGTCTCTTTTTCAACTGCTAAAATTTCCTTTGTGCGTTCAATATGTTTTGTGCTATCCATATATGCTTCATAGTTATCTTTGAAATGTAATGCTTCGGCAAAGTCTCCTTTTTTTCGTGCCACATTTTCAAATATAATACAGGCATTAGCTTTCGTGTAAAAACTTGGGGAAAATAGGCATTTATGAGCATAATAAACTGCTGAGTCATTTTGGTTGGTTTTGCAATAAGCATCTCCTAGACTTAGATATATGCCATATAGTTGAGTGGTGTCTTTTTGCAGTATAAGTTCGCGTCTGATATATGAAATAGCCTTTTCCGGCTTTTCCATTTCGTTATAAAGAATCCTTAAAGAACTGAGTACTTGAATTTCTATATATGTATTGTTAAGTCTTTCAGCAATGGGTAGGGCGCGATTTAACAACTCTTCAGCTTTGCTATGAAATGCGGCTCCTTTCATAATACAAATATCCGCTCGTTGTACAAGTAACATTGCTAAATGGGCAGAGTCAGCCTCTTGTTTAAGAAGTTCTTCTTCGCATACATAAAGAGAGTCCGCTTTGTCCAGTAGATCTTGCTGGAAGTATACATACCCAAGGTTTCCATATAGCATACACAATAGTTTATGTTCTTTGGCTTGTTTCACTAATGGCATTGCTTTGAGAAATTCGCGTATGGTGGCAGGATTATTTCCAGATTCCTGATACACTCTTCCGAGATAATAATGGGCTTTTGCCTGCATTGTTATATCATTACCTATCGAATCATAATACTCGGTGGCTATACGAATTAAAGAATCTGTGGTTGGTGTAATGTAGTTTTTGTCTTGTGCTTGGGTTAGTAATAAGGCATATTTGGCATTTTGGGCAGGTGTTTTTATCTCTGACACGCAGATATTCTCCAATAGATACAATGCGCTGTCCGGACGGGTGGACATCAATGAATCTGCAACAGATAAAAGTAAATCTCCACTTCCTTTTTGTTGGCAGGCAAAGGTTACGAATATCAGATTAAATAAACAGAGGTAATATATTAGTCTGCTATGTTCTTTGGTTGGGTGCTTGATGTTTTTCATAATTCGGCTTTATATATATAGTACAATTGTGGATTCTGCATTGCTTATCTTATCGTTGCTAATTTATGTTTATTTAAAACATTTGTTGGGAGAAGTTTCTCGTTTGTTTTGTGCGGTAATGAATATATTTTATTCATTACCAATATTAAGAATCAGCTTTCTTATTATTGATAAACTACCGTCTTATCGTATACTTTATTGTAAGCATTCGGCCTCGTGCGTGTTTGTTTCCCTTCTTTTCCTTCCTACCTTTGTGTCTTCATTACAATCTTAATCCATATATGTGTTCTGTATTAGTATTTTCTAGCGAAAGTGATAAACTACGTAGTCTTTTATCCGAGTCTAACCATTTTGATTCGGTTCTTTTCATATTTGATGGTGGTCGTCGTTATAAAGTTTCGGCTTCCAGCCTTGGTATCCATTCCCCTCAGGACCTACTTCTCCCTTTAGGCCTTGGTCTTTTCCGTAGCAGTCCTTTCTGGGCCTATTACCTTTATCCCCAAGGTTGTAATTTCCATAAAGGCATTGACGGTCTTTGTGGCGAGGTCATCCGGCACACGGGCTCTTGCGTGTCAGAGCAGAGTTGCCATGTTTTTCTTGACCGCTCCCGTAGCAGGTTGCATATCCTTTATCGGTGCGACGACGAATACCGTTTGGAATACCGTCGTCTGAATCGCGGCTCTTTTTTCTTGAAAAAGGACGAACGGAAGAGGGATTTTCTTCAAATTTCCTGGAATCGCCTGAATGAGCTGCTTACTGTTAAAAAGTATCGGAAAACAGTTGAAAAGTAATCTCCCGTCCTACAAGCCGTTCTGCTTTATTTTCATAACTTTGTCACATAATAAAAAAGTGGATATACAGTGAAAGAACCGGTCATTACCCTTACTTTGGAAGAGTACGAAGAGCTGCGCAAGGAACGTGAACGCCTTGAAAAGGAACATGCAGAACTTCAGAGAAAATACGAATCCTCTTTGCGGGAGTATTCCCGCCAGGTCGAAGAAATCTCAGCCTGTACAGCCGTCATTGCCGACCTGAGATGGAAATTGGCTGACTTGACACGCCGTTTATGGGGTAAATCCAGTGAAAAACGCCATCTTCCCGAAGATGCTGGCCAGTTGAGCATCTGTTTTGAGTCTCCGTCCGATGTCAATGACCCGGTAGCGGAAGAACAGAAAACAGCTGAGAAATCTGCCAAATCGGAGAATGGCTACAACCGTTTCCGTAAGAGCTTCACCAAAAAGATTACCCCCCACGCCCGTAAGCCCATCGCCCCGTCCCTTCCCCGTGAAGAGATTATCATTCCCATGCCGGAGGGCCTTTCGTTGGAGGGAGCGGCGAAGCTGGGAGAGGAAGTGAGCGAACAATATGCCGTCAGTCCCGCCCGATTCTATGTGAGACGCATCATCCGCCCTAAATACCGGCTCGCCGACGGTCGTATCATAACTGCTCCCATGCCCGTAATGGCACATCCCCACAGCAATGCGTCGGAAAGTGTACTGTCACACATTGCTACCGCCAAATATTACGACCACCTGCCTCTGTACAGACAACTGGACATCTTTGAGCGTGAAGGCATCCATCTGAGTCCTTCCACTGTAAGTAACTGGATGATGGCTGCCGCACAGCGTCTGGAGCCAATCTATAATGAACTTCGTGAACTGGTCAAGGACAGCTATTACGTCATGGCCGATGAGACGCCCCATCCCGTACTTGAAAGCGACCGGCCCGGTGCTCTTCACCGCGGGTATATGTGGAACTTCTATCTGCCCCGGTTCCATACCCCATTCTTTGAATATCACAAGGGACGTGGCAGCAGCGGAATAGACACGCTGCTGGCAGGACAGGTTCGGGTGGTACAGAGTGACGGCTTTGCAGTATATGACGAGTTCGACACACTACCCGGAAAGTTGCACCTGTGCTGCTGGGCACACGTCAGGCGCAAGTTTGTGGAAGCGGAAGGAAATGACCCTCCCAGAGCAAGGCATGCACTTGAACAAATAGGCAGACTGTATGCTGTGGAGGAGAAAATCAGGATAGGACATCTGGAAGGCGGGGCTGTAGTAAGGCTTCGCCGGGAAGAATCGTACCCTATTATCAAAGGACTGGAAAAATGGTGCAGGCAGGAGTATGAACATACGGTTGAGAAATCGCCTATTGCAAAGGCCATATTCTATATGTACACACGTTTTGAACAACTGTCTGGATATGTCAACGATGCACAGTTCTGCATTGACAATAATCCGGTGGAGCGCTCTATAAGGCCATTGACTTTGAACAGAAAAAACACTCTTTTCTCCGGTTCACATGAAGCGGCACATGCAGCGGCAATATTCTTTTCACTGATGGGATGTTGCAGGGAAAATAAGGTGAACCCAAAACTATGGATGCAGGACGTGTTGATTAGGGTACAGGAGAATGAAAGAGAAAAGAAAAACGACTACGCCGATTTACTGCCATTTAATTGGAAAGGATAAACAAGAAAGATAGATAAAGTCAAAAGCCAGACAAAGCATGTCTGGCTTTTGACTTTATTATAGCTTGGAGAGAAATACGGGCGAGGCCGAATGCTTACACTTTATTTCTATTTATTAATCGCCGACTATAGTTGTCTACCTGGCTGACTATAGTCGGCTGATTGGACAACCCCAGTCGGCTAGATGGACAACTCTAGTCGGCTTCTTTGGTACAAGCTGTTCAATTTGCTAAGATTGACAATCCAGATGCGAAGGTTACGGGCTGTGAAAGTGCAAACTATGGGAATTGTGAAGGCGTGAAGGGCGTGAAGAAAAGACTTTTCTTTATTTGTTCACAGAAAACACCTGTCAAACAAATGATTACCATCCGTGAAGGATGTGAAGGAGGAGAACTAAACTTTATTGAGGCTTTGGTAATTTTCGGCACAATTAGTTCAAAACCGCATCGGTTTTGAGTTATTCTTTGGTTTTGTTATTGTATGGAAACTATACTTGAAGAATCCTTTTTCTGTTTTGTGTCAAAATGTATATCCTTTCAATCAAAATGCGTAAGGAGCACGAGGAGGGAATCGCCTATCTTTGCAATGTAGGTAAATGGATACCTTAAATATATAGACAGAATACCATGAAACAAAACTTTTTTGCAGTCGACCTGGGCGCAACGAGCGGCCGTACAATCTTGGGAACTTTCATTGAAGGCGGATTAAACCTCGAAGAGATTAACCGTTTCCCTAATCATCTGATTGAAGTCGGTGGTCATTTCTATTGGGATATTTATGCATTATACCGTCATATTATTGACGGCTTGAAACTGGTGGCTCACCGTGGTGAATCTATCACTTCTATCGGCATTGATACGTGGGGAGTGGATTTTGTATGTGTCGGAAAAGACGGAAACCTGCTTCGCCAGCCTTATGCGTATCGTGACCCGCATACGGTAGGAGCACCGGAAGCTCTTTTCTCCCGCATCTCGCGTAGCGAAGTATATGGTAAGACGGGTATTCAGATAATGAATTTTAATTCACTTTTCCAGTTGGATACTTTACGTCGTAATAATGACAGTGCGTTGGCAGCAGCAGATAAGATTCTGTTTATGCCGGATGCATTGAGCTATATGCTGACCGGGGAAATGGTGACGGAATATACGATTGCTTCGACAGCCCAACTGGTGAATGCGCAGACCCGTCGTCTCGAACCGGAATTGTTGCAAGCAGTCGGCTTGAGTGAAAAGAACTTCGGCCGTTTTGTATTCCCGGGTGAAAAGGTCGGAGTATTGACAGAAGAAGTGCAGAAGATTACCGGGCTGGGAGCCATTCCCGTGATTGCCGTAGCCGGACATGATACGGGTTCTGCTGTTGCCGCTGTTCCGGCATTGGACCGCAACTTTGCTTATCTGAGTAGTGGCACCTGGTCGCTGATGGGCGTTGAAACGGACGCTCCAGTGATTAATGCTGACACGGAAGCGTTGAACTTTACCAATGAAGGCGGTGTGGAAGGAACTATCCGTCTGCTGAAGAATATCTGCGGAATGTGGTTGCTGGAACGCTGTCGTTTGAATTGGGGGGATACAAGTTATCCCGAACTTATCAGTGAGGCAGATGCTTGTGAACCGTTCCGTAGCTTGATTAATCCCGATGATGACTGCTTCGCGAATCCTGCGGATATGGAAAAAGCCATTGCAGAATATTGCCATGCCACCGGACAGCCTGTTCCCGAACAGCGCGGGCAGGTGGTGCGCTGTATCTTTGAGAGCCTGGCTTTGCGTTATCGTCAGGTATTGGAGAATCTACGTTCACTGTCTCCCCGCCCGATTGAGACCTTACACGTGATTGGCGGTGGCAGCCGTAATGATTTGCTGAACCAGTTTACTGCCAATGCTATCGGTATTCCGGTGGTTGCGGGGCCGTCCGAAGCTACCGCTATCGGTAATGTAATGATTCAGGCAATGGCGGCAGGTGAAGAGACGGATGTGGCAGGGATGCGCCGGTTGATAAACAGTTCCATCCCGTTGAAAACTTATCATCCGCAGGATACGGAAGCGTGGGACGCGGCTTATATACACTTTAAAAACTGTATCCGATAATTAATAAGAATAATCATTTTAAACAATAGAATATCATGAAAAAAGAAGAACTGATTCAGAAAGCGTATGAGGTTGCTGTGGAACGTTATGCAGCAGTAGGTGTGGACACCGAACAAGTATTGAAGACTATGCAGGATTTTCATCTGTCACTCCACTGCTGGCAGGCTGACGATGTAACAGGATTTGAAGTGCAGGCAGGTTCACTGACCGGTGGTATCCAAGCTACCGGCAACTATCCTGGCAAGGCCCGCAACATCGACGAACTGCGTGCCGACATCTTGAAAGCCGCTTCTTATATTCCGGGTACTCACCGTCTGAATCTGCATGAAATCTACGGTGATTTCCAGGGCAAGGTAGTAGACCGTGACCAGGTAGAACCGGAGCATTTCAAGAGCTGGATAGAATGGGGTAAGGAACATAACATGAAACTTGACTTCAACTCCACTTCTTTCTCGCATCCGAAATCGGGCGACTTGTCTCTTTCTAATCCGGACGAAGGTATCCGCCAGTTCTGGATTGAGCATACAAAACGTTGCCGTGCAGTTGCCGAAGAAATGGGTAAGGCACAGGGCGACCCGTGTATCATGAATCTTTGGGTGCACGACGGAAGCAAAGATATCACAGTGAACCGCATGAAATATCGTGCATTGTTGAAAGATTCTCTGGACCAGATTTTCGCTACCGAATATAAGAACATGAAGGACTGTATCGAATCTAAAGTGTTCGGTATCGGTCTGGAAAGCTACACGGTAGGTTCCAATGACTTCTATATCGGTTATGGCGCTTCACGCAACAAGATGATTACGCTGGATACCGGTCACTTCCACCCGACGGAAAGTGTGGCTGACAAAGTATCTTCACTGTTGCTTTATGTTCCCGAACTGATGTTGCACGTAAGCCGTCCGGTCCGTTGGGATTCCGACCACGTCACTATCATGGACGACCCGACTATGGAACTGTTCAGTGAAATCGTTCGTTGTGGCGCATTAGACCGCGTACACTATGGGCTTGACTATTTCGACGCTTCTATCAACCGTATCGGTGCTTACGTAATCGGTAGCCGTGCCGCACAGAAATGTATGACTCGCGCCCTGCTCGAACCGATTGCCAAGTTGCGTGAATACGAAGCCAACGGACAGGGATTCCAACGTCTGGCTCTGCTCGAAGAAGAAAAAGCGCTTCCGTGGAATGCAGTATGGGATATGTTCTGCTTGAGGAACAATGTTCCGGTGGGCGAAGATTTCATTGCGGAAATCGAAAAGTACGAAGCCGAAGTAACTTCTAAACGATAAGTTATGGATATTTTAATCGGCTTGTTGATTATAGCCATCGGTAGCTTTTGCCAGTCCAGTTCCTATGTACCTATTAAAAAGGTAAAGGAATGGAGCTGGGAAAGCTTCTGGTTGATACAAGGTGTGTTTGCCTGGCTGGTGTTCCCGTTTCTGGGTTCACTGCTGGGGGTACCCCAAGGGGGCAGCCTGCTCGACTTGTGGGGAGCGGGAGGTGCTGGAATGAGCATCTTTTATGGTATATTGTGGGGAGTGGGCGGTCTGACGTTCGGACTTTCCATGCGCTATCTGGGGGTTGCATTGGGGCAAAGTATCTCATTGGGTACTTGTGCCGGTTTCGGAACACTTCTTCCGGCTCTTTTTGCAGGAACGAATTTGTTCGCAGGCAACGGACTGATTCTTTTGTTGGGTGTTTGTATTACGTTGGCTGGTATTGCCATCATCGGTTATGCCGGTAGCCTGCGTGCACAAAACATGAGTGAAGAGGAAAAGCGTGCTGCCGTGAAAGATTTTGCTCTGACAAAAGGGTTGTTGGTAGCATTGATGGCGGGTGTGATGAGCGCTTGCTTCGCTTTGGGGCTGGATGCCGGAACGCCTATCAAGGAGGCTGCTTTGGCAGGTGGTGTTGAAGGACTTTATGCGGGGCTTCCTGTTATCTTCCTGGTGACGCTTGGTGGATTCCTGACGAATGCGGTGTACTGTCTGCAACAGAATGTGGCGAATAAGTCTATGGGCGACTATGCTAAAGGAAAAGTATGGGGCAATAATCTGGTGTTCTGTGCATTGGCAGGCGTACTGTGGTATATGCAGTTCTTCGGACTGGAAATGGGAAAGAGTTTCCTTACGGAAAGTCCTGTGTTGCTGGCTTTCTCCTGGTGTATCCTGATGGCATTGAATGTGACATTCAGTAATATTTGGGGAATTATCCTGAAAGAATGGAAGGGAGTATCTGCCAAGACTATCACCGTACTGATTTGCGGATTGGTGGTGTTGATTTTCTCGCTGGTGTTCCCGAATTTGTTTTAAATAATAGATATATATATGAAATCAATTTTAGAGAATCGTCCGGCACTTGCCAAGGAAGTAAACAAGGTAGCGGAAGTTGCCGGATACTTGTGGCAGAAAGGATGGGCTGAACGTAACGGTGGTAATATCACTGTTAATATCACAGAGTTTGTAGACGATGAAATCCGTCAGATGCAGCCGATTAGCGAGGTAAAATCTATCGGCATTACATTGCCTTACCTGAAAGGATGCTACTTTTACTGCAAGGGAACCAACAAACGTATGCGTGATTTAGCTCGCTGGCCGATGGAGAATGGTTCGGTAATCCGTATTCTGGATGACTGTGCCAGCTACGTAATTATTGCTGATGAAGCGGTGGCTCCCACATCGGAGTTGCCGTCTCACTTGAGCGTACACAATGACCTGTTGAGCAAGAACTCTCCTTATAAAGCATCTGTGCACACTCACCCGATTGAGCTGATTGCGATGACACATTGCCCGAAATTTCTGGAAAAAGATGTGGCTACCAATCTATTGTGGAGCATGATTCCCGAAACAAAGGCATTCTGTCCGCGTGGTTTGGGTATCATTCCTTACAAGTTGCCTAGTTCGGTAGAACTGGCGGAAGCTACTATCAAGGAATTGCAGGACTATGATGTCGTGATGTGGGAGAAACACGGTGTGTTCGCAGTAGACTGTGATGCTATGCAGGCATTCGACCAGATTGATGTATTGAACAAGTCCGCTTTAATCTATATCGCAGCCAAGAATATGGGCTTCGAACCGGATGGAATGAGCCAGGAACAGATGAAAGAAATGTCAGTTGCTTTCAATCTTCCTAAATAATATTTGTACTAGTCGTTGAATTTATCTACTTTAGCAACCGCAACATTTTCTGTCATAGGAGATGTTGCGGTTTAACCTTTAAATAAGTAACACAACCATGAATCGCATTATTTTAAATGAGACTTCTTATTTCGGTGCCGGATGCCGGAGTGTAATAGCTGTGGAAGCAGCTAGACGTGGCTTTAAGAAAGCCTTTTTTGTAACGGACAAAGACCTTGTCAAATTTGGTGTGGCTGCCGAAATCATTAAAGTATTTGATGAAAATAAGATTCCTTACGAACTTTACAGTGATGTAAAAGCCAATCCTACTATTGCCAATGTACAAAACGGTGTGGCTGCCTATAAGGCTTCCGGTGCTGATTTTATCGTTGCTTTGGGTGGCGGTTCTTCTATTGATACAGCCAAGGGCATCGGTATCGTCGTGAACAATCCGGATTTTGCGGACGTGAAATCTCTGGAAGGAGTTGCGGATACCAAACACAAAGCCGTACCTACTTTCGCATTGCCTACTACTGCCGGAACGGCTGCCGAGGTGACTATCAATTACGTGATTATTGACGAGGACGCACGTAAAAAGATGGTTTGCGTAGACCCGAACGATATTCCTGCCGTGGCTATCGTAGACCCCGAACTGATGTATTCTATGCCGAAAGGTCTGACTGCCGCTACAGGTATGGACGCTTTGACGCACGCTATCGAAAGTTATATTACTCCGGGTGCCTGGGCTATGAGTGATATGTTCGAACTGAAAGCTATCGAGATGATTGCGCAAAATCTGAAAGCGGCTGTGGATAACGGCAAGGATGTAGCTGCCCGCGAAGCTATGTCGCAAGCACAATATATCGCCGGAATGGGATTCTCTAACGTCGGTTTGGGAATCGTTCATTCGATGGCTCATCCGTTGGGAGCTTTCTATGATACTCCTCACGGTGTGGCAAATGCTTTGCTGTTGCCTTACGTGATGGAATATAACGCTGAATCTCCGGCTGCTCCGAAGTATATCAATATTGCGAAAGCAATGGGAGTGGACACTACCGGAATGAGTGAAGCGGAAGGTGTGAAGGCGGCTATTGAAGCAGTAAAAGCCCTTTCCCTGAGCATCGGCATCCCTCAGAAACTGCATGAAATCAATGTGAAGGAAGAAGACATTCCTGCATTGGCAGTAGCGGCTTTCAATGATGTTTGTACGGGTGGTAATCCTCGTCCTACCTCGGTAGAGGATATCGAAGTTTTGTATCATAAAGCTTTCTAAATTAGAATTATTTTAAATAGACATCCGGGGCAGCCTGAAGGTATGCTCCGGATGTTTTTTGTTTCTTTGCATGTGTTTTCTGAAAATAATTCCTATTTTTGTCCAATCCAATTGCATGAAAACACGTTGATATGACTGAGGAAAATAGCTTAGGACTCGAATTCAAATATCTGATTGTAAATGACATGGACCGTAAGTTCGGTTTATGGGTCAATACTGTCGGCTATCAGTCTATCCCGCCCGATTCGCCTTACCCGTTGAAAGAGCATCCTTCCGGTTACTTCTTTAATGCGGAAAAAGGACGGGTGCTCCGAGAGTACCAGTTGGTTTATATCACCAAGGGACGCGGTTTGTTTTCATCCGATTCCACTTCCGAAAAACAGGTTTGTAAAGGCAGGCTGATGGTCTTGTTTCCCGGCCAGTGGCATACCTATCGTCCGTTGCGGCAGACAGGCTGGACGGAGTATTATATCGGTTTTGAGGGGCCGGCAATAGATGCCATTGTAGATGCTTCTTTTTTATCACCTGAACAGCAGATATTAGAGGTCGGTATCAATGAGGAGCTGGTTTCATTATTTTCCCGTGCCCTTGCAGTAGCCGAGGCGGACAAGATTTCGGCACAGCAATATCTATCCGGCATTGTGCTTCACATGATTGGCATGATTCTCTCTGTCTCTAAAAACAAGGTTTTTGAAATGAGTGACGTCGACCAGAAGATAGAGCAGGCGAAGATTATAATGAACGAGAATATTTCTGGCAATGTAGATCCCGAAGAACTGGCGATGCGGCTTAATATCAGTTATTCGTGGTTTCGCCGTGTCTTTAAGGAATATACGGGTTATGCTCCCGCTAAATATTTCCAGGAATTGAAACTACGCAAGGCCAAACAAATGCTGGTGGGAACTTCTCAATCGGTGAAAGAGATTTCTTTCTTTCTTGGTTTTCAGTCTACCGAATATTTCTTTTCTTTCTTTAAAAAGCGTACAGGATTTACTCCTTTAGAATATCGTTCGTTCGGGCGGGAGGAGTAAAATTATAAATGTTCTTGCTATAAACTTATCAATTTATGACTGTTACTTATTAAGCGTTTATAAAATGCTTAATAAAGCAAACGTAGCTATACCTCTGTTTTTGCTCTATTTCACCTGTGAAGCCTGCAGAATTTTAAAAAATAACCCATATGTTATTGCCTGTTAATATATAATAACTATCTTTGCGGCGTAAAACCTAAAAAATAATACATATGAAAAAAAAGTATTTAATATATCGTTTATTAATGTGTTGAATACCTCCGAAAAATCAGTTCGCATCTTTTTGAAATAACGACTGTAGATATAACTCCCGTTATTTATTAAAACTATTTTAAATTTAATTTATTATTGAATGAAAACAAATCTGAATCGCAAAGGTTTCTGTTTGCTTTTTAGCTTGTTGCTATTAGCAGGTGGAGGCAGCTTGTATGCGTCTGACTCTCATTTCGTCAGTCAGGTGCAAGACAATGTAATCAGTGTTTCCGGTACAGTGAAAGATACCAAAGGAGAACCGCTGATTGGTGTAAGTGTTTTGGTGAAGGGTACTACTAATGGTACTGTAACTGACCTGGACGGAAAATTTACATTGAAAGTTTCTGTCGGTGATGTTCTTGAGTTTTCTTATATCGGTTATTCTAACCAGTCAGTAACCGTAGCAAATGCTGCTCCCTTGAACGTTGTGCTTGGTGAAGATACAGAAGTATTGGAAGAAGTAGTTGTAACTGCTTTGGGTATCAAACGTTCGGAAAAGGCGTTGAGTTATAACGTGCAGAAAGTTGGTGGTGAATCGCTGACTGCCGTGAAAGATGCCAACTTTATGAACGGCCTGAATGGTAAGGTGGCAGGTGTGAACATACAACGCAGTTCTTCGGGAGTAGGTGGAGGAACACGTGTAGTTATGCGTGGTAACAAATCGATTGCAGGCGATAATAACGTATTGTATGTGGTTGACGGTGTGCCTATCGGTAACCAGGCTGACCGTGCCGGCGACGGAACCGGTTTCGGCGGTAAAACATCGGGCGAAGGTATTGCCAATTTCAATCCGGACGATATTGAGAGCCTGTCTGTACTGACAGGACCGTCGGCTGCTGCTTTGTATGGTGCGAGTGCTGCTAATGGTGTGATTTTGATTAATACTAAAAAAGGTGCGGCAGGTGCTTTAAGAGTGAATGTTTCTTCCTCTGTGGAGTTCTCCAATCCTTTTGTTACTCCTGAGTTCCAAGACATTTATGGAAGTGTAGATGGAGCATCGACTTCATGGGGCGACAGACTGGAACAACCTTCAGGATACAATCCGATCGATTTCTTCCAGACCGGTGTTACTTATAACAACTCTTTCAATCTGTCTGTGGGAAATGATAAGAGCCAGACTTACCTGTCCGGTTCGGCTGTCAATTCGGATGGTATGGTGGTGAACAATAAATACCATCGTTACAATGTGACATTGAGAAATACATCCAAATTCCTGAACGACAAGTTGACTTTGGACGTATCGGCCAATTATGTCCGCGAATTCTATAACAATATGGTAGCGTATGGTACTTATTTCAATCCGATTGTAGGTGCTTATCTCTATCCGCGTGGAATGAACTTTGAACAGGAAAAATATTTTGAACGCTTCGATGAAACGGATGGTTTCAGCAAGCAGCATTGGGCTTGCGGTGACTTGGGTATGGAGATTCAGAATCCTTACTGGATAGCTTATCGTAACGTCCGTCCTGAGGTTAAAGACCGTTATATGTTGTTCGGTAGTCTGAAATATGATATCTGCGATTTCTTGAATGTGAGCGGTCGCGTGCGTATTGATAATACTTACACGGAAAAGGAAGACAAGCGTTATGCTTCTACCAGCAGTACGTTTGCAGGCCCGAACGGACGCTATAACTATTTCAACGAAAGCTACAGGCAGAAGTATGCGGATATTATGGTCAACTTCGATAAAGCGTTTGCGACCCACTATCGCGCTACCGTCAATGCCGGTGTTTCGTTCGAGGAATACGATACGAAAGGACGTGGATATGGTGGCGATTTGCTGTTGGTTCCCAATAAATTTACGTATGCCAATGTAGACCCGGGAAAGGCTTCTCCGAGCCAGACGGGAGGTGACAGCCGTACAAGAAACTTTGCTGCCTTTGCATCGGCTGAGTTCTCTTGGAAATCAATGTTGTATCTTACTTTGACTGGACGTATGGACAAGCCTTCGCAGTTGGTCAACACGAAGAGAGAGTGGGTTGCTTATCCTTCAGTGGGTGTATCTGCTCTTATCACAGAGATGTTGGACGAAAATCTGCGTAACAGCATACAGCCTGTATTGGGATATTTGAAGGTACGTGCTTCTTTTACAGAAGTCGGTTCACCTATTTCATTTACGGGATTGACTCCGGGTACTATTACACACGAAATGGCAGGTGGTACTTACAAGCCGTATGAATATTATCCGTTGCCGGACTTCAAGGCCGAAAGAACTCGTTCTTACGAATTGGGTATCGACTCCAGATGGTTGAACAATACTATCACGTTGGGAGTGACATTCTATCATTCAAATACTTACAATCAGTTGTTGAAGGCTGATATGCCGAAGGGTTCCGGTTATAACTATATGTTTGTGCAGGCAGGTAATGTACAGAACAGAGGTGTTGAAATCACTTTGGGCTATGACCAGACTTTCGGTGAGTTCAACTACAACACCACTTTCACAGCCACTACTAACAAAAACAAGATTAAAGAGCTGCCTTCCAGCGTAAAAGACCCTATGGGCAACACACATGATTTGAGCGATATCAAGGTTGGACGCTTCCGTTTGCGCGAAGGCGGTGAGATTGGTGATATGTATGCCGACGAGTGGATTGTCCGCGATGCCGACGGTTATATCAACTACACGCCGGGACAGTCTTTGCTTACTGAGGTGACTACTCCTTATAAATTAGGTTCGGTCAATCCGAAATGGAACTTGGGCTGGAACAATGGTTTCTCTTATAAAGGATTCAACCTCAATTTCTTGTTCAATGCTCGTATAGGTGGTAATGTCATTTCGAAGACTCAGGCGGTTCTCGACCGTTCGGGTGTATCAAAGGCGTCTGCTTTGGCTCGTGAAGCAGGTGGAGTGAAACTTGGTAATGTGACAGTCGACCCGAAAGCATATTATGAAACCGTTACTAACTTGGATGCTTATTACGTTTATTCCGCTACAAACGTTCGTTTGCAGGAAGCTCGTTTGGGATATACTTTCCCCGACAAGTGGTTCAAGAGCGTATTGAAGGGCTTGAACGTATCTGTCTATGGAACCAATTTGTGGATGATTTACAACAAAGCACCTTTCGACCCTGAACTGACTGCTTCTACAGGTACATTCGGACAAGGATACGACTATTTTATGCTTCCAAGTCAGCGTACTTTCGGAGTTAGCCTGAAGTTTGGATTTTAATCAATGAGTAATTAAAAAGAATTTTAGATGTTATGAAAATAAAAAATTGCATACTTATAATTGCATCTCTTCTTGCTGTGTCGGCTTGTGACTACGAAGATATCAATACATCTTCTACCGGTGTGTCTGATGATGAATTGAAGCAGAAGGGACTGATGTATGGTGCTCCATTTATGGCGATGCAGCAAAGGGTTATTCCTATCGGCTCGCCTAGTTTGACTACTGGTCCCGGTAATGATTTGCAGAATACGGATTTGATTTCGTCAGGAAATTATATCGGTTATTTTGGAAACAATAACGATTGGGCAAACAATCCTTTGGAAGCTACCTGGTATTTTACCGAAAAAAGAATGGTTTATGCTTATCAGAATTTCTATTCCACTTTCTTCCAATCGTGGATTGACATTCATGATAAGGTGAAAGATTCGGAACTTCCTTCCGACCATGCAATTGGTGCTCTTGCCGATGTTGTAAAAGTGATAGCATGGAGCCGTGCAACGGATGTTTTCGGTCCGATTGCTTACACAAGAGCGGGACAGGGTGAAATCTCTCCCAAGTTCGACGCTCAGGAAGATGTATATAAAGCGATGTTGGCTGATTTGGCTGCTGCGGTAGAGGTGTTGAATCACGCTCCTGATCAGATTCTTCCTTTATACGATTTGATATACGGAGGAAATACTGCACAATGGATTAAGTTGGCGAATTCTATCATGCTCCGCCTGGCTGTGCGAACACATTTCAAAAATGAAGCATTGGCGAGAGAATATATCGAGAAAGCGCTCAATCCGGCCAATGGCGGTGTGATGGAAGTTGTAGCAGACGAAGCCAAAATAGGGGATGGTCCTTTGATGCCGTTGAAGAATTCTATGATGGCCTCTGTAGAGGAATATGGGGAAACCCGTATGGGAGCTACAATCTGGGCTTATTTGAAAGGATATGCAGATGATCGTATGGCTAAAATGTTTACTCAGGCAGAACAGACATCAGGTAAACTTGATTATAAATGTTTGCCGCCTACTAATAACAATAGTAAAACAGACAGCAGGGCAAAAACTACTTCCAAGCCTATTGTTACCGATGCAAGCCCCTTGTATTGGATGCGTGCTTCGGAAGTCTATTTCCTGCGTGCAGAAGCTGCGCTTTATGGATTGGCTGCAGGAGATGCGAAGAGTTTGTATGAAACTGGAGTCAGAACTTCTTTTGAAGAGTTTGGTGTTGCGGGAGCTGACACTTATTTGCAAAAGACAACATTGCCGGTAGATATTAAGAATGGGAATACTGCAATTTATTACTATTCCAGTGTATTGCAAACGGGAAATACCTCTCCTAAGTGGGATGACTACAAGACAGCTAACCAACAAGAAGAGCAGTTGCAGAAAATCATGACGCAGAAGTACCTTGCTCTTTTCCCGAATGCGGTGGAAGCTTGGACTGAATATCGCAGAACAGGTTATCCTTACGTAGCAAAACCTGCTGACACTCAAGCTTATAGTCGTATTGGCGCAGAAGATCCGAACACAAGAACACCGGAACGTTTCAGATTTGCTCCGTCGGAATATCAGACCAATCCGAATATGGAAGAGATACCTACCTTATTGGGTGGTCCCGACCAGGGAGCGACTCCCTTGTGGTGGGTACGGGACAATCGTCCGAAACAATAGGCTAATTGATTGTTGAATTAAAAAAATATATATATGAAATTAAAAAACATCTTATACATATGTCTCGCCGCATCGCTTTCATTGGGAGCTTGTTCGGATTGGACAGAAGAAGAAAGAGTAATTTACGAGAATCAGGAGGGGTTGGAACGTCTGGTTCCGTTGATTGAAGCGCAAGGAGAGGAAGACTTGACTCCGACACAGCGTGAATATTATGCAAAACTGCGCGAATACCGCAATACTCCTCATGTAAAGGGTTTCGGATGGTTCGGTAACTGGACCGGAAAGGGAACCAACGCGCAGAATTATTTGAAAATGTTGCCCGACAGTGTCGATTTTGTTTCTTTATGGGGTGCCCGTGGAAACTTGTCGGACGAACAGAAAGCCGATTTGAAGTTCTTCCAGGAAGTGAAGGGCGGAAAGGTCTTATTATGTTGGATTATAGATAACTTGGGTGTAGGTATTACGCCGGAGGGAGTGGAAGATAGACGTGGATATTGGTTGGAGAAAGGTGGTGGCGATGAAACAAAAGCCATTGAAGCCTATGCCAATGCGCTTTGTGATACAATAGACAAATATAACCTTGATGGTTTTGATATTGACTATGAACCGACATATGGACATAGTGGTGACTTGGCAAATGCTCAAACAATTGCCGAAAATAGCGGTAATACGAAAATGTGGACGCTTATCAAAACAATGAGCGACCGCCTGCGTCCTCAGGGCAAGATGCTGGTGATGGACGGCGAACCATATCGCTTGTCTGCGGAGGCTTCCGAGATGATCGACCATTATATTTACCAGGCTTATCATGAGAATTCCACAGCGGGAGTAAAGATGAAAATTCAAAAGGGAGAACATTTGAAAGACTGGGAGCGTAGGACGATTATTACGGTAGAGTTTGAACAGTATTGGCGTACCGGAGGAGTTGCGAGATACACCAGTGCTGATCATCCTGAGTTCTCTAATAAAAACGGAGGACAGATTTTTGATTATGCTACTCTCGACTTGCCCAGTGGAAAACGTATCGGAGGTATAGGCTCTTATCATATGGAATATGATTTCAAGAACGAGCCTCCTTATAAATGGTTGCGCACTGCTTTGTATTATGGCAATGTCGTATATCCGGGTGACTATCAACAATAAAATTAGTATTTAGATATGAAGAAATTAATATTTAGTTTGGCAAGTATCTGCCTTTTGACTGCTTGTCAGAATGAACTTTATAAAAATCCGCTTGAGGATTTTCAAAGTGAACAAGGAGCATTTATCGATTCGAAGAGTACGGTTCAGATATTCGTGGAAGAGGATACTGAATTGTCGGTCAAAGATGTAAAGATAGCTTTGGTAAAGCCCACAGGGGCTGCTGTCAAAGTATCTGTTGTTGCGGGCGACAAAGAGCAGCTCGACCGGTTCAATAGTAAAAATAAGACAGACTACACTATGCTTCCGGCTGAAATGTACGCTGTTGGCAAAGAGGTAGAATTTGCATCAATGTCTACTTCGCAGGTATTGGACGTGACGCTGAAAAACGTAAAATTTGAATCAGGAGTGAGCTATGCTTTGCCAATTAAGATTGCCAATGGCGATGTTGCCGGTATCGACGGTGAGAAAGAGACACTGATTGTTTTGGAACAACGTATCAGAACTAAGTGTCTGATGATGAAAAACACCAACGGTGCGGAAGATGCTAATATGTGGCCGGAAGGTCTCTCTGTTCCGCAATGGACATTTGAGGTAATGCTTAATCGTGCGGCTTACAAGCAGAATAACATGGCTATCGGCGGAACCAAGCAGGTGACAGGTTCTACACCGTTGGACGAAATCTATACTCGTTTCGGTGACGTGACCATCGATCCGAACCAGTTGCAGATTAAGACCGGTGCATCACAAATCGATGTAGACAAAGAAAAGTTTGCCGCTCAACCAAATACATGGTATATGATTGCGTTTGTGTACGATGGCAAAAAGACCTATGTTTATGTCAACGGCAATTTGGTAGCCGAACAGGAAATTCGTAGCGGCGAGTATAAACTGGCAGGATTCTGGATTGGAGGAAAGAATGACTACGTTCGCGAATACCGTTTCTGGAGAATAGCCCGTACGCCCAAGCAGTTGAGCGATTATGCATGGAAGATGGTTGACCCGACCGACGATGACTTGGTTGTTTACTATCCGTGTAATGGTAAGAAGCGCAATGATGACGGAACAATTGTTGAAGATGAAACCATGATTTGGGACTGGAGTAAGGGAGCACATCACCTTGCTATGCCCAACAATGCTTATTACGACGACAACAGCGGTAATATGTTTATCTTCCCTGAAGTAAAATAAGAAATGAACCCGACAGAAAGTAATCCGTTATTTTCTGTATCTTAATAATGTAGCATGGGGGTGCGTCAAAACTCACTGTGGTGAAAACCGGTTCTGACACATCCCTGTGCTTTTTACTATTGTCCACAATGTAATTGTATGGAAATGATGATGGATAAGGAGAGTTTTGACCAAAGAGATTTCTTTTCGCGGTTGGTCAAAGCCAATTATTCTAGGATAAAGCAGTTTGCTTACGGCTTGCTGAGAACCGAGTTGGATGCGGAAGATGTTACTCAGGAAGTTTTTACCCGACTTTGGGAAAGGCGTCACATATGGGTGGACAATGAAAGAGAGATTGATTCCTATCTTTTGATTATGACGCGAAACATCGCAATCAATCGCTACAAGCACGAGCAGGTGAGACAGGAGTACGAAGAGCGTTTTACGCTGGAAGCCCCCTCATTTCTGATGGAAGAGGATTTTCTGGAGAGATATTACTGCCGGGAAACGCTTCAGGATGTATATTCCGTACTTGCTACGCTTCCCGAGCGCAGGAGAAGAGCGTTTGAACTGAGCCGTTTTGATGAAAAAAGCTATAAGGAAATAGCCGATATCATGAACGTATCTGTCCGTACGATAGAGCGGCAAATCTATTTGACGTTGGTGGAACTGAGAAAGATTTTTGGGAATTCACATTTTTCCTAAGCTGTTTATAACGTCGGCAGCTATTCCGTTAATGTATTTATTATAAATAAATTAACCTGTTAATAACTTTGTTGATACCCTTGTTGATAATTGCAGCGAAGGGTGTTGATAACACTATTGGAGAGTAAATAGCCATAAACAAAGAAGAACCGCATTTCTGCGATTCTTCTTATCTTAGTTGCGGAGATCCGACTCGAACGAATGACCTTTGGGTTATGAGCCCAACGAGCTACCAACTGCTCCACTCCGCGATGTTTAACGAGTGCAAAGGTACGGCTTTATTTGGAATACACAAATTATTTGCAGAATATTTTTCTAATAAATTCTCATATTTCTCATATATAGCTGAAAATGAGTAGGGTAATAGGATGACTTTTTTTAGTACCTATTAATATACAAACGTTAATATTCTCTCTATTTTCTTGTGTGGTCTAAAGAAAAGAGTTACTTTTGCTCAGAATATTCAGCAATGTGCAATTTGTAACCTATGACCGTATCCAAGACAAAAGCCAAATTAGTAGATGTTGCCCGTCAGCTTTTTGCGAAGATGGGAGTAGAGAACACGACAATGAACGATATCGCTCTTGCTTCTAAAAAAGGTAGAAGGACTCTATATACCTATTTTAAAAGTAAGGATGAAATCTATCTGGCTGTTGTAGAATCAGAACTGGATATCCTGTCGGATATGATGAAGCGGGTGTCGGAAAAGAATATCTCTCCGGATGAAAAACTATTGGAACTGATATATACCCGGCTGGATGCGGTAAAAGAAGTCGTCTACCGGAACGGGACGTTGCGTGCCAACTTCTTCCGTGACATATGGCGGGTAGAGAAGGTGCGTAAGAAATTCGATGCAAAGGAGATGCAGCTCTTTAAGGCGGTTCTTCTGGAAGGACAGGCAAAAGGAGTTTTCCACATTGACGATGTAGAGATGACTGCCGATTTGATACATTATTGCGTGAAGGGAATTGAAGTTCCTTATATCCGCGGTCATATAGGTGCGCATCTGGATGAAGATACGAGAAACAGATATGTGTCCAACATTGTGTTTGGCGCACTGCATAGAACAGAAATTTAATTAAATAATTTTTAGTATGGGATTATTAGACGGAAAAACAGCCATTGTAACCGGTGCTGCCCGAGGTATTGGTAAGGCTATCGCTCTGAAGTTTGCCGCCGAAGGCGCAAACATCGCATTTACTGACCTTGTCATTGACGAAAATGCAGATAATACAGTTAAAGAATTGGAAGCAATGGGCGTGAAAGCCAAAGGTTATGCTTCTAACGCTGCTAACTTTGAAGATACTGCAAAGGTCGTAGAAGAAATCCACAAGGACTTCGGACGTATCGATATATTGGTAAACAATGCCGGTATCACTCGTGACGGCTTGATGATGCGTATGAGCGAACAGCAATGGGATATGGTAATCAACGTGAACCTGAAGTCTGCATTTAACTTCATCCACGCTTGTACACCTATCATGATGCGTCAAAAAGCAGGTAGCATTATCAATATGGCATCCGTAGTAGGTGTTCACGGTAATGCGGGACAAGCTAACTATGCTGCTTCTAAAGCAGGTATGATTGCATTGGCGAAGTCTATCGCACAGGAACTCGGTTCTCGCGGCATCCGTGCCAACGCTATCGCTCCGGGATTCATCCTGACAGACATGACTGCTGCTCTCTCTGACGAAGTAAGAGCTGAATGGGCAAAGAAAATTCCTTTGCGTCGTGGCGGTACTCCTGAAGATGTGGCAAACATCGCTACCTTCTTGGCTTCTGATATGTCTTCTTATGTATCAGGACAGGTGATTCAGGTAGATGGTGGTATGAATATGTAATCGAACAGAATGACTGTTGTATACGAAGACAACCATATCATTGTAGTCAACAAGACCGCTTCCGAGATTGTCCAGGCAGACAAGACGGGGGATACGCCGCTTTCGGAGACTGTGAAACAGTACCTGAAAGAGAAGTACCAGAAACCCGGCAATGTCTTCATCGGTGTGACACACCGGCTGGACCGCCCCGTAAGCGGTCTTGTCATATTTGCCAAAACGAGCAAGGCACTTACGCGTCTCAATGAGATGTTCCGCACCAGTGAGGTGAAGAAGACCTACTGGGCAGTGGTGAAGAACGCTCCCGGAGAACCGGAAGGCGAACTGGTACATTTCCTTGTACGCAATGAGAAGCAGAACAAGAGTTATGCGTACGATAAAGAAGTGCCGAATAGCAAGAAGGCGATTTTGGACTACCGCCTAATCGGCCGTTCGGAGAATTATTATTTGCTCGAAGTTGATTTGAAAACCGGGCGCCATCATCAGATTCGTTGCCAGTTGGCAAAGATGGGATGTCCCATTAAGGGAGACTTGAAATACGGCTCTCCTCGTTCCAATCCCGATGGCAGCATTTGCCTGCATGCCCGGAGGGTACGGTTCGTACACCCCGTCTCGAAAGAGTTGATAGCGCTTGAAGCTCCTCTCCCCGATGGAAACCTATGGAAAGGATTTGAACTGTTCTAAGCAGTACAAATCCTTCTTCTTTTTGCCAAAAGAGTAAACTTGCCTGCCATTCTTCCGGTTAATTCTAGCGACAGCCGGTAAATTCCCCGATACATATTATATTTGCATCATTCGCTAATTACTATATTCAGTTATACTAAAGAAAAATACGAATGAAGGCATTTAAACTACTCGCACTTGCTTCCTGCTTTTTACTTGCGACAGGAAGCGGAGTTGCACAACGGGACTATTCAAAAAGTGAAGGACTGCTTCAGTATGTCGACCCTTATATCGGCTCCGGTTATCACGGGCATGTATTTGTAGGAACGAGCGTTCCTTACGGCATGGTGCAGCTCGGCCCTAGCAATATCCATAAAGGATGGGACTGGTGCTCCGGCTATCATTATTCCGACAGCATCTTGATAGGTTTCTCGCATACTCATCTGAGCGGTACGGGATGTACCGACTTAGGTGATATTCTCATTATGCCGTTGAATGAAATCCGTACTCCTAGAGGAAATCAGGATGATATACGCGACGGCTACGCTTCCCGCTATTCGCACGATAATGAGATAGCCCGTCCCGAATATTACTCCTTACTTCTCGACCGCTATAATATCAGAGCGGAACTGACGGCAACAGACCGGGTAGGCTTCCATCGTTATACATACCCCGAAGGCAAGCCTGCTTCTATATTGATTGACTTGCGCGAAGGGAACGGCTCGAATGCCTATGATAGCTATATCCGTAAAATAGACGACTATACAGTAGAAGGCTATCGCTACGTAAGGGGTTGGAGCCCTTCCCGGAAAGTCTATTTTGTGCTGAAGAGCGACAAGAAGATAGAGCAGTTTACAGCCTACGATGATAATACGCCGAAACCCTGGGACCAACTGAAAGTAGCATCCGTAAAAAGCGTCCTCACCTTCGGCAATGTAAAAGAAGTAAAGATAAAGGTTGCTATTTCTTCCGTTAGCTGTGCCAATGCAGCAATGAACCTGCAAGAAGAACTTTCTCATTGGGACTTTGACAAAACAGTAAAGATGAGTGCCGGACGATGGAATAAAGAACTTGCAAGAATGACAGTAGAGACGGATGATGAGGCTTCCAAACGTACTTTTTATACTGCGCATTATCATACCATGATTGCTCCTACGCTTTATTGTGACGTGAATGGAGAATATAGAGGGATGAATGATATGATTTACACTGACCCGAAGAAGGTCAACTATACCACCCTTTCTTTATGGGATACCTACCGGGCCCTGCATCCTCTGATGACTATCATCCAGCCTGAAATGGTAGACAACGTGGTCAACTCCATGCTTTCCATCTACCGCCAGCAGGACAAGCTTCCTATCTGGCCTTTGATGAGCGGTGAAACTAATCAAATGCCGGGTTATAGCTCCGTCCCTGTCATTGCCGATGCCTACCTGAAAGGATTTACCGGATTCGATGCGGAAGAAGCATTGCAGGCAATGAAAGCGACTGCCACTTATGAGAAACAAAAAGGAGTCCCTTATGTGATAGAGAAAGGATATATCCCTGCCGATAAAATCCATGAAGCTACCTCGATAGCCATGGAATATGCAGTAGATGACTGGGGAATTGCCGCCATGGCACGTAAAATGGGAAAGACCGGAGATGCGGCAACTTACGCGAAACGTGCGCATTACTATAAAAACTACTTCGACTCTTCCATCCACTTCATTCGTCCGAAGTTGGAAGACGGTTCCTGGCGTACTCCTTATGACCCGGCACGATCCATCCATACCGTCGGAGACTTCTGCGAAGGCAACGGCTGGCAATATACATTCTTCGCTCCGCAAGACCCGTATGGGCTAATCGGTCTATTCGGTGGTGACAAACCGTTTGTCGCCAAACTCGATAACTTCTTTACTAATAATGACAGCATGGGCGAAGGCGCATCCAGTGATATTACCGGACTTATCGGGCAATACGCACATGGAAATGAACCGAGCCATCACGTCGCCTACCTGTATGCATATGCCGGCGAGCAATGGAAAACAGCGGAGAAAGTGCGTTTCATTATGGATGAATTCTATACAGACCGACCGGAAGGCATCATCGGTAATGAAGACTGCGGTCAGATGTCCGCCTGGTATCTTCTTTCATCCATGGGGCTTTATCAAGTGAATCCGTCGGACGGTGTATTTGTTTTCGGCAGCCCGTGTTTTAAGAAAGTCGAAATGAAGGTACGTGGTGGCAAGACATTTACAGTTGAAGCTCCCAACAATAACAAAGAGAATATTTATATCCAGAAAGTTTATTTGAACGGTAAGCCTTATAATAAGAGTTATATCATATATGATGATATTATCAACGGCAGCACTTTGAAGTTTGTAATGGGAAAGAAACCGAATAAGAATTTCGGCAAGGCTCCGGCAAACAGACCGGTTGTTTTGAATAAGATAAATGAATAAGAAGAACATAGTTTTCAATAGGTAATAGGATTCAGATAGTTGTTTGAACGTAGTTTTCAGTCCTCTTCCATAAGACTAACAGGTTTTATAGAAGAGGGCTGAATGTTATTAATGGAAACAATGGAATAGCGAATAGCGTTAAATATGTGCAAAGAGTTTGTACATAACTTGCTTGAATGTGATTGGCTGATTTCTCTTTGAGAATCCAAAAATAAATCCTGCTTTCAAACCCTATTCTTTTCAGTGAATAGGGATGAGAGCAGGATTTGTATTTTCTATAACCGGCTGTTTGTTATTTCATTGCTTATGGCAGCGGGTCAGCCTTGGCGGGGTGTTTCGGGTTATAAACGGCTACGCCTACCTTGGAGTCTGCACAGCCATAATACAAATACCATTTGTTTTTGAAGTAAACCATTCCTTCGATAAAAACGGTGCCGTCTACGTATTGGCCGCTTTTCTCAAAGCTGTCCATCGGACGGAAGAACGGTTCGTCAAGACGGGTGATGAAGCGGGTCGGTTCGTTGGCATCGAAAAGAGCTTGTCCGGCAGCATAGACGTTGGCGGTGTAGCGTTTGTCTCCTCTTCCCGCATGGTTCTTTCCGTTGTAGAGAAGGACGATGCCTTTCGGGGTGTAGATAGCCGGAGGTCCACATTCGGTAAGATGGCTGTCGAAATATCCGTCGCGGGGAGAGAATAGTTTCTTTAGGGAGCCGTCTGTGTTGACAACAGGCGTCCAGTTGATTAAATCATCGGAAGTGGCGGCAAATACATGTTCTTCGCCCCAGTACATAAAGTATTGTCCGTTGATTTTCTTGATAAGCTGTTTTCCTTTTACTACTTCCGTCAGGATAGAGCCGGATTTGCATCCCAAGTTGAAGAATTTTCCGTTGTATGCTTTGGCAAAGGCAGGACCGTGCTTTGTCCAGTCTTTCAGATTGCGGGAAGTGGCTACTGCCAGGCGGGGCACATGGCGGTTCCATTGTGTGTACATCATTACATAAAGTCCGTCTTCTGTCACGGCAACTCGCGGGTCTTCACAGCCACCCGGCCATTCCAGTTCTTTTTGCGAATCATTGTCCGGATAGAACACCGGCGACTTTTCCCGTTTGAAACGCGTGCCATCGGTAGAAGTGGCATAGCCGAGACGGGAAGTGCGGTGACCGATGCCGACACCGGACTTATCTTCTGCACGATACAATACGACAATCTCCCCATTGTAGAGCGTGGCTGCCGGATTGAAGGTGTCATTCGATTCCCAGGCAATGGAATCTTTTGCCAACGGGCAATAAAACTTAGTGTTTTCTATGGGAGATATTACAGGATTGACGTTCTTCGGACGTTCGAAACCGCCGAAAGCCCAATCGGGCAATTTGTTCTCTTTGTTATTGTCAGACTGTCCGTAGGCGGTACAGGTCATCATCGTTGTAGCAAGTAGAAATAAAAAAGTTGATTTCATAATCTATTAATTGGTTTATGAGGACAATTACTCCTCTACATATAAATTAAAAAAAATAAGAAAATGCTGTCATCTGTCACATGGTTAGATGCAAGTGCTTGATAATGCATGAGTTATTATGTGACAGCATGATGTGATAGCAGTGTGACGACAACTGTTGCTGTCACATTGTGTATGCTTACGGGAAAAGAATTGTTTCCTTATTTGAAACCATAGTTTCAACGGTGAGAAACCATAGTTTTAGCAGTGGGAAACTGTAGTTTCAAAGGCTTGAAACTTTAGTTTCTATTGCTTGAAACTCTTGTTTCCGAAGCATGAAACTCCCTGTTTCATACGGTGAAACCAAAAGTTTCAAGGCATGGAACCATTGGTTTCGCCGTATGAATCAATTATCTCATAGGCAAGAGCAGGGTAGAAACTACCGGATACTGTTCAATAAGTCCACTTTTCCTTCGTTGACAAGTTTCAGGATTAACTCCCCGAACAGTGTATTCTGCCATGCAAACCAGGAGCGGGTGAAGTTTTTCGGGTCATTTTTATGGAAGGATTCGTGCATGAAACCTGTTCCGGCATCCGTGTCCATCAGCATTTTGATGCAAGTCTTGATTTCCGCATCGTTCTGGCTGGTGAACGCTTTCATCATAATGCTCATCGGCCAAATCATGTCATATCCGATATGCGGGCCACCGATACCCTCTCCGGCAGTACCTTTGAAGAAGTAAGGATTATCCTCACTCCATACGAATTTGCGGGTATTCTGATAAATCGGATCGTTCACTTTTACGTCTCCCAGATAAGGCAAGGCGATAAGGCTCGGCACATTGGCATCATCCATTAACAGTTGATTGCCGAAACCATCCACTTCGAAAGCATAGATTTTACCATACTTCGGGTGATTGTAAATTGCATACTTCTTCAGGGCCTTTTCCACTTCGTCTGCAAGAACTGTGCATTGCTTCGCTAAATCCGGCTTCTTATTGACCGTAGTCAGAATCTCGGCAGCTTTGCGAAGCGAAGTGACAGCGAAGAAGTTGGACGGAACAAGGAACTGGAAAGTTGTGGCATCGTCGGAAGGGCGGAAAGCGGAAGCAATCAGCCCGACAGGCTTCACAGGATTACCCCAGCCGTCGTTTGTCATTGTGTCGAGCGCACGTTCCGTTTTGCGTTGGAAGCGATAAGGACCTTTGGCGTCGTCCTTGCGTTGCTGCTCCTTGAACGTTTTCAGTACGTTGGCGATGGCTGCGAGCCATTCGTCGGAAAATACACTGGCATCTCCCGTCGTTTTCCAGTAATGATAAGCCAGACGGATAGGATAGCAGAGCGAGTCGATTTCCCATTTGCGTTCATGCAGTTCGGGCTTCATGGCGGTGAGGTCGCTCATCCATTCGCCTCCTTCGGAGTTCATATTGAAAGCATTGGCGTACGGGTCGATGTTGATACACTTGAACTGGCGGTTGATGACGCCGGCGAGCATCTTTTTCAGTTCCGGATCTTTGTTGGCAAGTTGCACATAAGGCCATACTTGTGCACCGGAGTCGCGAAGCCACATGGCATGAATATCGCCCGTATAAACAAATGTATCGTCCTTGCCGTCGAAATGGACGGTTGTGTCCAGCGTGTTCGGGAAACAGTTCTCGAACATCCACGCCAGCCGGGCGTTAGTCAGCAGTTGCTTGATGTGCGCAATCTGTTGCTCTACGGCTTGCGAGACGAACAGGCGTTTCGCTGCTTCCGGGCGGTTCGTCCGATAGTTGTTGACTTTGGTATTATCTTGTCGGATGATAAAATTACTGTTCTCCATAGCCTGTATGTTGGCTGCGCCCAAGAGTGCCATGGATAAGCAAAAGGCTTTAGTAATATTCATGGTAATAGTTTTTAATTGATTAAATTTCGGCAAATAATTCGATGAGACAAGCATTGTCGAGCAGCCATTTATACTGCTCTTCGTTGTGTCCCGACCAATCCCGGCCTAATAGTCCGTTTTCGTCCCGGTAGCTTTCCCAGGCATGCACGGCATTGTCTGCCATGGCATCGACATACGTCGGATTCTTGTTGACTTTATACAGGGCTTTCAGTCCTCTGAATAAAATCACGTTGAACCACGCCATGTCTTTATGCACCTTGACTGCCGGGTCTTTCTTGTCGGCTTTTGTACGGAAAAATGCGTCTGTTCCTGCGGCTGTCTGTTGTGCGTCGCGCAAGTACTGTTCGTCCCCTGTTTCCTCGTAAAGCAATACGCCCGCTTGAATCATCTGTCCGCTGTTGTAGGCATATTTGTCTTTGGAGATGCCTCCTTTCAGGTTGATATTGTCCCAGTAAAGGTGGTCGTCAGGGTCGCAGAGATGCTTTTTTGTCCAGGCATAAGTCTCTTTCGCCTTTTCCAGATACCTGGCGTCTTTTGTCAGCCGGTACAGTTTGACACCGAGCACTGTCGACGGGGCGTTGGAACAAGTATGCTTCGCCTCTTTCTGCTGTTCGCACCAGAAGATGCCTCCCCCCATTTCATCGCTCCATCCGCTGTAAATATATTGATACAGTGCGACGGCTTTCTTCAAATAAGCAGGCTTGTGCGTCAATTGGTAGTAGTCGCAGTAATCCAGTGCAATCCAGATGTTGTCGTCATAATAACGTCCGTGCTGCCCATACTTGGCAGGATACGACTGGTAGCAGGCTGGCAGGCGGCTTTCGTCCCAATACTGCTCCATTCCCGGAAGAATCCGCTTTTCGAGTATCTTTTTGTACTTTTTATTTCCCGTAGCTTTGTATAGCGCCACACAGCCCGACATCATCCCGGAGTACGGCCATAGGAAAGACGCTTTCAGCGTTCCGTTCTGTTGCGTACCGCCTGCCAGATAAGTGATTTTCTGGTCGGGATTGACGGGATACGTTTCTGTCAGTAGTCCGTCATTTGTCTGATACAGATTCAAGACATTATATAGAATCGAGTCGGCAATAGAAAGATAGCGGGTATTTCCCGGAGTCTTTCCAGCTGCGGAAGTAAGGCAAAATAGCATACAGGCTGCAAAACATATATTTCTCATAGGAGTATCGGAGTTGGGAATTGAAACTTTCAGGTTATTAGTGAAAAGTGTCAGCCGAATGACGGATAGACGGCACACGGCTGACAAATATTATTTCTGTTGCCGCTCGTCAAACTCCAGTTCCACCTTCACGGGAAAATGGTCGGAAGGCGTGCGTGCCTGGTAAGCCTTGATGTCGATTTCTTCCGGACAGTCGTTCGCCTGCTTCTTCTCGCCGTTTCCTACGATGCTGCGGTATGTATCCGTCAGTACGCCGTATCTTTTCACGTGGAAAGACGGCGACACGAACACATGGTCGATACGGCTTTCCGTAAAGCTGTCCGGGTCGAAGTCATTGAACGTGCCGTTGATGGCATAGCGGAAATCACACTTCTCGTAAGAGTCGCACAATACCCCTTTGCTCACGAAAGCATCATACGACTGGTGAGTCTGGTCGACATTGAAATCCCCCGTCAGGATAGCCGGAAGGTCTTTGCCTTTGCCGAGTTCCTTCATCTTGTCCTGTACGAGGAATGCGCTTTCCACGCGTGCCTTCTTTCCTATGTGATCCATGTGCAGGTTGAAGAAAAGGAATTCGAAACCGGTGTCCTTGCATTTGAAATGTCCCCAACTGCAAATACGCGGCAGTACGGCATCCCAACCTTTGCTCGGCACGTCGGGAGTTTCCGACAACCAGAAATCGCCTTTCTCTATCACGTCGAACTTGTCCGTACGATAGAAAATAGCAGAATGTTCACCTTTCTCCTTGCCGTCGTCGCGGCCTACACCGATATAGTCATAGCCGGGCAATGCCTCTTTCATGTCCTTCAGTTGATGAATGAAGCACTCCTGCGTGCCGAAAATGTCGAAATCGTGGTATTGCACCATTTGGGCAATGACCGGATAACGTTGTCCCCAACCGTTTCCGTTGACGGAGTCGCTGCCGTTGGCGTTTCTCAGATTGTAGGAGGCAACGGTGATGGAAGTAGGCTGATAGTTACTTTGGCAACCGCAAAAGACTATCGCAACAATAGCAATAAATAAAAGGCTTTTAAGTTTCATGTTTTTATAGTTTGTTTGATAGATAATTCTCAGACTTCAAAAGTACGATATTTTATTCAAATGAAAGAGAGTAGGGAGCATCTTTTTCAGTGGTTCCCCGTTGTTTGTCGGGTACAGGGCTCATCCGGAATTGGATATTCGCACCTCGCGTCAACTGGTCGTGTGTAAGATAATTGCGTGAGTACGGCTTTCCGTTCACTTTCATTTCCTTGATGTAGCAGTGGTCGGGCTGGTTGTTATCCGACTTGATAGTGACTGTTTTCCCGTTCTCCAGATGCAGTTTGGCTGATTTGAAGAGAGGAGAGCCTACGACATACTCGTCGGTTCCCGGACAAACAGTGTAGAAGCCTAAGGCGGAGAATACATACCAGGCAGAAGTCTGACCGTTGTCCTCGTCACCGCAATAACCGTCCGGTGCGGCGGTATACAGCTTGTCCATTATTTCGCGTACCCGGTACTGGGTTTTCCAAGGCTCGCCGGAATAGTTGTAAAGATAAACCATGTGCTGAATCGGCTGGTTGCCGTGTGCATATTGTCCCATGTTCATCACCTGCATCTCGCGCATTTCGTGAATCATGCCGCGGCTTTCCATTCCCAGCTTGCCCGGAATTACGAATACGGAATCCATCATGGTATTGAATTCTTTCTTGCCGCCCATCAGGTCGATAAGCCCTTGCGGGTCGTGGAATACACAGAAACTCCAGTGCCAACTGTTACCTTCGCAAAATTCGCCGCTCCAGTCTACCGCGTCGAAGTTGGGGTTGAATACACCTTTATCGTCCTTGCCCACCATCAGTTTGCGTTCCGGGTGATAGACATTCTTGTAGTTCTGTGCGCGCTTTTTATAAATCTCGATTTCGTCGGCCGGTTTACCCAGTTTCTTGCCTAATGCATAGATAGTCCAGTCGTTATAAGCGTATTCGAGGGTGCGGGCTACGTTCTGCCCGATTCCGATGTTGTTGGCTACATAGCCCAGTTGGTTGTAGGACTCATAACCGAGACGGCCGGAAGCAGTCCCGCGGAGATGCGCGTTCGTTCCGTGTTTCAACGCTTCCCAAAGAGTTTCGATGTCATATCCGCGCAAACCTTTGATATAGGCGTCCGCTACAACGGAAGCCGAGTTGTTGCCTACCATGCAGTCGCGGTGTCCCGGTGTCGCCCATTCGGGCAGGAAGCCGCTTTCCTTGTAAGCGTTCACCAGTCCTTCCTGCATCTTCCGGTTCATTGACGGATACATCAGGTTGAGGAAAGGAAACAGAGAGCGGAATGTATCCCAGAATCCGGTGTCGGTAAACATATACCCCGGAAGTACTTTGCCGTTGTAAGGGCTGTAATGCATCACTTGTCCCTTCGCGTCTATTTCGTAGAAACTGCGCGGGAAGAGCATCGAACGGTATAGGCAGGAGTAGAACGTGCGCAGGTTGTCGATGTTGTCGTCTTCTATCTCTACCTTGCCCATTTCACGGTTCCATATGTTTCGTCCGCTGCTCACCAGTTGGTCGAAAGTCTTGTTGCCTAGCTCTTTCAGGTTCAGTTCCGCCTGTTCGGGGCTGATAAAAGAAGAGGCGACACGGGCGTGGACGATTTCTCCTTTTTTCGTGGCGAATCCGATGACAGCTCCCGTATGGTTCCCCTTCGCTTCCGTTTCATTAGGGAGAATCCTGTTTTCCGAAACGGTGGAAGTAAACGTAAACGGCTTGTCGAACTGCACTACAAAGTAGTTCTTGAAGTTTTCGGGCACACCGCCGCTGTTCTTTGTCGAATAGCCGATAATCTTGTTCTCTTCGGGAATCACTTTGATGTAAGAACCTTTGTCGAAGGCATCCAGGATGACATAGGAATTCTTCGTTTCGGGATACGTAAAGCGAAACATGGCTGCACGTTCGGTGGGAACGAGTTCGGTAGTCACGTCATGGTCGGCTAGATACACCTTGTAATAATAAGGCTTGGCGACTTCCGCCTTGTGAGAGAACCAACTGGCGCGCCGGTCCTGGTCGAATACCAGTCCGCCGGTAATGGGCATGATGGCAAACTGGCCGTAGTCGTTCATCCACGGGCTGGGTTGGTGCGTCTGCTTGAATCCCCGGATTTTGTCGGCATTGTACGTATATGCCCAGCCGTCTCCCATTTTACCGGTCTGCGGTGTCCAGAAATTCATTCCCCACGGCAGTGCCGTAGCCGGATACGTATTTCCGGTGGACAGTTCGAACTTGGATTGGGTGCCTACCAGTGTGCTGACATAGTCCACCGGATTCTTTACGGCGGAAGATTGCAGGGTGTACAACACGGCACTTCCAAGAAATAACAAGTGTTTAAATGAAAAATGTGCTTTCATGAACAAATGAATTTATTGATTTGATAATAATTTCTACGACGAAAATAGGGAGAAAAGGAATGTGTTTCCACGAATAGAAAAGCAAAAATGCCTGATGGCGCTAATGTTAACCATTATGGCGTGGAACTTAACTTATATTCCTGCCAGAAAAAAGCGCGAAATATTTTTTTGTTTACCTTTGCCATACATCAAATCTAAGAATGACACGCCATGAATAGACAACCGTTTTTTATCTTTGTTTTAATCCTTAATCTGTTGATACATACGGCTTCCGCCTATAACCTGAAGCAGATTGCAGACAAGGAATATATGTCTAACAGTTCGATTACATCTCTGTGCCAGGACGAACGCGGGCTGATGTGGATAGGTACTTGCGACGGACTGAATATATACGACGGACAGGAAATCGAAGAGTTTAAAACACGTGACAAGGAAGATTACTTATCCGGTAATCTGATTGACAATATTGTATATACCGGTGACGAAATTTACTGGATTCAAACCTACTACGGACTGAACCGGCTGGACAGGCGAACCAACACGATTACGCACTACAATGAGTTTCAGAAACTCTTCTTTATGAACAAGGATACCAATGGCAATCTGTTTATTATCCAGGACAGCAACTGCATCTATTATTATCATAAGAAAGAGGGGGCTTTCAGGAAAATAAATATTACAGGTATTCCCATCTCGGACATCGTAGACTTTTTTATCGACGGCAACAACCGTATGTGGGTAGTGATGAAAGGGTACAACCGTTGTTATGACATACAGCAGGAGTCCGCCTCGGGAGACATCACTTTGCTGCCACAGAAAACCAGCCTGATTTATCAGACTTCACTGATTTACTGCTTCAATGATGAGCAATCTCTTTATTACATCGACAAGGACTATAACTTCTACGCTTTCCATATCCCGACCAAAAAGAATGAGTTTATCGCCAATCTGGGCAAAGAGATACAGGCACGCGGCAAAATCTCTTCCATTGTTCATTATCACGACAGCTTCTTTGTCGGTTTTCTGATGGACGGCATTCTGTTATTGGAGAAGCAGAAGGGAACGAATACCTATCAGATTCAGCCGTTGCCTGTCAACAGTGGCGTGTTTTGTCTCAAGAAAGACCGTTTTCAGGATATTGTGTGGATAGGTACGGACGGACAAGGTGTTTATCTTTATTCCACCCCTCTCTATTCTATCAAATCAACGGTGCTCAGCAATTACAGCGAGAAGATAGAACGCCCCGTACGTGCCCTTTATCTTGATGAAGACCGTACTTTCTGGGTAGGCACAAAGGGAAACGGCATCTTGAAAATCTATGATTACGAGGTTGATAGGAGCATTTCCGACTGTCGTGCGGAGACGCTGACCACTTCCAACAGTGCATTGGGAAGCAACGCCGTCTATTGTTTTGCCAAAAGTCACCGGAATCTTCTTTGGATAGGCGATGAAGAAGGGCTGAGCTATTATTCGTACAAGGAAAAACGTGTCAGGAATATCCCTATCCGGGTAGCTAACGAAGACTTCAAATATATACACGATATTTACGAAACGGCGGACTCCGAACTATGGCTGGCAAGTGTAGGAATGGGAGTCCTGAAAGCCCGTATTGCCGGAACACCGGATAATCCGGTCATCGTAGATGCCCAGCGTTATGTCATCAACGATGGCGAACTGGGCTCGAACTACTTCTTTACTATCTATGCGGAAGACGAATCCCGTCTGCTCTTTGGCAATAAAGGATATGGGGTGTTTCGCTTCAACAAGACAACGAACGGACTGGAGCCTGTATCTACTCATAAATATGAGAACATGACGCTGAACAATATTCTCGCTATCAGCAAGGACAGCAGTAACAATTATCTTTTCGGCACGAGCTACGGGCTGATAAAATATACCTCGGAGACTTCTTACCAACTTTTTAATGCGAAGAATGGCTTCCTGAACAACACGATTCATGCCATTCTCAAAAACTCATCCGATAACTTCTGGTTAAGTACCAACCTGGGACTAATCAACTTCGATACCCGCCGGAATGTATTCCGTTCGTATGGTTTCGGTGACGGGCTGAAAGTGGTGGAGTTCAGTGACGGAGCCGCTTACCGCGATCCTCGGACGGGTACATTGTTCTTCGGCGGCATCAACGGTTTTGTTGCCATCCGTGCGGACGGTCGTCCCGAACAGCTTTATACACCACCCGTCTATTTTGATAAATTATCCATCTTTGGCGAACAATATAACTTGGGCGAATTTCTCACCCGGAAAAAGGATACGGAGGTGCTGAACCTGCAGTACAATCAAAACTTCTTTTCTGTCTCCTTTGCTTCGGTGGATTATCTGAATGGTAACAACTGCACCTATTTCTATAAGCTGAAAGGTTTGAGCGACCAATGGGTGAACAACGGTTCGGAGAGCGGAGTGTCTTTTACGAATATGGCTCCCGGCGAATATACGCTGCTGGTGAAATACTATAATAGTGTCTTTGATAAAGAGAGTGATGTCTACTCTTTGGTCATCCGTATCGGCGACCCGTGGTATGCTTCCTGGTGGGCTTATCTGATTTATGCCTTGTGCCTGCTTTTGCTGGCTGCCTTGCTGGTACGTTCCTTTATCCTGCGCTCCAAACGCAAGAAGCAGGAATTGCTGAACGAAATAGAGAAACGTCATCAAAAGAATGTCTTTGAATCCAAACTCCGCTTCTTTACAAATATCGCTCATGAATTTTGCACGCCGCTGACTTTGATTTACGGCCCTTGCGGACGCATCCTTTCGTCCAACGGACTGAGCAAGTTTGTGGTAGACTACGTACAGATGATTCAGACCAATGCCGAGCGTCTGAATAACCTGATTCATGAACTGATTGAATTCCGCCGTATCGAGACGGGCAACAGGGAAGTGCGTATTGAAACGTTAAATGTATCGTCCATCGTAAAAGGAATAGCCAGAACCTTTGTCGAAATGGCGAAATCGAGAAATATTACTTTCCTGAGCAAGATTCCCGAACAGGTGATGTGGAACTCGGACAAAGGCTTCCTGAATACAATCATTATCAATCTGATTTCGAATGCATTCAAATATACTCCCGACGGGCAAAGCATTAAGATTGAAGTGGATACGGCTGAGGAAGGTGTATTGGTGCTCCGGGTAGCCAATGAAGGAAGTGCCATCAAGGAAAAAGATTTCCAGCATATCTTCAACCGCTATTCTATCCTGGATAACTTTGAAAATCAGGATGAGAAGAACTTCTCCCGTAATGGATTGGGGCTTGCCATCTCCTACAATATGGCGAAGTTGCTGAACGGCACGCTGAAAGTGGAAAATACGCCTGACAGATGGGTGATGTTCACATTGACCTTGCCTGTCATGGAGCCGACTACCGGAGCAACGGCAACAAAGCGGATTACTTCGGAATATATTCCGAAGATAGACACACAGCCTGTTCTGAAACTTCCTCATTATGAGTTTGATAAGATGCGTCCTACCTTGTTGGTGGTTGATGATGAAATAGAAATGCTGTGGTTTATCGGTGAAATCTTCTCCGGTGACTTTAATGTAGTAACCCTGCAGGACCCTGAGCGGGTGGAACAGGTGATGAACGAAGTTTATCCGAATGTGATAATCTGTGATGTCATGATGCCGGGAATCGGTGGCATTGAACTGACCAGGCGGATTAAGGCGGTGAAAGAGACGGCACATATACCTATCATCATAGTTTCCGGACGACATGAGATGGAAGAGCAGATGGCGGCTCTCTCGGCAGGTGCGGAGATGTATATCACGAAACCGTTTAATGCGGAATATCTCCGCATATCGGTGGGGCAGGTGATGGAGCGTAAGGAAGTGCTGAAAAACTATTTCAGTTCGCCCATCAGTTCCTTTGAGAAGTCGGACGGCAAGCTGACACATAAGGAATCGAAGAAATTCCTCCAGTCTGTCTTGAAGATTATCAATGATAATATAACGAATAAGGAACTGACCCCGCATTATATCGCCGACCGGCTGGCAATCAGCCCGCGTAGCCTTTACCGGAAAATGGAAGAAATCGGTGAAGATAGTCCGACGGATCTGATAAAGGAATGTCGTTTGCATATCGCCAAGGATTTGCTGCTGACGACTAAAAAGACTATTGATGAAATAGTATTCGATTCAGGGTTCTCCAATAAGGTAACTTTCTTCAAAGTGTTCCGTGAAAAGTACGAGTGCACGCCAAAAGAATTTCGGATGAAACATTTGGAAGAGGTTCGGCAATAGGCTGTAGCGGGGGATTTTCCGAGAAAAAGAAGAAGTAAATATCCGTGTTAATATGGTAAGTATCCGTGCCAAAAAGTAAAAAAGTAGAGTTTGATTTCTTTTGGTAGAGTTTAGTGATTTTATCTTTGCTTCATCGAAAATTTAAGTAGATAAAATCGAAAGTATTAATTTATTAATCTTTAATCTAATGAAAAGGAAACTTAGTTTTTTATTCCTGTCAGCATTGGCCCTTCCATTTTTTATGGTTTCGTGCAGTGATGATAAAGAAGAACAGGAGGTGAAGCCGGCAACTGACTTGGTGGTCGATAATAATTCGGTGACACTACTGCAAGGAGACGAAATTACGGTAGGTATTACTTCCGGTAATGGAGATTATTATGTGAAACCATTTGATGAAAGTATAGCGACAGCTACGGTCAGTGGTAATAAAGTAACAATTAAAGCTACGGAGAATAGCCGGCTTGAAGAAAATAACCGCATCGAAACAACTGTATTAGTAGTAGACGGACGCAAGAAAGTGGCTAGGATTCAGGTTCAGGTAGCCAAACTCTGGGACTTGACGGCAGATGTACCGGAAGAAGGCTTCGATTTGTTTATCGGTGAAAAAAGAATGGTGAAAATCCTGACTGGTAATGGTAATTATGAGATTTCCATTCCCGAAGGTGCCGACAAGTATATCGAAGTGGGCGAACTCTCCGGTCAGGTATTCCCCGTAACTGCCAAATTTGAAACAGGAGCAGAACCTGTCGAAATTACGATTACTGATAAAAAAGGTAAGACGGTAGTTATTCCTGTGGTAGTAAATATCGTTGACTTGACGCTGAAAGCCAACGAAGCGGTTTTTGCGGAGCCGGATGCCGAGTCTCAGTATATCGAGATTGAAAAAGGGAATGGTGGATATAGCTTTACTTATCAGGTGGGAGACGGCGAACCGACTACGGAGGCTACCGTTGTAGAAGCTACCGAGAAAGAGAATCTGATTACACTGAAGCCGAAAGCAAGAGGGGATGTAAAGGTGATTGTGACTGATCAGAAAGGTTCGTCAAAAGAAATTGCGGTAAAGGTAAATCCGTATGAAATCAAGTTGGAAGATAATGCGACTTCATTAACTATCAACGGATTTGATAATTCAAAAGAGATTGCAATTTCCCGTGGTAACGGTGAATATCAGTTAGCGCCATTGACGGATGATAATAGGAAGTACTTGAAATCAGCGGAAATAGATGAAAACGGTCATCTGAAAATTGAAGCTAACTGGCTGGGAACTACTACGCTTATAATTACGGATGCTGCCGGGAAGAAGTTGGACTTACCGGTTACTGTCATGCCGATGGCAACCTTCCTCGACTCTGACCGTTGCTTTAAGATTGACATCAAGAAATTTGTAGAGGGTAACCAGGCTTTGGATAATATGCAACAACTTACTTTTGAGATGGTATTTTATCCGACATACTCACGTGCTTTGCAGTCGTTTATCGGGTTGGAAGGTGTTTTCCTGCTTCGTTGCGAATCCAATGGGGATACTGATTTGCGCTTTGAAATAGCTACCAAAATCCATAAAGATCCCAATAATTTGAATGGGGATAAATACAATGACCCCCGTTTCCGCAGTCAGCAGAAAATGGGCAATGACCGTCAGGGAAACGGGAAATGGTATCATATCGCTATTGTGTTTGATGGAACACAGGGCAGTACAAAGGAGGCTTACAAGATGTATATCAATGGTGTGCGTGAAACGCTGACTCCTGCAAGCAGTGATTATGAAGATGTACGGCCCGATCCGTATTTGGTTCTTTCTTCCGTATCCGGTGATAACGCCTTGATGATTGGACGTTCGGGTAATAGTGAATTCCGTTTGGGATATTGTGCCGTTGCTCAGGCGCGTATGTGGAAAGTTGCCCGTACTGCAGAGCAGATAAAAGAGGATATGTGTAAATACTACTCTCAGGAAGAAGCTAAGGCGAATACTGATTTATTGGGTTATTGGATACCGTCTAATGGTGTTGGTGATATCAGTGTTTTCAAGAACTATGGTTCTGCAGGCGACGGATTGGATGCAGTGGTTTATAACAACGGTAAGAGTATAAGTCCTGTCACTTTCCCTGACCGCTACAAACGAGTGGAATGTCCTCATTCATACTAAAAACAAGGAATACAATAATATGAGAAACAATATGATTACAAAGAACCTAATCAAATTTGCCCTGCTGTTTTTTCTTATCGGAGTGACGGCTTGTGACAATGAACTGAATCCGGGATTCGACCCGGACGATTATGAAGCGATTGTTCCTCCTGAACCAGTACGTACGATGGACGCTATGGCTAGCGGTGAACGAGTGGTGCTTTCGGGAGCTTCACTGACGGACATCATCCTGAAATGGACGCCTACTGAGAAACACGGTAATACAGTATATCGTTACGAAGTGCTGATTGATACGATTGGCGGGGATTTTACGGAGCCGGTAGAAACTATCTTTTCCGACAATAACGGCTTGGAACCTCAGCTTACTTTGACGCATTATCAGGCAAATACGATTGGCAAACTTGCCAAGTTTCGTTGCAACACAAACGGAACACTACGTTGGAAAGTACGTGCCTACTGTGGATTGGATCAGGCAATCAGTAGCCTGGAAGGTTATTTCGTGATATTTATGATGGACGGCATTGACGATATGCCTTCGGAGAATGAACCGGTTTATATCACAGGTATCGGTACGGAAGATGATGGGGACGAAGCGGAAGCGTTGCAGATGCTCCGGCAGAACGAAGGAATTTATCAGACTTTCGTTCAGTTGAAAGCAGACCAGCCGTTTATCTTTATGTCAACGGTAGAGGGACGCAGATGCTATTACTATGTAGACGACAATGGCGTGTTGCGCGAACGCAATGACGGTGAAGAGTATACGGTGACCGTTCCGAAGTCCGGCATTTACCGTATTACTATCAATATGGGTGAACAAACCATCAGTTATGATGAAATAGGAGCAGTCTATCTCTATAACCATTCGGGCGGATACCGGCAGAACTTCGACTACTTGGGATATGGCAAGTGGGGCGTGAAGAATTATACTGCACGGAAACAGACAGAAAGTTGGGCAGGAAGCGGTGAAACCCGTCATAGCTTTAAGATGGAAATCAACGGGACGACTTATCGTTGGGGACATAAGGAGAAAGATAAGAGTCAGCCCAACTTGGCTACCGATGCCGGCTATTACAACTTGTATCAATTGGCGTTGGGTACCGATCCTTGGGATTACAGTTTCCGTTATTGTGACGAACTGCTTCAGTGGGGCGCAATACAGGGAAATGTGTATTATGCAACGGTAAAAACAGATGTTACCCTTTATTTCAATGCTGAATTTGGAGTCTATACTCATCGTTGGGTGGCTTCGGAAACCAATGAAGATTAAAACTGAATAATAATATGAAGAACTATATAGTATCATTTTCAAAAAAGGCTTTGCTCTTGGGCGGTGTTACGTTAACCATGTTCGCTGCCTGTGACGACGGCGAATTGAGTGACATCTACAAAGGGAGTTCATCCGGCGAATATGTGTCGGATGTAAACTGGACGGATGCTGCCAATACAAGTACCGAAACTTACATCAAATATTTCTTTGAGAATGCCGGCGGACGGGATACTTTCTGCGGAAGCATTTATTGGGAAAAACCGAATACACCGGAAACCGGAGAACCTACAAGTACAGGGGGCAGCGGCGGATGGTCGCAAGGACATGCGCTGGATATAGTCATCGACGCTTATATCCGTCATGCAGACGATCCTGCTTATCAGGCCGATTTGTATGAGAACATAATGAAACCGTTCCTTCCGGCTTTTGACGACTGGAATGAGCATTGCGGTTATGGTGGCAAGGACTTCTGGAATAACTTCTATGATGATATGGAGTGGATGGCATTGGCTTGCCTGCGGGTGTACGAGCTGACGGGCGACGAAGACTATTACAGTGCCTTGATGAAAATGTGGGATCATATCAAGGGAGCCAAGAATGACTATAAAGGAGTAGGCGGCATGGCATGGAAAACGGATGCGCCGGCTTCACGTATGGCTTGTTCAAATGGCCCCGGTTGTCTTTTGGCTATGAAACTGTACAAGCTGACTGTCAAAGAAGCGAAAGAGGGATGGGAGGATAAGGCGGCTTATTATCTCAACTTTGCCAAAGAGGTGTACAACTGGATGACTGCTTATCTGTGTGACACGTCGACCGGACAGGTATATGATAACTTGGGAATCAAGGATGACGGCACTCCGGGTGACCCGGATAAAGTGGCTCTGTCTTACAATCAGGGAACATTCATGGCATCTGCTCTGGCACTCTACAATGCCACCGGTGAGGAGGAATATCTCCGTAACGCTGTTGCTTTCGGTTCTTATCAGGTGAATAAGAAAATGGATTCCAATTATCCGGTATTCAGCGGGGAGGGTAATTCCGGTGATAATCTTTTGTTCCGGGGAATCTTTGTCCGTTATTTCCTGGATATGGTGAAACAACCTGTCAGCAGTGTTTATCCGGAAAAGACCAGGAATAAGTTTATTGCCGCATTACGGAGTTGTTCCGATGTACTTTGGACACTGGCACATCCGGAAGGATATTATGTATGGGAATACGATTGGGCGAAAGCTCCGAAGTTCGGCAATCGCGATAACAGGGAAGACCGCCTGACGATTTCTTTGAACGCAGAGGTTCCCGGAGCGACAATGATCGAGATTCGTGCCCGTTATGAGGACTGGGTACAGGGCAAGGCTTCCGAAGAGGCCAACTGGGTTGGTCCGGAATTCGGGAAGAAAGCAGGGGAATAAGATTGATTCATTACACATAGAAAATCGAAAATAAAAATGATACATATAAAAAGAAATATTTGTCTGATGGCTGTTTCTTGCGCTTTGCTGGCAGGTATCCCTGTACAAAGTATGGCGCAGACAGGCAGAGCCGCAAGGACACAGGCTTCGCAAAACAATAAGATAACGATATCGGGTACGGTATTGGATAAGACGACAAATGACCCGTTGATTGGTGTGTCTGTTGTGGTAAAAGGAGTAGCCAATGCGGGAACGATTACGGATATGGATGGTAAGTTTACGTTGAAGTTGCCATACGCGGAAGCTCCGCTGGTATTTTCTTACTTGGGTTATCAGCCGCAGGAAATTGTTCCCGGTGCCAAGAAAGACTTGACGGTCTTATTACAGGAAGATACGAAAGCCTTGCAGGAAGTTGTGGTGGTAGGTTACACCAAGCAACGCAAGGAAACGATGGTCGGCTCGGTAGCTACCATTACAACGAAAGACTTGACGCAAAGTCCGACCGCCAATATCAACAATGCACTTGCCGGACGTCTGCCGGGATTGGTTGTGAACCAATATGCGGGTGGTGAGCCGGGTGTTGACCAAAGTGAATTGTTCATCCGTGGTAAAGCTACTTACGGCAATCAGAGTGCTATTGTCATTGTTGACGGAATCGAACGCGACATGAGTTATCTGGCACCGGACGAGATTGAAACATTCACTATTCTGAAGGATGCTTCCGCGACTGCCGCTTACGGTATCCGTGGCGCGAACGGTGTAATCGTGATCACAACCAAACGTGGTAAGGCCGCCGAGAAAGCAACTGTAAACCTGAAAGCCTCTGTCGGTATCAACCAACCTATCGGATTCCCCGAATATTTGGGCTCTGCCGATTATGCTACCTTATATAATGAAGCGCGACTGAATGACGCCAAGATGACAGGCGCAGACATTAGCAGCCTGAATCTTTTCTCTCAACAGGCTATCGACAACTTCCGCCGTGCAAAAGGCGACAACTCCGACGGGCTGGGGTATGACTGGGATTATTATGATTTCGCCTTCAAACCGGGTATGCAGGAAGATGTCAGCCTTTCTATCCGTGGAGGTACGGACAAGGTGCGTTACTATGTGCTGGCTAATTATTTTTCACAGGGCGGTAACTACAAATATTCGAATGCCGGTGAATATAATTCGCAGACCAGATTTACCCGTTACAACTTCCGTTCGAATATTGACATTAATATTAACCGCTATCTGAGTACACGTCTCGACCTGGGTGCCCGTATTACCGACCGTAATGCACCGGGTACTACTGCCGGGCGACTGATGACTATCTGTGCTACGCAACCGCCGTATCTGCCTATCTTGGTAGAGGAGAACTCGCATCCGCAGAATGAAGAATATATTCAGCAGAACTCCCGGGGCATGCTGTATGGTGACAACATCTATCGCTATAATATATTAGGTGAGCTGAGCCGTACCGGTTATCTGAATGAGAAGAATACCTATCTGAACGGTAGCTTTGCCATGAACCTGGATATGGGATTCCTGACAAAAGGGCTGAAAGCGGAAGTGATGTTTTCTTATGATGCTTCCGAAGGACGCTGGATCAACCGCAAGCTGGATACTTATAAGGACGGATACCGTGAATATCCGAAATATGCGACGTTTATGCCGATTGAAGGTTCGGATGCCTATATGGCGGGCGGACATTATACCGGTGCTTACAAGACAGGTAATAAATACGACATCGACCAGACTATCGGCAACGGATTCAGCCATAATGCTTCCGACGGACGGACGTATATACAGGCACGTGTGGACTACAACCGTTTGTTCAACGACCGTCACGAACTGACAGCGATGTTGCTGGCAAACCGTGGCAACCGTACTGTTAATAATGAACTGGCTTATCATAGCCAGGGTATCACCGGACGTTTTGCCTATTATTATAATCAGAAGTACCTGATGGAGTTCAACTTCGGTTACAATGGTTCCGAGAACTTCGCTCCGGACAAACGTTACGGATTTTTCCCCGCAGGTTCTATCGGCTGGGTGATTTCGGAAGAGTCTTTTATGAAGAAGGCTTCCTGGATCGACTTCTTGAAGGTAAGGGCTTCTTATGGTTTGGTAGGTAGTGACAACGTGAGCAGCCGTTTCCCTTATTTAGCTTTCTACGGTAGTGGTAGCAGCTATGATTTCGGCAATAATTTCGGAACGAACGTGGGTGGTACTTCCGAAGGAAACCTGGCAAATGAAAGCCTGACTTGGGAGAAAGCCCGCAAGTTGAATGTAGGTATTGACTTTACTACCTTGAACCAGCGTTTGGCATTGACTGTCGATGCTTTCTATGAATATCGGTTCGATATTATTACGGATATGAATAGTGACGGTATCATGGGATATCCGGACATTGTAGGTAAGGATGCGGCTTTACAGAATTTGGGTGAGGTCAGCAACCGTGGTGTGGACATCGAATTGAGCTGGAACGACAAGATAGGAAAGAATTTCCGTTATTATATTCGTCCGAATCTGACCTTCTCCCGCAACCGCCTGGAATATAAGGCGGAAGTAGCCCGTAAGAACTCCTGGCGTAAAGAAACGGGTAAGCGCCTGTATGAGAACTTTGTCTATGTATTCGACCACTTTGTGGCCGATCAGGAAGAGGCCGACCGCTTGAATAAAATCGGTTATCAGCCATGGGGGCAGTTAATTCCGGGAGATGTCGTTTACAAGGATTTGGATCGCAATGGGGTGATTGACGATGAAGACCGTACGGCTATGGGAAATCCGCGTAGCCCGGAGCTTATGTTCGGTATTCCTTTCGGATTCCAGTATAAGAATTTCGACTTTAGTGTATTGTTGCAGGGAGCCACCAAAACATCTATCCTGTTGAATGGGGCTGCTGTATTTGACTTCCCGCAGTTCGAGCAAGATAAGATCGGGCGTGTGAAGAAGATGCATCTCGACCGTTGGACACCGGAAACGGCTGCTACGGCAAAATATCCGGCTTTGCACTACGGAACGCATGATAACAATAAGAATGGAAACAGCAGCCTGTTCTTGTATGACGCTTCCTACCTTCGTCTGAAGAATGTGGAAATCGGTTATAATGTATCGCCTAACTGGTTGCGTAAGTTCCATGTACAGCAGGCACGTATCTATGTGCAGGGCTTGAATCTGTTGACTTTTGATAAACTGGGTGATGTAGACATCGACCCGGAAACGAAGTCCGGTGACGGTGCTTCCTGGTATCCGATTCAAAAGGTATTCAACTTCGGTATTGATATTACATTCTAAAAACAGTATAGAAACATGAAACAGTTATATAGATTTTCAGCAATCGCTTTATCGCTTCTAACGTTGTCTTTCGCTTCGTGCAATGATTACCTCGACCGGGATGATGATGACAACATTACGGAAGCGGATGTGTTTGCCCGTTATGAGAAAGTAAACGGACTGGTATCGGATGTGTATGCCAAGGCGAAGAAAGCCGACCGTCCGCTGGTGTTTTTCGAACACTTCAGTAACAGTGCCATTACGGACGAATGTGAAGGTACTAACGTAGAAGGGAATATTACGAATAACTTCAATAACGGTGCCTGGAACCCGAACTCCTTGCCGGGTAGCTGCGGTCAGTACTGGGAAAGTTTGTATGAAGGAATCCGTAAGGCGAACTTGATTATAGAAAATGTGGCGAAGTATAATACGCCCGATAATCCTCAACAGGACGGTGACTTGCGTAACCGTATCGGGGAAATGTATTTCATGCGCGGTTATTTCCATATGTTGCTGTTGCGTATGTACGGAGAAGCTCCGTATATTGACTATGTAGTTCATGCCGGAGATAATATGGATTTCAAGAAGGAGTCTGTTCATACGATGGTGGAAAAAATTGTTGCGGACGCACAGACTGCGTATGGTATGGTGCCCAATAAATACGTGAAGACCTCTGAAAACTTCGGGCGTGTGGATAAGGGTGCTTGCCTGGGACTGATTTCCTTTGTCCGCTGGATAGTGGCGACTCCGCTGTGGAATGGAGCTTCCCAATATGGATACAACTTGCGTCGTGTGTTCGAGAATGAATATACGTATGACATCAACCGGTGGAGAAGGGCGAAGGAAGCGGCTAAGGCTGTACTGGATTTTGAAGTTGGTGGTACAAAGCGTTATTCTCTTTATATGAAACATGACGCAAATGATTTCAAAGACCCGGCGGACGGCAACTTGAATGATAGCCGTGTGTATGCCCGCCTGTGGGATATGTTCTATGATATGGATGCGTTTGCCAACGAGTATGTGTTCTTTATGACGAAGAGCAAGGACCAGGCCTGGCAGGGAGATATTTATCCGCCCAGCCGAGAGGGAAGTTCCCGTCAGCAGCCTGTACAGGAACAGGTGGACGAGTATGAATATATCGTAGGTGATTACGGTTATCCTGTATATTCGGCGGAAGCGCGCAAAGGCGGTTATGATGATGCGAATCCGTATGTGAAGGGAACTCGTGACCCACGTTTCTATCGGGATATTATCTATCACGGTGCTCCTTACCGCAACAATAAGAATGAATCGAAAACACTGAATACTGCCAGTGGTTCTGATAAGATAGGAGCAACTAATGCGACGACTACCGGATATTACTTGCGCAAATTCCAGCAGGAGTCCTGGAACAAATCCGGTAACTTCAGTATCAATGCGCCTGCTATCTGGCGCCTGCCTGAATTTATCTATATCTATGCGGAGGCTTGCAATGAGCTGGGAGAGGATTTGGATGAGGCTTATAAATTGGTAAATACCGTCCGCGAACGTTCGTTCATGAAACCGATGCCACCGGAAGTTAAGTCCAATCAGCAGTTGATGCGTGAATATATTCAGCGTGAACGTCGTGTGGAGCTCTTCTATGAAGGCAAACGTCCCTGGACTTGCCGTTTGTATCTGGAACCGACGAGCAAAGAAGAATTGGCTAAAGAGAGTCTTTGGAAATCCAGCGGCAGCGACAACTCAAAACGTACGCAGAAATACTGGGCGGCAAACAACGGAGCGTTGCCCCGTTGCCAAAGGATGATTAACGGAATGCGTCCGGTGCAGGATGAGAATGGTGCTATTACTGTAGACGGTGTAAAATATAGAATGGAACGTTTCTGTGTGGAAGAACGTACGTTCTCCATCCAGCATTATCTGTTCCCGATTCGGCAGAGCGAATTGCAGAAGACACCGTCTATTGAGCAGAATCCGGGATGGTAAACCGATAGGAATGTATAACTTTAAAAAGAAAATCAGATGAAACGAATCTATACATATATGTGTCTGTTGCTTTTATCGGTATTGTCGTTTGCCGTTGCCGGTTGTGACGATGATGACGATGACGATATTGCCAAGGACCTGATAGAATTGATAGTGAATAAACCGGTGATACGTATCGGGCAGAATGAAGAGACCAAAGTGAATATAGTGGTTGGAAACGGAAATTACTCAGTGAGGAGTTTCAATACTGCTATCGCAACGGCTACGGTTTCCGGTGAGGTGGTTACGGTGAGAAGCGGCTCGCAGAATGGAGCCACTACGGTGGAAGTGATGGATGGTGAAGGAGTGATTGCCAATATTTCGGTCAATGTAGGGGTCTTTGAACTGGAAGTGAATGAATCTCAAGTTACGTTGGAAGTGGGGGACGAAAAACAGTTGATTGTCAGCATGGGAAACTTCTCCAGTAATGATGAATTGTCTTATACGGTGGGTGATGAAACGATTGTCGGCATGGTCAATACTGATGTGTTCCGTCCTTTCTATACATTGACGGGGTTGAAGAGCGGACATACCACGGTGACTTTCACCGACCATAAGGGAAAGCAGGCTACGATTCAAGTAACAGTGAATCCTATCTCTATTGATGTATCCAACCTGACTCCGAGAGTCGGTGTGAACAACAAGGTGATGATTACTGTAGAAAAAGGAAACGGAGGTTATAGTCTTACAGCGGAAGATGATGAGATAGTCGGTGTTCAGCAGGTGGATGATACCCGTTTCAATCTGATTGGTAAGAAGGCAGGTGTCACCACAGTGGTTGTCAAAGACCAGGCAGACCAGGAATTATCTTTGACTGTAACAGTGGTACTGGCAGATAGAGTGGCGAACTTGGGTAGCAGCAATTATTTCCATGTACCGTTTACGTATAATGGGGTGGCGGACGAATCGCTGAAGAGTGTGAGCACAATCACGTTTGAGGCTCGTTTCAATATTGAGTCGTTGAATGGAAGCGGTGATGCGCGGATTAATACGGTGATGGGAATCGAGAAAAACTTCTTATTGCGTGTGGATGTTCATAAGGACGATAGTGATACGGAATCACGTTATCTTCAGTTGGCAGCAGACGATAAAGGTAAAATCCGATATGAAGGCTCCACTAAGATAGAGACTAATAAGTGGTATGATGTTGCCGTGGTTCTGGATGATAGCAAGAGTGGCAGTGACCGGATTGCCTTGTATGTGAATGGTGTGAAGGAAACGCTCCAATATACAAGTGGCACACCGGATGATTTGAAGAATATTAACCTGACTTCCAACTTCTACATCGGTCAGTCTGACAGCAAACGCCGCTTGAATGGTGCTATCAGTTACGCCCGTATCTGGACGAAAGCATTGACGGAACAGCAGATTGCAGACCAAAGTGGCAAGATACTGAATGAGGAAGCGGAAGGAATGATTGCCAACTGGTTGTTCAATAATGGAAACGGAAATATTAAAACATTTGTTTCTTTAGCGGACAAGAGCTTTGAAGCTGAAGCGGCAAGTGTGGTTTCTACGTGGAAAGCAGACCCGATATTGACAGTGGAATAAGAAACGAATAGAAAGAACAAAAAAGCCATCCCCGGAATAGACGAAGTAGGGATGGCTTTTTTTGTAGTGTGCTTACTATTATTCGGCAGACTATGTCCTGCTTGTTGTTGGCAAGGTTATTCCTTGACAGGCTCAGCCGGTTTGTCTTTGGATGCAGTGTCTTTCACTACTGTATCATTGACAAAAGCGGTTGGTGCACTCAGTTCCGTTTTCACAGGCTCGTCTTTGGTTACAGTATCTTTCACTACTGTATCATTAACGATAAGTGAGGCATTAACTCCTGCCTGGGCTGTCACAGCTTCTGCGGAGTTCTGAGCCTTTACAAGGAATGAACCACCACAAACAAACATAAACATTGCTACTACTAATACTAATTTTTTCATAATCTTTTGCTTTAATGATAATTAGAAATATGTTTTCAATTCTCTACTTTTGTGTTAAGGAATTGGTTATTACTATTACATTGACTTTTAATATAGCTCAAAGTGTGTGCCAAAGAAAAAATATTCATGTAAGTTGTTGATATATAATGTTGTAATGGTCGTTTTGGATAGGGCAGATGTGTAGAAAGCAATGGGGAATATGTGGAAAGTGTGGCGGGGAGTGTGGAATAAATCCACACTCCCCGCCACACTTTATGTTTTAAACACTCCTTTGCTGAATGAACTAATTGATTTCATCCGGCCACGGACATGGCTTGCCGGTTGCTTTGACAGTTGGACGCTGTGCGTCTACTTTTCTCAGGTAGCTACCTAATTCTTTAGATAGTTTTTTCACAATGTCCGGATGCTGTGTGCTGAGGTCATTACTCTCACCTATATCATTCGGGATATTGAATAATTCTTTTTTCCCGCTGCCATAATAATAAATCAATTTCCAGTCTCCGTTACGGACTGCACAGTTGAAGTTAATACCCGGTCCGTCATTTCCCCAGTTGTTGGGCATGTTCCAGAAAAGGCTGCGTCCTTTGGATGGATTACCTGTCTGTTTCAGTAAAGGCAGAAAACTGATTCCGTCTATCGGCTGGACTGTTCTATATTTCTTAATTCCTGCCATTTCGAGGATACTTGGGTAGAAGTCCTCAATCAGCAGATAGTCATCGCATTTACTGCCCGGAGCTACCACTCCCGGCCAACTGACAATCATCGGCTCGCGGATACCACCTTCGTAAGTCGAGCCTTTCCCGCTGTTTAAGGGATAGTTTTGTGTATGCAACTTTCCGTCACGCCATCCGGATTCCGAAGCAAGTCCACCGTTATCGCTCATAAAGATGATGATAGTATTGTCGGCTTCTCCATTCTTCTCCAACCAGTCCATCAGGTCGCCTAAGCTCTTATCCATTCCTTCAATAAGGGTGGCATAAGCGGCTTCGTGGTCGGTCATACCTTTTTTCTTGTATTTATCGTAGAAGCGCATGTCTTTGTTCAGAGGGATATGGATAGCATATTGAGCCATATACAAATAGAAAGGCTGATTGTATTTCTTGGCTTTGTCCAATGCTTTGATAGCTTCCAGCGTTAATGCTTCGGTAACGAACGTTTCCGTACCCCAGTATTTCTCAAGTCCCGGAACAGCCATGAGTGAAACCGGTTTTCCGTCTTTGGTATGTCCGTAATTCTCTTCTCCGAGATAGCTGGCAAGTCCGCCGGCAGCATGTCCGGCTATGTTTACCTCGAATCCTCAATGGTGTGGGTCTTCTCCCGGAGTGTCAATAGAACCGAAATGGGCTTTTCCGCAATGGATGGTATGATAACCGCTGTCCTTTAGGATTTGTACGAAAGAAGTTCCTACAAAGGTATTGTTAGTGCCGGGCACTTGGCTGACACCGTTATAATTCCAGTCGGGAACAGCCAGCAGGTTGTCCTTGCGGTCTGTCATCGTGTTCTTTTGCAGTGTCCAGTTGGTTACACGGTGGCGGGCTGCATTCGTTCCGGTGATGAGGCTGCATCGGGTGGGGGAACTGATACTGCTGGCATACGCTTGGGTGAACATCATTCCCTGGCGAGCCAACCGTTCCATGTTCGGAGTCTCGTACAGTTCGTTGTAATGCGTCTTTTGTGTCCAAAAAGGAAGTGACGTGTCCTGCCATCCCATGTCATCCACCATAAAGAGAATGATATTCGGGCGTTTGTCCGTACGTTCTGTTTGTACGTTGCTTTGTGCTTGCAGGGTGGTTGCTGCAAAGGGTACGAGTGCGAGGGGAAATAGTGTCTTTTTATTCATGGGGGAAAGTTTGGTGTTATTTCTTTATTTTAATAATGCCGGGCTTTTCTGACTATTTTTTACTCTATGGAATATGCACTGAAATTGATAATATCCGGTAGCTTTAGCAGATTCTATCCATTGGTCGGTGTTTAATTCTGTCGGGTTGAAAATATTATAATCTTCAATGGGGTTGATACGGTTGTTACCTTGTCCGTAACGGATGCCGTCGAATACATGCAAATCGTAATGAAATACAGCCCCCATCTCTGCTTCGTGCCATTTCAATTGATGATGTTTTGGGACAGGGATGCCCTGTTCTTGTGCGACTCCGTAGATAGAGCAACAGATAAAAATAAGAATAAAGTAGCTTCTTCTCATTGTATTGATTTAATTAAGGGTATTACATCAGATTGCAAATGTACGCAAATATAGTCTTTTTGAATATATAATTTCTTTCATTTAATAGGTGTGTTTCATTCAAAACCATATAAAAAGCAACTACTCCAAGGTACTCAGTGAGGGCGAGTTTATTCTCGTGAGTTTATTTTCCCCGGTGTCCCGCCAGTAGAATCTTTGGAAGAATTCCAGTTCTTTCTGGTTGAAGAAGGTAATTCCGGTGAAAGCTTTTCGAGGGAGATGCCTTGATGTCTTTTATTGCTAGAGCTATGCATGGATTCAAAATAGCTGCACTTGTCGATAAGCCGTGACTTTTCTTCATTAGTCATTATTGCCAGATAGCTGTCTTCATTAGTCAACTTGGGGAAGTTGGATATTTCTATGATGGTCTCTTTACTAACTTTATGCTTCCTGATGAGCGTAGCGGCAGATTTAGTAAGACATATATAGCCATAAGGGGGAATACTTATTTCCTGAATGCCGTCCGGCTGCTGCAGGATAACTGTCGTCTTGGTCTCTGTAGAATTAGAACCTGTATCGACATATCTTATGAGTTTTAATGATGGAACAGCGACGGTGGAACCGGACGGGTTATAGAGTTCTATGTACTCTGCACCGTCTGTTGCATTATCATACATCACTTCATTGAATGATAGCATGTTTCTGACTTCTTCCGGATAATCGGGCAGAACCGGGTCTGCGGGAGTTTCAGGCTTATCCGGTGTGTCGTCGGGGTTGGGAGTAGTTTCTATATTATTCGTTAGCTGTACATGATGGAATATGAATCCTTTGCTGCGAGTTTTTGTATAAACGCAATATATGCCTGAACAGACAGAGTTTTGTATGCTGGTGTCTTTTACCTGCTTCTCTTTAGTGTACTCGCTCTCCGATTCCAATCGTGTCCAAAAAGTCCAGTAACCGTTGTTGTCACATTCTACTTTTATGTATAGTTTCGGTGAATTATTTCCTTTCATTAGTTCTCTTCCCGAAGCTAATAGTTTCCGTTGCTCACCGTTCTGACGGTAAAGTGCTACATTATCTTTTGCTCCACCTATTTGTACATAATAACCGTTTAAATTGCCGGACAGTATATTGGAAGAGGATGCTAAATAAAACCGTGCGTAATTATTAGCAGATGGATTGAAGGTGAGATGAACTCCAAATTCCCAACGGGTATTTCTTACGGTAGTGGACGGGATTGTAATAAATGCTGTTCCACCGTCTTCCTGTGGAGCGTCCAAGCGCACTCCTTCTTTTGCATTGATAGTGAATTTATCCGTTTCTCCTTCCCAAGGGAGTTCGGCGGTGGCATTATCTTCCTCTTCTAGATAGGTTTCCTTTTCTTCGTCATCGGCAGGGAGTGAACAACTATAAATTAGAGTCATGAAAAGACTTAAGAGGAGAAGCGCTTTGTAAATTCTCATACGGTTAGATTCTTAGATTATTATCAGCATCTTTCACCGTATTTGTTTGTGTATAACGCAGAGGCAATTGCGGCTTGAAGTACTTTCTATGGTTGCAAAGGTATGTATTTCTGTTGAATAACTGAAAAATATTCCTTTTTGTTTTGGGCAAATAGCAAAAAAGAGTGCGCCAAAGATTAGATTACCGACCTTTGATACCCCCGCTTTCTTATATACTATATCAAAATATTATTCGAAGCGCGGCATCACGTATTTATCCGTATAGGAAGTAAAAGTAATTCCCGGCATAGAATGAACATTCGACTTATTTTCTAATGCTTTAATCAGTGAATAATCATTGGCATTCTAAAAAAAAAGAAAACCGGCTTGCATTGCGAATACTATCGCGTTGCAAGCCGGTTCATTAACTAGGCTTATCTTTGTACATGTCCGGATTTTATCTCCGCACTAATCTATTATATATTTTTTACTTTAATCAGATACTCGGCAATCTGAACGGCGTTCAGTGCGGCACCTTTCTTAATCTGGTCACCTACAATCCAGAAAGTCAGTCCGTTCTCGTTCGTCAGGTCTTTGCGGATACGTCCTACGTAAACCGGGTCTTTACCTGCCAGGAACAACGGCATCGGATATTCTTTCTCAGCAGGATTGTCCTGAAGAACTAGTCCTTCGCCATTAGCGAACGCTTCGCGGGCTTCTTCTACGGAAATCGGACGTTCTGTTTCCACCCAAATGCTTTCGGAGTGGGCACGCAATGCAGGAACGCGTACGCAAGTTGCACTGACCTTGATATCGGAATGCATGATTTTGCGTGTCTCGTTGAACATCTTCATCTCTTCCTTGGTGTAACCGTTTTCTGTGAATACGTCAATCTGAGGAATCAGGTTGAAAGCCAACTGATACGCGAACTTCTCTACGGTTACAGGTTCGTTAGCCAATACCTGGCGATATTGTTCGTACAATTCGTCCATAGCGGCGGCACCTGCGCCGCTCGCTGCCTGATAGGTAGACACGTGCACGGTTTTTATATGAGAAAGCTTTTCGATGGCTTTCAGTGCAACTACCATCTGGATAGTTGTACAGTTAGGGTTGGCAATGACGCCGCGAGGACGCTCCAATGCGTCTTCGGCATTTACTTCAGGCACTACCAAAGGCACATCGGCATCCATACGGAATGCGCTGGAGTTGTCAATCATCACAGCACCATACTTGGTGATTGTTTTCTCGAACTCCTTGGATGTTCCTGCTCCGGCAGAAGTGAAAGCAATGTCTACCCCTTTAAAGTCATCGTTGTGTTGTAAGAGTTTCACCTCGATTTGTTTACCGCGGAAAGTATAAGTTGTTCCGGCACTACGTTTAGAACCGAACAAAACTAACTCGTCCAACGGGAAGTTTCTTTCATCGAGCACGCGCAGGAATTCCTGTCCCACGGCTCCGCTTACGCCAACAATAGCTACTTTCATCTTTTTCTTTTGTTAAATTGTGAATATTGAATTTCTCTCTATCCGCTGTCGAATAGAAGATATTTGGCTGCAAAATTATAACAATTTAGCATATAAACATCGCTTTTGAGAGAAATATTTCCGTTTTTCGGCGGATTACTTAAACCTTACGTATAGTCAGGTGTAGTTGCCGGACAGGATAAACGCACCAAAAGTGAACCATTTCCCGTCACGGTACTAATCGGATTGGTTTTGTTGCCTGATTAGACTTTCTTTATTGCCTATTATTACTTCGTTACACTATAGTGTTCCGTAAGGATAACTATAGTCTTCCTTGCGTTACACTATAGTTATCCGCAAGGGAGACTATAGTGTAACGAAATAAAAGTGACTGACGAAATATATCTTGATAGGTAAGCGGTGAAAAAGAAATGCCTGTAGCTTACATTAATACAGTTTGGACATTCATTGTGATTCTGCAAACTTTTTTGTTCCTTTGCATTGAATTCCTAAAGCCACAGCTTATGAACTTGTTTGATTTTAATTTAACCTTACCGATAACCGACCCGACCTGGGTATTCTTTCTGGTATTGATTATTATTCTGTTTGCTCCTATGATTCTGGGGCGTCTCCATATACCTCATATTATAGGCATGATTCTGGCAGGTGTCCTGATTGGCGAACATGGTTTCCATGTGCTCGACCGTGACAGCAGCTTCGAACTCTTCGGCAAAGTGGGATTATACTATATCATGTTCCTTGCCGGACTTGAAATGGATATGGAAGATTTCAAGAAGAACCGGACGAAAAGTATCGTGTTCGGCTGGCTTACCTTTCTTATTCCGATGGGACTGGGAATCTGGAGCAGTATGAGTATGCTGGGCTATGGCTTTCTCACTGCTGTGCTACTGGCGAGTATGTATGCTTCCCATACGTTGATTGCTTATCCTATTATAAGCAGGTACGGATTGTCTCGTCTGCGCAGTGTCAATATAACTATCGGTGGCACAGCAGTGACCGTAACGTTGGCTCTGATTATCCTTGCCGTGATAGGCGGTATGTTCAAAGGAAACGTCGACGGCTGGTTTTGGGGCTTTCTTGTGGCAAAAGTGGCTTTTCTCGGATTCCTGATTGTTTTCTTCTTCCCTCGTATCGGCCGTTGGTTTTTCCGGAAGTACGATGACAGCGTGATGCAGTTTGTATTCGTATTGGCGATGGTCTTTCTCGGTGGCGGATTGATGGAGTTTGTGGGAATGGAAGGCATCCTGGGAGCTTTCCTTGCCGGACTGGTCTTGAACCGTCTGGTGCCTCATGTATCTCCTTTGATGAATCGTCTGGAGTTTGTAGGAAACGCGCTGTTTATTCCTTATTTCCTGATTGGTGTCGGAATGATTATTGATGTAAGAAGCCTGTTTACCGGTGGGGAAGCGCTGAAAGTGGCGGTTGTGATGACGGTGGTGGCTACTTTCAGCAAATGGCTGGCTGCATGGGTTACGCAGAAGATTTATGGCATGCACTCCAATGAGCGGAGTATGATATTCGGTCTGAGTAATGCGCAGGCGGCGGCTACGTTGGCGGCAGTATTGATTGGGCACGAAATTGTTATGGAGAATGGCGAACGGTTATTGAATGATGATGTATTGAACGGTACGGTTGTGATGATTCTCTTTACTTGCGTCATCAGTTCGTTGGTGACGGAGCGTGCGGCACGTCGTTTTGCGCTGGATGAAACTACACAGTCGGAAGAAGGAACAAAGAAAAGCAATGAACAGATATTGATTCCGGTCGCTAACCCGGATACGATTGAAGACCTTATCAACCTTGCGTTGGTGATAAAGGACGCTAAACAGAAAAATGCGTTGATAGCGTTGAATGTCATCAATGATAATAACAGTTCGGAGAAGAAGGAGTTGCAGGGAAAACGTAATCTGGAGAAGGCTGCAATGATTGCTGCCGCTGCCGATGTGCCTGTCACTATGGTGAGCCGTTATGATTTGAATATCGCTTCGGGGATTATCCATACAATCAAGGAATATGAAGCTACGGATGTTGTCATCGGTCTGCACCGGAAAGCCAATATAGTGGATTCTTTCTTCGGGCATCTGGCGGAAAGCCTGTTGAAAGGCACGCACCGCGAAGTGATGATTGCCAAATTCCTGATGCCGGTGAATACTTTGCGGCGAATCAATATTGCCGTTCCGCCGAAAGCCGAATATGAGACGGGTTTTGCGAAATGGGTGGAACACTTCTGCCGGATGGGGAGCATCCTGGGATGCCGCGTGCATTTCTTTGCGAATGAACGGACATTGATGAGGCTTCAGCAACTTGTGAAGAAAAAGTATGCAGGGACGCCGACGGAGTTCTCTACGATGGAAGAATGGGAAGACCTTCTTTTATTAACAGGGCAAGTGAATTACGATCACCTGCTGGTGGTTATTTCCGCCCGTAGCGGTTCTATCTCTTATGATTCTTCTTTCGACCGCCTGCCCGCGCAACTTGGAAAATATTTCTCTAATAATAGTTTGATTATTTTATATCCCGACCAGTTCGGCGAGCCGCAGGAGATTGTTTCTTTCTCTGACCCTCGTGGGCATAATGAGTCGCAGCACTATGAAAAGGTTGGTAAATGGTTCTATAAATGGCTAAAGAAAAACTGATGGAAGAAAATAACTGGCAGCAAAGGACGGAACTCCTTCTCGGTGAGGAAAAGATGAACCGCATCCGGAATTCCCACGTATTGGTAGTAGGTCTGGGCGGGGTAGGGGCTTATGCCGCCGAGATGATTTGCCGTGCGGGAGTGGGACGAATGACGATTGTAGATGCCGATACGGTGCAGCCTACCAATATAAACAGGCAGTTGCCTGCCATGCATTCTACTTTGGGACTGACGAAGGCGGAAGTATTGGCTGCCCGTTATAAGGATATTAATCCGGATATTGAGTTGGCTGTTCTGCCGGTCTATCTCAAAGATGAAAATATACCAGAACTGTTGGATGCCGCCAAGTATGACTTTATAGTAGACGCCATAGATACTATCAGTCCGAAATGCTATCTGATTAGTGAAGCGATGAAGCGGCGCATCAGGATTGTTTCCAGTATGGGGGCAGGAGCGAAGAGTGATATTACCCAAGTACGTTTTGCCGACCTTTGGGATACCTATCATTGCGGGTTAAGCAAAGCGGTGCGGAAACGCTTGCAGAAGATGGGAATGAAGCGGAAACTCCCGGTAGTATTCAGTACCGAACAGGCCGATCCGAAAGCGGTACTGCTGACTGATGATGAGCAGAATAAGAAATCGACCTGTGGAACGGTCAGTTATATGCCGGCAGTGTTCGGGTGCTACTTGGCGGAATATGTCATTAAACGATTATAAAAGGCTGTTATGATAAAACTAGAAGGAATTACGAAGAGTTTCGGTTCGTTGCAGGTGCTGAAAGGGATTGATTTGGAAATCAATAAGAGCGAGATTGTCAGTATTGTAGGCCCGAGTGGGGCAGGTAAAACTACACTGTTGCAGATAATGGGTACTTTGGACGAGCCGGATGCAGGTATGGTCGAGATTGACGGAACCGTGGTCAGCCGGATGAAAGAGAAGGCGTTGTCTGCTTTCCGTAATAAGAATATTGGTTTCGTGTTCCAGTTTCATCAACTTCTGCCGGAATTTACGGCATTGGAGAATGTGATGATTCCTGCGTTTATTGCAGGTGTCTCTTCGAAAGAGGCAAATGACCGTGCGGTGAAGATTCTGGAGTTTATGGGGCTTGCCGACCGGGCTTCTCACAAGCCGAACGAATTGTCGGGCGGAGAGAAACAACGGGTAGCTGTGGCGCGTGCCTTAATCAACGACCCGGCTGTTATTCTGGCAGACGAACCATCCGGTAGTTTGGATACGCATAATAAAGAAGATTTACATCAACTGTTCTTCGATTTGAGGGATAGGTTGGGGCAGACATTTGTCATCGTCACTCATGACGAGGGACTGGCCAAAATCACCGACCGGACGGTGCATATGGTCGATGGCATGATTAAAAAAGATTAATTAGGAACCTTATTTCTAAAAATACATACCAAAAAGGTAGAACTTAGCAGAAGTTCTATCTTTTAGTTATATATTTATAGTCGCTTCTCTACGGAAGTCTGTGAAGATGATAGTAGAGTGTTTGTTTTGTTTGTGTGTGATGCATTCTTGTCTGGTGTGATAGGAATGCATCTTTTTTTATAAATCACAACAAACGTAAGGTTCGAGCCTTTCCAAATCTGCCGGAGTGAACTCTTCATAGAGCGATAGCTGTTTCAGGCTTTTTATACTTCCTTTCTTTTTCCGGTATTCTACGATGATTTTCGCTTGATAGAAGTTGATATACGGATGATACGTCATTCGTTCCAGGCTTGCTTTATTTAAGTTGATACGGTGTATCTGTCCGGCGTCAATGGAAAACCAGGGACGGAGCTTCTCTGCTTTTAGCTGAATCTCCTGCAATTGCTCTATCCGGCAGAAGGCTCCCAGCCGCTTACGGTAATTTACAATCTTACGGGCAATAGCGCTTCCGATTCCGGGAATCTTCTTTAATTCGGTTGTATCGGCAGAATTGAGACTGATGATAGTGCCGGGTTGATACTTGAATATGCTATCCTGCTGTGTGCTTTTTGTTGTTAATAGCTGTATTGTATCTCTTGTTTCTCTTGGCTCGGAACTTTTCGCAATCTGAATATAAGGAAGCAGTGTCTTATATTGTTCTTCTGTCAGTCCGTATATTTTCCGGAAGTCTTCCGGGTGGTGGAATCGTCCCTGTTTGCTACGATAACGCAGGATGTTCTTAGCCATCCATGACGGTAGTCCAAGAGACAGAAAAGTCATGGAGTCGGCCGTATTTGGGTCAAAGACGGTAAGCCTTATTTCTCTTTTGGGAGATGACCGGAAGGAGCTGTCGGTAGATTTTCTGTGTGGTTTTATCTCTTCGAGGGAAGAGATAAATTCATTTAATTCTTTTTCGAATTTCTCTTGTTCCGCGGCATCCATCTCTTTGGGATGGACGAAAAGCGTGAAGAGCTTAGGAATTGCGAATGTTCCTAAAATAAGAACGACAAGGACGATAATTCCTTGTCGTTCGGTTTTAGTGAAATAAAAAAAGTCTTTCCACATCATAGTTTGATGAATCCTAATTCGTTGATAAATATCAGTGTGATGGCAACCGGGGCGATATATTTCAATATGAAGATGATTAGTTTATACACGGGAACTTTCAATGAACCGTCATTCGTAATCTCCGACCATGCTATTTTCTTGTCGAGATACCATCCCGTGAAAAGGGAGATACACAATCCGCCGAGCGGCAACATGATTTTAGCCGTAACAAAGTCGAAGAGGTCGAACGTTCCCAGTCCAAGGACCGTGAATCCTTTTGTGACTCCCAATGACAAGGAACAGAATATTCCCAGGAATATACATCCTCCGGTGACCAGCCTTGCCGCTTTTCCCCGGGAGAGTTTGAACTCTTCGTGCAAATAAGCCGTCACCACTTCGTGCAGTGAAATGGTGGAAGTCAATGCAGCCATTGCCAGTAGGGTATAGAACATCACAGAGAATATGTATGCTAATACGGGTACTCCGCTAAATGCCTGTTGGAATACATTAGGCAGCGTAATGAAGATAAGACTCGGCCCTGAACCGGGTTGGATGCCTACGGAGAAAGCTGCCGGAAAGATGATAAAGCCCGCCAATATGGCTACAAGAGTGTCAATGATGCCTACGCTGAATGCGGTTTTAGTCAGATTGGTTTCTTTACTGAAATAGGAAGCATAAGTACAAAGGCAACCCATTCCCAAGCTAAGGGAGAAGAAGGCTTGTCCCATCGCGCTAAGGAATACATTCCCGTCCACTTTGCTGAAATCCGGTTTCAGCAGAAACTCGATGCCTGCACCGGCTCCCGGCAGAGAGACTGAACAGACTACCAGTATGAGTATAATAATAAATAAGGTAGGCATCATAATCTTGGAAGATTTCTCGATGCCTTTTTCTACTCCTTTTACGATGATAAAATGAGTAACCAGCAAGAAAGCCACCAACCATACCACAGGACGCCAGGGGTTGCTGGAGAAATCTTGGAAAGAAGTAATGAACTCATTGGGCGTTTTACCAGCAAAGCCATTCGTGACGGCTTCAAAAACATATTCAAGCGTCCATCCTGCCACTACTGAATAATAACTGAGTATCAGGAAGCCTGCCAATACCCCCATGCGCCCTACCCAACGCCAATGTGTGCCGGGAGCGAGTTTTTGATAGGCGCCTGCGGTGTTTGCTCTCGAACGGCGTCCTATAAGAAACTCGGCAATCAAAATGGGAAGTCCGAGAAGAAGCACACAGCCTAAATAAATCAAAATAAAAGCCGCACCCCCATGATTTCCTGTCTCATAAGGGAATCTCCATATATTGCCCAATCCTACAGCCGACCCGGCGGAAGCAAGTATTACGCCTAATTTACTGCCGAAGTTCGCTCTATCATTTTTCGTCATAAATCTTGTTTTATCTTACAAATCGTTATAAATATACGTATGAAAGTGCAAATATAGAAAATGATGCTTATATTTGCATCGAACCTGTAATTTTATTTAGATATGCTATCTTATATTAAGAAATATCCCGTTTCGCTTTTTATCATATTGACTGTGATTTACCTATCGTTCTTCAAGCCGCCCAAGACGGATTTGAATGAGATTCCCAACTTGGACAAGTTAGTTCATATTTGCATGTATTTCGGTATGTCGGGAATGTTATGGTTGGAATTTTTGTGGGCGCACCGCAGGGATAATGCTCCTATGTGGCATGCTTGGGTAGGTGCCTTCATTTGCCCTGTGCTTTTCAGTGGTTGTGTGGAGTTGTTGCAGGAATACTGTACCAGTTATCGTGGTGGGGATTGGATGGACTTTGCAGCCAATTCTACGGGAGCGATTTTGGCGAGTTTACTTGCCTATTATGTGGTACGACCAAGAATGAATAAAAAAGAGAATGCACCAAAAAGTTAGTATTTACTTCTTTTTGACGCATTCTCTTTTTATTTTATAGTATTTTGCTTCTAATTATTCCACTGTTTATAAGTGTTCTACTGTCGAACTGAGTTTGATGCCGTTGGAACCTTTGATGAGAATGGTGTATCCTTTCGGTTTATTAGTTTCCAGTTCTTTGATGACTTCCTGCACATTGGCATAAGTCTTGAAGGAATGTTGTGCGGCTGCGAACTGTTCGCCTACAAGCCAGACTTTCTCAAAACCGTTCTCCTTGATGTAATCTACAATCTTCTGGTGTTCGGCTGCACTTTCGGGACCGAGTTCCCTCATATCTCCCAATAGGAGCATCTTATGGGGAACAGTCATATTACGGAAGTTCTGTAAGGCAGCCATCATGCTGGTCGGATTTGCATTGTATGCGTCAATAATCAACGTGTTGTCTTCTGTCTTTTTGAGTTGGGAGCGGTTGTTTTGTGGGGTATATTCTGCCAGGGCTTCGTCAATCTTTTGTGCTTCTACTCCGAAGAAACGCCCGATAGTAATGGCAGCCAGGGCATTTGGGAAATTATATTCTCCGATTAACTGCGTGCGTACTTGGTGAATCTCTCCGTCTTTTCCCGCCTTCCATTCGAAAGTAAGATAAGGGGAATTGTCCGTAATGCGTCCGTTGATATACAATCCGTCTTCCGTACCGTAAGAAACCAGGTTCAGTCCGCCGGCTATATTCATTAAATAGGAATTGTCGTGATGGATGAAAACGGTGGAATCACTTTTGGGACGAAGGAAGTCATAGAGTTCTCCTTTCGTCTTGATAACTCCCTCGAACGAACCGAATCCTTCCAGATGGGCTTTGCCTACATTGGTGATGATGCCGTAATCCGGTTCGGCTATTCCGCAAAGGAACTTGATTTCTCCCTGGTGGTTGGCTCCCATTTCGATGACGGCAAGGTCGTGTTCCGGTTTCAACCGGAGCAGGGTAGCCGGCACGCCGATATGATTATTGAGGTTGCCTAAGGTATAGAGCACATTATGGGCTTTGCAAAGGACGGAGGAAATCAATTCCTTGGTAGTTGTCTTGCCATTCGTACCGGTGATGCCGATAATCCGTGTGCCGAGCTGGCGGCGGTGGTAATTGGCAAGTTGTTGCATGGTTTGCAGGCAGTCGTCTACAAGTATATAGCGTCTGTCGCCTTCTACGGCATATCCGGCCTCATCGACAATGGCATACGCGCACCCGGAATTTAATGCCTTTTCGGCAAATGCATTGCCGTTGAACGACTCGCCTTTCAAGGCGATAAACAAAGAACCGTCCGGGCAGTTCCGGCTGTCAGTTGTGACTGATTGGCACTCCTGAAAAATTTTGTAAAGAGCAGAAAGTTTCATAACCTGAACTTTAATTTAAAACGTTGCAAAGATAGGCTATTCTTTCGGAATTGGCAGGAGTTAGGAGTGTTTTTTACTCAGGCGTAAGCCAAAGGTAAAGTCCAGTTGGGTGGCGATAGCTACTGCCCGCATGCGTGTGTCATGCCGCCCGGCAGCCATATTGAATAATGTGTCAGACATACTGAGCACAACAGGTTCCATCAAGTATTCCTGACAACGCTGATAATATTCGTACGGAGTAGAATCAACGTTGAATGTTTCGGTCTCTTTTATTTATTATTTTTAGTGCAATACTTGCTTTTTTTATCTACATTTGTAGGCAATCTAAAAGGAATAGTATCAATGATAAAACCTATATCTCCTATTTATATAAATGTGAAAGGGCAGTTGCTCGACCTCGCCGTTCCGCAGGTGATGGGTATCTTGAATGTGACTCCCGATTCTTTTTATTCCGGCAGCCGGATGCAGACCGAAGAAGATATTGCAGCCCGTGCCCGGCAAATCATTGACGAAGGTGCTTCCATTATTGATATAGGGGCTTATTCTTCGCGTCCTAATGCCGAACATATTTCTGCCGAAGAGGAAATGCGCAGGCTGCGCACCGGACTGGAAATCCTGAACCGTAACCATCCGGACGCTGTCATCTCTGTGGATACTTTCCGTGCTGATGTGGCGGAACAATGTGTGAAGGAATATGGAGTAGCCATTATCAATGACATAGCTGCCGGTGAGATGGACGACCGTATGTTCCGTACGGTAGCCGAATTGGGCGTGCCATATATCATGATGCATATGCAGGGAACCCCGCAGAGTATGCAGAAAGAACCTCATTACGACAATCTGATAAAAGAGGTGTTCCTGTATTTCGCCCGTAAAGTGCAGCAACTCCGTGATTTGGGAGTAAAAGATATTATCCTCGACCCGGGATTCGGATTCGGTAAGACATTGGAGCATAATTATGAGCTGATGGCGCACTTGGAAGAATTCAGCATTTTCGAACTTCCGCTCTTGGTGGGGGTATCCCGGAAATCCATGATTTATAAATTATTGGGCGGAACCCCGCAGGATTCGCTGAACGGGACAACCGTATTGGATACTGTGGCGTTAATGAAAGGCGCGAATATCCTTCGCGTACATGATGTACGCGAAGCCGTGGAAGCCGTCCGAATCACGGAAAAGATAAAAGAAGAGAGTTCATATAGCAAATAAAAGGAAGATAGCATGTTTTTTGAATTTGGCATAAAAGATTTTATTGATATTCTGCTGGTAGCTTTGCTGTTGTACTATACCTACAAACTGATGAAAGCATCCGGCTCCATCAAGGTTTTCACCGGCATCCTTGTTTTTATCTTGATTTGGCTCGTAGTGACGCAAGTGCTGGAAATGAAACTGTTGGGTTCTATTTTCGACACCTTAATGAATGTGGGTGTGATAGCCTTGATTGTTCTTTTCCAGGATGAGATACGCCGTTTCTTGCTGACCTTGGGTTCTCACCGTCACGTCAGTGCATTGGCACGGCTTTTCAACGGCTCGAAGAAAGAAGCCCTGAAGCATGACGACATTATGCCGGTGGTGATGGCTTGCCTGAGTATGGGCAAACAAAAAGTCGGCGCGTTGATTGTCATTGAACATAATGTCCCCTTAGATGAAATCGTCCGTACAGGCGAAGTGATTGATGCAGCAATCAACCAACGCCTGATTGAAAACATATTCTTCAAGAACAGCCCTCTGCATGACGGCGCAATGGTCATCAGTAAGAAACGTATCAAAGCGGTCGGATGTATCCTTCCTGTATCCCATGACTTGAATATTCCCAAAGAATTAGGATTGCGCCACCGTGCGGCTATGGGAATCTCGCAACAATCGGACGCCCATGCCATCATTGTTTCTGAAGAAACGGGCGCTATTTCCGTAGCTTATCGCGGGCAATTCTATCTCCGATTGAATGCGGAAGAGCTGGAAAGCCTGCTGACAAAAGAAAACTGATTTTAGTTATAGTAATGTAGTAATGGTCAAAAGATGATGGTCATTTTATGACCATCATCTTTTGACCATTACTATAAATTCATTATCTTTGGAGCAGAAACCAATGTAATATAGGTATGAACAATCCTTTTGTAACTAATGGCTATGTTTCAGCAAAGTACTTCTGTGATAGGGAAAAAGAGACAGAGGACGTGATAACAATGCTACTTAACGGAAATAATATAGCTTTGATTTCTCCGCGACGATATGGAAAGACGGATTTAATCAGGCATTGTTTTTCTTGTCCGGAAATAAACAAGCGTTTTTATACGTTTATTGTGGACATTTATGCGACCCGTTCATTGCGTGATTTGGTAAATAAGCTTGGGAAAGCTATTTTGGAAGAGTTGAAACCCCGTGGAAGACAATCCTGGGAATTATTTGTTAATGCTATGTCCTCTTTGAAAGCCGGTATTTCTTATGATATATCGGGGATGCCTTCCTGGTCTATTAGTTTGGGAGATATCACTAATCCGGCAGTTTCCTTGGATGAAATATTTAACTATTTGCAGAAAGCGGACAAGCCCTGTCTGGTGGCGATTGATGAATTTCAACAGATAGGAAAATATGACGAAGATACCGTTGAGGCAACATTACGTACATATGTGCAGTATTGCAGCAATGCTCACTTTATATTTGCCGGTTCGCAGCGGCATTTAATGGGAAGCATCTTTACTTCTCCTTCCCGTCCGTTCTATCAGAGTGTGACTATTATGAATCTTCCCCCTATCTCGAAAGATAAATACCGGGAATTTGCAGTCGGGCATTTTCGTGAGAATCATAAGACTCTATGTCCGGACGTGGTTGATGCTTTGTACGACCGCTTTGAAGGTGGAACCTTTTATTTGCAGAAAGTGATGAATGTGCTTTTTCTCAAGACTCCGGAGAAGGGTGTCTGCGGAATGGATATGATACAGACTGCCGTTGATTATATTGTAAACTTCACAGCGGATACCTATGCCGAACTTTTATATCAATTACCCGAAAAACAAAAAGAAGTTTTTATTGCTATTAATAAAGAAGGAAAAGCTAGGGCCGTCAATTCGGGAGCGTTTTGCAAACGTTATGGGCTAGCATCCCCCAGTTCTGTCAAGTCTGCTGTGAATGGGCTTTTGGATAAGGACTTTATCACAAAAGAACGTGATTATTATGAGGTGTATGATAAGTTTTTTAGTCTCTGGTTAGCAAAACAATAATTCCGGAAATATATAGAAATAAAGCAAAATAGCCCCTGATGGGGCTATTTTGCTTTATTTCCAACCCTTTTTGAATGATAATTATGCCCTCTCATTTAGGTGAATCGCCTACCTTTGCCGTATACTATTAAAATTCTATATTGAATAAACCATGAAAAACAGATTGATAGCTTTACTGGTACTTTTTACAGTCATTATCTTTAGTAGTGCACAGGCACAAACTACTGCCCGTAAATTTGAGGTTGGCAAGAATACATTCTTGCTCGACGGCAAACCATTTGTGGTGAAAGCGGCCGAACTGCATTACACCCGCATCCCGCAGGCATATTGGGACCATCGCATTGAGATGTGCAAAGCGTTGGGGATGAATACGATTTGTATCTATATCTTTTGGAATATCCACGAACAGGAAGAAGGAAAGTTCGACTTCTCCGGTCAGAATGATATTGCCGCTTTTTGCCGTACCGCACAGAAACATGGCATGTATGTCATTGTCCGTCCCGGCCCGTATGTATGTGCGGAATGGGAGATGGGCGGACTTCCCTGGTGGCTGCTGAAGAAAAAAGACGTGGCATTGCGCACGCTCGACCCTTATTATATGGAACGTGTAGGCATCTTTATGAAAGAAATCGGCAAGCAACTGGCATCGCTGCAAGTAAATAAAGGCGGTAATATCATCATGGTGCAGGTGGAAAACGAATATGGCTCTTATGGGACAGACAAGCCCTACGTATCTGCCGTGCGTGATTTAGTCCGCGAATCCGGTTTCACCGATGTGCCTTTGTTCCAATGTGATTGGAGCAGTAACTTTACCAACAACGCGCTTGACGACCTTATTTGGACGGTAAACTTCGGAACAGGAGCCAATATCGACCAGCAATTCAAGAAACTCAAAGAGCTTCGTCCCGAAACTCCGCTGATGTGCAGTGAATTTTGGAGTGGCTGGTTCGACCATTGGGGACGCAAACATGAGACACGCCCTGCCAAAGATATGGTACAAGGTATCAAGGAGATGCTCGACCGCAATATCTCTTTCAGTCTCTATATGACTCACGGTGGAACAACCTTCGGACATTGGGGCGGCGCCAACAACCCGGCTTATTCTGCCATGTGCAGTTCTTATGATTATGATGCGCCAATCAGTGAGCCCGGTTGGACGACAGAGAAATACTTCCTATTGCGTGACTTGTTGAAAAACTATCTCCCGGCTGGCGAGACATTGCCGGAAGCTCCCGCTGCATTGCCTGTAATAGAGATTCCCGAATTTCACTTCACTAAAATAGCTCCGCTTTTCTCTAACCTGCCGGAAGCGAAACACTCGGTGGATATTCAACCGATGGAACAGTTCAATCAGGGTTGGGGAACAATCTTGTATCGCACAACTCTGCTTGAAACTACTGCCGCAGGCACAACCTTGAAGATAACAGAAGTGCACGACTGGGCACAGATATATGCCGACGGCAAGCTCCTGGCTCGTTTAGACCGTCGCAAAGGAGAGTTTACAACGACTCTGCCCGCACTGAAGAAAGGTACGCAACTGGATATTCTTGTTGAAGCGATGGGACGTGTCAATTTTGACAAATCCATCCATGACCGCAAGGGTATCACAGAAAAAGTGGAACTGATTTCGGGCGACCGGACTAAGGAACTGAAAAACTGGACGGTGTATAACTTCCCGGTAGATTACTCTTTTATTAAAAACAAGAACTATCAGGATACTAAGGCACTGCCTACTATGCCTGCTTATTATAAGGCTACCTTTAAACTCGATAAAGTAGGAGATACCTTCCTCGACATGAGCACATGGGGCAAAGGCATGGTTTGGGTGAACGGTCATGCCATGGGACGTTTTTGGGAAATCGGTCCACAGCAAACCCTCTTCATGCCAGGCTGTTGGCTGAAAGAAGGAGAGAATGAAATCCTTGTCCTGGACTTGAAAGGTCCGGCAAAAGCCACCATTAAAGGCTTGAAGAAACCTATCCTCGATGTACTTCGTGAAAAAGCACCGGAAACACATCGTAAGGAAGGCGAAAAACTGAATCTGTCAACTGAGAAAGCCGTATATGAAGGCGCCTTTACCCCGGGCAACGGCTGGCAGGAAGTACGCTTCACCGCTCCGGTGAAAGGACGTTTCTTCTGTCTCGAAGCATTGTCTCCGCAAGCCAACGATAACATTGCCGCCATTGCAGAATTTGACGTATTAGGCGCGGACGGCAAACCGGTATCCCGCGAACATTGGAAGATTCGTTACGCCGACAGCGAAGAAACCCGCAGTGGCAACCGTACCGCCGATAAGATATTCGACTTGCAGGAATCCACTTTCTGGATGACAGTGGATAATGTGGCTTATCCTCATCACTTGGTGATTGACTTGAGCAAAGTGGAAACGGTGACAGGCTTCCGTTATCTTCCCCGTGCCGAAAAGAATTATCCGGGCATGATTCGCGAATATCGTGTATATGTGAAACCTGCGGATTTCAAATATTAAATTATCGTATATCAATAATCATACACCAATTATCACCATACACCAAGCATTGAATGTAAAATGAATATGAAGAAATATATCACCCTCTTGGTACTCCTTTTTATAGGAGTGCTAACCGGCTATTGCCAGCAATCCGCCTACCTGTTTGTTTACTTCATCGGAAATAAGATGAGCGAAGAAGCCATTCGAATGGCTGTCAGCCTTGACGGATATAATTATAAAGCTCTGAATGGCAACCAACCGATACTTGATTCCCGTGTGATAAGCTCTACGGGCGGAGTACGCGACCCTCATATCCTGCGTTGTGAGGATGGCAAGACATTCTATATGGTGGTTACCGACATGGTATCCGGGAACGGATGGAATTCCAACCGTGCCATGGTATTATTAAAATCGAAAGACCTGGTGCACTGGACATCCAATATTATAAATATTCAGAAGAAATATCCTGCTCAGGAAAACCTGAAACGTGTATGGGCTCCCCAAACCGTCTATGACAAGGAAGCCGGAAAGTATATGGTATATTGGTCAATGAAACATGGCAATGGCGCAGATATTATTTATTATGCATATGCCAATAAGGACTTTACCGACCTCGAAGGCGAACCGAAACCCTTGTTTCTGCCGAAGAACGGAAAATCATGTATCGACGGAGACATTATCTACAAAGACGGGCTTTATCACCTGTTCTATAAGACGGAAGGGGATGGCAATGGAATCAAAAAAGCGACTACCACCTCTCTGACTTCCGGACAATGGACGGAATCGGATGATTATAAACAGCAGACGAAAGAAGCTGTGGAAGGTGCAGGCATCTTCCCGCTGATAGGTTCGGACAAATATATTCTGATGTACGATGTATACATGAAAGGCAAGTATCAGTTTACGGAAAGTATCGACCTGGAGAACTTTAAAGTGATAGACCATGCCGTCAGCATGGATTTCCATCCCCGTCACGGCACCGTGACACCTATCACCGGAAAGGAACTGAACTGCCTGTACAAGGCCTATGGAAAACCGGAAGGCCTATAACAAGCCGAAGTAAATCACGGCTTTACTACTGGAAAATCATACATACTACTGGAAAGGTGTACAAATTATTCTTGTTAATTTGCTGCTTGCTATGCTTTTGAATAATAATTGGTAATTTTACACTTAAAAGGTATTCGCTGTAACAGTGAAACTCTTATCTTTGCGATTGATAATCTTAATGATACTTATGCCATGAGAAAATTATTCCTGCTGTCAGTTGTCTTGTTTTTGTCGTTTCAACAGGTCACTTTAGCTGCAATCAAAGAAACGGCGAGCGTACCGGATTCTGTCTCTCTTTTCTCCTATGCCACCCGCAGCGACGACGGGCGGAGCGGACTTCGTTTTGCATGGAGCATGGACGGGAAACACTGGTTCGAAGTAGGTCAGGGAACAGGCTATCTCCGTTGTGATTACAGTCGTTGGGGTTCACAGAAAAAGATGCTCGACCCCTTCTTGAAACAGCTTCCCGGTGGAGAATGGCTCTGTACCTGGAAACTGAATGCCCACGACGGATACGGACAGGCAAAATCAAAAGACCTGGTTTATTGGGAAAGCCAGAGGTATCCCCGGACAACTTCTGATTTTGAAGGCATAAGAACTAAGGCAATTATTGCCGGACAAGAACAGACAGGAAATATCAACCGTGTGTCTTGGGCAATAGTGGACGAACTGACGAAAAGCCATGAAAGGAACCAATATCGAAATGCTTTGCATGCGGAACGTCCCGTACAGGACAAAGAGCGTTTCGCCGGACTGAAACCTGTAAAGGCTACCATCACGGCGCAACCGGAAGAAACAAAGGAAATCAGTGATTTACTGTTGGGTATCTTCTTTGAGGATATTAACTACTCTGCCGATGGTGGCTTATACGCAGAATTGGTTCAAAACAGGGATTTCGAATATGACCCGTCCGACCGTGAGGGGGATAAGAATTGGAATAGTACCCATTCCTGGAATTTGAAAGGGGAGAATGCGGCATTTACAATAAACACAACGAGCCCTATCCATCCGAACAACCCTCATTATGCTGTATTGGATATAAAGCAGCCGGGAGCTGTGTTGATAAATACAGGTTTTGACGGTATAGCTCTTAAAGCTGCCGAAAAGTATAATATCTCTTTGTTTGGCCGTATTCCGGCAGGGTATAAGTCCAATAAACTACTCATACGTCTGGTTGATGCCAATGGCACAGTACAGGGAGAAACCTCAATTACAGTTTCTTCCCGTTCATGGAAGAAATATAAAGCGGTATTGACCGCGAAAGCATCTGCAGATACACATTTGGAACTCCAACCGCAATCAATAGGTGAAGTCGAACTGGATATGATTTCTCTATTCCCGCAGAATACATTCAAAGGCAGAAAGAACGGACTGCGTGCCGATTTGGCTCAGACGCTTGCTGATATGCATCCCCGCTTTGTCCGTTTCCCGGGTGGCTGTGTGGCTCATGGCGATGGTCTGAAGAATATCTATCAATGGAAAAATACGATTGGCTCGCTGGAAGCCCGTAAACCCGCCCGCAACCTTTGGGGATATCATCAGAGTATGGGACTGGGGTATTATGAATATTTCCAGTTCTGTGAAGACATCGGTGCCGAACCGCTGCCGGTACTTGCTGCCGGTGTCCCTTGTCAGAACTCCGCTTGTCACGGTGATTTGAGGGGCGGACAGCAAGGCGGGATTCCGATGAGTGAAATGCCGGCTTATATTCAGGACATTCTGGATTTGATAGAATGGGCGAACGGTGACGCGAAAAAGACAAAATGGGGAAAGGTGCGTGCCGAAGCCGGGCATCCGAAACCTTTCAATCTGAAATATATCGGTATTGGTAACGAAGACCTTATCACTGATATCTTTGAAGAACGTTTCACTATGATTTTCAATGCGATAAAAGAGAAATATCCCGAAATAACCGTTGTAGGTACTGTCGGCCCTTTCAATGAGGGCACGGATTACGTCGAAGGTTGGAAACTGGCGGATAAACTGGGTATTCCTATGGTAGACGAACATTATTATCAGTCTCCGGGCTGGTTCCTTCATAACCAGGACTTCTACGATAAATACGACCGCAGTAAAAAAACAAAAGTTTATCTGGGTGAATATGCCACCCATATCCCCGGACGAAAGGCCAATATGGAAACTGCATTGACCGAAGCCCTTTACCTCACAGCTTTGGAACGCAATGGTGATGTTGTAAGTATGACTTCTTATGCTCCTTTGCTGGCGAAAGAAAAGCATACCCAATGGAGCCCGGATTTGATTTACTTCAATAACCGTGAAGTGAAACCGACCACCGGATATTATGTCCAGAAGCTATATGGACAGAATGCAGGGGACCACTATATCCCTTCACAGATAAGCCTGGATAATCAAGACAACCGTGTGAAACTTCGTGTAGGTTCTTCCATTGTCCGTGACAGCAAGACCGGAGATGTAATTGTGAAGTTGGTGAACTTATTGCCAGTCAGTGTGGAAACAGAAGTGCAATTACCGGGAATTGACGGTATTCAGTCTTCTGCTACAAGAACGGTATTGGCAGGTGCCCCGGAATCAACTCCGCTTCCCGTAGTCGATACAATCGAAATAGGAACAAACTTCCAGCAGCAACTACCTGCTTATTCATTTACGGTGATTCGTTTGAAGACGAGGTAGAAATAGATAGAAATAAAAGAAATGAGAACGTATCAGCACGTAGATAGGTACTTTCTAAAGACAATTAACAACCCTGGTAGATTTAGTCTACTGTTTAGCTAATCTTAATTTTCTGTCTGCCGACTCAGTTTTCGTTTGACTTAAGTCAAACGATAGGTTGACTTAAGTTGAACGAGCGCTTGACTTAAGTCAAACGAAAGCTGAATTGTATAGGATTAAATTAATGGCTGCTAATACATAACTTAAAATTAGTATATATGAAGAAAATTATAAGCATATTGGCTCTGTTTCTCGGTCTGGACACTCTTGCAGCGCAAGATGTAGTGGTAAAAGGCCCGGATGAAAAACTGCAATTAGTCGTATTTGTGCAGAACGAAGAAAGCCCTTGTTATTCCGTTACCTATAACGGAAAGACAATGCTGGAAAAATCCCCTTTGGGAATCAGTACGAATATAGGAGATTTTACAAAGGGGGTGAAACTGACCGGACATGCTGTTGAAGTGATAGATACGGTATATCAACAGACGCGCATTAAAACGTCCCAAATACATTATCGCGCCAACGAACTGACCTGTAATCTCGAGAATGCGCAAGGGCAGAAGGTAGGAGTCATTTTTCGTGTAAGTGATAATGATGTCGCTTTCCGCTATACTTTGCCGAGACAAAGCGGGAAAGGGAGTGTTACCGTCAATAATGAACAGACCGGTTTCCGCTTCCCGCAGCAGACTACTACTTTCCTGTGTCCGCAAAGTGATGCTATGATTGGCTGGAAACGTACGAAGCCGAGCTATGAAGAAGAGTATAAAGCGGATGCGCTGATGGGTGAACGTTCGCAGTACGGGCATGGATACACCTTTCCTTGTCTGTTCCGCATAGGTGATGATGGCTGGGTATTGGTGAGTGAGACGGGAGTGGACAGCCGTTACTGCGGTTCCCGTTTGAGCGACGTAAGTGAAGGAAACCTGTACACTGTCGCCTTCCCGATGGCGGAAGAAAACAATGGGAACGGAACGGTTGCTCCGGCATTTGCCTTACCCGGTGCTACTCCTTGGCGTACTATCACTGTCGGCGAGACGTTGAAGCCGATTGTGGAAACAACCGTTCCCTGGGATGTCGTGAGTCCTCTTTATGAGACGAAACATGATTATCGTTTCGGACGCGGCACATGGAGCTGGATTCTTTGGCAGGATGACAGCATCAATTATGACGACCAGATTCGCTATATAGATTTTGCTGCCGCTATGGGATATGAATATGCACTAATTGATAACTGGTGGGATACACGCATCGGACGCGACCGGATGAAATCTTTGATAGAATATGCCCGCAGCAAAGGTGTGGAACTGTTTTTATGGTATAGTTCTTCCGGCTATTGGAATGATATAGAACAAGGACCTGTCAACCATATGGATAATGCCATCATCCGCAAGCGTGAAATGAAATGGCTGCAAAGTCTGGGTGTGAAAGGAATCAAAGTCGATTTCTTCGGTGGCGACAAACAAGAAACGATGCGTCTGTATGAAGACATCCTCAGTGATGCCGACGACCACGGGCTGATGGTCATCCTCCACGGCTGTACCATTCCTCGCGGCTGGGAACGTATGTACCCCAATTATGTAGGTAGCGAAGCCGTACTGGCATCCGAAAATATGGTGTTTAACCAGCACTTCTGCGATGAAGAAGCATTCAATACTTGCCTGCATCCGTTTATCCGTAATACGGTAGGCAGTATGGAATTTGGCGGCTGCTTCCTGAACAAACGTCTGAACCGTAACAATGACGGCGGTACGACTCGTCGCACTACTGATATATTCCAATTGGCTACCACCGTTTTATTCCAGAACCCTGTTCAGAACTTTGCCCTTGCTCCGAATAACTTGAATGATGTTTCTCCAGTTTGCATGGACTTTATGAAAGCAGTTCCCACCACTTGGGATGAAACACGTTTCATTGACGGGTATCCGGGAAAGTATGTAGTATTGGCTCGCCGTCACGGAAATACTTGGTATGTCGCCGCCGTGAATGCCGGAAAAGAGCTGTTGAAACTGTCACTGGATTTGGAAATGTTTGCCGGAAAAACGATTTCTCTTTATAAAGATGATAAAAAGGGAGAGCAGCAACTTGTTCCGTTAAAGGTGAAGGAGAGTGGTAAAGTACAATTGGAGGTTTATTCTCAGGGAGGGGTTGTGCTCTGTAGCCAATCTCGGGAGTAAAGCATTGCCACTAAAACGTATTTGGTTCTTAATCAAATCCTTTAAGATGCATATAGCTTGGATAATTTATTTGCTATTTCTAATATGCCGATATCCCTTTATCCATCGACCTTTCAATGAGCTTTACTAGCACGGAATTTGATTAAGAACCAAATATTTTCTGGTTGCCCCTGAGCTTAATGGAAGGAATACCTTTTATTGAATGGATTGATAGGTGGAAACCTTATTAATTTCGTATATAAAAGTGTCTCTGTATGAAATTTGGTCTTTTTGTATCCCTTTTTTGACACAAATTTGGACGTTTTTTTTATGAGTATGAACTTTTTTTGTAAACGAAAAACCTAAATAATATCATGAACTTGAATAGACATTGCGTATTACTATTGCTTATGGCAATCTTGATGATTCCGTCACAAGACCTGTCGGCAAAAAAGAAGAAACAAGTGAAAGAACCGACCGACCGTGAGTTATGGGCGGGAGTGATATATCGTATGGCTGCTCCTGTACTTAGTAATATGAGTGAAGGCAAGTTACAGGAAAATATGTTGGTAGAGTTAAGCCCGACATGGGACGGAAGAAATAAAAGGGTTACTTATATGGAATGTTTCGGACGTTTGATGGCAGGACTGGCTCCCTGGATTTCATTGCCGGATGATGATACGGTTGAAGGTGGTCAACGCAAACAACTGCGTGAATGGGCGCTCAAGAGTTATGCGCAGGCTGTCGACCCGGAAAGTCCCGATTATTTGTTGTGGAGAAAGGAAGGTCAAACCCTGGTGGATGCCGCTTATATCGCGGAAAGTTTCATAAGAGGATATGATGCTTTATGGGTTCCGTTGGACAGCGTGACGAAACAACGTTATATTACCGAGTTTACACAGCTTCACCGGGTAGACCCGCCTTATACGAATTGGTTATTGTTCTCTGCTACCGTAGAAGCCTTTCTACGGAAAGCGGGTGCGCCAAGTGATACTTACCGCATAGCTTCGGCGCTGCGCAAAGTGGAAGAATGGTACGTCGGTGACGGCTGGTATTCGGATGGAAAGGATTTTGCTTTCGACTATTACAATAGTTTTGTATTGCATCCCATGTATATAGAACCGCTGGAAGTAATGACCAACGGCGGAAAGAATAAAGTCTGGAATATGCCGGACTGTGATTACAACCGTGCGGTAAAACGGATGCAACGTTTCGGAATGATTTTGGAACGGTTCATCTCTCCCGAAGGGACACTCCCTGTTTTCGGTCGTTCTATTACCTATCGTACAGGAACTTTGCAGCCTTTAGCATTGCTGGCATGGAGAGAATGGTTACCCAAGGAATTGTCGAACGGACAAGTGCGTGCAGCCATGACGGCTGTTATTAAACGAATGTTTGGCGATGACCGTAATTTCAATGAAAAAGGATTCCTGACGTTGGGATTCAATGGCAAGCAACCGGATATATCCGACTGGTACACAAATAATGGTAGCTTATATATGGCATCACTTGCTTTCCTGCCGCTCGGACTTCCGGCTGACCATCCCTTCTGGACATCTCCTGCTGAAGACTGGACAAGTAAAAAAGCCTGGGAAGGGAATGACTTTCCGAAAGACCATGCTTTTCATTGATAATGAATTAACCAACAAATATTGATATATGACTAGACTATTATTACTGTTTGTGGCTTGCGTAGGTTTGCTTCCACTATCCGTACAGGCTCAGAAGAATACGAACTTTATTCCCGGAGAAGTGTGGAAAGATACCGATGGAAATCCGATTAACGCTCATGGCGGCGGACTTCTTTATCACGATGGCACATATTATTGGTATGGTGAATACAAAAAAGGAAAAACCATCTTGCCCGAATGGGCTACCTGGGAATGTTACCGTACGGATGTGACCGGAGTAGGTTGCTACTCTTCCAAAGACTTGCTGAACTGGAAATTTGAAGGCATTGTGCTTCCGGCAGTAAAAGATGACCCGAATCACGACTTGCATCCGTCCAAAGTATTGGAACGTCCGAAAGTGGTTTATAATAAGAAAACGGGCAAGTTCGTAATGTGGGCGCATGTGGAAAGTGCAGATTACAGTAAGGCTTGTGCCGGAGTTGCCGTTGCCGATTCTCCCGCTGGGCCGTTCATTTATCAGGGAAGTTTCCGCCCTAACAATGCAATGAGCCGTGACCAGACCGTTTTTGTGGACGATGATGGTCGTGCCTATCAATTCTATTCTTCCGAGAACAATGAAACCATGTATATCAGCCTGCTGACTGACGACTATCTGAAGCCGAGCGGACGCTTTACACGTAATTTCGTGAAAGAATCCCGTGAAGCTCCGGCTGTATTCAAATATAAGGGTAAGTATTATATGCTCAGTTCCGGTTGTACGGGCTGGGACCCGAATGTGGCTGAGATGGCAGTGGCTGATTCTATTATGGGTACATGGAAAACTATCGGAGACCCATGTACCGGGCCGGATGCGGATAAGACATTTTATGCACAGAGTACTTATGTGCAACCTGTCGTGGGAAAGAAGGATGCATATATCGCCCTTTTCGACCGTTGGAAAAAGAAAGATTTGGAAGACTCCCGCTATGTATGGTTGCCTGTATTGATAAAAGACGGAAAAATTACTATTATGGGCATGAAAACGAAGCGTACAACAGTATGAAGAATGTTTGAATGCGTAAACCTTTGATAATTCGGTAAATAGGTGAGTGTAATAGGGCAGAGGGCTGGAAAACGAAACGCACAAAAGGTTTAAGTTGGTTTAGTTTTGCTTTAAGAACGAGGGCAAAGTGTTTAAGTAGGTGTTTAATGCTGCTTTGCATCGGGTTTAATTTACTTTAATCGCATGGGCGGTCAGATGGCTTTTGGGGGCTTTCTGGCCGCTTTTTTTGTCTGGTGAGTACACCACTGCAAACGAGCAATAACGGCGTAAAATGGGGCTTTTGACAGTGTTGCCTGTTGGTTTTTAGGCGTCGGGTAGGGTAGGGGAGTGGCGAGGCCGCAAGTGCGGAAAAATACCCTTTAGCGGGCGTTTAATTACCAGTTAAATGGACTTTTGGAAATGGTAAGATTGAGGTGTAAATGGTTGGGGAGGATAGGAGGTAAAACGGTACGTTTCGTTTGAAAAATTGGGGTTGGGTATAGTGTTGGGTATAGTGTTGGGTGTAGTTATCGGTAGGAGAATACTCCCCCAAAAGGGCAAAAACGGCTATATAAAAGTGGCTTTTTCGTGAAAATCGACCCCTTTAATTCCTTTTTTGATATTAGAAAAAGAACGGTTATAATCTGTTTAAGTTATTGATTATAACCGTTTAAAGTGTATTTTACTCTCGAAAAAATGAAAAAACAGGATAATCCCTGAAAACACCCATCTAAAGGGAGTAGGTAAGGGGGGATATTAATGGCGTAAAATACGGATTAATGTTACCCGACATTTGCAACGCCAGAAGTCGGGACATCCGATACATTTTTTCCTTTTTCTCGTTCCAACTGAGAAATTCGTTCTCGCAAGCAACCTATTTGTTCCGCTTGTTCTAAAGTTTTTTTATAAAGCATTTCAACAATGGCATTATCCCCAACTAAAGCGTTTGGTGTGTTTTTGTCATCATCAGTATTCTTTGGATGATATTCGCGGTCTAAGTCGTTTTCGTCTTCAATGAAATAGGGCGGAATCTTAACATCAGTATTTCTAAATATGTGATTACCACGCCCCATAAGAAGCCAATAAGGATCAACATCATACCAATCGCAAATTTTAGCAATTATATCGACCCCTGCATTCATACGATAATTCAGAATTTCTGAAAATTTAGCTGGCTTGATACCCATGCGTTCAGCTAAATCAGTCTTGGTTAGCACTAAATTATTAGCGACAATGGCAAGTAGAGCCTCTACTACCCTACTATTGATTTCAGATTTTGACAATATTTGCTCGTATAATTCCATGTTTTCTGAAAAATATTTTTGTGTATTACAGAATTTCTGTATATTTGCAACGTGAAACAAATAACACAGCGGCCAAAGGTAAGAAAAAAAGCCGAGGCGGCAGAATGTTAAACCCTAAAAGTGAAAGGACAATGACACAGAAAGAATTTGAAGACAGGACACGGAGACTGATAACGGTAGAAGATTATCATTTTGTAGAGAATCTCTACATAGCTGCTGGAAATATGGATAAGGACGAGTTCTGTAAAGAAATGAAAGCCATGTGTGCCTATGACGGAGCTAACGATCATATTGAATTACGCCAATGTTTGAAAGAAGTCGGCAGACGTGTTGGTGGAATGGATGCAGAGCTTAGTTTTTTGAAAAAAGCTATAAAGGAAGAGCGGGAGGAACTTGCAGAGTTTCTTATAGGTAAAGCCAGCGTATATAATGACACTGATTTTTATAATAAGGCAGTGAAATTAGTTGGGCAAAAGGAAGTTGTAACCAAAAAAATTAAAATGGGGCTTCCTCTTTGGGAAGAGGATGTACAGTATATCAATGTTAACCTGAAATAAATAGTAATATGGAAAAGTACATAGCAGTAACGAAAGAAAACCGCGAGTTCCTGATTAAGACTTTCAGGACTACTAAAATAGCGGTATGGCGGGCACTGACTTTTGTTGAACGTGGGGGCGACAGCCCACGGGCGCGGAAAATCCGCCATCTGGCACAGCAGCGTGGAGGTATTCTAATGATTACTTCCCCTGCAATAGAAACGATGCACGATGCAGATGGTGGAAAATTTAAAGTCGATTGACCCACTATTATACTCTAAATTGACCCATCAAAAAAATATTAGATTTAAATAAAGAAAAATGCATTTTAACCCGGGTCATTTTCAATTATAATAATCTACAATATATACTATTTCTTTTTAGCATTAATCTTTCTTACAGAATCCCCGGTAAGTTCAATCTTGTGTGCTGTATGTACAATTCTGTCCAGGATTGCGTCAGCTACTGTAGGATCACCAATTGCATCATACCAGCTTTCGACAGGAAGTTGTGATGTTATTATGATTGATTTTAATCCGTGTCTGTCTTCTATTATTTCCATAAGGATTGACCTTTCCCTGGCATCCAGTCCTATAAGAAACAGATCGTCAAGAATCAGCAGTTGACACTTTTCTATTTTTTTCATCTCAGATTCTATAGTGCCCTTGTTTTTGGCAATTTTAAGCTGTCCCATAAGCTTTGACGCATTTGAATACAAAGTCTTTATTCCATTCTTACATGCCTCATATCCTATGGCTGAAGCTATATAGCTTTTACCTGTACCGGAGCTTCCCGTGATGAAAACATTCTGTCCGTCTCTTATAAAATCAAGAGATGCAAGTCTCTCAAGCTGGTTACGGTCAAGGTTACGTTTTATGGTATAGTCTATTTTTTCCATATATGCCTTATATCTGAAGTTTGCAGACTTTATCAGTCTCTCAATGCTTACATTGCGTCTGTAATCATATTCGCTTTCAAGAAGCCATTTAAGAAACTCATCGTTTGTCATACCATCAGAGGATGTGGTCCTGCAGTCATTTCTATATGTTTCAAGCATGCCGTAAAAACGTAACTTGGAGAGTAGTTCCATTATTCTGTCCATATTTTTTCCGACAGTTCTGCTTGTTTTATTATTACTTGTCATTTTTATCCATGTTTTTAGAGTTAAAATAATCCTTGCCTCTGAGATTTCTGTGTTTGGGGGTAAGTTCGGGAGCCTGTCCCTCCATCTGTACATGATACTTCTCATCTTCCCTGTTTACCAGAATACTTTCAAGTTCGTTGTACCCGAACATACCGAATTCCATTGCCACCTGGCATGAAAGAACCACCCTGTCATGTCCGAAACGCTCCACAAGACTTAATATACCATCGGCTGAACGTACGGCCTGGACCGGATATTTCTTGGCAACGGCCACACGCTTTATGTACTCTTCCAATACCGGATCAATTTCACATGCCTTGCGGTATATATCATCCATTCTGATTCTGTATTCATGTAGCACTCCCGAAAGTTTGTGGGACGGTTTTTCTGAATAAGTGAAAGGTGTATCATCCCTGCGATGTGTCGTTATGTGTCTGAACTTATGATATATCTCCACTGTGTCCCCATCATACAGTAATTCTACAGTATCGCCGATATACTCTTTAGGAACACTGTAATAGTGATTGTTAAGCGATACATAACTGTTTCTCATGACAGTTGCCGTTTTCCGGCTTTTTGATATAAATTTTGTTGCCGGCAATGTATGCAGCCTGTCTTTCTCGACTTCGAGGAAACGTTCCCGACGGCTGTAGTTGCGATTGTACATCTTTCGGCTGTTCAACGCATCCGTATGCTTCATTATTTCTATGTTCAAGGCTTCAAGATCATTGAATTTCAATCCCGTCATCTTTGAATACACCTCCCTGTAGAGCAGTCTTACAGCATTCTCAACCAGAGCTTTGTCTTTAGGCTTTCGTACTCTTGCCGGGAAGACAACACATCCATAATGGTCTGCAAATGCAGCAAAGTCGTCATTGATTACAGGTTCAACACCTCCAGGCTTTGTTACGGCTGATTTCAGGTTGTCTGGAACTATGGCATTGGGGACACCTCCAAAATAATGGAAAGCATTTTCACATGCCTGGATAAGGTGTTCTTTCTTTTGTGATGGTACAGCCTCGTAATAAGTAATCTGGCTGCATGGAAGTATAGCGGCAAATACTTCTACGGGAACCTTATTGCCTGTTTTTTCGTATGAGAGATAAAGTTTGTCGCCGGCAAAATCCACATACATCTGATCACCGGCTATATGATCTATGCGTCCAACAGGAATCTTTACTTCCCTTTCTCGTCTGATATATAAACAAAAAGAACAGTAGCTGTAACCTTGTGGACGATTTTTAAGATATTCCTCATACAAAGACCTTCTTGTTGTCCCACGGACCTTAAGTCGTTTCATGTAATCAGGTATACGTTCTTGAAGATACTTATACTCTGCAGAGCCAGACGATTCTTTGTCAGTCTCCGTACCGAAAAGCTCATGCAGATGCTGCTCGTCCATTTTCAACAGACGCTCAAGTTCTATACCCATATCTTCGTATATACGGATATAACGTTTGACTGTATTACGTGAAACAAGGAGAGAAGAACTGATACCGCGGATACTCATTCCTGACTGATAACACCGCAGTATGTGCTTGATTCTTATTTTCATTCTTTAAAATTTTATTCAGTTAATAATACCGGGTTAAAATGCTTTGTAAAGTACGAAAACAAGACTGAAATATGGTAATTATACAGGGGCAATTTTTATTATAATCACAGCGGATCAGTTTCGGTTATAAAGGTGGGTCAGAAGACTTTTATAATAGTGGGTCAATCGACTTTAAATTTTCCAGTGATCCTAACGGGACGCGGTACTGTCTTAAAATAGACGTGCGCAAGTTCTATCCCTCCATCGACCACGGCATACTCAAACAGGTCATTCGGCGCAAGCTGAAAGACCCCGATGTGCTTTGGCTTCTGGACGGCATCATAGATTCAGCCAGCGGCGTGCCTATCGGCAACTACATTTCCCAATATTTCGCCAACCTGTACCTTTCGGAACTCGACCACCTGTTAAAGGAGGACGTCGGGGTGCGGTATTATTACCGTTACGCCGACGACATTGTGCTGCTTTCCGACAGCAAGGAGTATTTAAGCGGCGTTCTGGTATATATCAACCATTACCTGAACGACAGCCGCCTGCTCACGCTGAAAAGCAACTTCCAAATTTATCCCGTGGAAAGTCGGGGTATCGACTTTGTCGGTTACGTGACCTACCACACCCACTGCCTTGCCCGCAAACGTAACAAGCAGGGGTTGTGCAGGGAACTGGCCGCGTTGCGTAAAAAGGGACTGCCTGACGAGGAAATAAGGCTTCGCGTGGCTTCACGCATGGGCTTTATGAAACACTGCGACAGCAATCATTTATTAAAAATACTCGGTATGAAGAAATTTAGCGACATCAAGCCCAAACAGGGCAAACTAACGGGTAGCAAATACCACATCGACGACATCCTGAACCGCGAAATCCATATAACGGCTTTCGACATATCCCCGTCGAAATTCAACAGCGACCAGATGCTGACGCTGCAATATGAGATTTACGAACAAATGGAGGACGAGCAGGGCAAAGTGATAGACGACGAGGGCAACCCTGTCATGGCTTGGATAAAGCACATCACTTTTACAGGGTCAAAAGCCCTTATCCGCCAGCTTGACGGTGTGGAACTGACCGAACCCGTTGCAGCGAAAATAATCAAGCAACCCATCGGGACAGACGGCAAACGCTGCTTTTACAGCATAGTCGATCCCGACCAATAAAAAAGAGTAATGAACACAGTAAGTTACATTGAACGAAAGAAGTATGTAAGGTATGATGCGGACAGCTACCTGCTTTATCTGAACGAAGCCCCCGCCGACGTGGTGGTGGATGAGGACAGCGGCGAAACCGCCCGCGGCTACTCCTACACAGGTGAGGAAACCGACGGTTCTACCCGCATTTCCGTTGATGCACGCACAGTCACCGACGAAAACCGCCGCGGCAAGTTCGTGGCGGGGCTTATCGGCAGGCGTTACAGTATTGACGACCAGATTGCCATCTTGGCAAACAGCGACAACACGGACGAACATGCCGAGGAACTGCGCACGTTTGAAGCCTACCGCGCCGAATGCAAGCGGCAGGTGGACGAACTGCTGAGCCGATAGACACCTGAAGATAGGGGGAAGAAATAGCCCCCAACCTGTTAGTAGGACGCCAATCACATACTAACACAAAGATGCGCCACAACGCACGGTCGGGGGCTAAAATGCCTTTTGACCGCGTTGTGACGCTTTTTTTGTGTGCGGCAATGCCGCATTGTATGTGATTGGCAATGCAAAAGTACGAAAAATAACTCAAACCATATTTATAAACCATTAAAACATTGTTAGTATGCTGAATGATTAAAGTTTATTCAAGTGCGCCACTGCCTTTTCAGGGGCAAAAACGGCGATTTATCAAGGACTTCAAGGAAGTGCTTAAAAAGTTTGACAACATTACCACTGTTGTTGATTTATTCGGTGGGAGCGGATTGCTTTCCCATGTAACCAAACGCGAACGGCCAGACGTTCGGGTTGTATATAACGACTACGATTATTTTTGTGACAGACTGGCCAATGTAGCGACTACAAACGAAATCCTGTTCCAAATAAGGTCTGTTTTGCAGGGAGTTGAACCTGACAAGAAAGTTCCAGCCGAACAACGCGCTCAAATACTTGCCATTATTTCCGAGTATTCCGAAAAGGGATATGTCGATTATATTACGCTGGGTTCTTCGCTTTTATTCAGCGGGAAATGGGCAAAAACGTTTCAGGAATTATCAAAAGAGACGATGTACAATGTTGTAAGAAAGGCGAATTTTGATGTTACAGGGTATTTAGATGGTTTGGAGATCGTCCATAAGGATTACAAGGAACTATTCGCCCAATTCAAAGACGACAAAGATGTTTTGTTCCTGATAGATCCGCCTTATTTAGCAACAGATGTAGTTTCTTATGAAAATTATTGGAAGTTGTCTGATTATCTTGATGTCCTGAAATTGCTGGTAGGCACGAAATACGTTTATTTCACCAGCAACAAGTCACAGATTGTTGAATTGTGCGAGTGGATAAGTACAAATGCTTCGATTGGGAATCCGTTTAAAAATGTAGAAATGCGGACACAACAAACCAGCCTAAATTATCATACCTCTTACACAGATATAATGCTTGTGAGAGAATAAAGCACGGTCAAGATAATACTTTAACCACTATGTAAAGGTAGTAATTTTCTATGAGTTGAGCAACAAAAGTGCATGAAAAATGCGCTCGAAATACAACTTTTTTCCTGCTTTTATAGATGTTCAAAAGGCATTTAATTACCAGTTAAACGGTGATTAAATGCCTTTGTTTTGATGGGGTGAAAAAACAGTGAAAAATGTACGTTTCGTTTTAGAAAGTTGTACGTTTCGTTTTCGCGATTATACTATTCCCTGGCAGGCGAAATGGAATCTTTCCTTCTTTGATAAATAAAAAAGAAAACAAGCATGAAACGGATATTGCTACTGCTTTGCGGGATTATGCTGGTTCCTGTGTTATGTTACTCCCAACATTTGGTGGAAGTGGGGAAGGGGTATAGCTGTACTTCAGTCAACACTGCGGTGTTCCGTAATAATTCCCTGGTTACTCATGGAGATGAGCAGTACATCAGCTATTATGATGCTGACGGTTATCTGACACTGGGAAAACGCAGACTGAACTCCAGACAATGGACGCTGCATCGTACCCAATATCAGGGAAATGTGAAGGACGCCCATAATATCATCAGTATGATGGTGGACGGAGAGGGGTATGTGCACGTTTCTTTTGACCATCATGGTCATAAATTGAATTACTGCCGGAGCATTGCTCCCGGTTCTTTGGAATTGGGAGATAAAATGCCAATGACCGGAGTAGATGAAGGAAATGTCACTTATCCCGAATTTTATCCTTTATCGGGCGGAGATTTATTGTTTGCCTACCGTTCCGGTTCTTCCGGTCGTGGTAATCTGGTAATGAACCGTTACTCATTGAAAGAACAGAAGTGGACTCGTGTGCAGGATGTATTGATTGACGGCGAGAATCAACGAAACGCCTATTGGCAACTATACGTTGATGAACAGGGAACTATCCATCTTTCATGGGTGTGGCGTGAAACCTGGCATGTAGAGACAAACCACGATATTTGTTATGCCCGTTCGTTTGATAATGGTGTAACCTGGTATAAATCGAATGGCGAGCAATATAAACTTCCGATTAAGTTATCGAACGCGGAATATGCTTGTCGCCTGCCTCAAAACTGTGAATTGATAAACCAGACAAGCATGAGTGCCGATGCGGGTGGAAATCCCTATATAGCTACTTATTGGAGAGAACCCGACAGTGACGTACCGCAATATCGCATAGTGTGGAATGACGGGAAAGTATGGCATCACCGGCAGGTGACAGAACGTAAAATGCCTTTTACCCTGAAAGGCGGTGGCACGAAGATGATTCCTATCGCCCGTCCGCGTATTGTCGTAGAGGATGGAGAAGTTTTTTATATCTTCCGCGACGAGGAACGGGGAAGCTGTGTTTCTATAGCTCATGCTGCCGATGCCGGTACCAGCAAATGGACGATAACGGATTTAACCGACTTTCCGGTAGATGCCTGGGAACCGTCACACGACACGGAACTTTGGAAGCAACAACGGAAATTGCATCTCTTTGTACAACATACCCGCCAGGGAGACGGTGAACGTACCGCAGAGATTGAACCTCAGATGGTATATGTGTTGGAAATGAACATGAATACAAATAAATAAAGATATGAAGAATTTATACGTAACTCTTTTCTCCGCTTTCTTTTTAGGAAGCATGGTCTGTGCTGGTTGTACGGATAAGAAAACCGATTCTTCGGAAGAGGTGATAGAGATTATCCATAAGGTGAATGGGTATTGGCAGGCGAACCACCCGGAACATGGCCGTTCCTTTTGGGATAACGCAGCTTATCATACCGGAAATATGGAAGCCTATTTCCTGACAAAGAAGCCGGAATATTTAGAGTTTTCGAAAGGTTGGGCTGAACATAACGAATGGAAAGGTGTTAAATCGGATGATAAAACTTGTTGGAAGTATAGTTATGGAGAAAGTGATGACTATGTGCTTTTCGGGGATTATCAGATTTGTTTCCAGACCTATGCTGATTTATACAATCTGGAACCGGATACACAGAAGATAGCCCGTGCCCGCGAAGTGATGGAATATCAGATGAGTACTCCTAACCATGATTATTGGTGGTGGGCGGATGGTCTGTATATGGTAATGCCTGTTATGACAAAGATGTACAACATCACGAAGAATCCGCTTTACCTGGAGAAACTGCACGAATATCTTGCTTATGCCGACAGTATCATGTATGATGAAGAAGCTGGACTTTACTATCGAGACGGTAAATACGTATATCCCAAGCATAAAAGTATGAACGGTAAAAAAGATTTTTGGGCACGTGGAGACGGCTGGGTATTGGCAGGGTTGGCAAAAGTGCTGAAAGACTTGCCCGAAACAGATAAATACCGTCAGGAATATATAGACCGTTTCTGTACCTTGGCTAAATCCGTAGCTGCCTGCCAGCAATCGGAAGGCTACTGGACACGTAGTATGCTTGACCCGGAACATGCGCCGGGGCCGGAAACCAGTGGAACGGCTTTCTTTACTTACGGTTTACAATGGGGCATAAATAACGGCTTCCTTGATTCCGATGAATATCAGCCGGTAGTTGAAAAAGCATGGAAATACCTGTCGACAGTTGCTTTGCAACCCGATGGAAAGGTTGGCTATGTGCAGCCGATTGGTGAGAAAGCGATACCGGGGCAGGTAGTAGACGCAAATTCTACTTCAAACTTTGGAGTCGGGGCCTTCCTGTTGGCAGCTTGCGAGAGGGTACATTATTTGGATAAATAATCCGTGCCTTAATTCAGCATCAAACTCATAGATGGATTTAGCTTCTTGAGTATTCTCTCTGTTAATTCGCTTATATTCATTTGTATATGTGCACCGGGCAATCGCTCGGTGCTATATCTGCATTTCCCGTCGGATAGATAATAATAACCATTATTCACTGATAACTGCTTGTCTGATACTTCCAGTTGCATTTCATCTTCAGGAAAGGCGGACGCATAAATCTGCAATACTTCTTTAGCATTGATAATACGTGCCATTCCTAGTGAATGTTGAGGCAATTCTTTATCGGGTGGCAGTAATTGGATTATATGGTTACATCCGGTATCTTGTTTAATGGCAAATAATAAACTGTACTCCGTATCTTTATCTTCTGCCAGAAGTTCATTAATAATGATACAGTTTTCTCCTTTATATATAATGGCTACTCCCCGTATTTCATTAGCTTGTCTTGCAACGAATAAATTTCCTCTACTTATAGGTAAGTCTGCCATAATAACCTGGAAATCCTCTGCGGAATGTTGAATGCAACAAGGACGTTCGGACAACTTCTTATTCAAATATGAATAGACTTCATCTTGAGGTTCGGAAACGACATTGACAGTAATCTCTTTGGAAGGGATAAACTCTGGTAAAGTCATCTCCTTGACCGAATATTGAAAGACAGAAGCATATCCCATATGTTTGTAATAATCGAACAGCCAGGGCTCTGCCGGTATCAGTGTGCTGAACTGTACCCCATTCCGCAGCATCCGGGCAAAAGACTGGGATAAGAGTTCGCGCATCACTCCCTTACTTCGAAAATCAGGATGTGTGCAGGCTCCTGAAATATACGAAGTCTGCACCGTTTCTCCGCAGAAAGTCATCGGATAAGGAAGCATCTGAAGCGCAGAGATTACCTCGTCACCACTTTGGATGGCAACGTTCACTTCGTTCTTATAGCGTAGCTTGAAGTACATTTCAACAAACTCTTCGCTATCCTCGAAGCATAATTTCCATAATGCTTTTACTTGTTCCTTTACTATCATATTCGCTCGCCGGGAATTTACCATTTAACCATATCCAACGGATGAATTTTGAGACAAGCCATATACTTTTCAAGAATCGTCACCGGCTGATAAGACAGTTTGGCTTTCCGTAACCCCTCGATTCCTAAATCCTCTTCCCGGTTGATATAAATATACTGTTCGGGAATCCGGTTTGCAAACTCATAGTTAATCATGGCATAAGCACCCTCGATGGAAGTGTCTGCCTTTTCTACATGCACGCCGAATGTCTCGTGATTGATAGGCATGCCAAAAGTGAATGCGACGATTTTTCCGTTCACATGGAGAATGCCACCGGTCAATCCGAGGGCTTCAAAGTTATGAAGGGCATAAATCAAGGCACGGCGTTCATTACCCGTTCCTTCTTGTTGGTCACAATTATTCACTTTGCACCATTCCGCTTCCAAATCCATACATTCCTGGATACGGTCGGGAGTAATCGGGGTATATTCATAATCCGGATATGTATTGCGGAATCGGTTGATATGATTTCTTTTTGCCTGGAATTTCTTTCCTTTTAAAGTCGAAAGGTCGCTTCTCAGATAAATGTAATCAGCATAATCACGGTCTTCCGTGAAAGTAAATTGTCCGGGAAGGATAGCTTCGAGTTCGGCACGCATACAGCTGCATACTCCCAGCATGCAAAAGGGCTGGTTTTCTTGTCCGGCATCTTCTATCAACTCTTTCAATACAGCTTTTAAGTCACCGGCGCCTACAGGCATCATATATGCTAGTTGTTCTCCTGCCCAGAATTTAAATACTAAAAAGTTGTCGATAACAGCGAACTTGGTATCATACAGGAATCTCCAGCTACAAAGATTGGAGAATGACAGGTCACAGTTACGCCGCTCACTTTTCATTGTAAATGAGGTAATCGTGTCTTTATCTGCTAATGTGACATCTTTAAATGAAATCATAAAATTGCGTTTTGCGTTTAACTCTTTATATAACGGAAAATCAAGCAATTTTGTTTTTACAGAATGCCTAACAATCGAAGAATGGTAGGTGTCAGCAGTGCAGTGAATATTCCGTTCAGTGTCAATCCCAGGCTGGCGTATGCTCCGTATTTGCTACTGACATCCATTGCCGTCGAGGTGCCGACTGCATGGGCGGCTGTTCCCATGGAAAGCCCTTGGGCAATCGGACTTCCTACGCGCATAATCTGCATCGTCTTAAACCCGCAGATAGCTCCCAATAACCCGACTGCTACTACAACTGCCGCCGTCAGTGACGGAATGCCGCCGATAGCTTTCGTCACTTCCATCGCAATCGGGGTAGTCACCGATTTGGGAGCCAGAGACAATATTACTTCTTGGGAAGCTCCCATGAATTTCGCAATCAGCACCACCGAAATAACTCCGACGATGCATCCTGCCAACTGAGACAGGAGAATCGGCAATAACTGTTTCTTAATCATTTCCAACTGAAGATATAAAGGTACGCCCAAGGCAACCACGGCCGGACGTAGCCAGAATTCGATAAGATGTCCCCCTTTATTATAAGTCTCATAAGAGATACCGGTCATTTTAAGGAAGATAATAAGAACGGCGATAGTCAGTAATATCGGATTTAGCAATACTAACCCTGTTTTCTTCTGAAGCAACTTGGCAAAGAAGAAAATCCCGAAGGTGATGGCCAGCAGGAAGAAGTTATTTTCTAGGAAACTCATTTGTCTTTATCAGTTAAGTTGTTTTTTTCTTTACGGTGAAGTCTTTCCGGCAGATGGAAATCTGTCAGGTGCAGTTTGCGTGCCAGCTTGATTTGACGCGCCAGTCTGAACTTGCGGACAATCTGGTGAACCCATCCCGTGACAACGAGCACAAGGGCAGTACTTACAATGGTAGCTGTCACTATCGGCCAGAATTCTGCTGCAATAACATCGAAGTATAACATAAGCGCCACTCCAGGCGGGACAAAAAAGAAACCTAAGTTAGCTACCAGAAAGTCGGACAATCCCTGTACCCAATGCAGTTTAATCCAACCTAATTTCAGAAAGAGGGTGAGCAGCAGCATACCGATGATGCTGGAGGGGAGCTTGATACCCGTAAGATAAACTATCAATTCACCCAAAGCCAAACAGCCAAATAAAATGGCGCACTGACGAATCATATACTAATTACCTATTGATTTTGTTTGAAAACGCTGCAAAGGTATGAAAAATAGGAGTACAGTGTTAAATATTATAATATTTTAGACTTGGGAGTAAAAAACGGACGAAATTGTAATGTGGATATTGCAAAATTGAGTACTTTTGCACCGCAATTAACAAATCGTAAGTAGGTTTTATAATATTATTCAATATATCTTATGCTCAATTTAATCAACCAAATCGTTGAACGCGCGAAAGCAAACCGCCAACGTATTGTTCTTCCCGAAGGAACTGAAGAACGCACATTAAAAGCTGCCAATCAGATTTTGACAGACGAAGTTGCCGACCTTATTTTGTTAGGAAATCCGGCCGAAATTAATGAACTTGCTACAAAATGGGGATTGGGAAACATCGGTAAAGCTACTATCATTGACCCTGAAACTTCTCCGAAGCACGAAGAGTATGCACAGTTGCTATGTGAACTTCGCAAGAAGAAAGGAATGACTATCGAAGAAGCCCGCAAACTTACTAATGATCCTTTATTCTTTGGTTGTTTAATGATGAAGAGTGGTGACGCAGACGGTCAGTTGGCGGGTGCCCGTAACACTACCGGCAATGTATTGCGTCCTGCTTTGCAGATTATCAAGACGGCTCCGGGCATCACTTGTGTTTCGGGTGCTATGTTGTTGCTGACCCATGCTCCCGAATACGGAAAGAATGGAATTTTGGTAATGGGAGACGTAGCAGTAACACCAGTTCCTGATGCTAACCAATTGGCTCAGATTGCTGTTTGTACGGCTCAGACTGCAAAGGCTGTGGCCGGAATCGAGAATCCGAAAGTAGCTATGTTGAGTTTCTCAACGAAAGGTTCTGCCAAGCACGAAGTAGTAGACAAAGTGGTAGAAGCAACTAAGATTGCCAAGGAAATGGCTCCGACTCTTGATTTGGACGGTGAAATGCAGGCAGATGCCGCCCTTGTTCCTGAAGTGGGTGCAAGTAAAGCTCCGAATTCTCCTGTAGCCGGACAGGCAAACGTACTGATTGTTCCGAGTCTGGAGGTTGGTAACATCTCTTATAAATTAGTTCAACGCTTGGGACACGCTGACGCTATCGGTCCGATTCTTCAAGGTATCGCTTGTCCGGTAAATGACTTGTCTCGCGGTTGCTCTATCGAAGATGTATATCGCATGATTGCTATCACAGCCAATCAGGCTATTGCTGCAAAAGCAAACAAATAAGTATCAGCTATAAAAGTTTCAAGTATTAAATCGAAAACGATATGAAAATTCTTGTATTGAACTGCGGAAGTTCATCTATTAAATATAAATTGTTCGATATGACCACTAAAGAGGTTATTGCTCAAGGTGGTATCGAAAAAATCGGTCTGAAGGGTTCATTCCTGAAACTGACTTTGCCGAATGGCGAGAAGAAAATTCTGGAAAAAGACATTCCTGAACATACGGTAGGTGTGGAATTTATCCTGAATACATTGATTAGCCCTGAATATGGCGCTATCAAGTCTTTGGACGAAATCAATGCGGTAGGTCATCGTATGGTACATGGCGGTGAACGTTTCAGCGAGTCTGTATTGTTGAGCAAGGAAGTATTGGAAGCTTTTGCTGCTTGTAATGACCTGGCTCCGCTTCACAACCCTGCCAATCTGAAAGGTGTGAATGCTGTTTCTGCTATTCTTCCTAACATTCCGCAGGTAGGTGTATTTGATACGGCTTTCCATCAGACAATGCCGGATTACGCCTATATGTACGCTATTCCTTACGAATTGTACGAGAAATATGGTGTACGCCGTTACGGTTTCCACGGAACTTCTCATCGTTATGTTTCGAAACGTGTATGCGAATTTTTGGGTGTAAATCCTGAAGGAAAGAAAATCATCACTTGCCACATCGGTAATGGTGGCTCTATCGCTGCTATCAAAGACGGCAAGTGTATGGACACTACTATGGGATTGACTCCGTTGGAAGGTTTGATGATGGGTACTCGTAGCGGTGACATTGATGCCGGTGCAGTAACATTCATCATGGAGAAAGAAGGTTTGAATACGACTGGTGTTTCCAACTTGCTGAATAAGAAGAGCGGTGTACTGGGTATTTCCGGTGTTTCAAGCGACATGCGCGAATTGTTGGCTGCTTGTGCTGCCGGCAATGAGAAAGCTATCTTGGCTGAGAAGATGTACTACTATCGTATCAAGAAATATATCGGTGCTTATGCTGCCGCATTAGGTGGTGTGGATATCATCTTGTTTACAGGTGGTGTTGGTGAGAACCAAATGGAATGTCGTCGTGAAGTTTGTAAGGATATGGAATACATGGGCATCGAACTTGATAACGACATAAATGCTAAGGTTCGTGGTGAAGAAGCTATCATTTCTACTCCTGCTTCTAAAGTGAAAGTAGTAGTGATTCCGACAGACGAAGAGTTGTTGATTGCTTCGGATACGATGGACATTTTGAACAAGTAATAAATAGGATTTTATATATGAAAAGGCGGCTCTTTAACGGTGTCGCCTTTTTTGATGTATAGAAATTCATCATTCTTTTATAAGTATCATTTTTTTTCCCTTACTTTGCATATCTAACAGTTACATTCCATTTTTGATATGCGTTACTCCGTCATAATCCCCGTTTACAATCGTCCCGACGAAGTGGACGAGTTATTGCAAAGTCTCACTGTGCAGCACTTTAAAGATTTTGAAGTCGTTGTAGTGGAAGATGGTTCTTCCATTCCCTGTAAAGAAGTAACAGACCGATATACAGACCGGCTGGATATCAAGTACTTTGCTAAACCCAATTCAGGACCGGGACAGACCCGTAATTATGGAGCCGAACGCAGTGAAGGGGAATATCTTATTATACTCGATTCTGATGTGATTCTGCCCGAAGGATATTTCGATGCGGTAGAGAAAGAACTACTCTCATCTCCTGCCGATGCTTTCGGTGGTCCCGACCGCGCGCACGATTCTTTTACGGATATTCAGAAAGCGATTAACTATTCCATGACCTCTTTCTTCACGACGGGCGGTATCCGTGGCGGGAAAAAGAAAATGGATAAATTCTATCCCCGTAGCTTTAATATGGGAGTGCGTCGCAAAGTGTACGAAGCTTTGGGAGGATTTTCCAAGATGCGTTTTGGCGAAGACATTGATTTCAGTATCCGTATTTTCAAAGGCGGGTATACCTGTCGTCTTTTCCCTGACGCATGGGTATATCACAAACGGCGGACTGATTTGAAGAAATTCTTCAAACAGGTGCACAACTCCGGCATTGCCCGTATCAATCTCTACAAGAAATACCCAGATTCGCTGAAACTGGTACATCTGCTTCCGGCAGTCTTTACGTTAGGAGTAGCTGTTTTGTTATTGGGAACACCGTTTTGCATGTTTAGTTTCACCCCCGTTTTTCTTTATGCATTACTGGTCTGTATAGACTCGACGATTCAAAATAAGAGTTTGAGTATTGGCATCTATTCCATTGCTGCCGCATTTATTCAGCTTATCGGCTACGGTACAGGTTTTTGGCGTGCATGGTGGCAACGTTGCGTCAGAGGAAAGGATGAGTTTGAAGCATTTCGAAAGAATTTCTATAAGTAAACTCATATGCTTATGAATTGTGGCTTTACTGTTATAAACTAAAATAACTATATAGTTATAAATTAAATATTTAGAGTTTCCTGTTGTGCCATTATATGGAAACTTCCGTATCTCTACGAGGGAACAACCGTTTCCCTACAGGGATACGGGCGTTTCTCTACGAGGACACTGTCGTTTCCTTATAGGGAAACGAACCTGCCATTTCATTTTCTTTTCCATACCTTCTATCATTAAATAAAATAATCCTACCTTTACACTTTCAAAACATAGAAAATGGAAAATAAACACAAGTTATCCATCAACCAATGGGCACTGGAAGACCGTCCACGGGAGAAAATGATGGAGAAGGGAGCAGCAGCATTAAGCGATGCCGAACTACTCGCTATATTAATAGGCTCCGGAAATACGGAAGAAAGTGCTGTTGAACTGATGCGGCGCTTACTTCTGTCTTGTGATAACAATCTCAATTCTTTGGCGAAATGGGCAGTCTGCGACTATTCCCGTTTTAAAGGAATGGGACCTGCGAAGAGCATTACGGTGATGGCCGCTTTGGAACTGGGAAAGCGGAGAAAGTTGCAAAATACTAAAGAAAGGCTCCGGATTACTTGCTCAAAAGATATCTACGACATTTTCCAACCTCTTATGTGCGACCTTGAGCAGGAGGAATTCTGGGTTTTATTGCTTAATCAGGCTACGAAACTGATAGACAAAGTCCGTATAAGTACCGGCGGAATAGATGGGACATATGCAGATGTACGTACAATTCTTCGGGAAGCACTTTTGCAGCGGGCTACACAGATAGCTGTAGTTCACAATCATCCCTCGGGGAATATTCGTCCCAGTCAACCGGATAAAACATTGACGGAACATATCCGCAAGGCTGCCGATACGATGAATATTCATCTGATAGACCATGTCATTGTTTGTGAAGACGGATTCTTCAGTTTTGCGGACGAGGGGTTACTGTGATCTTCAGTGAATGTGAAAAGAGGAATTGATCGGGATACGCATTCTGTGCCTATTTTTTTGTCTTTCGTATTTTATCTCTATCTTTGCGATACATAACAAATAAGAACGTATGGAAAAGTTTGAAATAGAAGAGAAGATTGTAGCTATGCTAAAGACGGTGTACGACCCGGAGATTCCGGTAAACGTATATGACCTCGGACTGATTTATAAGATTGATGTCTCCGATAATGGGGAAGTGGTGCTTGACATGACTCTGACAGCACCGAATTGTCCGGCTGCTGATTTTATCATGGAAGATATTCGTCAGAAAGTGGAATCAGTGGAAGGAGTGAACTCGGCTACCATTAACCTGGTGTTTGAACCGGAATGGGATAAGGATATGATGAGTGAAGAAGCGAAACTTGAACTCGGATTCCTGTAAATTCATAGCCAAAATATAAAACAGATAATTCTAAACTCAAAACTCATGAAGAACGTTTATTTCCTTTCCGATGCGCATCTTGGTTCACGTGCCATAGAACATGGACGTACGCAGGAACGGCGCTTGGTGAACTTCCTCGATAGTATCAAGCATAAAGCTTCTGCCGTTTACCTGTTGGGAGATATGTTCGATTTCTGGTATGAATTTCGGTTAGTAGTTCCCAAAGGATACACCCGCTTTTTAGGAAAGCTCTCCGAACTGACGGATATGGGAGTGGAGGTACATTTCTTTACTGGCAACCATGATATCTGGTGTGGGGATTATCTTTCTAAAGAATGCGGAGTGATTATCCATCGTGAGCCGTTGACTACCGAAATATACGGAAAAGAGTTTTATTTGGCTCATGGTGACGGACTGGGTGACCCGGACAAGAAGTTTAAATTGCTGCGCTGGATGTTTCATAGTACAACACTTCAGACACTGTTTTCCGCCATCCATCCCCGTTGGAGTGTGGAGCTAGGCTTGACGTGGGCAAAACATAGTCGCGAAAAGCGGGTGGACGGCAAAGAACCGGATTACATGGGGGAGAATAATGAACACTTGGTGCTTTATACAAAAGAATATCTGAAGAGTCATCCTAATATCAATTTCTTCATCTATGGACATCGTCACATTGAACTGGATTTAATGTTGAGCGTTACTTCCCGCGTGCTGATTCTTGGAGACTGGATTAACTATTTCTCCTATGCGGTATTCGATGGGGAGAATCTATTTCTGGAAGAGTATATAGAAGGAGAAACGCAAGTTTGATTCTTATCCATTAAAAGGCGGAAATTCCGCTTGATATAAGGTTGCTTCAAGACGGATAGAAACCGTAGAAAGTCAAGACCACGTCTTCAGATTCATGCTATTTTTTAGATGACGGATGTATGAAGACGTGGTCTTGATGTATTTAGTTGATCAGTTTGAATACTACAGAGGCATATCCTCCCAGTCTCAGGGTGTAACTGTCGCTGTCTGTATTTTGTTGCGCCTCGCCATTCACAAACAATACTTTCTCAATCTTGTCTGTCAGTGGAAGTTGCATGGCCGTTCCGCCGAAATTATGGATGACAAGCAGTTTCTCGTTGTCCTTGGTCATATACCAGGCGGCAATCGGCTTATAGTTTTTCTCTTGCGATTCGTTGTAGACGGAATGTTTGGTCATACTTCCTTCTGCCAGTGCCGGATAGGTGTTGCGCAATCGGGTGAGGGAGAGGTATATGTTCAGAAGTGAATGAGTGTCAGCTTGTTGCTCCGCTACCGTTTTCACGTTTTTCGAAACGGTGGCATCCGTCTTGTCTGTGTAGTTGGTAGTGTAGCTATCTCCCCATAGCATCGGGCTGCGTACGTATTCGTCTCCGTTATCCTTTGTTCCGTAAAGTCCTAGTTCTTCACCGTAATAGATGTAGGGATGTCCGGCAGAGGTGAGCAAAACGGCGGCTGCCAGTTTGCATTTGTCAGCGGATTTGCCCAACTTGGATGATGTACGGTCTTCATCGTGGTTGCTCAGTTTCGTGGCTTCGATGTAGTCGTTTCGATAGTTGGCGTATTTCTGTTGGTAAGAAAGGATATCTTTGGCAAAATAACATCCGGTACTATTATTGATTCCCCATTCCAGACGATACCAGAAAGAAAATTCAAAAAGGGCGGGCAGACCTTTATAATAAGGAGCTACTTTATCGTATTCCGACAACACTTCGCCTACCATATAGAAGTCGTCCGTATGTCCTTTTTGTTTGTAATAGGCGTTCATGTCCTCATAAAACATTTTCAGGAAGCGAGGATTCTCTTCGCTGGTCTCACTGTGGTAGATGTGCTTCACGGCATCGAGGCGGAGACCGTCTACACCACGGGCAATCCATCCTTTGGCAGCATCAGCTATTGCCTGATATGTCGGTGATTTTCCTGCCTGGTCTACAGGACCATAGTTAAGGTCGGCAAACCAGTCGGTGCGGAAATGAGAATGGAAATAGGTGAGCTGCTGGCTGTCGAACAGGATGTTGGCAGGGTTGCCGGCGTTGGTCAGTTTGAAATCCTTGTTCAGTGCGAGTTTCTCGGACGAGGAAGAGGCGCCGTATTTTGTTCCGGATGGCCAGGAAGAAGCATTGCTGGTACGGATTAGAAGCCCCCAAGTGGACTCAAAGTCGACGGTGAGTTCATAGATGTTGTTTCCTTTGTCATAAAACTTTTTGCAGATGCCGTCTCCGTAGTATAAGTATTTGGCGTTGTCGATGCCTGTGTCCGGATTATCCTCGTCTGCTTCGGTTCCTGTAGAAACGACAAGGATGGGAGAAGATGCGTTGCTCCAGTCCAGTGTAAATTTCAGCAGTCCTTTCACGGCAGCGGCCTCGTCAGAAACCTGAAACCATTCTGCGGCATTGTATCCGGCTGCCCCTTCTTGGGTGATCATGGCGATTTTGCCTGCTGCGATATCTGTTTTGGGGGCTTCGGAGAATGAATAATAATTGCGATACGGACTTTCGGATGATGAACAGGCTTGGGTAAACCACGGGTGGTCTATGCCGGTGTGGTTCATTACGTAGTCCAGATAAATCTTGATGCCCCGGTTGTGGGCTTCCGTAACCAGGCGGTCGAAGTCGCTTTCTGTGCCGAGTAGCGGATTGACTTTGGTGTAGTCTGTGACGTCATATCCGTGATAAGACATACAGGGGTGGATGGGAGAGAGCCAGAGGGCTTTCACGCCCAGCTGGTTGAGATAGTCCAGCTTTTGGGTGATGCCATTCAGGTCTCCATATCCGTCTCCGTTGCTGTCGGCGAAGGAATAGACCAGTAACTGGTAGGAGATGTCTGCCCGTTTGGTCTCGTCCCATGTGTCGGGAGAGGCGGTAAGTGCGGTCCATTGTCCTTCGACGGGCGGTTCGGGTTCCGGAGCAGGGTCGGTGATATTTTTGTCATCGCTGCAAGCGGTCATGAATGCCATGAGCATTGATAACCACAAAAGAGATAAAAAGTGGAGATGTTTATTCATAATGATGATGTATTAAAGACAATAAGTGTAGTTTCTTAAAAAACAGTGGCCGCCCCGATTTCATTGTATTCGCGACGACCATTCCCTGTTTCTCTGATTTCTTGTAGTATTATTCGATGCGTCCTGTTCCGTTGCCGAAGTTCAGATAAACCCTTTGTCCGGTCTTGCCTTGTACGGTAGCTTGGTCGCCGCCGTTGCCCCGGTAAGCTATTTCTCCGTCGAAGATGATAAACTCAGTTTTCCACCATTCGCCGGCAGAGACGGCTTTCGGATTTACGCAGATTCGTACTGCTCCGTCTTTCAGCAATGCCGGAGAAACGAATTCGCCGTCGGCCGTTTCGGGCGTGGTAAATAAATCCTGTTCTACCAGTTGTGCGTCCCAACCGTTGTATGAGGTTTCGCCCATCAGATACACATTCGGCTTTTCAAATTCTATCGCTTTGTCATCGCCGATAACGGAGACGTATACTAAGTACCAGCCGGCTATACCGACTTTTATGTTGCCGCCCTCGTCCGACAATCCGGCAAGGTCTTTGGATTCCTGTGAGATAGCATCTACAAAACCGAAGTCATTGCCCCAGTTGGCTTGCGGTGCGAATTTCACTTGGTCGTTGGCTGCGAAGTAGAAGATTCCCCAGAAAGTTCCTTTTGCTCCGTTGACCGGAACAAGTGCTTTCCATGCATCCGGGTCGCCTGCTGGCGATCCCCATCCGTATGCACTGCCGGTCATGTAAAGTTCGGTAGGGGCGCTGTTGTCTTTCACCGTAAAGCGGTAGTTGAAGGCATCGAACGAAATTTTGATTTTACCCTCCATGGCAGTGTTGATGGCTCCCGCATTGGTCCAGGTAACGAAATTATCGCCCGAGGTGTCACCGTCGGTAAGACTTCCCAAAGCTTTGTCCCAGTCTATGTTGTTTCCATCGATGGCCGATGCAGGGAAAATCTTGAAGTTGGAACTGCTTTCTATTTCGGCTTCGAGTGTGTACAGGTTTTCGTTGAGGGCGTCTTTCTTCATTGGTTGGGCATCGGTGCCGTTCCAGCCTGTGAAATCGCCTACAATGTAGTAGCCTTCCGGATCGGGGGCAGGAGTTGCGGCAGGCTGCAAGGTGATGCTTACTTCATTGCCCACCAGTTGAATACCTTCGCCGGAAGGAGTTACGGCAGAAGCATTGATAGAGATTCTCAACTCACGTTCCACGTTTGCACGGCTTTTGTAGGCTTCCTGCGTCACACTGTCCAGTTGTGTCAAGGATACTTTAAACACATGGTCTTCTGTCATGGAGAACGGAAGTGTGTGATTTTCGTTTATGATTAAGGAACTGGCAGCGATTTTGCTGCCCTCTTCGGCTGTGGTCGAATTCAACCTGGCAATTTCCACAGAGTCGGTTGTGGCTGCATCCACAACGATATGGGCATCCTTGCCTGCTGTGAAAGTGGCGGTCAACTGTTCCGCAGCCTCTTCTTGGGGATTGGACTGGGGGGCAGCCCAGTCCTTGAAATCTTCGTTGCAGGCAGAAAATCCGATTGCTGCCAGAAACATTCCTGTGTATATTATATGTTTTTTCATGATGAATCGTTTTTGTTAAAGTTGTCATTACTTTTTTTCTCCCGTACCTGCTGTGAAGTTCAGTTCTATCACGTCGCCGGCTGCCCCCTGTATAGCGTAGCCGTCTCCCTTCTCTGTCCAACTGTTGATGAGGTTGAAATCGCGGTAGAAGATTTCACCGTCGTGGAGTGTGAATTCGGTTCTCCACCAGTCGAGGTCGGTTTTGAAGCACATACGTACTTCTCCGCTTGCAGTCATGGCAGGAGATACGAAGTTGCCGTCTTTGGTAGCGGGAACCGCAAACTTCCATTCGTCGGTGAATGCCCACGAATCGCCGGTTGTGCTTCCGAACAAATATACTTCAGCCGGATAGAAGGTGATGGTAAACTGATAGTCATCTCCTTTGGCAACAGCTTTGACATAGAAGAGGTACCATCCGGCATTTTCGACGACGAAGTTGTCGTTGCCGCTGATTCCCGCTCCGGCTTTGTCGGCCACTGTCACGCGGTTGTCGTTAATACCGATATACTCGTTTTCCTTTGTTCCAAACTTGAACTCGGAGTTGGCATCGAAATAAATCATTGAGTAGAACTGTCCGTCCATGCCGTAGACTCCTGCCATCGGTTTCCATACTTTCCAGGCGGCATCCAGCATAGAGCCTACGATGAACATGGTTTTGGGAGGTGCCAACGAACCGGTGCTTTTGGAAATCAAAACATTGGGCAATCCGATGACATTGGATACGCATTCGCCTTTGTTGCTGCCGCTGATGTTGGCTTTCAGTCGTATATATACGGCTATCGGTTGGGCAGGCAGTTCGGCCTGCTCTCCGTTCACGGCTGTCCACAAATCGAGAAGTGCATTGTTGAGTTCGGAAGCATTTACATTCATTCTTGCGGTAGAGTGGATGGTTTCCAGTTCCGTATAGTTGGCTTTAGCCTCCTCTGTTGCTTCCGTGAATTCTTGGTCGAAGGAAGCGTGCACTTTGTAGGTTGTAGCTGCCGGAAAACCGTAGTCGGGTTGGCAACAGGTTAGCTCCACGCTTTTGGCATTCTTCAGGTCGTATACGTTGTTGGCCGCATAGGCGGGCGTATTGAGTGTAAATGTATCGGGTTCGTTCAAGACAGGATTGCTGTCAGTATCTGTTTCGCACGCCATGAATAAAGGCAATGCAAACGTGGTTGCCAGTAATATATTGAATGGTTTCTTCATAATGGTGTTCTTTTATATAATTGATGAACTACTGGTTAATAATTGGGGTTTTGTGACATATTCGGGTTGTTGTTCAAGTCTGATACCGGAATCGGGAACACGTTGTAGTGCGAAGAAACAGGTGTTCCGTTTATTGCTCCCCCTTTCCAGTCCCAAACGTATTTGTTTGTTGTGAACATACCGAAGCGAATGAGGTCGGAACGACGGCGGCCTTCCAAATAAAACTCACGTGCCCATTCGTCGATAAGTTCCTGTTCTGTCACAGTCTGTACCATTCTTGTGCAGTTGGCGCGCGAACGAAGCACATTAATATCACTTTTCGCGTCTTTGCCTTGGCGGAAGAGAGCTTCGGCACGTGTCAGGTAGGCTTCTGCCAGGCGGAACAGCGGGATGTCGGTGTCGGGATATTCGGTGTGGCTTACGGGTTTGCCGTCCGAGCGGTAATTCTGCCATTTGACAATAGACAATCCGTTGGTGAATCCTGTGATGGCATCTGTCTGAAGCGTACGTCTGCCGCCTCCCACGCCTGAATACAGCATGGCACGGTCGTCGCCCGCAGCTTGGATAATGTCTGCCGTTCTGAGTTTGTATTGAGCATCGAAGGCGTCAATTTGTTCGTCCGTATTCAGTCCTGTGGTCGGAATTTCCACATCGTCGGGCAACATAGGTACTTTGGTCAGATCGGGGAAGAATTTCTGCACCATTGCTGCACGGGCAAAGATACACGACCATCCGTTGGTGGTTCCCATGCGGGGCATACCGGCAATGCGCGTACCGCAAATCAAATAAGTAGCGCCTCCGTAGTTGCGTGTTTTCACGCCGTCCTGGCGGATGGGCAGGATGATTTCTTTCATGGCATTTGCGTTCTCATCATTGTCTGCCATGAATAGTTCGGCATAGTTGTCGCACAATTCATATCCTGAACCGATTACTTTGGCGGCATATTCTTCCGCCTTTGCATAATCGGGCTGTCCGGTATATACACCTGCGTTCAGGTATAGTCGTGCACGGAGTAGCCAGTTGGCTGCTTTGTCGGCGCGACCAAAAGGTGCTTGGCGCGGTTCGTACATATTGTTTTCAATCTCATTCAGCTCGTTTTGAATATAGGCATAGAGTTCGGTACCTTTCTTTTCGACAGGCAACTCGTTGTCGAAATGTTCTTTGAACGGTGCTTTTCCAAACAAATCGAGAAAGTACCAGTAGTGCAAGGCACGCAGAAAACGTATTTCCGCGCGTTGGCGTAACGTCTCTTCGTCTGTTTTCCCTTCCGTTTGGTCCAGGAAGAAGTTATACTGCGTGATATTGTATCCCAAGCGAACATATACCCATTCTGTGCGTTGGCTGGAAGAGTTCCAGTTGATGTTTGTAAACTGTGGAATGTCTTGGTTGTCTTGCCATGCCCAAAGACATTCGTCAGAGGGCAGTTCGTTGCAGTTGAAAGTTGTACGGTAAAAACCGGATTCACCCTCATCCTGTCCGTCAAGGTCGGGAGAGCCGGCAATACCCTTTTGGCCGGTTACTCCCAGCATGGCATATCCCTTTACAAATACTCCTTGTTGGTCGAAGTTACTATCTGCCTGAGGGTCGATAGGGCTGATATCCAAATCGTTGATGCATGACGTTGCTCCTAAGGAGAGGGTGGCAATCAGTGCAGCAGAAAATAGTTGTTTTATATATTTTGTTTTCATGATGATTTGATTGAATGTAATTTAGAATTGCAGGTTTAAACCTAATAAGAAAGTCATGGCTCTTGGATATGGATTGGCGTCGATGCCACTCTTCACCTCAGGATCGAGCCCTTTGTATTTACTGATGATGAACGGATTCTGTACCGTAGCGTATATACGTCCGTTGATTCCTTTATATGCTTGGCTCTTACACAGATTTTGGAAAGAATAGCCCAATGTGATGTTGTCACAACGGACAAATGAAGCATTGCGTATAAAATAATCGCTCATGTAATATTCGCCTTGTCCGGTGAAACCCAGTGCGATGGCTTCGGCAGTAGTGTTGCTGTAAGCATTGTTTTGATACAATCCCGAAGTACTTATGTTGGCTTTGTTGCTCAGGAAATCATAATATACATAGTTGTTGAGGCTGGCGCGCAAGGAGAAACTGAAATCGAAGTTTTTGTACAACATTTTAGAGGTCAGTCCCATCAGTACGTCGGCGGCCGGTTTCTTGTAGATATACTTATCCGAGCTGTTTATGATGCCGTCTCCGTTGCGGTCTACAAACATATTCTCAATAGGTTTGCCGTTTTCGTCGTATACCTGTTGGTAGACATAGAAAGAGCTGGCAGCATATCCTACTTTATGCACTTGCACTTTGTTATTGTTTCCTTTGGAAATCTTGTCTCCTGTTTCTACGTAATAGTCGCTGTCGTCGCCTCCTGTCAGTTTGGTGATTTCATTGTGGTTCCATGTCACGTTATAACTCAAATCCCAGGTAAAGTCTTTGGTTACGATGGGTTTGGCGTTGACCGAGAATTCCATACCGTAGTTTTCCAAAGAACCGATGTTCTGTGTCATTTGGGCGTTGAAGTTGGTGCCTACAGGAATCTTTACGCTATTCAGCAAATCGTTTGTTTGGCGGAAGTAACCGTCGATGGCACCAGTAATTCTTCCATTCAGGAATCCTACATCCAAGCCGGCGTTCCATGTCGTGGTCTTTTCCCATTTCAAATCTTTGTTGAAGGCCTTCGGGCGTGAAGTGGAATGGTAGATGTCGCCAAACGGATATTGGGCATATTCGTTATTGGTGATATACAAGGGCAGGTAGGCAAAGTCTTCGCCGATATTCTGCTGTCCGGTGATACCCCATCCTAAACGCAGCTTCAAATCGGAAAGGACATTTACGTCTCTCAAAAATTTCTCTTCCTTTATTTTCCATCCCAATGCCAATGACGGGAATGTTCCCCAGCGGTTGTTTTCTGAAAAACGTGACGAACCATCCCAGCGCATGGTGAATGTGAATAAATAACGGTTCAACAGTGAGTAGTTCAGACGTCCGAAGTAAGAAACCAATGTGTTTCTGGTGGCGTAAGCGGTTTGGCTGCGCAGGCTTGCATCATGTGCTTCCTGAGTATATGGGTCCCAACCTTGTCCTTCATCAAATCCGTTGCGGTGGAAATGCTGTTCTTCGCCACCGACCATCAGGTCGAAATCGTTTGCACCCACTGATTTGAAATATTGTGCGTATATGTTGTAAGAGAGGTTGTATTTATATTGAGTGGCAGCCCCGTTCCATCCATAATAATTGTTGGAATACGAGTAGGGAGATACATTGGTGGCTTGAGTACCTTCTGCATATTCACCACCTATGCTTGCATGAATATGAAGGTCGGGCAGGAAATGGAATTTGTAGTCTACATCCACGTTTCCTACGAAATCGTTGCTGTTGCTCTTGTCGTTCTTAAGGTTCAGAGCAGCCAGTGGATTCTGAGGAGAGTTCGGGTTTACTGTATATTTCCAGTCCGGGTCGCTAAAGTTGCTTGCCGAATTGGTGTTTTGCCAATAGCCGTCTGTAAACCGATAAGGCTCGTCGGTAGAGTAAACCGGGCGGGTAGGGTCGATGGCCAATGCTCCTCCGATGGCAGCACCGGTGTCGGCATAGCGGTTCTTTCCGTTCATGTATTTGGCGTTGATATTGAACTTCAGATGATCGTTGAAGAAAGAAGGTGCCAAGTTTACGGAAGCCGTAAAGCGTTGGAAGTTGGACGTTTTCACGATACCGTTGTCGTTGGTGTAACCTAAGGACACGCGGTAAGGCAGGTTCTTGAATCCTCCGTTGATAGAGACATGATGGTCGGTGCTGACTGCTGTGCGGAATATTTCATCCTGCCAGTCTGTGCTGTCGGTTCCTAAAGCTGCCGGCAGTTTCTCGCCCCATAATTGAGTAGCATAAGCACGGTACTCGTCACCGCTCAGTACATCATATCGCTTTTGAGTCTTGGAGAAAGATACGGAACCGTTATAGTTTACGCTGGGTGCCTGTCCGTTCTTTCCTTTCTTGGTGGTGATGATGATAACACCGTTGGAAGCACGCGAACCGTAGATGGCAGTTGCAGAGGCATCTTTCAATACGGTAAGTGTTTCGATATCTGCCGGATTGACCATTGACAAACCGTTTGCCATTCCCTTGATACCTTCATTGTCGATAGCCAAACCGTCAATAACAATCAACGGATCGTTGCTCGCATTCAATGAAGAACCGCCGCGGATGCGTATTTGCGCGCCGCCGCCCGGCGTACCGTCGTTAGAGATTACGCTGACACCGGCAATTTTACCCGATAACATGTCCTGGGCATTGGTGGTGATACCTTTACTTAGTTCATCGGGCTTGATAGCCATAACCGAGCCGGTCATATCGTTTTTTTTCACTTGACCGTAGCCGATGACAACCACATCGTTCAGCAATTGGCTGTCATCTTGCAATGTCACAATGACGGAGGCAGCTGCTTTCACCTCCGCAGTTTGGTAACCGACGAATGAGACGGAAAGAATGGCGTCTTTCGGCGCATTCAGTATAAAGTTACCGTCGAAATCGGTTATTGTTCCGTTGGTTGTACCTTTCACCAATACATTGGCACCAATGACAGGTTCGCCCGTTGTGTCTTTCACGTGCCCTTTGACAGCTATCTGCTGTGCAAACGCTCCAATGGAAAGGAAGAGTCCTATCAATAATACGAGCAGGGCTTTTAGTCTTAAGTTCTTTTTCATGTCCCTAATTTAAAGTTATTTTATCAAAATCAAATATATCTCTCTAAAAAATACCTACTGAAAACTATATTCTCCCAATCTTATTCCCTAAAATTTCTTTAGTCCTTTTACTTCCGCTTTATCCTTTACCTCCTTGATGCTGATAGCATAACCGCCACCGTTGGCAGCGCGCAAGTTCAGTTTGCTCTTGCTTGTCAGGATACCTTTGGTAATGGTATACGCTTGTGGGTTTTCTTTCCAGTCAGCATCTTTAGCATCCGCATAAACAGTGGCAATGTATTGTTTTCCCGGTGTGAGGAAGTCAAACGTCAGTTTGGAGGTATGGCCCTTTTCGCCGGCTGTGCAGCCTACATACCAGTCGTTCGTACCTTTAGCTTTACGGGCGATAGTGATATATTCTCCTGGTTCTGCTTCCAGATAGTTTGTTTCGTCCCAGTCGATTGCCACGTCTTTGATAAATTGGAAAGCATCCATGAAACGTTCGTAGTTTTCAGGAATATCGGCTGCCATTTGCAGCGGGCTGTACATGGTCACGTACAAGGCTAACTGGCGGGCGATGGTAGAACGTACCTGTGAATTGTTTGCAGGATTCATCTTGTTGCAATGAGTTTCGAAGATACCCGGAGTGTAATCCATCGGGCCGCCGACCAAACGGGTGAAAGGAAGTATAGTCGTGTGATATACTTTATTTCCACCGAATGACTCGTATTCGGTTCCGCGTGCGGATTCGTTGCCGATTAAGTTAGGATATGTGCGGCAGATACCTGTCGGGCGGGTTGCTTCGTGAGCATTTACCATGATTTTGTAGTCGGCTGCTTTCGTCACTGCATACAGGTAGTGATTGTTCATCCATTGTCCGTAGTGGTGTTCGCCGCGCGGAATGATATTGCCTACATAACCGCTCTTTACAGAATTGTAACCGTTGTCTACCATAAACTGGTAAGCTTTGTCTATATGGCGTTCGTAGTTGCGGACAGATGCGGAAGTTTCGTGGTGCATCATCATCTTGATACCTTTGCTTGCTGCGTAACGATGTACTTCTTTTACATCGAAATCCGGATACGGAGTAACGAAGTCGAATACATAGTCCTTGCTATTGCCGAACCAGTCTTCCCAACCTTCATTCCAGCCTTCTACCAATACAGCGTCGAACCCGTTTGCTGCGGCGAAGTCAATATAGCGTTTCACGTTGGCAGTGTTGGCAGAATGTTTGCCGTTCGGTTTGGTTTGGGGATAATCCGTTTCTCCCAGTTTTACGCTGGTCAGTTCGTCGGTATAAGCCCATGAACCTTTTCCGGTAATCATATCCCACCATACGCCGATATATTTCACAGGCTTCACCCATGAAGCGGCATCTGCGATTTTGCAAGGCTCGTTCAGGTTCAGAGTGATGCGGGATGCAAGAATATTGCGGGCATCATCGCTGACGATAACGGTACGCCACGGAGTATTACAGGGAGTTTGCAGATAACCTTTGTCTCCTTTAGCATCCGGAGTCAGCCAGGATTCGAATATCATATTCTTGTCGTCCAGATTCAGGTGCATACATGAGTAATCGATGAGAGCAGCTTCGTGAAGATTGATATATAAACCGTCATCTGTTTTCATCATCAGTGCAGTCTGTACGCCTGTCTGTGAGAAAGGAGTCTGAGAAGAGTTCGGAGTAATGGCTTCTTTCATCAAACCTCTGATTTCTGACAGGCGGGAGATAGTATAATCATATTCCTGAGTGTCATAGTCGCCCGGTATCCAGTAAGCGATGTGGTCGCCTGCCATTGCAAACTGGGAATGTTCTTCTTTGATGATGAAGTAGTTCAGAGATTTCTGCTGCGGGAATTCGTAGCGGAATCCTAAACCATCGTTGAACAACCGGAAACGGATAAGGATAGAACGGTCGTTCATGGACTGATACAGCGTGGCTGCCAGTTCGTTATAATGATTGCGGATTTCTTTTTCTTCTCCCCATACCGGTTGCCAAGTTTCGTCGAATGTGGAAATCTTAATGTCTTTCAATTCGAATCCGTTATAAAGATTAGTCTTTGAATCAAGTTTTGTCAGATCCCGGCGGTCTACCCAGTCGAAATCTGTGCGGGTATTATCTTCTTTCTTTAATTCCAGTCCCAGGGTACTTGGTTTGATAACCGTTTTGCCTTTATAAATCAAGTCGTACGTTGGAGCACCTTCTTTGTTAACCTGGAAGGTCATTACCAGATTTCCATCCGGTGAAGTCAGTTTCTGTTGTGCATTCGCTATAAACGAGATACAGAGAAATGCGATAAGCAAAAGATTCTTTTTCATTTTATTTTTATGGTATTAAATTGTGAGCTAACCGATGTTTTTATTCCTTTTGTTTCGGATATTGCAAATGTAGCGACCGTCTGAACTGAGTTTTCCAATTAGAATAAAAATACAAGTTAGTATAAACTTTATTATTTTGATTTATAGCTAAATAACTGCTTGGGAACTTCGGATAAATATAAGTCGTAGTGAACTTCTTTAAAAGGATAAAAGGTATATCCCACGGCTCGGAAGTGTTAAATCCTTTCCTAATTCTACTTTTTTATCTTCCAATACATTGTATGCAGAAGTATCAGGCAGTATTTCCTGGTAAGTATCCAAGCTGATAGTCTGTTCCCGGTCTGTTCCATTCAGGAAAACAACGACCGATTTATCACCTTGTTTTCTTTCATACGCATAGATACCTTTATTCGGTGCGAAGTGTTTCAGTTTTCCCTTGGCTATGACTTCGTTTCCTTTTCTCCATTGGAGCAGTTTCTTCAGATAAGAGAAAGCTTCATTTTGTAGCGGAGTGCGGTTTGCCGCATCGAAGTAGTTATGAGCATCATTCTGCCAGCCGCCCGGGAAGTCACAGCGAAGTGCTCCGTCACCGTTGGCTTTATCGGCAGCCATCAGGATTTCTGTCCCATAATATATTTGTGGAATTCCGCGTGTTGTCAGAAGGAACACTAATGCTTGTTTGTATCGGTTCAGGTTTTTAGTATCCGCTTCCGAACGATAAAAACGGGAAGTGTCGTGATTATCCAGGAAAGTCAATAGATTCATCGGGTCGGCAAAGACGATATCTTGCGACAGGTATTCGTAAAGTCGGCACAGTCCGCCGTTCCAGTCGGTTGTTTCCTCATCGAAAGCTTTGTTCATATGTTCCATCAATGGGAAGTCCATAACAGTGGGCAGATAGGTGTTTTTAGGATAGGTCAGTTTGCTGTCTTTCTGCCAATAAGAGATAAGTACATTGCTGCCTAACCAAGTTTCGCCTACAATATTGAATTTGGGATATTCTTCGTTCACAGCCTTGCACCAATGAGCCATCATGTCAAAGTCTGCATAAGGGTGCGTATCCTGGCGGATTCCGTTAATACCGGCATACTCTATCCACCAGATACTGCTCTGAATCAGATAAGTAGCTACATGGCGATTCCGTTGGTTGAAATCCGGCATAACTTGGCTGAACCAACCGTCAACTGCTATTTTCTTCTCATAATCGGAAGCATACGGGTCTAGTTGGGTAGCGGTCTTAAAACTTGTCTGCACATAGTTGCCTTTGAAGTTGAACCAGTCTTTGGATGGCATATCCTTATATAGATAGTTTTCACTACCGCAGTGGTTGAAAATCATATCCATGACTACTTTCATCCCTTTGGCATGTGCCTGGTCTACAAGGTTCCGGAATTCTTCATTATTCCCAAAGCGGCGGTCTACCTGATAATAATCAGTGATGGCATAACCGTGGTAAGAACCTTCCTTCATGTCATTCTCCTGAATCGGATTCAGCCATATGCTCGTCACACCTAAGTCCGCGATATAATCCAGATGCTTTTCTATCCCTTTGAAATCACCGCCATGGCGGGCGAAGGAGTCGTTACGGTCTACTCTGGCTTCCAACATTCCGGAAATTATATCATTAGAAGAATCACCGTTAGCAAAACGATCTGGCATAATGAGATAAAGCACATCGCTGGAGTTGAACCCTTCTATCTGAGAAGAACCCGGCTTTCTTTCTTTGAGTTCATAAGGAATTACAGTTTGTTTTTTACCTTGTTTCAGAATCATGTTGAATGTCTGCGGGGCTGCTTCCGAGATATTCAGATAGACAATCAGATAATTTGGATTTTCTTGCTTGACAACCTCTTGCAAGGTGATGTCTTCGGAAGAGATACTGACTTCAGCAGACGCTATATGTTCTCCATATAGCAAAACCTGCAACTCCGGATTTTTCATGCCTGCCCACCAAAAAGCAGGGGCTACTTTTTTTATGACAGTTGCGGCATATACCGGGCTGTAACCAAATAGTAGTACAAGTAAGATTACAAATAGAAAATTCTTTTTCATGGTAACATAGATTTTAAATGTTTGCTCGGCGAACCGATGTTGCAAATGTAGGGGGATAGGGGAAAGCATTTGGGGACTAGAATATAAATATAAATACTTGTGATGCTCATTTTATTGACAATGAATACATTGCTTGTGAAAAGACTCTGAGAAAATACAAGTAGGAATTAAAATAATTTTGACCGTCTGTTTCATAATCATTACTATATTCATTATATTTGTGACATCTTTAAAAAGTAACCTATGAGAAATGTAGCCTATATCTTAGCTTTTCTTTTAGTTTGTCCGACTTTACTGTTTGCGACACAGACGGATGATAATGCGGCAGTCCTTAAAATATTGGATAATATTATAAATAAGAAAGAGACTTTTCAGGTTCAGAAAGAGAAAGCTATTGATGCGCTGAAAATGCAGCTCGCTCATTCGGTTGCTCCTGCTGATAAATATCGCTTGTATGGTGCTTTGTTCGATGCTTATCTTCATTATCAGGCAGATTCTGCACTTTATTATATAAACAGGAGACAGCAGCTTCTCCCCCAACTGCCCCGTCCGGAATTGGCAGATGAGATAATAATTGACCGTGCAACAGTATTGGGAGTGATGGGAATGTATATTGAAGCTATGGAAGAACTGGAGAAAATAAATCCGGAGAAGCTGGACAAACAAACATTACTATCCTATTATCAGACTTATCGTGCCTGTTATGGTTGGCTTGCAGACTATACCACTAATAAAGAGGAAAAGAAGAAATATCTGACAAAGACAGATTTATACAGGGACTCCATCATTGGTATAATGCTGCCCGAAATAAACCGTACGATTGTACTGGCTGAGAAATGTATCGTTACAGGTAAGGCTGATACAGCTTTGGTGATGCTCAGCGACGCGTTGAAGGACGCGGTTGACGAACGTCAGAAAGTCTATATCTACTATACGCTGTCTGAAGCATATGGCATGAAAGGCGATACGGAAAAAGAAGTATATTATCTGATATTGACAGCTATTGCCGATTTGGAATCTTCGGTCAGGGAATATGCTTCATTGCAGAAGCTGGCACACTTGATGTATGAACTGGGTGATGTAGACCGCGCTTACAAATATCTGAGCTGTTCGATGGAAGACGCCGTAGCTTGCAATGCCCGCCTGCGTTTTATTGAGGTGACGGAATTCTTTCCTATTATCGACAAGGCTTATAAACTGAAGGAAGAAAAAGAACGTGCGGTTTCACAGGCAATGCTTGTCAGCGTTAGTCTGCTGTCTTTCTTTCTCCTTATTGCCGTTTTCTATTTGTATCGTTGGATGAAGAAACTGTCTGCCATGCGGCGTGACTTAAGCTTGGCGAACAAACAAATGCAGGCAGTAAACAAAGAACTGGAACAGACGGGGAAAATTAAAGAAGTGTATATCGCCCGCTATCTGGATAGATGTGTCAACTATCTGGATAAGTTGGAAACTTACCGTCGTTCATTGGCGAAGCTGGCTATGGCGTCACGTATCGAGGACCTGTTCAAAGCCATCAAGTCCGAGCAGTTCATCCGTGACGAGCGGAATGAATTCTATAATGAGTTTGATAAGTCTTTCCTGAAACTGTTCCCGAACTTTATTACCGCCTTTAATGAACTGCTGGTAGAAGAGGGGCGCATATACCCGAAATCCGACGAACTGCTGACAACGGAACTCCGCATTTTTGCCCTTATTCGCCTGGGAGTGGTAGATAGTAACAAGATAGCCCATTTCCTGGGCTACTCTTTGGCGACTATCTATAATTATCGTAGCCGGATGCGTAACAAGGCTGCCGGTGATAAGGACAGGTTTGAGCAAGATGTGATGAATTTGTAATATGGTATCCGGATAATTTCTTCTTTTTTTTCCTACTTTTGTAGACGACTAATCTAATAATAAACTTACTAAAAAATGAAAAAGTTAATCTACACACTGTTCTTTGTCCTTATCTCCGTTGTTGCAAACGGTCAGGCAAAGTACGTATTCTATTTCATCGGGGATGGGATGGGAGTGAACCAAGTGAATGGTACGGAGATGTATCAAGCCGAACTTCAAAACGGACGTATTGGCGTTGAGCCTTTATTATTCACTCAATTCCCGGTCGCTACCATGGCAACTACTTTCTCTGCGACAAATTCAGTAACCGACTCTGCCGCTGCAGGCACTGCGTTGGCTACGGGGCAGAAAACGTATAATCATGCTATTTCTGTAGGAGAAGATAAGAATGCGATTCAGACAGTAGCCGAAAAAGCGAAGAAAGCCGGCAAGAAAGTAGGTGTCACTACTTCTGTCAGTGTAGACCATGCCACTCCAGCCGCATTTTACGCACACCAACCGGATCGTGGTATGAATTATGAAATAGCCCTTGACTTGCCGAAGGCTAATTTTGACTTCTATGCAGGCGGTGGTTTCCTGAAACCGAATACCTCTTTTGACAAGAAGGAGGCTCCGAGTATTTTCCCTATTTTTGAAGAAGCAGGATATACAGTGGCGCGTGGTTACAATGACTATAAAGCGAAAGCCGGCAAAGCTGACAAAATGATTCTTATCCAGGAAGAAGGAGCAAATCCGTCCTGCCTGCCTTATGCCATTGACCGCAAAGAGGGTGATTTGACATTGGCACAGATTACCGAAAGCGCTATCGACTTTCTGACGAAAGGTAAGAATAAAGGTTTCTTCCTGATGGTAGAAGGTGGAAAGATAGACTGGGCTTGCCATGCTAATGACGTCGCTACTGTATTCAATGAAGTGAAAGATATGGACGATGCTGTTAAGGTAGCTTACGAATTCTATAAGAAGCACCCGAAAGAAACTTTAATTGTTGTCACTGCCGACCATGAAACAGGTGGTATCGTACTTGGTACAGGAAAGTATGCGTTGAACCTGAAAGCATTGCAATATCAGAAACATTCTGCTGACGGACTTTCGCAACGTATCAGCGAATTGAGAAAATCAAAAGGCAATAAAGTGACTTGGGAAGACATGAAAACATTCCTTGGTGAGGAAATGGGCTTCTGGAAACAATTTCCTATCTCTTGGGAGCAGGAAAAGAAATTGCGTGATGAGTTTGAAAAGTCATTCGTGAAGAACAAGGTGGTATTTGCTGAAAGCATGTACTCAAAGAGCGAACCAATGGCTGCATGTGCCAAAGAGGTGATGGATGAAATATCTATGGTCGGCTGGGTAAGCGGCGGACACTCTGCAGGTTTTGTTCCGGTATTCGCTATCGGAGCCGGTTCTCACTTGTTCGGTGAAAAGATAGACAATACTGAAATTCCGAAGAGAATTGCCAAAGCGGCAGGATACAAATAAAAATAGAACCGTATGTATATAAAAATAGCCGGAAGTCCAATGACTCCCGGCTATTTTTATATGTTCTTGTAAATTATGCTTTCACGCGTCCTACGTAAGAACCGTCGCGAGTATCAATTTCGATTGTTTCGCCTTCGCTGATGAACAACGGAACACGAACAGTTGCGCCTGATTCTACAGTGGCAGGTTTCAAAGTGTTAGTAGCTGTATCACCTTTCATTCCCGGTTCTGTATAAGTAACTTTCATTTGAACCTTGATTGGCATATCAGCGTAAAGTACAGTTTCGGTAGAAGCATCGGAAACAACGTCCAATACAGCGCCTTCAAGCAAGAAGTCAACACCGTTGATTAAGTCATGAGCGATTGGGTGTTGGTCAAAAGTTTCCTGGTTCATGAAGATATAATCTTCTCCCTCTTTATATAAGAACTGGTAAGGACGACGTTCTACACGTACATCTTCCAGTTTTTCACCGATGTTGAAACGGCGTTCGAGAACGTATCCACTTACTACATCTTTCAGTTTAGTACGCATGAAAGTATTACCTTTACCTGGTTTTACATGCAGGAATTCAATACAGAAATAGAGCTTTCCGTCCATACGGATACAAGTTCCGTTTTTGATGTCTTGAGCATTAATCATACTGCTATTCTTCTTAATATATTATTGTTATTTAATTGTTTTCGTAGGAATTCGGGTGCAAAAGTAATCTAAATCGGTAAAAAACACAAAAACTTTTGAGCAAAAATGAGTTATCTCTTGGTTAATTTAAAAAAAGTGCCTATTTTTGCAGCCCGATTACGTAGAATAATAACATAAAAACAAGATACAGTAATGAAAAGAACATTTCAACCCTCTAACAGAAAGAGAAAGAACAAACACGGTTTCCGTGAAAGAATGGCATCTGCTAATGGTCGTAGAGTATTAGCTGCCCGCCGTGCAAAAGGCAGAAAGAAACTGACTGTTTCTGATGAGTACAACGGACAAAAGTGGTAATCACTTGCCATCAAGGAAATAAAAAAGGCGGAGAATATGCTCTCCGCCTTTTTTATTTCCTTGATTTCTTGAGAAATAGAATGTTAAAAAGCATGGTTGTTGGCTCTTGTTTTCATTTTTTGTCTTTCTTTGTAGCCGGATATAGAAAAACAGAAGCAAACATACACGATGGAAGAATATGTACGGGACCGAAAAAACCGCATAATCATATAAGGTTGTTGAAATCTATAAGAGTGGGGATTATAGTTGCAGCAATTCTGGCGATGATTAGTGTCCTTGCGTCGTAGTTGAGGATATTTTTCATCGCCTACTTTTTAAAAGTTCAACTATTTTGTAGTATCTTTGGCGCATATTAACAGCAATGCGTATGACTATTAAGGAATTCTTTTCTTTTAAAACAAATAAATTTTTCTGGTTGAATATTATCGCCATGATTGTGGTGGTGATAGTGATGGTATTCGGTGTGTTGAAATGGCTCGATATGCATACACATCATGGTGAGACGGTCATGGTGCCCGATGTGAAAGGCATGACAGTGGAAGAAGCTACAAATATGTTCCGTAATCATGGGCTGGTATGTGTGATTTCCGACACCAAATATGTCAAGGATAAAGCCGCTGGTATCGTTCTTGATTTGAAGCCGGGAGTGGGAGAAAAAGTAAAAGAAGGCCGTACTGTATATCTGACAGTCAATACCCAGGATATTCCTTTGCGTGCCATTCCTGATGTGGCAGATAACAGTTCCCTTCGACAAGCAGAAGCGAAGTTGCAGAGTGCCGGCTTCAAACTGACTGAAGTTCAGTTGATAGATGGTGAGAAAGATTGGGTGTATGGTGTGAAATATCAGGGACGCCAGTTGACGGCAGGGGAAAAAATTCCCGTAGGTTCTGCCCTCACGCTAATGGTAGGAAATGGGGCAGGCGATATGCTGGAAGACGATGCTACTGATACCGGTATGGATACGGAAAAACCTGTGGCATCAGACGCGTCACCTGCTCAGGAAGACAGTTGGTTTTAATTGATAAATAACAGAAACAGACTCACATGATAGAGGAAGAACTTCCGGACGGACTGGAAAATGACTTGGATGATATAGAACCTGTCGGTGACGAAGCCCAACTTTACGAACACTTCCGTGTGGTTGTAGACAAAGGTCAGGCGATGGTCAGAGTCGACAAGTATCTGTTTGAGCGTATTGTCAACGCCTCGCGCAACCGTATCCAGAAAGCTGCTGAAGACGGGTTCGTTATGGCCAACGGCAAACCGGTGAAAAGCAGCTATAAAGTGAAGCCGTTGGATGTCATCACGGTGATGATGGACCGTCCGCGCTATGAAAATGAAATTATTCCTGAAGATATTCCCCTTAATATCGTTTATGAAGACCCGTATCTGATGGTCGTGAATAAACCTGCGGGATTGGTAGTGCATCCGGGACACGGAAATTATCACGGTACGCTCGTCAATGCCCTTGCCTGGCACATGAAAGATAACCCCGATTATGATGCGAACGATCCGCACGTCGGACTTGTCCACCGGATTGATAAAGATACTTCGGGCTTGTTGGTGATTGCCAAAACGCCGGACGCTAAAACAAACCTGGGACTTCAATTCTTTAATAAAACGACCAAACGCAGATATCGCGCTTTGGTATGGGGAATTGTGGAACAGAATGAAGGGACTATCATCGGTAATATCGCCCGCAATCCGAAAGACAGGATGCAAATGGCGGTGATGTCCGACCCGACGGTAGGTAAACATGCCGTCACTCATTACCGCGTGTTGGAACGCTTGGGATACGTCACCCTTGTGGAATGTATTTTGGAGACGGGACGCACACATCAGATTCGTGTCCACATGAAACATATCGGTCATGTGCTGTTCAATGACGAACGCTATGGCGGTCATGAGATACTGAAAGGAACTCATTTTAGTAAATACAAACAGTTTGTAAATAATTGCTTTGACACTTGTCCCCGACAGGCTTTGCATGCTATGACGTTGGGGTTTGTGCATCCCGTCACAGGCGAGGAAATGCATTTTACTTCCGAACTTCCGGATGACATGACCCGGCTTATCGAGAAGTGGAGAGGCTATATAAGTAATAGAGAATTAGAATGAAACGCAACATTGCTATCGTGGCAGGGGGAGATACCTCTGAAATCGTAGTTTCCCTGCGTAGTGCACAGGGCATTTATTCCTTTATAGATAAGGAAAAGTATAATTTGTACATTGTGGAGATGGAAGGTCGCCGCTGGGAAGTACAATTGCCGGACGGAAACAGGGTTCCGGTGGACAGAAATGATTTTAGTTTTACGAACGGGACAGAGAAGGTGGTGTTCGATTTTGCTTATATCACCATTCATGGCACACCGGGCGAGGACGGTCGCCTGCAAGGTTATTTCGACATGATGCGTATTCCGTATTCCTGCTGTGGAGTATTGGCTGCTGCCATTACCTATGACAAATTTGCCTGCAACCAGTATCTGAAAGCTTTTGGCGTACGCATTGCCGAATCATTACTGTTGCGTCAGGGGCAATCGATTTCCGATGAGGATGTCATTGAAAAGATTGGTTTGCCTTGCTTCATTAAGCCCAGCCTGGGTGGTTCGAGTTTCGGCGTTACAAAAGTAAAAACGAAAGAACAAATCCAACCCGCCATTGTTAAGGCTTTCGGAGAAGCGGAAGAAGTGCTTGTCGAAGCATTTATGGAAGGAACAGAGCTGACTTGCGGTTGCTATAAGACCAAAGAGAAGTCGGTAGTTTTCCCGCCTACGGAAGTGGTGACGCACAATGAGTTTTTTGATTACGATGCAAAATATAATGGTCAGGTAGATGAAATCACTCCCGCACGCATTTCGGACGAACTGACCGGGCGTGTGCAGATGCTGACTTCGGCTATCTATGACATATTGGGTTGCTCCGGCATTATCCGTGTGGATTATATCGTGACCGCCGGTGAAAAGCTTAACCTTCTCGAAGTGAATACTACTCCGGGAATGACTGCTACCAGCTTTATTCCCCAGCAAGTGCGTGCAGCCGGTCTGGATATAAAGGATGTGATGACTGATATAATAGAAAACAAATTTTAATCACGTTATGGACCTGACAGAATTTAATGAGATTCGCCCTTATAATGATGAGGAACTTCCTCAGATCTTTGAGGAACTGATTGCTGACCCGGCTTTTCAGAAAGCTGCCACCGGAGCTATCCCGAACGTTCCATTCGAACTTCTGGCGCAGAAAATGCGTGCTTGCAAGACTAAACTTGATTTTCAGGAAGCATTCTGTTATGGTATCTTGTGGAAGATAGCGGCGGACCATACTGACGGATTGACATTGGACCATGCCGCTATACCGGATAAAAGCAAAGCCTATACGTACATATCAAATCACAGGGATATCATTCTTGATTCGGGCTTTCTTTCCATTCTGCTGATTGACCAGGGGATGGATACCGTCGAGATTGCGATTGGTGACAACCTGCTGATCTATCCTTGGATAAAGAAACTGGTTCGTGTCAACAAATCCTTTATAGTACAGCGGGCATTGACCATGCGTCAGATGCTTGAATCTTCGGCACGAATGTCCCGTTATATGCATTACACCATTTCGCAGAAAAAACAGTCCATCTGGATTGCGCAGCGTGAAGGACGCGCGAAAGACTCCAACGACCGTACGCAGGACAGTGTCTTGAAAATGTTGGCAATGGGTGGCGAAGGCGATTTGGTAGAGCGTCTGATGGAAATGAATATCGCTCCGCTTGCCATTTCATACGAGTATGACCCTTGCGACTTTTTGAAAGCGCAGGAGTTTCAATTGAAAAGGGATGTAGAGGGATACAAGAAAACCACTCAGGACGATTTGATTAATATGCAGACCGGACTTTTCGGCTATAAAGGCAGAGTGCACTTCCAGCTTGCTCCCTGTATCAATGATGAATTGCAATGTTTGGACCGTTCATTGCCGAAACCGGAGCTGTTTGCCCGCATTTCTTCATGCATCGACCGCAGGATTCATCGTAACTACCGTATGTATCCGGGCAATTATGTTGCATACGACTGGCTGAATGGCACGACGGAATTTGCGTCCAACTATACCGGGGAAGAAAAACAACAGTTTATAAACTATATCGAGCAACAATTGGGCAAGATAAATATTCCGAATAAAGATGAAGAATTTTTGCGTGAGAAATTGTTGTTAATGTATTCCAATCCGTTAGTCAATTATTTAGCTGCTTGCCGATGAGAAGAAAATTACATAGTATCTGGTTGTGGGGATTGCTTTTCCTGATGACTGCTTGTGGGGATGATGATTATTATTATCCTCCGGTAAAACTGGAATTTGTTACGGTAAAGGCTGGGGGAGATGGTTGCATACAGACGCTTATCCCTGATAAGGGGGCGTCGTTGCCCGTATTGGAAGACCGTACAAGGTCTGCTATTTCTCCGAATACTTCCAGACGTGTAATGAGTAATTATGAGGTGTTGGCGGAAGGTGTCTGTATTTATTCTTTGCAGTCGCTTATAACACCGGAGCCCAAGCCGGAAGATGATCCGGTTTATAAAGACGGTATAAAGACAGATCCTGTGGAGATGGTCAGTATTTGGCTGGGACGGAATTATCTGAATATGATTCTGAATCTGAAGGTCAGCACGGGCAAGGGGCATGTTTTCGGCATAGTAGAAGATATATCCGAGCTGGAAACAAAAGGTATTGTCAATATGTTATTATATCATGATGCGAACAGTGATGCGGAGTATTACAACCGACGCGCTTATATTTCTGTTCCTTTGGAGAAATACGTAGATGCGGAGAATCCTGACCGGGTGATAAAGATTAAATTTAAATATTACAAATACGGTGAGGACGGAACTGGCGAAGAATCAGACAAGTATTGTAATCCCGGATTTGATTATATTCCGGAACTGAATTGAATAATAGAGTATATATGGTTAAAATGAATCAACTGGCCGTGGGAATATTTTTATTTCTTTCTTCCCTCTTCTCCTGTCAGCAAAAGGGAGACTTTAAATCAATGAATGTAGAGGACTTTGATACTCTTATTCAAGGCGAGGATATACAGTGTCTGGATGTCCGTACGCTTGCGGAATATTCGGAAGGGCATATCGCTAAAACGATTAATATCAATGTGATGGATGATTCTTTTGCTGCCATGGCAGACTCGTTATTGCAAAAAGACAAACCGGTAGCTGTGTATTGCCGTAGTGGCAAACGGAGTAAGAAGGCGGCTGCGATTCTGAGTGAGAAAGGCTATAAAGTCTTTGACCTTGATAAGGGATTCAATTCCTGGCAGGAAGCTGGCAAAGAGATAGAAAAGTGACAGTAAATCGTAGATTATAAACGATGAACGGTGAACAACAAATGCATCTTGCGATTTATTGTTCACCGTTTTTTTATAGCTTGTCTGCTATTCTGTTATTCCAGTCCTTCCAATAATCTTTTCAGAACTACCGTTGCCGAGATTTCACGGTTGGCAGCTTCCGGGATGACGATTGATTGCGGGCTTTCGATGACCTCATCCGTAACAATCATATTTCTACGAACCGGAAGGCAGTGCATGAAATAAGCATTATTGGTGACAGCCATCTGACGGTCACTGACTGTCCATTCGCGGTCTTTGCTCAATATTTGTCCGTAATTGTCGCCTGAATAAGCAGCCCAGTTTTTGGCATATACAAAGTCGGCGCCTTCAAAGGCCTTCATTTGGTCATACTCAACTTTGGCATTTCCTACAAATTCGGGAGCCAGTTCGTATCCTTCCGGGTGAGTGATGACAAAATCATAATCAGTAGCGTTCATCCATTCTGCAAAAGAATTGGGGACAGCCTGCGGCAATGGACGCGGATGCGGAGCCCAGGTCATAACCACTTTGGGGCGTGCCGTTTTCTTATATTCTTCAATTGTAATCAAGTCTGCAAAACTCTGTAACGGATGGCGTGTTGCCGCTTCCATAGAGAATACCGGACGTCCGGAATATTGGATAAATTGATTCAGAATAGTTTCCTGATAGTCGAAATCACGATTCTCGAAACGTGCAAAAGAACGTACTCCGATGATATCGCAATAACATCCCATCACAGGGATAGCTTCCAGCAGGTGTTCCGGTTTGTCGCCGTCCATGATAACTCCATGTTCAGTTTCCAATTTCCAGGCTCCTTGGTTGATATCCAACACCATAACGTTCATTCCCAGATTCAGCGCCGCTTTCTGTGTGCTGAGGCGGGTGCGCAGACTAGAGTTGAAGAAGATCATCATCAATGTCTTATTCCTACCCAATTCGACATATTTGAAACGATCTTTCTTAATTACGAACGATTCTTCGATGGCTGATTTTAAATCGCCAATGTCCTGTACACAAGTAAATTTCTTCATATCATTTATTTTTTTAATTCTCAATTTCTTCTAGTCTGTCCATCTCCTTCAATAATCCATTTGTAAGAAGTGATTTCTTCCAGTCCCATCGGGCCCCGTGCATGCAGTTTTTGCGTGCTGATGCCTATTTCGGCTCCTAAACCGAATTGTGCTCCGTCGGTGAAGGCGGTGGACGCATTGGCATATACACAAGCTGCATCTACTATTTTTATAAACAACGCCGCACGATCCTTGTTTTCCGTGACGATACATTCACTATGCTTCGAACTATTTTCCTGGATATGTCCCAAAGCATCTTCAAAGCTCTTCACGGTCTTGACAGCCATTTTGTAGTCCAGGAATTCAGTTCCGAAACTTTCTGCTTTTGCATGCTGCAAGAGTTCGGCAGGATAATGTCCTTCTAATGCCTGATAAGCTTGCGGGTCAGCATAAATAATCACATTACTGTCTTTCAACTTCTCACAAAGCACGGGGAGTTCAGCCAGTCTTTTCTCATGTATGATTGTGCAGTCCAACGCATTACATACGCTCACCCTGCGTGTCTTGGCATTATGGATAATGTCTGCCCCCTTACTTACGTCTCCAAACTCGTCAAAGTAAGTATGACAAATGCCAGCCCCCGTCTCAATAACGGGAATCTTTGCATTTTCGCGTACAAAATTGATAAGTCCACTACTTCCCCTGGGAATAATCAAATCAACATAGCCTACTGCATTTAGTAATGCTGCCGTAGCTTCTCTGTCAGCTGGAAGTAGCTCTACAACATGCGGATTGACATTGAATCTTTTCAGTACTTCATGAATCACATTGATGATAGCGCGATTGGAACAGTCTGCGTCACTTCCACCTTTCAAAACGCAAGCGTTCCCGCTCTTCAAGCAAAGAGAGAATACATCGAAACTGACATTAGGACGTGCTTCATAAATAATTCCTATCACTCCAAAAGGAACGCTGACCTTCGTCAATTTCATTCCATTAGGACGAACTGTCTCTTTCAGTACTTTACCTAAAGGAGAGGGGAGTGTAGCTACATTACGTGTGTCCGCTGCGATACCTTTCAAACGTTCTTCCGTCAATTTCAACCGGTCGTACTTCGGATCATTTTTGTCCATTCGTGCGAGATCTTTCTTATTCTCAGCAAGAATGAAAGATGTTTCTGCAACTGCTGCGTCAGCTACTGCATTTAAAATCTGATTGATGATGTCATCACTCAGCAAGGCTAATTCCCGGCTTGCTGCCTGTACGGCAGCAAAGGTTTCGTTTAAATTTGTAGTCATTTTCTCCTTTTTTGCATTAAATGGAAAGATAAACTATGCAAATATAGTGAATGTTGTGAATAAAACCCGTTGAAAAACAAAATAAATGTTGGCTGACTATTTGTAGCACTCTCTTTTAAACCAAAGTTCAAAAATAGGATCGGAGAATACATATCTTGTGCAGGGATGAACCAAAGCAGTACTGAAGTAAGCCGAGCCATGTACTTGACTTACTCAAGTCTCCTATATCACTTCATTGAGTGTAGTACTTGCTACAGTCAAGTCTCCTACTCGTTACAGCTAAATCTCCTACCAAAAATAAAAAGTAAAAAACCGCCTTCAGCTTTCAGCTCTTCAAAAAAGTCCCTTTTCATCGGTTCTTTTGGCTGAAGTCACTCCTGAATGCAAAAGTGTATAACTTTATTTTCTTTTGGTGATGAATCTATATCCCCCGCATGGTGGGCATATAGTTCCAATACGGTGAGTATATATACCTACCACGGTGAATATATAGCTCTACTGTCAAGTCTGAAAAAGCTGAATGCGCTGAAAGCACTCCCCCCTGGCTACAGCCTATTCTCGCAGGGGATGTTTTTTTTCGCCTTCAGCCGCTATCACCTTCTGCCAAGGCGTTTGCGGACAAAACTGAAACCAGATTACGGCATAAAAAATCAGTAAGAGAGTCTTGGCTAGTTTAGACACTGATAATTGGAGATTTGATTCATTTCGTACCGGTTTCATTTAATAGCATGGAGTTATATTGTTTGTTCTAGGGAACAAATATACTGCTATTAATAATTGATTGCAAATAAAGAGTTTTTGTATTTCTATTGGCAGCTTGTTTTATACTGTTCTGTTGATACTGTTTTTATTCGATATACAAATAGTCATAGTGTACCACCGGCCTCTTTCCGTGTTTGCCAATGGCTTCTTGTACCTGTTTCGAATCACAATTTACTTTTCCTACGCCTATCTGGTTCCCTCGGAAATCCATGATGCGTACGATGTCATCTTTTTCAAATTCTCCTTCGATACGGGTGATTCCAATCGGAAGTATGCTGACCGCTTTCTCTGAGTTTAATACTTCTGTAGCGCATTCGTTGATATGAATTTCACCCTTTGCGAACCCTTCACTGTGTGCAATCCATTTTTTGACGCTGGATACCGGTTCTTTTGAAGGGATGAAACGTGTGCAAAGTGTATTTTCGGGATGGTGCAGCAAGTCGACCAGGATATTGTCACGTTTCCCGTTGGCGATGATGACTGTAATTCCTTCGTCGGCTACTTTGCGGGCAATGTTTGTTTTTGTCAACATGCCACCTCGCCCGAAGCTGGACTTGGATGTCTGGATATAGTTGGATAAATCTTTCCCATGACCGATTTCCTGAATGACGGAAGAATTGGGATCGGCAGGAGAGCCATTATAAATACCGTCGATATTGCTTAAAATGATAAGTGCTTGTGCGTCCATCATGGAAGCGATGAGCCCGGACAGCTCGTCGTTGTCCGTGAACATCAGCTCACTGACAGAAATCGTATCGTTCTCGTTGACAATGGGAATGACATTATTTTCAAGCATCACCGTCATGCAGTTTTTTTGATTCAGATAATGGCGGCGAGTGCCAAAATTCTCTTTCGTAGTCAGCACCTGACCGACAGCAATGCCGTGTTCGCGAAAAAGTTCGTAGTAGCGGTTGATTAGCTTTGCCTGGCCGACGGCAGAAAATAACTGACGTTGGTCTACACTGTCGAGTTTTTTTTGAGGATGTATTTCGCTGCGTCCGGAAGCAACGGCTCCCGAAGAAACCATAATGATTTCCACACCGGATTTATGCAATTCCGCTATTTGGTCGACAAGTGCCGACATACGGGTCACGTCCAGCGTTCCGTCGCGACGTGCCAATACATTACTTCCTACTTTTACTGCGATTCGTGTAAATTCTTGTTTCATTTTTACTAACGATTTGAAAGCACAAATATAGAGCTTTTTGTCGATATGTTACTAAAACAGGCTAAAAAGAATTATCTTTGCAGTCGGTTCAAGAAAAGATAGACAATGAAACATACAAATCCACAAGTAGAACAGATGACTTCTTTCATCGTAATGGATGTATTGGAGAATATCAAAGAAGGTTTGGACCGTATCAGTCGTTATCTTTCTCGGCGCAGCTTCTGATAAGTTCCGTGGCGGCTTCGTATTGCTCCTCGGTGACAAGGACAGAAACGGAAGGAGCGATATAGGGAGCGAGTGTGCCCATAATCCCGTCTTTGATTACGCAGAGGATATTATTACTCTCTAATAACCCTTTGATGATTTCGGCTTCCCATGGAGAACCGGAGAATACTTCTATTGACTTGCTAAAATCTTCTTCTTTCATGATCTTATGGCATTAGGGGTTGTTATCTACAGATATAACAAAAAAGAGGGGCAAATGGTTATTCTTCCCGTAATATTTATTCGAGTGTTATGTGTTTTACGCTAATTTGCCGATTAAGAAATGTAGACGCTGATTCAGAGAACTTCTCTTCTGCTTCTGTGGTATAAAATTGGCAGTTTCCGTTCTTCGTGCACTTTGCGTCCATTTCCGGATGCCTTCTTAAATAATCTTTCAAGCTTTCTGCTACATATTCGCCTTGTGAGATAACACTAATGTCATTGGCGATATATTGCCGGATTTTTGGAAGAAGGAGCGGGAAGTGGGTACATCCAAGGATGACGGTGTCTATCTGCGGGTCTTTTGAGAGTAACTGGTCAATATATTTGCGGATGAAGTAGTCGGCTCCGTCGTTTTGCGATTCATTGTTTTCTACCAACGGCACCCACATCGGGCAGGCTACTCCGCTTACTTGAATATTAGGGAACAGCTTATGTATTTCCAGCGGATAAGATTCGGATTTGATGGTGCCTGCCGTTGCCAGTACACCGATATGCTGGTTTTTGCTAATGTCGCCGATGCATTCTACCGTAGGACGAATCACACCGAGTACGCGGCGTGCCGGATCAATATTCGGCAAATCATTCATTTGAATGCTGCGTAAAGCTTTGGCGGAAGCAGTGTTGCAGGCTAATATCACCAGATGGCATCCCATTTCGAATAGTTTGTTGACAGCTTGCCGGGTGAATTCATATACGACTTCAAAAGAACGTGTCCCGTAAGGAGCACGCGCGTTATCTCCCAGATACATATAATCATATTCCGGTAATGTTTCTCTTATCTTGTCCAGGATGGTCAGACCACCGTAACCGGAGTCGAATACTCCAATGGGACCGGGGGTATGTGATAGATGTTGATTCATGACAAACAGGATTTATATACGCAAATGTACGCCAAAAAAAGCGAAAGCGAAAGAAGTTTAAACTTCTTTCGCTTTCGCTTTTAGTCTTTCTTGTTCTTAACGGCTATCTTTATTTGATGCCAAGATGTATTTTAACCTTGTTAGTTAAGTTTATGCTTTGTGCCTCGTTAACATAAGGAATCGGAGTTCTTGCAAGGTCGAAGATGTAGATTACGCCTTCAGCAGCGCCTACAGCTTTGATAGCGTTGTCCAACTTCTGGTAGATAGGAGTCATGGCGTCATTCTGTGCCTTTGCCATCTGTTGTTGGGCATCTTGCTGGAACTGTTCTTGTCTTTGCATCATATCCTGCAGCTCTTTCTGTCTTCTCTCAGCGATGTTAGCCGGAAGAGAATCTTTAGCGATAGCTTGCTGGAATTCCTGATATTTTTTGTTGAACTCTTCCTGAGTTCTTTGAAGTTCGGCTGTGAGTTGTTTTTCCAATGTTTGGATGTCATTTTGTGCCTTAGTAAATTCCGGCATTACAGTGATAATCTCCTGTGCATTAATATGACCGAATTTCAGGTTCTGTGCAAATACACCCATTGGGAGTGCAAGCAACATTACAAGTGCAATTTTTTTTAGCATAGTTCTATAATTTATTTGAATGATTTTTAGTTATTTCCAGTTGCAAATGTATGAAATTAATTTGAATATCCTAATCTTCTTAGTATTTCATCACTAATATCTATACGTGGATTTGCAAAAATTATACCTGCAGCAGAGGCTCTGTCGACTACCATATCATATCCATGTTGCTGTGATATTGCTTTCACTGCTTCATAAATATCGTCTTGGATCGGAGTCAGTAACTTGTCTCTCATCTTGGCTAATTCGCCTTCCGGACCGAAGTATTTACGTTTCAGTTCGGCTGCTTCTTTCTCCTTGGCTACGATTTCGTCCTCTTTCTTTGTTTTTTGCGTGGCAGAGAGTGTGGAAGATTTCGCCTGGTAATCCTGGAACATCTTCTGTGCTGCCTTTGCCAGAACTTCTACTTCGCCCTGGTATTTTTTCGTAGCTTCTTGCATTTGCTCATTAGCGCTTTGAGCTGCCGGAATATTCTTCATAATATATTCCGTATCGATCAGTGCAAATTTCTGTGCGTTTGCCGTCATTCCGACTGCAAACAGCAACATGATTAATAGAACAGACTTTCTCATGACGTTTAGTTTTTTGTGAAACATTAGAATTCTTGTCCTAAGATAAAGTGGAATTGACTTCCGCCATATTGTTTAGAACCAAATACTTTGTCGAAGCCGTAACCCCAGTCGATACCCATCATACCAATCATCGGCAAGAAGATACGAACACCGACACCGGCAGAACGTTTCAACTCGAACGGATTGAATTTCTTGATATCATGCCATGCGTTACCTGCTTCAAGGAAACCTAACACATAAATGTTAGTACTTGTTTCCAGCATCAACGGATATCTTAATTCGATGCCGAGACGTGCATATGCATAACCTTCAGAACCGTACGGGGTCAATGAACTGTTTTCGTAACCACGCAGAGCGATACTTTCCGTTGCATAGGTTGAATAACCTGTCATACCGTCACCACCTACATCGAATGTACCGAACGGTGATTTCTTGTATTGGTTGTAGTGACCCAACAGACCGAATTCCGTACGTGTCATCAACACCAGACATTTCGGATGAGCAATCGGATCCATCAGCGGAGTGTATGTTTTGCCTTTGAATTTCCATTTGTGGTATTCAATCCATTTATGGAGTTTATTCATGTTGTCCTGGGTAATGCTACCGGTTTCAGGATTACTGTAATATCCTTTATAATCTTTGCCGTCTATCAGCGAGTAAGGCGGTGTGAGCTGCACTGACAATGAGAAGTCAGAACCCGAACGCGGGAAGATCGGATTATCAATGGAGTTACGTGCCAAAGTCAATGAGATGCTCAGGTCATTACATTTACCGTTTGTTACCGGGAAATACTGCCAGTCGCTCAGATTGTAGCGTTGATAAGCCAACTCTGCAGAGAGTGTGAAATAGTCATCCGGCCATCTCAAACGTTTACCCCAACCTACGGAAAGTCCCCACATCTTGATAGACTTGTCAGGGTCGTAGTAGTTTTCGTAGTTATTGTAGTTACCGTAGTTGTACATACCATAACCCCCATAACCGCTATACATGCTATTGTAGTAGTTGTTGAAGTAGCTGGAGTTATAGTAACGGCTACTGATATCTGTCTGTACAGAGAAGAAAGCCGAAACGGAGAATGAGTTCGGACGCTTTCCGCCAAACCAGGGGTCGAAGAATGAAATACTGTACGATTGATAGTATTTGGCATTCGTTTGTCCACTGATGGTTAATGTCTGTCCGTCACCTTGCGGCAGGATACCACGGTAGTTTTCACCCGGATGGAGCAAGTTGGCTACAGAGAAGTTGGTGAACTTCAAGCTCAACTTACCGATAATACCGGTTTGTCCCCAACCTGCAGAGAACTCTACCTGGTCATTTGCTTTTGAAGTCAACGGCAAGCCTATGTCAACAGTTCCGTTCATCGGATCCGGTTGAATGTCCGGTTGTAGTTTTTCCGGGTCAAAGTGTCCCATCTGCTGGATTTCACGCAAAGAACGCATCAGGTCGTCCTTGCTGAACAACTGTCCCGGGCGAATACGAAGTTCACGGCGAACTACATTTTCATACAAACGGTCATTACCACTGATGTTAATTTTGTTGACAGTAGCCTGACGACCTTCATAAATTCTCATTTCGAGGTCGATAGAGTCGCCGACAATGTTTACTTCCACCGGATCGAGGTTGTAGAACAGGTAACCGTTGTTATAATATAAGTTACCGATGGCATCATCATCCGTAGAGATACGTTCGTTCAATAACTTTTGGTTGTATACATCTCCTTTCTTCATACGAAGCAGGTAGTTCAACTGTTCGGAAGGATAAAGTGTATTACCTACCCAAGTTACATTACGGAGATAATATTTCTGACCTTCGTCTATGTTTAGATATACATTGACTGTCTTTTCATCATACTGTGAGATGCTATCTTTTGCGATCACAGCGTCACGGTATCCAAGTTCATTATACTTGTCGATGATAAGTTGCTTATCCGCCTCGTAATTTTCCGGCACGAATTTCTTTGTGCGGAAGAGGTTGAGGAGTTTGCCTTTTTCATTGGTCTTCTTCATTACTCGTTTCAGCTTGGAAGCTTTGATAGCGGAGTTTCCAACGATTTCGATAGCATGAACTTTGATTTTTTCTTTCTTGTCAATATCAATGTCGACAATTACCTGGTTTTCGCTGGAAGGATCGTCTTTCTGTGAGATGATAACTTCTGCGTTCTTAAATCCTTTATCATCGAAGTAACGTTTAATCAATGTCTTGGCACGGTCTACGGTATTCGGAGTAATCTGCATACCTTTTACCATACCTAACTTGCCTTCCAAATCGGTGCGCTCGGATTTCTTGACGCCATGATAACGTACTTCTGAGATACGCGGACGCTGTGTCAGACTGATTTTTAACCAGATCTTGTTGCCTTCAATTTTCTCGGCTGTGATTTGTACGTTTGAGAACAAACCATGACGCCAATAACGCTTGATTGCTCCGGTGATTTCGTCACCCGGTACGGTAATTGTTTGTCCTACCGATAGACCGGATAGCCCAATCAACACATAGTCTTCGTAATTCTTCACACCTTCGACTTTGATATCAGCTATCTCATACTTTTTGGGTGTTCCGGAGTATAAGATGACAGGTTTCGAGTCTTCATCAGTGCTGGCATTTTGCGCAATACCTGTTGTCGCAAAGCAGCACAGGCAGATAAACGTTATGAATATAAAGGAAATACGATAATGCATTTATGTTATAATTTGATGTTTCGAGTTATGTTAGCTGATTTGTTCGCTGGTTTTGCCGAAGCGGCGTTCCCGTTGCTGATATTCGCAAATGGCTTTGTAGAATTCTTCCTTATCGAAGTCCGGCCAAAAGGTATCACAAAAATAAAGTTCCGAATAAGCACATTGCCATAGCAGGTAGTTGCTTAGTCGGATTTCTCCTCCCGTACGGATTAGTAAATCCGGGTCGGGCATAAATTTTGTCTCCAAATGGGATGCGATACATTCATTTGTTATTTGTTCGGGGGACAGCTCTCCCTTTTCAACCTGTGTCGCTATTTGCCGGACGGCTTCCGTTATTTCCCAGCGGGAAGAGTAACTGAGGGCTAATACCAGGCACATGCCTGTATTCCCAGCCGTATGTTCTATACATGATGCCAAACTTTTCTGAACTTCGTCCGGCAATTTTTTGAAATCACCGATTACATCGAAGCGAATATTGTTTTTCATCAATGTTTCTTCTTCAATAGAATCTAGCAATAGATTCATCAGAGCCGCTACTTCGTCTTGCGGGCGATTCCAGTTCTCGGTGGAGAAAGTGTATAAAGTCAAATACTTTACTCCCAAGCGGGCTGCGTCTTCGGTAATTTTCTGTACCGTTTCTGCGCCTGCGCGGTGACCGTAAGTACGTTCTTCCCCTCGTTGCTTTGCCCATCGTCCGTTGCCGTCCATGATGATGGCTACGTGTTGGGGTATCCGAGTTTTGTCTATTTGCTCTATATAGGACATCTTCTTATTTTAAACGTATACGTTTTATTATTGACCGGCGTGTTCCGGATCTAAGTCAAACCATAGCTGATTCAGACGGGCACGCCATACTTCTGAATCATGTCGGTATGGACCTCTATCTTTAGGCTCTGTGGCCCGGATGTCTTTTTCTTCTTCTTTTTCTACTTCTTCAGTAAAAGTGATATTTTCCTCTTTACTGAATAAAATATAGATGAATTCATCTTCTGTATCTTGTATTACTGAATATTTCTTTCTACCTCTAAATTCGGGCTTTTCTTCGGTTGATTCAGTGATATTAGATTCGCTCCAATCGTAGTTTGGAAAAGAGAATTTTTTACTCGCTTTTTTCCAGGCAACTCCTTCATTGATTGATACATAAAAAGAATCGAACTTATCTCCGAAAATGTAGAAAAGGTCATTATAGTAAATAATAGTCGGATTGTCGAATGCCGGACAATAAGCTACTGCGGTAGCTGCTCCCAGTTCAACCCAAGTTTTACCATCATATCCCCATGAAATGGTAACAGGAACCTTTTTATTATTGATGTCGATTTCTATTGCAGGTTCATGTTTTCCTACGATGATGTTCTGATTGTTTTTTCCTTTGCTGAAGGTTGTATAAGAGATATTATCTACTGGGAATCTTTCGTCGACCTCTTCGATTAGAGTTTCTGTCGGCTGGTTTAATAATTGTGATTCCAGCATGGAATAGAAATATCGTTTTCCCTCTTCAGTTTTGATATAAGTGATTTTTGTTTCATTTTCTATCTTTAACTTAGAGACGAATGTGTTCACTTCACCTGAAAACTTAGTTGAAATTATCCAATTAATACCATCAGTTGATTCATATACTTTATTATTGGCAGTAGCCAATATAACTCCATCTAAGGGCAGTATGGAATTGGGTAATACATTCAAGTCGCCTTCTGTATTTACTCCTGCCGCTGTCCAACTGGAGACCCCACTGTTTTGATATACTTTCAAGTGGTCACCTACTTTAGAATAAGTGAGGAATTTATTGTCAAATTCAATCGTTTTTTGTTCGTTTACGATTTCATTCTGCATAGCTCCTACATAATTCCACTTCAACGAATCCGGATCATGTTTATGTACTCGTACAGTAATGGTGTATTCCTTGACCTGGTCAGGAGATATACCCGCTAAGGCTTCTGTAGACCATACTTTAATTTTAATTGGACTTCTTAAGTCTATGGAGTCGTTAATATTGATAATAGAATCTTCATTGGCTTTGTCTTTCATTGTAATGACACCCGAAACTGTAGTCAGAGTCTTAATTAGAATCTTATCAATAATCGTATCGGCATGGACAGGAAGAGAATCCACGTTATAGATTTCACCTTTTTGCTGGTCTATAGTGAATTTATAAGTTATTCCATACCCAATTGTGTCAAGGCTAAACGCATGTATAGTCGCATCCGGGCTATATTCGATGTTATTATCGTCATCAAGGCATGACGTTATAACAAATGACACCATGAAAAAACTCGCAATGAATGATAAAAACTTTATTCTCATTTGAAAGATTGTGTTTATTTACAAGTTGCAAAAATAGAAACATTTTTTCCGATAAAGAATAATACCGGCAAGTTTTATATAAAATTATAGATAATAACGCTGTTTTTATCGACGTAAAACTCCCTGAACAGGACTATTTTAGCTAATCTTGATGAATGTAATGCCAAATCTGTCTTTCGAAGTGTTCTTCCGTCGAGTAACTAAATTTATCGCTTATTTCAGGTGCTTTAACACCGGAATATAACCTGCTGGGGCACTTTTCAATATATGCTTCATCCCATAGCCCATTGTCAATGAATGATTGTAGCAATTGGCTTCCGCCTTCTACCAATAATGATTGTATCTTACGCTGATATAGCTCTTCCATAATCTGTATCAGAGGATTATGACTAAAATTAATGGTGATATAAGTAACGTTCTTCTCTTCCAGTTGTTCCTTCTCTGTAAAGATTAATGTCGGAATTTCTCCGTCGAATATTTGTAAATCCTTTGGAAGGGATAAGGTACGGTCTAAAACGATGCGTATCGGATTGCGTCCGTACCAGTTGCGGACAGTCAACGATGGATTGTCCAATAAGGCTGTCCGCCGACCTACCATGATAGCATCGGTTTCTGCTCTTTTCTTGTGTACTAACATGGAAGAAAGCGGAGAGGAGAGTATCACCGGCTTACCGTCAGTACGTTCTATGTCAATGAAATGATCGGCTGATTCAGCCCATTTCAATGTGATGAAGGGGCGATGAAGCGTGTTGAAAGTAATAAAACGGCGAATCAAATTCTTGCATTCTTCTTCTAATATGCCCACTGTTACTTCCCGTCCGGCATCCCGTAATTTTTGAATCCCCCGTCCGGCTACTTTAGAAAAAGGATCCTGGCAACCAATGACAATGCGCGGAATCTGTTTCTCGATAATCAAGTCGGCACAAGGTGGCGTTTTCCCATAGTGGGAACAAGGTTCCAGGCTTACATAAATCGTAGAGCGTTTTAATAAAGATTCATCTTTTACTGAGTGGATGGCATTCACTTCGGCATGTGCCTTTCCACAGCGGATATGATAACCTTCGCCGATTATACGCCCGTCACATACGATGACAGCCCCTACCATCGGGTTGGGAGATGCATTGCATAACCCGTTCCTGGCGAGCTCAATGCAGCGTCTCATGTATTTTTCTTCTTCCATTTTGGTGCTCTTCGCTATATTATTCTTACTTTTGCAGTCCGAAATTGTAAATATATGAATCGTATCACCACTTACATACGTCAATCCTTGCAGAATATCTATCCGCCGGAAGAGGTCAAAGCTCTTACAATGCTGATTTGTTGCGACATGTTATGTTTGGATGCGCTTGATATTTACCTCGGCAAAGATATAATTTTATCCGAATGCAAAGAGCGTGAATTAGAAAACATTATATTCCGTTTGCAGAAAAACGAGCCGATACAGTACATTCGTGGTTTTGCGGAGTTTGATGGAAGGAGATTTAAGGTAGCTCCCGGCGTGTTGATTCCACGTCCTGAAACTGTAGAGTTGGTGGAGCTGGTCGCTCGGGAGAATACGGATGCCTGCCGCTTATTAGATATAGGTACAGGAAGCGGATGCATCGCAATCTCTTTGGATAAAAGACTTCCAAATGCAAAAGTAGAGGCGTGGGATATTTCAGAAGAAGCATTGGCTATTGCATGTACTAATAATAAGGAATTGGAGGCAGAAGTCATGTTTCTACAAAGAGATGTTTTATCCGATGATTGGGAGAAAACACCTTCTTTTGATGTTATCGTCAGTAACCCGCCTTATGTGACTGAGGCGGAAAAAAGCGAAATGGATGCCAATGTGCTTGACTGGGAACCGGAGCTCGCTTTGTTTGTCCCCGATGACGATCCGTTACGGTTCTACCGGCGGATTGCAGATTTAGGTCGTGAATTACTTTTGCCGGGGGGCAGGCTTTATTTTGAAATAAACCAGGCTTTTGGTCTGGAAACAGCACACATGCTTGAAATGAACCAATATCATGATGTTCGTGTTATAAAAGACATATTTGGAAAAGATAGAATAGTTACAGCTAACCGATGAGTGCACAATTAACAGACGAAGAGGCTTTAAATCGTGTGGCCTCTTATTGCTCCACTGCCGAGCATTGCCGGGCAGAAATAAATGAGAAGTTACAACGTTGGGGGATTGCCTATGACACCATTGCGCGTATTCTAGACCAATTGGAATCAGAAAAGTTTATTGATGATGAACGTTTTTGTAGAGCTTTCGTGAACGACAAGTTCCGTTTTGCCAAGTGGGGAAAGATGAAGATAGCGCAAGGGCTTTATATGAAAAAGATTCCTTCCGACGTGGCATGGCGTTATCTGAATGAGATTGATGATGAAGAATATCTATCCATTCTGCGCGATCTGCTGGCTTCCAAACGGAAAAGTATTCATGCGCAAGATGATTATGAACTGAATGGGAAACTGATGCGATTTGCCATGAGCCGTGGATTTGAACTGAAAGATATCAAGCGTTGTATAGACATTCCCGATGAAGAGGAACAAATTGACTGAAAAAATAAACGGATTCTTCTTTTTATTCTCGTTCAATTTCTGTACTTTTGCGGCAAATAATTAATAGTTAGTTTAGTTATGAAAAACTTAGAGAGACTATTTGCGGAGAAACTGTTGAAGATTAAAGCTATTAAACTTCAACCTGCTAACCCTTTCACATGGGCTTCAGGATGGAAATCCCCCTTTTACTGCGATAACCGTAAAACTCTGTCCTATCCTTCTCTTCGTAATTTTGTGAAGATTGAAATTACACGTCTAATATTGGAGCGATTCGGACAGGTGGATGCGATTGCAGGTGTAGCGACTGGTGCTATCCCACAGGGAGCTTTGGTAGCTGATGCGTTGAATTTACCGTTCGTGTATGTTCGTTCTACCCCAAAAGACCATGGATTGGAGAACCTGATTGAGGGTGAGCTTCGTCCGGGTATGAAAGTTGTAGTAGTAGAAGATTTAATCTCTACGGGTGGTAGCAGTTTGAAGGCTGTGGAAGCAATTCGTCGTGATGGTTGCGAAGTGATTGGTATGGTTGCGGCTTATACGTATGGATTTCCTGTTGCTGAAGAGGCATTCAAAAATGCCAAAGTGACTTTGGTGACATTGACCAATTACGAAGCTGTGCTCGATGTAGCTCTTCGTACCGGTTACATTGAAAAAGAAGACATACAGACATTGAATGAATGGCGTAAAGACCCCGCTCATTGGGATGCTGGAAAATAAGAACTTTGTTTTAATCAAACATATTTGTAAGAAAAGAACTATTCGGGCATGATTTGGTCGAATTGTTCTTTTTTTGTTTTATACTAAAAGATAATTATGGGTAATTTTGAGAGTAGTGTTAAGGTGATCCCTTATAGCCAGGAACGTGTGTATAACAAACTTTCGGATTTGAGTAATCTGGAAGCTATCAAAGACCGTTTGCCGCAGGATAAGGTACAGGACTTGAGTTTTGATTCGGATACATTGAGTTTTAGTGTTCCGCCTGTCGGTCAACTGACACTGCAAATTGTGGAACGTGAACCTTGTAAATGTATAAAGTTGGCAACGGCTAATTCGCCGATTCCTTTTAATATGTGGATTCAATTGGTTGCTACGGGAGAGGAAGAATGCAAGGTGAAGGTGACTATCGGAATAGATATAAATCCGTTTATGAAAGCAATGGTGCAGAAGCCACTTCAGGATGGTTTGGAGAAGATGGTGGAAATGTTGGCAGCCATTAATTATTAAATTAGGTATTACTAAGGAAAATTTATGGCACAGAAACTTTGGGAGAAATCCGTACAGGTGAATAAGGATATCGAACGCTTTACGGTTGGGCGTGACCGTGAGATGGATCTTTATCTGGCTAAGCACGACGTGATTGGCTCTATGGCTCACATTACGATGCTCGAGAGCATCGGCTTGCTGACAAAAGAAGAACTGGAACAGTTGCTGGCTGAATTGAAGAATATTTATGCTTCGGCTGAGAGTGGGGAATTTGTTATAGAAGATGGGGTGGAGGATGTACATTCCCAAGTGGAATTGATGTTGACCCGTCGTTTAGGTGACATAGGAAAGAAGATTCATAGCGGTCGTTCGCGAAATGACCAGGTATTGCTGGACTTGAAACTTTTTACCCGTACGCAAATTAAGGAAATAGCCGAAGCCGTAGAACAGCTCTTTCATGTGTTGGCTCGCCAAAGTGAACGGTACAAGAATGTGCTGATGCCGGGATATACGCATTTGCAGATTGCAATGCCCTCTTCTTTCGGATTATGGTTTGGTGCTTATGCTGAGAGTTTGGTAGATGATATGCTGTTTTTGCAAGCCGCATTTAAAATGTGTAACCGCAATCCATTGGGTTCTGCTGCCGGATATGGTTCGTCTTTCCCGTTGAACCGTACAATGACAACCGAACTGCTAGGTTTTGACTCTATGAACTACAATGTGGTGTACGCACAAATGGGACGTGGAAAGCTGGAACGTAATGTTGCTTTTGCATTGGCTACGATTGCCGGTACAATTTCCAAACTGGCTTTTGATGCCTGTATGTTCAATAGTCAGAATTTTGGTTTTGTAAAGTTGCCGGATGATTGTACTACGGGATCCAGTATTATGCCCCATAAGAAAAATCCGGATGTGTTTGAACTCACACGTGCCAAATGTAATAAACTGCAATCGCTTCCCCAGCAGATTATGATGATTGCCAACAATCTGCCTTCCGGTTATTTCCGTGATTTGCAGATTATCAAAGAGGTGTTCTTGCCTGCTTTTCAGGAATTGAAGGACTGTCTGCAGATGACAACCTACATTATGGACGAGATTAAAGTAAACGAACATATTCTTGATGATGATAAGTATCTGCTTATTTTTAGTGTAGAAGAGGTGAATCGTTTGGCACGCGAAGGTATGCCTTTCCGTGATGCATATAAGAAGGTAGGCTTGGATATTGAGGCAGGTAAATTCTCTCATAGCAAAGAAGTACATCATACACATGAAGGCAGCATTGGCAACCTTTGCAATGCAGAGATTTCCGCTCTGATGCAGCAAGTGGTTGACGGATTCAATTTCTGTGGGATGGAGAAGGCAGAGAAAATGCTGCTTGGAAGATAAAATGGGCTTTCGGAGGATAGTTTTTTAAACTTTCCTTCGAAAAGATTTGGCAGAAACAAGTAAACTGCTTATCTTTGCACCCGTTGAAAAAACGCGGAAATAGCTCAGTTGGTAGAGCATAACCTTGCCAAGGTTAGGGTCGCGAGTTCGAGTCTCGTTTTCCGCTCTTTCTTTGAAAGGATGCTCGAATGGTGGAATGGTAGACACGAAGGACTTAAAATCCTTTGGCCATTGCGGCTGTGCGGGTTCAAGTCCCGCTTCGAGTACGAGTATTCTTTAGAGGCTTTATGAATCATTGATTCATGAAGCCTTTTTTATTTTTTTTATGGGTGTACTATATACATTTGATTCCTTTATGGGAATCTATAGTATGGTTGTTTAAGAAAATAAATAAATCAAATTTAAGTGGCATTATTTTTTTATTGTGTTATTAATCTTTTATTTTGCTTTTAGATTATAATTGCAATTTAATATTACACTGGTTGATCCTTTGTACTGGGATGTTTGATTTTATTGTTAACACTGGAAATACTAGAGAGATGGAAAATAACGACAGGCAGATCGAATTAAAATTTCAGAGGTTTTTTACTGCTAACTTTCCTAAAGTAAAAAACTTTGCTCAGATGCTTCTAAAATCAGAAGCGGAGGCAGAAGATGTGGCTCAGGATGTTTTCTGTAAACTCTGGTTGCAACCTGAGATATGGTTGGATACTGACAGGGATTTGGACAATTACATTTTTATAATGACCAGGAATATTGTTTTGAATATTTTCAAACACCAGCAAATAGAACAGGAATATCAAGATGAAGTTATCGAAAAGACTATTCTTTATGAGTTGACAGATAAAGAGGAGGTTTTGAATAATGTATATTATAAAGAAATGCTGATGATTATTCAACTGACCCTGGAGAAAATGCCGAAGCGTAGGAGGCTAATATTCGAACTTAGCCGTTTTAGGGGGCTGAGTCATAAGGAAATTGCTGATAAGCTTGATGTTTCCATTCGTACAATAGAGCATCAGGTCTATCTGGCGTTAATTGAATTGAAGAAGATACTTATCTTATTTATTTTTTTTCTCAAATATTTTTAAGTAGTCTGTGCGGAGTAGTTGTATTTAGTATATAAAGCCCCAAAAAGAAAGAAAAGGTTTATGAAAAACTATATTCAACAACTCGTAGAATTATTCGGAAACAATGATTATTCAGCTGGTACACGAAAGAAAGTACAACGATGGCTGGCTGATGAAGAGCATGTTGACGAAAAGGATGAAGCACTCCGTATGCTTTGGAAGCAGGCAAAGGAACGGGAACTACCCAATGGAATGCAACAATCAATACGCCAAATGCAACAAAATATAGGACTAAAGCCTGTTTCTCATAAGAATTATCAGCTATTTGTATGGAGAGCAGCGGCTATTCTCTTATTGGCTGTATCATCTGTTTCTGTTTATCTGATGTTGGAAAAAGATCGGCCTGTAAAAGATTTGGTGGAGTGTTATATACCAACAGCGGAGATTCACGAACTTACCTTGCCTGACGGCACACATGTCATGTTGAATTCCAAAAGTACCTTATTATATCCGGAGCAGTTCAACGGAAAGACGCGAAGTGTATATTTGATAGGTGAGGCTAATTTTAAAGTGAAACCGGATAAGAAACATCCTTTTATTGTAAAAGCTAACGATTATCAAGTAACTGCTTTAGGTACGGAATTTAATGTGAACGCTTATCCGGAAAGTAATGAGTTGATTGCCACTTTGCTGGAAGGAAGTGTAAAGGTGGAGTTCAATAATCTGATATCTAATGTTATTCTAAAACCTAATGAACAATTAATATATAACAAGCATACAAAAGAACATAACTTGCGATTGCCAGAAATAGATGATGTGACAGCATGGCAGCGTGGGGAATTGGTCTTTAGTAATATGCATCTGGAAGATATTTTCACAAGTCTGGAACGTAAATTCCCTTATGCCTTTGTTTATAGTCTTCATAGTATGAAGAAGAATACCTATAGTTTCCGCTTTCAAAACCAAGCAAATCTGGAAGAGATTATGGGCATTATATCACAGGTAGTGGGAGATGTAAACTATGTTATTAAAGGAAATAAATGCTATATAACCAATAAGAAATAAACCTGTTGTAAAACCTATTTAAATTGAAAATACTATGTGAAAAAGTATCCGGAAGGAATGCCCGTTCCTTCCGGATGTGAAATCAAGTTCTCCTTAATATTAGCGTGTATTGACGCTATTCTGAATGATCCTAGAATAATAACCAAATTAACTAATACTAAAGATGCTACAAATTTACGAAAAAATAGCAGAACAAATAGTTCATAAGCGAGGCTTTCTCACTTTTTTAAGTCTATTGTTACTAACATCTACCCTTGCTTTTGCTCAAAGTGGTAATAAAATTACTATTCAGCAGAAGAATATCACTGTTGTTGATGCTCTGAAAACTGTAGAAAAACAGTCGAAAATGTCTATTAACTACAGTGACTCCGAATTGAAAGGAAAAGAAATAGCAAATCTTAATTTGCAAAATGTTGCTGTATCGGCGGCACTTGATGTAATCCTGAAAGGAACAGGTTTCGCCTATCAAATTCAAGGTAATTATATTATAATCACTGAGAAGAAACCTGCAGTTGCAACACAAACTGTGAAGGATATCAAAGGGAAAGTTGTTGATGAGAGCGGTGAACCACTAATTGGAGTTAACATTTCAGTGGATGGCAATTCGACCGGTACAATTACCGATTTTGATGGAAACTTTGCAATAAAGGCTTCAGACAACTCTACATTGAAAGTATCTTATATAGGATATGCCACTCAAATGGTGCCTGTTTCTAAAAAAGATTTCTATCCGGTTGTAATGAAGCAGGATACAGAAGTGCTCGATGAAGTTGTTGTAACGGCATTGGGTATCAAACGTGCAGAAAAGGCGTTGTCTTACAATGTACAACAAGTCAAGGGAGATGCTTTGACTACGGTAAAAGATGCTAACTTCGTAAACTCGCTGAACGGTAAGATAGCCGGAGTGAGTATTAACAAAAGTGCTAGTGGAGTTGGTGGTGCGACACGTGTTGTAATGCGTGGTGCAAAATCTATCGAAGGTGATAACAATGCTTTGTATGTGGTGGACGGTATTCCTTTGTTCAATACCAATATGGGAAATACCGACAGTGGTATTATGGGTGAAGGTAAGGCCGGAACAGAAGGAATCGCCGACTTCAATCCCGAAGATATTGAAAGTCTTTCTGTTTTGAGTGGTCCTTCGGCTGCTGCGTTGTATGGTAGTAGTGCCGCTAACGGTGTAATTTTGATTACCACTAAAAAAGGAAAAGAAGGAAAACTTTCAGTGCAGTTCTCTTCTTCTTCAGAGTTCAGCAAAGCTTATATGACTCCTGAGTTTCAAAATACGTATGGTAACAAAAAAGATATGTATGAAAGCTGGGGTGAGAAACTGTTGACTCCTACAAGCTATGATCCCAAGAAGGATTTCTTTAATACCGGAACAAACTTTATTAATTCGGTTACGTTGACCACCGGTACGAAATCGAATCAGACTTTTGCTTCTGTTTCTTCTACCAATTCCAAAGGTATTGTGCCTAATAATGAATATGAACGTTTGAATTTAACAATCCGTAATACGGCAACTTTCCTTAATGATAAATTACAACTCGATTTAGGTGCGTCGTATGTGAAACAGAAAGACAAGAATATGGTATCGCAAGGACAATATTGGAATCCGGTGATGGCCGCCTATTTGTTCCCTCGTGGTGAAGACTTTAATGGAATTAAGTCATTCGAACATTTCGATGAAAGCCGCCAACTTCCGGTTCAGTATTGGCCGGTAGCAGATCCGGTATATGCTTCACAGAACCCTTACTGGACTGCTTACCGCAATGTAGCTACGAATAAAAAGAGTCGTTATATGTTCAACGTAGGGTTGACTTATAATATTACCGATTGGTTGAATGCGACAGCCCGTTTCAGAATGGATGATACACATGTATTGTTTGAACGCAAGATTTACGCTTCATCCGACGATAAGTTTGCGGAAGGAAAGAAAGGACTGTATGGATACAATAACTATGAAGACCGCCAGGAATATGCCGACTTTATGTTGAACGTAAATAAACATATTGCTGATTTTAGTATTTCTGCCAATGCGGGTTGGAACTATTCTAACTATTGGGCATTGGAGAGAGGATACAAAGGAACATTATTGGGAGTGCCCAATAAATTTGCGGCTTCTAATATCGATCCGGCTAATGGTCGTATCTCAGAAAAGGGTGGTGATAGTCGTGTGCGTAATCATGCTGTTTTTGCCAATTTGGAACTTGGTTGGAAGAGTATGCTTTATTTGACGCTGACCGGACGTAATGACTGGAATTCACGTTTGGTGAATACCGATGAAGAATCTTTCTTCTATCCCTCAATCGGTCTGTCCGGGATTATTTCCGAGATGGTCAAATTGCCCGAATTTATCTCGTACCTGAAAGTTCGCGGTTCGTATACGGAAGTCGGTGCGCCTGTATCCCGTTCGGGACTGACGCCGGGTACGGTAACTACCCCTATTGTGGGTGGTGCATTAGACCCTACCGGTATCTATCCGTTTACTGATTTCAAGGCAGAGCGTACAAAGTCATACGAATTTGGATTAAGTCTGAAGTTGTGGAATAAATTAAGTGCGGAGGTAACCTACTATCATTCTAATACATACAATCAGACCTTCTTGGGTGATCTTCCGGAATATACTGGATACAAGCAGATTTATTTGCAGGCCGGTAATGTGGAAAATCGTGGTTGGGAGGCTTCATTAAGCTATTCCGATCGGTTTAAGTTCGGATTAGGAATCTCTTCAACATTGACATTCTCTCGTAATATAAACGAGATTAAGGAGATGGTTGAAAACTATCATACGGATTTAATGGATGAACCGATTAATATTCCGGAGGTTTTGAAGGATGGTGGTCGTGTCATCTTGAAAGAAGGCGGAAGTATCCACGATATTTATGCCAACACCTTCTTAAAGAAAGACCACTTGGGATATGTTGAGGTAAAGAGCGACGGAACCTTTGGAATGGAAAAGGGGGACCCCGTTTATTTGGGAAAAACTTCTCCTGATTTCAATATGGGATGGAGTAATATGTTGACATACAAAGGCTTTGGACTCGGATTCCAGATCAACGGACGTTTTGGTGGCGTGGTGACCTCTTCTACAGAGGCATTGCTTGATCGTTTCGGTGTGTCCAAACGTTCGGCTGAGGCTCGTGAAGCGGGAGGCGTATTGTTGAAGGGACAAGGTCTGGTAGATGCGAAGTCTTATTATCAGATGACAGGTGCGGGAAATTATGAAACTTCCGGTTACTATGTATACAGTGCCACCAATATTCGTTTGCAAGAACTTACCTTTAGCTATACTATGCCTAATAAGTGGTTTGGTAACGTGTTGAAAGATGTTACAGTTTCGTTTATAGCCAACAATCCTTGGATGTTGTATTGCGAAGCTCCGTTCGATCCGGAACTGACTCCTTCCACTAGTACTTACGGACAAGGTAATGATTATTTTATGCAACCGAGTGTTCGTAGCTTTGGCTTCGGTATTAAATTTAAATTATAATACACCTTCTTTATTATGAGAAAAATGAATCATTTTAAACTATTAGCGGTGATGTGCGCAATGGCGCTATTTGCCTCATGCAATTTTGAAGAAATCAATACCAACCAATTTGAGATGAGCGACGGAGAAGGTGCGATGGATGGTTTTGAAGTCGGAGGGTTGATTACAGCTATGCAACGGACAGTGATTCCCGTAGGCACACAGGCTGATGATACAGATGTTATCAATGAATATCAAATAGCTTATCATCTATCTGCCGATAATTGGAGTGGATTTTTTGGCGAGAACAACAGTAACGGTTGGAACGCAGGTAGTAACAATACTACTTATTATTTGTTGGACAATTGGATAAAAGCGACCTATACACAGTCTTATACCAATGCTCTTGATCCTTGGAAGAAATTGAAAATAGCGTCCGAGAAAAATGGTACGCCCGAAGTCTTTGCTTTGGCTCAAATTCTGAAGATTTCCGCTTGGCACAAGACACTTGAAAGTTTCGGTCCGATGCCTTATTCTCATGCAGCGGACGCTACAATGAACATTCCGTTCGATTCGGAGAAAGAGGTGTATACGGCGATGTTTGAAGAATTGACCTCAGCCATTGAAGAATTAACAGAAAAGGCGGAAAATGGGGTGAATGTAATGGGTGCTTATGATGCGGTATATGCCGGAGATGCTACCAAATGGGTGAAATACGGCAATTCGCTGATGCTTCGTTTGGCTATGCGTGTCCGCTTCGCTGATGCGGAATTGGCGAAAAAGTATGCTACTCAAGCAGTAAATCATTCTATCGGCGTGATGACGGCTAAGGATGATGCGGCTCAAATGAGTCAAGGAGCAGGTATGATTTTCCGCAACAACATTGAATGGCTGGCAGGCAACTATAATGAAGCTCGTATGGGTTCTTCCATCTTTTCTTATCTGATGGGATATGAAGACCCGCGTTTGAGCGTTTATTTTTTGCCGATGGATGGTAATGCCTCTTATGGTGTTGAGGCTTTCGACGGAAAAAAATATCAAGCAGTGCCGGCAGGGCATGCCAATGCGCAGAATGATATCTACAAATCTTGCTCAAAGCCCAATATTCAAAGTGGAACTCCTACATATTGGCTGCGTGCATCGGAAGTTTATTTTTTGCGTGCGGAAGCAGCTTTAGTGTGGGAAGGTTTCGGCAGTGCGGATTCATGGTATAGACAGGGCATTGATATGTCTTTTCAGGAGAATGGTGTGACCGCTCCTGTAGACGATTATATGAATTCCAATTTGTCACCTCGGGCATATGTTTTTTCCCATTATCAGTATGGGCAAACACTTTCTGCTCCGTGTGAGACTACTGTCAAGTTTGAAGGGACAACTGAACAGAAGTTGGAAAAAATTATGATTCAGAAGTGGATTGCTTTGTTTCCTAACGGACAGGAAGCATGGACGGAATGGAGAAGAACCGGTTATCCGAAGTTGAATGTCATTAAGACTTTGAAAGGAGCAGTGCAAGGCGCAACTCTTGAGGGCGGTATTCGCCGTATGATTTATCCCACCAGTTTTTCTCAGACTAACGAGGGAAGGGCTATTTATGAAGCAGCCTTGAAGTTGTTCAATAACGGTGCAGGTGGCGAAGATAAGTCTTCTACCCGTTTGTGGTGGGATTGTAAGAGATAACCTACATGTATCATTTTTAATACAGATGAAGAATATGAAATCATTAAGAAAATTGTTATATATTATTCCATTGACAGGCATGATGGTAACTTCTTGCATGGATGTGGAGAATATTGAGATAGACCATATAGGCGGGTATGCCACAATGAACAATGCGGAGAGTGAGGCATATTATGCCAATCTGCGCGCCTATAAGGCAACTGCTTGGAATTACAATCGTCCCGTAGCTTTCGGATGGTATTCCAATTGGGCGCCTGCTGGAGCTTATCGAAGAGGATATCTTTCTGCTATGCCCGATAGTATGGATTTTGTTTCTATGTGGAGTGGCGCTCCAGGACGTTATGAAATCACTCCGGAGCAGAAAGCAGATAAAGAGTTTGTGCAAAAGGTGAAAGGAACGAAACTGTTGCAGGTAAGTCTGCTTTCTTATCTTGGTAAGGGTGCGACGCCAAATTCGGTATACCTCGAAGTGGAAAAACAAGCGGAGGAAGAAGGCTGGTCGGCGACTCAATTGGAAACGGCGAAGAAACAAGCCCGTTGGAAATATTGGGGATTTGAAGGTCAGTTTGAAAGTGAAAACCATTATGCATGTCTGGCGAAGTTTGCCAAAGCTTTGTGCGATTCTTTGTATGCAAACGAATGGGACGGTTATGATGTAGACTGGGAAATTGGCAGTGGTGTGTTTGATATGGATGGCACATTGAGTCAGAATAAGCATTTGATTCATTTGGTTAAAGAGATGAACAATTACATTGGCCCGAAAAGCGATCCGGAAGGTAAAGGACATAAAATGATCTGTATTGATGGAAATATTTATGGGCTTACCAGTGAATTGGATGAGTATGTCGATTATTGGATTATACAAAGTTATGGTAGTTCCAAGCCAAATCTTGATGGTTATGGCGTTGATCCTAAGAAAATAATCTGCACAGAGAACTTTGAAAAGTATGCCACTAATGGAGGTCAATTGCTGAAGCAGGCTGCTGCTATGCCGCGAGAAGGTTATAAAGGTGGAATAGGAGCTTATCGCTTCGATAATGATTATGACAATACGCCAAATTATAAATGGATGCGTCAGGCTATTCAAATCAATCAGCGGGTTTTCAATGAATGGAAAGCGATGCAAAACGAAGCGGAAAATAAACCGCAGGAAGAAGTGGACTTATAAAATTCTAAAACAGTAAAAAGATGATGAATAAACATATATTCTATTATTTGATGGTAGGTAGTATGGCATTATTGTTGGGCGCTTGCAACGACAGCATGAATGACCTGCTGGAGCCTAAGGTTTATTTCGAAAGCAAGGAATATAATCTCTCGGTGGAAGATGAAATGGATGTAATGACATTTGATTTGGTTTCAAGACTCTCGTCAGCAACTTCCTCTCAGGTAGACGTATCATATAGTGTAGCCGAACCAAGTGTAGTAGACGAATATAATGCAAAGTATGGTACAAATTATGAGATGCTTGATGTTTCGCAGGTAAAGCTAAGCAGTACGACATCTTCTATTTCGAGTGGAAAATTGTATGCGGATAATGTAGAAGTCGAACTTTCCGGGTTAGAAGCCTTGAAAGCCGGGAACTCATATGTTTTGCCTATACGGGTGCATTCGTCTTCGGTGTCGACTCTTTCCGGAACAAACATTGCATATTTCTTTTTCTCCAAGCCGTTGAAAATTACCAAAGCTGGTAACTTCAGTAATCACTATATTTCTGTGAAGTTCCCTGTCGGTACTTTCTTCTCGTCATTCACTTACGAAGCATTGATTAATGTGGATTATTTCCTTGATAATAATACGGTTATGGGAACCGAAGGTGTGATGATTCTCCGTATCGGTGATGCGGGAGGAGGAATTACTCCTAAAGATTATTTGGAAGTGGCCGGAAGACAGAACTACCGTGTAACGAAACCGTTGTTAACAAATCGTTGGTATCATGTAGCGTTGACTTATGATCAACCGACAGGAAAAACAGGCATTTATGTAAATGGTGAGAAATGGGCTGGTTCAGATTGGGGTATTGACGGTTTTGATCCGAATTCTGATATGGGTTTTTATATTGGTAGAATCTATGGTTTCAAATGGGGTGAACGTCCATTCCATGGTAAAATGAGTGAAGTCCGTGTTTGGAGTGTAGCCCGTACGGAAAATCAACTTAAGCAGAATATGCTGGGTGTTGACCCTGCTTCAGAAGGCTTGGCACTTTATTATAAACTAGACGGATCGGAGACTCAGGAAGGTGGAGTTATCAAAGATGCTACAGGGCGTATAAACGGTACTACAAATGGAATTACTATTAAGACGTTGGATGCTCCGATAACTATCAATTAATGGAACACACAAATTTGTGAGAGTTTTTGCTCTTTGCATTTTTGAATATGAGTGAAAGCCTGCTTACTGAAAAGATAATATTCTTTTGGTAAGCAGGTTTCTTTTATTTATGTTTGTTTTATGCAGAAGTTGCTATTTATTCTGTTTATATCTTTTCCATCTAAATGTTTTTTTCCAGTACCTCAGAAGGAAGATTAATGCTGATGTGCAAATTATAATCAGGGCATTTCTTTTCTTCTTTATAAGAAAAAGGGATTTTAGCCAAATTTAAATTTTCTCTAAAAAGTTTCCATTTTATGAGTAAAATGTATTCCTTTGCAGCGTTTAATACTTATGGATATTCTGGCGAATGGCTCAAATCAACTTCAACTCGATATATACTGCTTATTATAGGAAAGCCTTCCTATTTACCTTATCCTATGTCCATAATGATTTAGTAGCAGAAGATATTGTATCAGAAGCCATTATCCATTTATGGGAACTAAGTAAAGAACGGGAAATCCCAAATGTTGAATCGATTTTAATTACTTATATTCGCAGCAAATCACTCAATTACCTGAAACATATACAAGCACAAGAGAATGTTTTTCAAACTTTGCTTGATAAGGGACAGCGTGAATTGGAAATTCGTATATCAACATTGGAAGCCTGTGACCCGAAGGAAATATTATCAGAAGAATTACGGGCAAAAGTGCATGCATTACTAGAGAGTATGCCGGAAAAAACTCGTACTGCTTTCGTCCGCGATCGCTTAGATGGAAAATCCCATAAAGAAATAGCCGAAGAACTGGGCATTAGTGTAAAAGGAGTAGAATATCATATCAGCAGAGCAGTTAAAATACTGCGTGATAATCTAAAAGATTATGCTCCATTCCTTTTCTTTTTCATCTGAAAAAGAAGGAAAATACCTCCTTGCTTGCTATTTTTTTAAGCAATAACAAAAAAAATCACATTTCTTACTAGGGAATTTCTTTAGTGAGTGGTATTCTTAATGAAAGGGGAATAATACCTCTATTCTCATTACTCATAAATTATTTATTGTATGGATAAGGAATTATTATTGAAATATATTGCAGGCAAGGCATCCCAAAAGGAAAAGGAAGACGTTGCTACATGGATTGATGCAGATACAGCCAATCTTAAAGAATTCATTTCTCTTCGTAAGAGTTATGATGCATTCATCTGGCAAGATACAGGTGTATTCTCAAAGAAGACAAAAAAGACAATTTCATTGCATCCTGTTACACAACGAATCTTGCGGATTGCGGCAGTGTTTGTTGTAGCTTTCGGATTAAGTTATGCAATGATACAGGTTCTCCAAAAAGAGGATATAGAAATGCAGACTGTTTATGTGCCAGCCGGACAACGCACATTGGTGACACTTGCTGACGGAACTACAGTATGGGTAAATGGAAAAAGTACATTGACTTTCCCGAGCCATTTTTCTTCCCGTACACGTACTGTGGAACTTGATGGAGAAGCCTATTTTGATGTCCGGAAAAATCCGGAAAAACAGTTTATAGTTTCTACCGCTCACCAGTCTGCTATAAAAGTTCTGGGTACAAGATTCAATGTAAAGGCATACAAAGAAGCAGATGAGGTAATTACTACTTTAGTTGAAGGGAAAGTTAATTTTGAATTCAACAATGCCAGTCAACAACCTCAGTATATTGTGATGGCTCCGGGACAGAAGCTGGTCTATTATTCCCAGAATGGAAAGACGGAGCTCTATACGACTTCCGGAGAGAGAGAACTTTCATGGAAAGATGGCAAAATCATTTTCCGTCAAACGTCATTACGGGATGCACTGGATATCTTGGCAGATAGATACAATGCCGAATTTGTCATACAGGAGAATGTACCTCATGACGACTCATTCTCCGGAACATTTACCAACCGGAATCTGGAACAGGTACTTAACTTTATCAGTGCCTCTTCAAAAGTTCGTTGGCGTTATCTGAACAATAATGCAGATGCCGGTAAAGAGAAAATAAAGATAGAGATATTTATTTAGTACTAAAAGATAAAAACCTTAATTCCCCAAAACTTATTGCCATGAAAAACAAAGATCCTTAGCAACCCCAAAAAATACGGGATGATATTGGCCGTATCTTCCCGTATGAGCTTCAGTAATTGTGAACCTACTTGTTTCCCGACAAGTATAACTACCAATTTTCTAATTAAACTCGTTACAAATTTATGCAAAATTATTGTATCGTCCAATTTCTTGGAGGATTAAAGTCTCTTAGACGAACCTTAAAGGAAATATCATTGGCTATGAAATTACTATTTATACTCCTAATTTGTTCAGCCGGACTAGCGTATGCATCAGATGGATATGCGCAAAAAACTTCTATCACTTTACGGGTTAACGATTGTACTGTAGAAGAAGTGCTGCACAAGATTGAACGTGAATCTGGATTCAGCTTTTTTATAAATAGCAAGAATCTTAACCTTAATCGCCGGGTATCGGTTTCTGCTTCCGAGAAGAATATTTTTCAGGTGTTGGAACAGGTCTTTGCAGGTACAAATGTCGAATATAAAATATTGGATAATAAGATTGTACTGACGGCTAAAGAAACGAAAGTAACCCAACAAAAAACAAAACCTGTTGCAGGTACGGTAAAAGACAAGAATGGCGAACCGCTGATTGGGGTCTCTATTATGGAGAAAGGAACCACTAACGGAACAGTGACCGATCTTGACGGAAACTATACATTGACTCCACAAACTGCCAGCCCGGTATTATTATTCTCGTATGTGGGTTATCAGAAAAAGGAATTACCTGTCTCCGGTCCGGTATTGAATGTCACCTTGGAAGATGATTCGCAAGTGTTGAATGAAGTGGTGGTTACTGCTCTCGGTATCCGTAAAGAGGCGAAAGCACTGTCTTATAATGTCCAAGAAGTTTCTGCCAGTGAAATTGTCGGTGTCAAAGATGCCAATTTCGTAAATAGCTTGTCCGGTAAGATAGCAGGTGTTGTCATCAATTCCAGCTCATCTGGTATCGGTGGTGGAGCTAAGGTGGTGATGCGTGGTGCGAAATCTCTTTCCGGAAATAATAACGCCCTGTATGTAATCGATGGTATTCCGATGCCTTCGTTGGAAACAACACAACCGGACGACTTTATGACCGGTATGGGCCAATCCGGTGATGGCGCTTCCATGATTAACCCCGAAGATATTGAAACTATGTCTGTGTTGAGTGGCGCTGCCGCTTCCGCACTCTATGGTAGTGATGCCGCCAACGGTGTTATCATGATTACCACAAAGAAAGGAACGAAAGATAAGCTTCGTGTCAACTATGCCAATAATACCTCCTTCTTCAATCCGTTTGTAACTCCGGAATTTCAAAACACTTATGGTGCGACTACGGGAGAAATAAGAAGCTGGGGACAGAAATTGGGACAAGCCAGCAGTTACGATCCGTTGGACTTCTATCAGACTGGATGGAACGAAACCAACTCTTTGACCATCAGTAATGGTAATGAGAAGAACCAGATATTCCTTTCTATGGCTGCTACCAATGCGGCAGGTATTGTTCCGAACAATACGTTGGATCGCTACAACTTCACTATCCGTAATACGACTAGCATGCTCAATGATCGTCTGCGTCTCGACCTAAGCGCAAGCTATATGAATGTGCGTGAACAGAACATGGTGTCACAGGGACAGTATTTCAATCCGATTGTTCCTATCTATCTGATGTCGCCGAGCTATAGTTTGGAAATGCTTCAGCAGTTTGAAATGTACAACGAAGCCCGTAACTTCAAAACACAATACTGGCCTTGGGGTAATCAAGGTATTGCCATGCAGAACCCCTATTGGATTGTCAACCGCGACAATTTTATCAATCACAAGAACCGTTTCCTCATGAGTGGAGGTTTGAGTTTCGAAATCATGAAAGGCATTACATTAGGTGCACGTGCCAAGATGGATTATACATCGGCTCTGTACGAAAAGAAATATGCTGCATCTACCGATAATATTTTCTGCCAGAAATTTGGAGGATATTATAAAGGTGATGCATCCACTCGTCAACTTTATGGCGATGTGATGCTGAATATCGACAAATATTTCGGTGACTTCTCACTGACCGCTACACTAGGTACCAGTATTCAGGATATCAACTACCAGTATTATGATGTGGGAGGTAGCTTGAATTCTGTGGCAGACGGATTTACAATGCTCAACCTGATGCAGTCTGCCGTAAAATTCCAGCAGGATGGCTATCACGATCAGACGCAATCCATCTTCGCTACAGCACAACTGGGCTGGAAGAGCAAACTCTATTTGGACGTAACGGGGCGTGTCGACTGGTCGTCTGCTTTGGCATGGACCGATACGAAGTCAGTCGCTTATCCTTCAGTGGGTGTTTCTGCTATCTTGACGGAGTTACTACCTATCAAGAACAATGTACTTACCTTCTTGAAGGTACGCGGCTCATACAGTGAGGTGGGTAATGCTCCTACACGCTACATCGCTTATCAGACTTATCCATACGAGTCGGCTTCTCCCGTCACGACTACCACATATCCCAATACGGATATCAAACCGGAACGTACCAAAGCTTGGGAAGTCGGACTGCAGTCTCATCTTTGGAATGATAAGTTGGAACTGAACGTTTCTCTCTATAAGACGTCTACCTACAACCAGTTGTTCAATCCGTCAATTTCCGCTTCTTCCGGTTATTCTTCTATTTATATCAATGGCGGACAAGTGGATAACAAAGGTATCGAAGCAAGCCTGACATTAAACCAGCCGCTCGGACCGGTACAGTGGAACTCTACGTTTACTTATACAATCAACCGCAATAAGATTAAAAAACTGTTGAAACCGACTACTTTATCGAGTGGTGAGGTGGTCAGCCAGGATATGATGGATTTGGGTGGATTGGAAATTGTGAATTCACGTCTCTTTGAAGGTGGTTCTATTGGCGATCTGTACGTGACCGCACTTCGTACCGACTCTCATGGATATATCGACGTAGACTATGTGAACAATACAGTAGCTATAGATAACAAGGCTGGCGAACGCAATGACGGATGGATTTATGCCGGTAACTCGCAAGCCAAGTACATGATGGGATGGCGCAACTCATTCTCATGGAAGGGACTGACCTTGAGCTGTCTGATTAATGCACGTATTGGCGGTATCGTTGTTTCACAGACACAAGCGATGATGGATGCTTACGGCGTATCCACAGCTACCGCTGAAGCCCGTGACTTGGGATATGTGTTGATTGATGGTTATAAAGTACCTGCTGTGCAAAAGTATTATAGCACTGTGGGAAGCGGTGTAGGCTCGATGTATGTTTATAATGCTACGAATGTCCGTCTTGCAGAGTTATCTCTCGGTTATAATATCCCTGTTCAGAAGTGGGTTCCTTGGATACAAGGTATGAATGTATCCTTCACGGGACGTAACCTGCTTATGTTCTATTGCAAAGCTCCTTTCGACCCGGAACTGACGGCAAGTACAGGCACGCATTTCAGCGGAATGGACTACTTTATGTTGCCGAGCTTGCGCAATTTAGGTTTCTCTGTTAAACTCAATTTCTAAAGAATCGATAAGATGAAACATATATTAAAATGCATGAAAGTGTTCAATGGTGTGTTGCTTGCCGGAGGCTTGTTGTTTACCGCTTGTACCGACCATTATGAAAGTTGGAATATCAATCCGAATGAAGTGACTCCCGAGCAAATGGAACGTGATAATCTCTTGACAGGAGCCTACTTTACGCAGATGGAAAGAGGGGTGTTCGTAGTAGGTAAAGATAAGGGTGGTTTGTTTGAGGAGACCCAGATGCTGACCGGTGATATTTTTGCCAGTTATTGTGCTCCTATTAAGACATGGAACTATGCCGGAGAGCAAGACAACGATTGTTACAAACTCTATCCGCAGTGGTATAATTCTCCGTTTAGCACCGCTTACACAGAGGTGATGCAGCCATGGCGGAAAGTTGTGGACTGTACCAGTGAAACATCACCCGCACGTGCTATGGCCACTATTGTCAAGGTATTCGGTATGAGTCGTATTACGGACAAGTATGGTCCTATCCCTTATTCAAAATTTGGTACCGGTATTCAAGTGGCCTATGATAGCCAAAAAGATGTGTATTATCGTTTCTTTGAAGAATTGGACAATGCCATTGAGGTGCTCACCGATTACAACAGTCGTACTTCCGAACCTTACTTGGAAGACTATGACTATATTTATAATGGTAATGTGGGGAATTGGATTAAGTTCGCCAATTCTCTCCGCCTTCGCCTGGCAATGCGTATTTCTTATGTGGACCAGACCAAAGCTGAGACGGAAGCTAAAGCTGCAATAGACCATACTATTGGGTTGATGACTTCCGCTGGTGATAATGCAGTTCTGAAACAGTCTGTATCGTTCTCTTTCATCAATGAATGGTGGGAAGCATATGAAAGTTTCAATGATTTTCGTATGAGCGCTACTATGGATTGCTATTTGAAAGGCTTACAGGACCCACGTTTGTCCTCTTACTTCAAAGTTGCTAAGAAAGATGGCGAATATCACGGAGTCCGTAACGGACAAACCAGCCGTAGTCAGGGCACATTATCTGAAGTGGCGTCTAGCATGAACGTAGGACAGGCTACTTCTATCCTGTGGATGGATGCGGCTGAAACATATTTCCTTTTGGCTGAAGCTAAACTGCGTTTGAACCTAGGGGATAAGACTGTGAAGGAATATTACGAAGAAGGTGTGAAGACCTCTTTTTCTTCCAAAGGTGCTTCCGGTGCGGAGAATTATCTTGATAATGATGTAAATGTACCATCAACTTCATTCGTTGATCCGACAAACGGACGTAATACAGATGTGAGTCGTATGGTTTCTAATTTGACAGTGAAATGGGATGAATCGGTTTCTGATGATAAGAAACTCGAGCGCATTATGGTGCAGAAATGGATTGCCCTTTTCCCGGACGGACAGGAAGCATGGAGTGAGATGCGGCGTACCGGCTATCCCGGTATTGTGACTATCAGTACAAACGCTTCCGGTGGAGAAGTTGCCACTGGAGAACTCATCAGTCGTTTGAAGTTCCCTACAAAGGAATATTCAGACAATGGTGAGAACACACAAGCCGCTGTTTCCCTGTTGAAAGGTACGGATATTGCCGGTACACGTCTTTGGTGGGATGTAAAAAGGTAATCAGATATATAATGTAGAACAATCTAACTAAGTAATTAGAATATGAAAACAATGAAATACTTATTGGTCGTGCTAGCCACAGGCAGCCTGATGGCTGCGTGTAACACGGACATCGAATCGTTGACCATTCAGCGACCGTTGACTTACGACGACCAGTACTACCAAAACCTGCGCGATTACAAAGCAAGTGACCATGAAATAGCTTTTGGATGGTTTGCGCAGTATGGAGCTCAAAACTCAGCGGCTGTTCGATTTATGGGATTGCCCGACAGTCTCGATATTTGTTCTATGTGGGGTGGTATCCCTGCAAAGGAAAATACTGAGATATGGGAAGAAATTCGTTTTGTGCAGAAAGTGAAAGGCACCAAAATGCTCTGTGTGGCAATTACACGTATTGATGCGGAAACTGACGAACACGATTTTAAGAAGGCTTACAATGAAGCAAAGGCAATGCCAAATGGTGATGAACGAACCGCAGCGCTTAATCGTTCCTTTGAAATGTATGCTGAATATTTCCTTGACCAGGTGTTCCTGAATGACCTTGACGGCTTCGATGCCGACTATGAACCTGAAGGTGACTTTTTGAGTGGTTCAAATTTTGAACACTTCTACAAGCATATGGCTAAATATATGGGGCCGAATCCGGATATCACTAAAGAAGAACGTCTACAACTTATTGAAGAGCGTTATGGTAAAGAAATAGCTTCGCAAGAAGGCATTTGTGACAAGATGCTGAATATTGACCAGACATCTACCGGCATGGCAAGTCTTGTTCCATATAGTAATTATTGTTTCCTTCAGGCGTATGGTGGTGGAACTGGCGCTGGTGGATGGCCTGATGAAAAGGTGGTATACTGCTGCAATATGGGTGACGGTTGGCAAGGTGATATGCAGTCTATGTACAATCAGGCACGTTATAAACCTGCGAACGGTAAACGCAAAGGAGGTTTTGGAGCATTCTTTATCCACCGTGACTATAATGTGCACGAATACAATCCTGAACCTTACTATCGGTTCCGTCAATGTATCCAAATACAGAATCCGGCTATCCATTAATTAACTTTTTAATGAAAGATGACAATGAAAAATAGAAAAAATCTGTTTTATATAGGTATGTTCGCCATCTGTGTGCTCGGTTTTACTGCTTGTGGCGATGATGAGACTTACGATGTCTATGGAGATCCGTATAATAGAGTGTACATTTTGGATAATTCCAAGGAGTATAAGATAGTACAGACTCCCATCAGTACAGTCAGTAATGTCGATTTCACATGGGAGGCGAGATGTTCAAAGAAAGCGAGTGGAGACATTAGAGTAACGGTAGCGGTTGATAACTCCTTGATTGAGGCTTATAATGAAGAACATGACACCGAGTTTGAAGCTTTGCCTGTTGAAGCTGTTATGCTGGAAAATGCAGAAATGACTATTCCTGCAGGAGAAATGGTGGTGGCAGACGCTGTACATCTAAAATTGACTGATGACGCGAATGTTCTCTCTACTCTTAAGAGTGAAAAAGGATATATTGTTCCTTTGCGTATTGTTTCGGCAGAAGGTGCTAATTCGCAGTTGAGCACTAATATGCTGGCGCCTTCTTTCTTGACTATTACTGTGACCGAGGATAATATGAATCATGAAGCTACTCAATATACTGGTACTGGCACATTAGTGGCAGACCAAACAGGATGGACTGCTACCACCAATGGGACTGTTCAGTCTTGGTATGATCCGATAGAATCGATCTTTGATGGAAATGGTGAGACTTATTGTTATATTTCCAATAGTTCGGGCGACCTTTGGTTGGATGTTGACATGGGGAAACCTTATTCTTTTGATGGTATTCGGATGATGAGCTCCAGTTATTATGGTGATAGTGGTTCGTTTTCTGCCGGTATGACTGTCAGCACAAGTGATAATGGTACGGATTGGAAAGCACAAGGGGAAATTGAAAGTGATGCCGAAGATTGTGTTTTCTATGCTCCGTTGACTGCTCGATATATTCGAATAACTGTTCCGAATGCTGGTGGTTGGTATGGTGCATCTTTGGAATGTGGTGTATTTAATGTTTATGCTAAATAATAATTGAAGTTATGAAGAAATATACGCTCTTATCTTTATTTGCCTTGTTACTTTGTGTGTCAGGTTGCAAGACTGAACCTGATTACAGCGATGCTGTCTATATGACTGGCACGTTGACTTCTTCAAATGTGAAATTTCTCGTTGAGGGGCAGTCTACATTAGGCTTAACCGTAACTTCAACCGATAAGATGGACACTGATGTGAAAGTTGGTGTACAGGTGGCTCCTCAGCTACTTGAGTCTTTTAATGCCTCTACCGGTCGTAACTGCCAAATGCCTCCCGAAGGTAGTTATAGTTTTGAAGGTGGTGAAGTGGTGATTCCAGCAGGGCAAAACCAGTCTACGCAAATCAAGGTGACTGCTGATTCCGAGAAATTACAGGAGGGTGTATCCTATTGCCTTCCTGTATCTATTACTTCTGTGTCAAATAGCGATCTGAAAGTGATGGAAACTTCCCGTACCGCTTATGTTATGTTGACTAAGGTTATCAATATCAAGGCTGCTTACTTGGCACGTCGGGGATACTTTAATATTCCTTCGTTCGGTAATCAGGAGAACAGTCCGGTGAAAGCACTCGGACAGATGACATTGGAGATGAAGGTACTTCCTGTATCCTTCCCGGTTGGTCAGGAAAGGAGTGCCAGTGGGATTAGTTCATTATGTGGATGTGAAGAGAATTTCCTTTTCCGTTTTGGTGATGGTGCCGGTAATCCTGTTAATAAATTGCAGTTCGTGAAAGGGTCAATTGGTGCGGCATCGCATCCTGATAAGAAAGACCATTATGAGTCATGGGTAGAAAAGGAATTTCCTACAGGGCATTGGTTGCACTTTGCTGCCGTATATGACGGTCAGTATTTACGTCTTTATTTGGATGGTGAGCAGATTCACTTTGTGGAAACTAAGAATGGCGGAACCATTAATTTGAGCATGGCTTATGACGGTCATACATGGGAAGACACATTCTCTATTGGTCGTTCTGCAGGTAATGCACGTTTCTTTGATGGTTACATCAGTGAATGTCGTGTATGGAATGTGGCACGTACGGCTGCCCAGATTGAGGATGGCGTTTGCTATGTAGACCCCACAAGTGAAGGACTAATCGCTTATTGGCGTTTTGATGGTGAAACGCAAGATGACGGTACGGTGCTTGATATGACTGGACATGGACATAATGCTGTGCCGGGTGGTACTGTTACTTATGTCGACAATCAGAAATGTCCGTTCTAAAATAGGGTAAAATAGAGGTTGTTTTCACTCAAATAGAACCTGCTGTCAGATAAGCTTTGCCACAAGGCATTGCGGGATGATAGCAGGTTTCTTATTTGAAATGTTTTTTATAATCGAGAAATAAAGTCATTAATATAAATAACGTCAGTTCGATGTAAGTTCGCCCGCATGGCTTCCTGAAGGAGGAGAAGCGAAAAGCACAGACATCTATCGAACTGACGTTAAATAGAGGTTATTTATGCTAAATAGAATATGTGGATTACTATTGTTTTTGGGACTGTTGATGGTGGGAACCTGTGTTTCTGCACAACTGCCGATAGAATCCTATAAAAATCCCCAACTACCGGTCGAACAACGAGTGGCAGACTTACTCTCCCGCATGACCGTCGAAGAGAAAGTCGGTCAGCTTCTCTGCCCCTTAGGTTGGGAAATGTATGAGATAAAAGGAGAAACAGTCACCGTTTCCGACAGGTTCAAGCAACTGATGAAAGAACGTCATGTCGGAATGCTTTGGGCAACTTACCGTGCCGACCCGTGGACAAAGAAAACACTCGAAAATGGTCTGAATCCCGCATTGGCAGCTAAGGCTGGAAATGCCTTGCAGAAATATGTAATGGAGAATACCCGTTTGGGAATCCCCATATTTTTGGCAGAAGAAGCTCCACACGGTCATATGGCAATCGGTGCTACTGTCTTTCCGACGGGAATCGGAATGGCTGCCACTTGGTCACCTCAATTGATAAATGAAGTCGGGAACGCGATAGGAAAAGAAATACGACTTCAGGGCGGGCATATCAGCTATGGTCCCGTGCTCGACCTTACCCGTGATCCGCGTTGGTCGCGTGTAGAAGAAACGTTCGGTGAAGACCCTGTGCTGACTGGGAGGATAGGGAAAGCAATGGTTGAAGGACTGGGTGGTGGAAATCTATCCCAACCATACAGCACACTGGCTACATTGAAGCATTTTCTGGCCTATGGAATCTCGGAGAGCGGACAGAACGGAAATCCCTCTTTTGTAGGGATACGTGAGTTGCACGAGAACTTTCTTCCCCCTTTCCGACAGGCAATTGATGCCGGAGCCTTGTCTGTCATGACTTCCTATAATTCGATGGATGGTATTCCTTGTACTGCCAATCACAGCTTGTTGACCGTGCTTTTAAAGAATGACTGGAAATTTAAGGGATTTGTAGTTTCGGACTTGTATAGTATTGAAGGTATTCATCAGAGCCATTTTGTTGCATCAACCATAGAGGAAGCTGCCATCATGGCTTTATCAGCCGGAGTAGATGTAGACTTGGGAGGTGATGCATATATGAATATAATGAACGCTGTAAACACCGGTCGTATCAGTAATGCAGTGCTTGACGCATCTGTCGCCCGTGTACTCCGGTTAAAGTTTGAGATGGGATTATTTGAGAATCCTTATGTCGTCCCTGAAAAAGCGAAGAAAGAAGTGCGTAATGATGCGCATATTGCTTTGGCACGTAAGGTAGCGCAAGCCTCAATCACTCTGTTGAAAAACGATTGTTCACTGCTTCCGTTAAATAAGAATATTTCCAAGGTAGCATTAATAGGGCCTAATGCTGACAATTGTTACAATATGTTGGGAGACTATACCGCTCCTCAGGAAGAGAAGAATGTTAAGACCGTATTGGATGGAATCAGGAATAAGTTGTCTCGATTTCAGGTAGAATATGCGAAGGGCTGTTCCATACGTGATACTTTGGCTTCTGATATTGAACAGGCTATTGCTGTCGCTCAGCGCTCCGAAGTCATTATTGCCGTAGTCGGTGGTTCCAGTGCCCGTGATTTCAAAACCAGTTATAAGGAGACGGGTGCGGCAATTACCGATGAGAAAGTAGTCAGTGATATGGAATGTGGTGAAGGATTTGACCGTGCAACGCTTTCTTTGTTGGGGAGACAGCAAGAATTGCTCAAAGCATTGAAAGCTACGGGGAAACCGTTGGTTGTTGTATATATTGAAGGACGCCCTTTAGATAAAACTTGGGCTTCTGAAAATGCAGATGCATTGTTGACTGCTTACTATCCGGGACAAGAAGGTGGAAATGCCATAGCTGATGTCCTGTTCGGAGATTATAATCCGGCAGGAAGATTACCGCTGACAGTTCCCCGTTCGGTAGGGCAGATTCCCATTTATTACAACAAGAAAGCACCGCAGAACCACGATTATGTAGAACTGTCCGCTTCCCCGCTTTATCCTTTCGGATATGGTCTGAGTTATACAACTTTTGAATACTCGGATTTGTGTGTATCGGCCATATCCCCTCATTCTTTTGAAGTTTCATTCAAAGTCAAGAATACCGGGAAATATGATGGCGAAGAAGTATCCCAGCTTTATTTGAGAGATGAATACGCTTCGGTAGTGCAGCCGCTGAAACAGTTGAAACACTTCGAACGCTTTTATTTAAAGTGTGGAGAGGTTAAGGAAGTGAAGTTCGTTTTGTCTGAAAGTGATTTTATGATAATAGACCGGAATTTGAGGGAAGTAGTGGAGCCGGGTACTTTTCAGATAATGGTAGGAGCGGCTTCGAACGATATCAGATTACAGGCAAAAGTGGTGGTAGGATATAGGTATTTGGTAGAAAAGACGGTGAAGTCTTGTGGAAAACTTTTTAATAAATAGCAGCATGACGATTAATGGCACAAAAAAGGACGAGGCAAATGCCCCATCCTAAATGTTTTCACAACGGAATAATCCTTATTGTGATTTGCTTCAAATTAGTGATACAAAGATAGTGAATAATTTTTATTATAATGTTTATTTATGGGAAAATATTAATATATTTGGGGAATTGTAATAAAACAGGTCAAATATGAAAAGGATATTAGGATTGGATTTGGGTACTAACAGTATCGGTTGGGCATTGGTAGACGAGGCGGAAAATAAAGACGAAAGGTCGTCAATTGTTAAGCTTGGTGTGAGAGTAAATCCTCTGACGGTAGATGAATTGACCAACTTCGAGAAAGGAAAGAGTATTACGACCAATGCAGACAGAACACTCAAGAGAGGTATGCGGCGTAATTTGCAACGCTACAAACTTCGTCGTGAAACTTTAATGGAAGTGTTGAAAGAACACAAATTGATAACAGAGGACACTATACTTTCGGAAAATGGTAACCGAACAACTTTTGAGACATATCGATTAAGGGCAAAGGCAGCAACAGAGAAAATTTCGTTGGAAGAGTTTGCGCGTGTATTGCTAATGATTAATAAAAAACGTGGTTATAAAAGTAGCAGGAAAGTAAAGGGGGCGGAAGAAGGTACGTTGATTGACGGTATGGATATAGCTCGTGAACTTTATAACAACAACCTTACTCCTGGTGAACTATGCCTGCAACTTCTTGATGAAGGTAAGAAGTTCTTGCCTGATTTTTATCGTTCTGATTTGCAGAATGAATTTGACGGAATTTGGGAAAAACAAAAAGAATATTATCCGGAGATTCTTACTGATGCGTTAAAAGAAGAGTTGAGAGGAAAAAAACGTGATGCTGTCTGGACTATTTGTGAAAAATATTTCATTTGGAAGGAAATCTATACAGAATGGAATGAAGAACAAGGCAAAACAGAACAGCAGGAAAGAGAACATAAGCTGGAAGGAATTTATAGTAAACGGAAAAGGGATGAAGCGAAAAAAGAGAATCTTCAATGGCGGCTAAATGGTTTGAAGGAAAAGTTGTCGTTGGAACAATTGGTTATTGTTTTGCAAGAAATGAATACCCAAATCAATAGCTCAAGCGGTTATCTCGGCGCAATCAGTGATAGGAGTAAGGAGTTGTACTTCAATAAACAAACTGTCGGGCAATATCAAATGGAAATGCTGGATAAGAATCCCCATGTGAGTTTACGAAATATGGTGTTCTATCGTCAGGATTATTTGGATGAGTTTAATACGCTTTGGGAAAAACAAGCTGAATATCATAAAGAACTGACAGAAGAACTAAAAAAAGAAATCCGTGATATTATCATTTTCTATCAGCGCAGATTGAAGAGTCAGAAAGGATTAATCAGTTTTTGCGAGTTTGAAAGTCGGCAGATAGAGGTAGAGATAGATGGTAAGAAAAAGATTAAAACTGTAGGTAATCGGGTGATATCCCGTTCTTCTCCTTTATTTCAAGAGTTTAAAATATGGCAGATACTAAACAATATAGAAGTAACCGTTGTCGGCAAGAAAAGCAAACGAAGAAAACAGATAGACAATTCTCCTAGTCTTTTTGACGAACTTGACGAGGAACTGAATGGTCGGCGTTATTTGTATCAAGAAGAAAAAGAATTGCTTGCCCAAGAACTTTTTGTTCGTGATAAGATGACGAAGTCGGATGTTTTGAATTTGTTGTTTGATAATCCACAAGAATTGGATTTGAATTTTAAAACGATTGATGGCAATAAGACGGGATATGTGTTGTTTCAGGCATACAGTAAAATGATTGAGATGTCCGGGCATGAACCGATCGACTTCAAGAAACCGGTTGAGAAGGTTGTTGAGCATGTAAAAGCGGTTTTTGATCTTCATAATTGGAATACGGACATTCTAGGTTTCAATTCGAATGAAGAGTTAGATAATCAATCTTATTACAAACTTTGGCATTTATTGTATTCTTTTGAGGGAGACAATACGCCAACAGGAAACGGTCGTTTGGTTCAAAAGATTACAGAACTATATGGCTTTGAAAAAGAATACGCCACTATATTGGCAAATGTTACTTTTCAAGATGATTATGGTAGTCTGAGCGCAAAGGCTATTCATAAGATTCTACCGCATTTGAAAGAAGGCAATCGGTATGATATGGCTTGTGCGTATGCCGGATACAGGCATTCAAAATTGTCATTAACCAAGGAAGAACTGATGAACAAGGTGTTGAAAGACAGACTTATGCTTCTTCCTAAGAATAGTTTACGCAATCCTGTGGTAGAAAAAATCTTGAATCAGATGGTGAATGTAGTCAATGCCATCATAGACACTTATGGTAAACCGGATGAAATACGTGTAGAACTTGCTCGTGAGTTGAAGAAAAATGCCAAGGAACGTGAAGAGCTGACTAAATCCATTGCGCGAACTACCAAAGAACATGAGGAGTATAAGACACTTTTGCAAAATGAGTTTGGTTTGACAAATGTAAGCCGTTCTGATATACTGCGTTACAAACTTTACAAGGAGTTGGAGTCGTGTGGGTATAAGACGCTTTATTCCAATACGTATATTTCACGAGAAAAACTGTTTAGTAAAGATTTTGATATTGAACATATCATTCCGCAAGCACGGCTTTTCGATGATAGTTTTTCAAATAAAACACTTGAAGCTCGTAGTGTAAATATTGAAAAAGGAAACAAAACAGCACATGATTTTGTGAAAGAAAAATTTGGTGAAAGCGGGACTAACAATAGTTTAGAACGTTATTTAAATAACATCGAAGACTTGTTTAAATCGGGGAAAATATCGAAAACTAAATACAATAAACTGAAAATGACTGAGCAGGATATTCCTGACGGTTTTATTGAACGCGATCTACGTAATTCGCAATATATTGCCAAAAAGGCTTTGTTCATGTTGAATGAAATTTCTCGTCGTGTGGTTGCTACAAGTGGCTCAGTAACTGACAAGTTACGTGAAGATTGGCAATTGGTTGATGTGATGAAAGAATTGAATTGGGAAAAGTATAAAGCATTAGGACTGGTTGAATATTTTGAAGATAGAGATGGAAGGCAAATAGGTAGAATCAAGGATTGGTCGAAACGGAATGATCATCGTCATCATGCGATGGATGCGTTGACGGTAGCATTTACAAAGGATGTATTCATTCAGTATTTTAATAACAAAAATGCCAGTCTGAACCCTAATACAAATGAGTATGCAATAAAGAACAAATATTTTCAAAATGGCAGGGCGATTGCGCCTATACCATTGAGGGAGTTTCGCACGGAAGCCAAAAAACATTTGGAAAATATTTTAGTTTCAATTAAAGCGAAGAATAAAGTCGCTACGAATAATATTAATGAGACGAAGAAAAGGGGGGGCGTGAACAAGAAGGTGCAACAGACACCACGTGGACAGTTACATGAGGAGACAATTCATGGTAGTTGCAGACGATATTTGACAAAAGAAGAAAAAGTGAATGCATTGTTTGATATGAAAAAAATTGCAACTGTAAGTAAATCCGTTTACAGAGATGCATTGTTAAAACGGTTGCAGGAAAATGATAATGATTCGAAGAAGGCATTTACCGGTAAAAAATCACTGGATAAACAGCCTGTTTGGCTGGATAAGGAACAAACGAGAAAAGTACCTGAGAAAGTGAAAACTGTTACATTTGAAATGTTTTATACTAAACGCAAAGAGATTTCTCCTGATTTGAAGCTTGATAAAATAATAGATGTGGGCATTCGGAAAATACTAACTGACAGATTAAACGAGTATGGTAATGATGCAAAAAAAGCATTCTCCAATCTTGATGAAAATCCTATTTGGTTGAATAAGGAGAAAGGTATATCTATTAAGCGAGTCACAATTTCAGGAATCAGTAATGCGCAGTCATTGCATGTGAAAAAGGATAAGGATGGTAAACCTATATTGGATGAGAATAGTAGATATATTCCTGTGGATTTTGTTAATACAGGCAATAATCATCATGTGGCAGTTTATCGTAGACCGGTTATAGATAAGAGGGGGCAATTGGTGATTGATGAGGCTGGTAATCCCAAGTATGAACTGGAGGAGGTTGTAGTTAGCTTCTTTGAAGCAGTGACAAGGGCAAATCTTGGTCAGCCGATTATTGACAAAGATTATAAAACGAGTGAAGGCTGGCAATTCCTTTTCAGTATGAAACAAAACGAGTATTTTGTTTTTCCAAATGAAAAGACTGGATTTAATCCAAAAGAGATTGATTTGCTTGATGCGGAGAATTATGGGGTGATAAGTCCTAATTTGTTTAGGGTGCAGAAATTCTCTCATAAGAATTATGTCTTTAGACACCATTTAGAAACAACAATCAAGGATACAAGTTCTATTTTGAAAGGTATTACTTGGATAGATTTTCGTAGTTCAAAAGGCTTGGACGCTATTGTTAAAGTTCGTGTTAATCACATCGGTCAGATAGTGTCGGTGGGAGAATATTAATATAATGAATGACTTATGAACAAAGATAATAATACACCAATTCCATCTGATTTCTTCCTCTATAAAGACAGCAATGGAGATGTGAAAGTCGAAATCTATATTTTTAATGAAACGGTTTGGCTGCCGCAAGACAAGATAGCACAGTTGTTTGGAGTGGACAGAAGCGTAGTGACTAAACATCTAAAGAATGTCTATAAAAGCGGAGAATTATCAAAAGAGGTAACTTGTGCAAAAATTGCACAAGTTCAAACCGAAGGTATAAGGCAGGTCACAAGACGGATTGAGTTTTACAATCTCGATGCCATCTTATCTGTAGGCTACCGTGTTAACAGCATTCAAGCCACACAATTTAGAATTTGGGCGAACAGTGTGCTGAAAGAATATCTGATTAAGGGGTTTGCTATGAACGATGAGCGGTTGAAGAATCCGCAAACGTTGTTTGGTAAGGATTATTTCGAAGAACAGTTAGCCCGCATTCGTGACATTCGTAGCAGCGAACGACGCTTTTATCAGAAAATAACCGATATTTATTCACAATGCAGTGCCGACTATGAAGCGGGTAGCGATGTAACCAAGAAATTCTTTGCAACTGTTCAGAATAAGTTGCATTGGGCAATTTCCGGGCAAACGGCAGCTGAAATTATTGTTTCTCGTGTGGATGCTGATAAGCCTAATATGGGACTGACTACGTGGAAGAATGCACCCAACGGAATGATACGCAAACCGGATGTTTCTATTGCAAAGAACTATCTCAATGAGAAAGAAATGGATGACCTAAACCGCATTGTTTCTATGTATTTGGATTATGCGGAGCGTCAAGCGAAAAAAGGACAAGTGATGTACATGAGAGATTGGGCGAAAAAGTTGGATGCATTCTTGCAGTTCAATGAAGAAGCTGTGTTACAACATTGTGGACGGGTGAGTCATGAGATTGCCAAGGCATTGGCAGAACAAGAATATGAGAAGTTCCATGTTAGACAGCTTCAGAATTATGAATCGGACTTTGACAAACTTTTAAAAGGAATAAGTCATGATTAAAAAAACACTTTATTTCGGAAATCCCGTTTATCTATCGTTACGAAATGCACAACTAGTCATCAAATTGCCTGATGTAGAGAAAGCGACAGCTTTGCCGGAAACGTTGAAAAAACAGGCAGAAGTAACGAAACCTATAGAGGACATTGGAATTGTCGTGTTGGATAACAAACAGATTACTATCACTTCCGGTGTGCTGGAGGCTTTGCTTGAGAACAATTGTTCCGTAATCACTTGTGATAGCAAGAGTATGCCAGTCGGACTAATGCTTCCTCTTTATGGAAATACTACGCAAAATGAGCGTTTCCGTAAACAATTGGATGCTTCGCTTCCTTTGAAGAAACAGCTTTGGCAGCAAACTATTCAAACGAAAATCAACAATCAAGCATCGGTACTCAAAGATTGTATGGATGAGGAAGTAAAGTGTATGCGTGTTTGGGCTACCAATGTGCGTAGTGGTGACCCCGACAATTTGGAAGCACGTGCTGCGGCATATTATTGGAAATCCTTATTCGCAGATGTTGATGGTTTCACTCGGGAACGTGAAGGAATTCCCCCAAATAATCTGTTAAACTATGGATATGCCATTCTTCGTGCAGTGGTGGCACGTGGGCTGGTGATAAGTGGATTGCTTCCTACCTTGGGTATCCATCATCATAATCGCTACAACGCTTATTGTTTAGCGGATGATATAATGGAACCTTATCGTCCTTATGTAGATAAATTAGTGTTTAGTTTGACACAAGAATATGGAAAAAATGCGGAGTTGACGAAAGAGGTGAAAGCTCGACTGCTTACTGTTCCGACGTTGGAAGTGATAATTGGAGGCAAGCGCAGTCCGCTGATGGTTGCGGTGGGACAAACGACTGCTTCACTTTATAAATGTTTTAATGGAGAACTTCGGAGAATTGCCTATCCCGAACGATAGATTATGGATCGCTTTAGTGAATATCGTGTTATGTGGGTACTTGTTCTTTTTGATTTGCCGACTGAGACGAAGAAAGAAAAGAAGGCTTATGCAGATTTCAGAAAGAATCTGCAAAAGGATGGTTTTACAATGTTTCAGTTTTCCATTTATGTGCGTCATTGTGCCAGTAGCGAGAACGCAGTAGTACATATAAAAAGAGTTAAATCTTTCCTTCCAGAGTATGGGCATGTTGGAATCATGTGTATTACAGACAAACAATTTGGGGATATAGAGCTTTTTTATGGAAGGAAAGTGCATTGTGTCAATGCAGCGGGACAGCAATTGGAGTTATTCTAGAAAACAAAATCTCGCATTGATGCGAGATTTTGTGCTGGAAACATTCTTTTTTTATTTTTTCTGAATTGTTTTTTAACTCATTGATACACATTTTATTGTCGAAAATGAGATGTTTCCAGTAGGTCAAAGATACTAATTTGAAAGCAAATCACAACCATTTCCAGGAATCTACAGGACGTACCATGATGTTTCCAGTAGGTCAAAGATACTAATTTGAAAGCAAATCACAACAACTCCTTGTTAGTATCAGATTCCGGTTCAGATGTTTCCAGTAGGTCAAAGATACTAATTTGAAAGCAAATCACAACATACGTTGTACACTTTCGTTATTTCTCCAGATGTTTCCAGTAGGTCAAAGATACTAATTTGAAAGCAAATCACAACGCCTGTTGCTCCTCCCATGCCATACATTAAGATGTTTCCAGTAGGTCAAAGATACTAATTTGAAAGCAAATCACAACATGAAGTAAAAGTTTTCTTCTTGTGTGTTTGATGTTTCCAGTAGGTCAAAGATACTAATTTGAAAGCAAATCACAACTGCGTGGCGTTGTTGTTGTTTTTCGCCACGATGTTTCCAGTAGGTCAAAGATACTAATTTGAAAGCAAATCACAACATCTGTTTGATTGATTCTTTCTTCTGCTGGATGTTTCCAGTAGGTCAAAGATACTAATTTGAAAGCAAATCACAACCTGCGGTCTTAGCATTTAAATTTCTTATAGGATGTTTCCAGTAGGTCAAAGATACTAATTTGAAAGCAAATCACAACTGCTATCCGTCAGAGATTACGTGAAGGCGGGATGTTTCCAGTAGGTCAAAGATACTAATTTGAAAGCAAATCACAACCAATGTGTCTTTGAAAACTTCGAGAACCCGATGTTTCCAGTAGGTCAAAGATACTAATTTGAAAGCAAATCACAACAGTAATATCCACAGTGCTCTGCTATATCTAGATGTTTCCAGTAGGTCAAAGATACTAATTTGAAAGCAAATCACAACTAGGCTATTCTCCTTCTCTCGTCCGAGATTGATGTTTCCAGTAGGTCAAAGATACTAATTTGAAAGCAAATCACAACCTGCGGACATCGCAGTCGCTGTCTTCCGAGATGTTTCCAGTAGGTCAAAGATACTAATTTGAAAGCAAATCACAACATTAAGCTTCAGGTAATTTTTTACCAATAAGATGTTTCCAGTAGGTCAAAGATACTAATTTGAAAGCAAATCACAACTATTTCAAACCAAGTGCTGCAAGACAATCAGATGTTTCCAGTAGGTCAAAGATACTAATTTGAAAGCAAATCACAACTGTTGTATACCACTTTTTTTTGGCATCACTGATGTTTCCAGTAGGTCAAAGATACTAATTTGAAAGCAAATCACAACAAATTCTACCTTACGCCAGGCAGTGCAAAAGATGTTTCCAGTAGGTCAAAGATACTAATTTGAAAGCAAATCACAACATTAATGAACCTACTTTCTTAGATGTTGTTGATGTTTCCAATAGAGCAAAGATTAAAAGCAGGTTCATATTGACGCAGAAATGAGCTGAATGATAATTGTACAATTTGAACTCAGGCTCAAATACAACATAATGAAAAAATATCTATCATACTATCATTTAATTTTATATCAAGCTAATTGTCAGTGAAATAAGTATGATAGATGGTTTTCCAAACAAGTATCTATCATACTTTCGTAACAAAAAACGGGTATCTATCATATCCATACTGCATCCGTTTTTGTGTAGTATCAGGGAAAAATACTCATATGAAACTACAAGGATATCCACTTTATAGGATGATAATTTGTATTTGGCAGTTTAATAATCCATTGGAAACGGTAATCTTTTTATAGCCTATATATGTAGGCTGTACAGCCCGCATCTGTAAACCATACAGCCCACGTATGGAGGTTGTTCGTCACACAAATGTGGGCTATAAACTTATCGCCATTCAAGTGGGATTATTAAGCCATGATGGTCGGATTTATACGGATTCATTGCAACAAAAATAAACTATCTTACGCCTGTCCGACCTTTATTCGGCTATTTTATTGATGAGAGATACCTTGTTTTTGATGGTATAGTATGATAGGTGCCTTTTTAGAAATACATCTATCATACTTATTGTTCTGATAATTAGTGTAATATAAAAATGAATGATGGCATGATAGATATTTTTTTCACTATGTAGCATTTAAATTCAAATCAGTATGTAAACGAACTTTTTGAGTATAGGCTGCCTTAAAGCACATTACTCAAACTTTCAAACTGTTCTCTGATCCTTTAGATTGATCCCCAATTTATCCCCACTGATTTGCGGCTGCTTCCTCAACCCCCGTAATGACGAAAGTGCAGGAAAAATCAAATCGCCTCATGGTAACAAGTACATCATAAAGACAATGATTGGCGCATAGGGCGCAAATCGTACAAGAAAATGTTTCTATTCACTATTCAGCTATATACAGACTGTGGTTAGGAAAAAAAACGCGATGAAAGTCAAAGTGGCAATAGCAAGTAAGATGCTGACTGTCATTTGGCATGTGCTGAATGAAGGTCTCCCATACCGTGATTATAAGATACTCCAAGCGGCTTAGGATGCTAGTATAGTTGTGTTACAGTATTAATGTTGCTTTTTAAACTGTCACCTACAAATCAATATTATATAACTTCAACTTATTATATAAAGTCTTCCGGTCAATATCCAATAACTGTGCAGCCTTACTTTTATTATTCCCAGTCTGGCGCAACGCTTCCAAAATATGTTCTTTTTCAGTCTCTTCATTGCGAAGCGCCATGCTTGCGGTGCTCATTGGCGGAACTTCGAACAACTCAGTCCCCAATTCCAATAAAGTAATAAAACTACCTTGCGCCAATAAAGTCGCTCTTTTGACGATATTCTTCATCTGCCGTATATTTCCCGGCCAGTGATAACTTTGCAAAGCCTGTGACGCCTTTGCGTCAAAACCAATCAGATGCTTATCCAGTTCCTTGTTAGCCTGGTCGAGGAAGAAGTTGGCGAAGAGCAGAATATCCTCTTTTCGTTCTTTCAAGTCAGGCATCCGCAACGTAAACTCGTTGATACGGTGATAAAGGTCCTCGCGGAACGTTCCCTTTTCAATCGCTTGCTCCAAATTCTCGTTGGTAGCGGATACCAGACGAATATCCACGGATATTTCCTGAGTAGAGCCGACCGGACGTATCTTTCTCTCTTGCAGGGCACGCAGCAGTTGAATCTGTACCTCATAACTAAGATTCCCAATTTCATCCAAAAAGATAGTGCCGCCGTTGGCTGCGACGAAAGCTCCGGTTTTGTCCGTCAGTGCGCCCGTAAAAGAGCCTTTCACATGACCGAAAAACTCGGAAGCTGCCAGTTCTTTGGGGATAGAGCCACAATCTACGGCAATAAACGGTTTGTCGCTTCTCTTGCTGAGCTGATGGATACGATGTGCTACATATTCTTTTCCCGTTCCGCTGGAACCGTTGATAAGTACAGACATATTGGTCGGGGCCACCAATCCTACATAATTGTATAGCTGCTTGGCAGCATCACTTTCTCCTTCCAGATAAGTATGGTTAGTTTCGGAAGTATCTTGTGAATTAGAACTTCCTTTTTTAGGATTGGAAAAGTTCCGGACTGTAGAATGGGGTACCGCCGGACTACTTTCCGTTTGCAAAGCCTCGGATATTTTCTTCAGCAACTCTTCAGGATTCACGGGTTTGGCAATATAATCCCGTGCTCCGAGTTTCATCGCCAGCACGGCAGATTGAATATCCGCATATCCTGTCATGATAATCAACGGAATATTTATACCCCGGTCATTCATCCATTTCAACAAATCGATACCCTCGTAATCGGGCAACCGTAAATCTGATAATACCAAATCGACAGTCTGACTTTCGATATGCTTCCGGGCACGCGCAATATTACTCACTGACGACACCTCAAACCCTTTTTTGCCTAACCAGGTTTTGAGCATCATTCCAAAAGTTATATCATCTTCGACTATTAATATGGCTTTCATCATGTCAAGTTTTGATTCTTTTAAGTTACAAAGGTAAGATGATTTAGGCGAAAATGGTATATTTGCAAACTTAAATTAAATGAAAGCGTTATGAAAAAGATTGTATTGATATTATTAACTATATCGTTTTGCGGATTAACTTCCTGCAAGACTGGAACAAAAAAAGGAGGAGACATGGATAAAGAGACATTGGTAAAGATTGAGACAACTGCCGGAGATATCAAAGTGAAGTTGTACAATGAGACACCAAAGCATCGTGATAATTTTATCAAACTGGTGAAAGAGGGGATGTATGAAGGAACACTGTTCCATCGTGTCATCAAAGATTTTATGATTCAGGCAGGCGACCCGGATTCAAAGAACGCGCCGAAAGGGAAAATGCTTGGGGCAGGTGATGTCGGCTACACCATTCCGGCAGAATTTGTATATCCGAAGTACTTCCATAAGAAAGGCGCCTTGTCGGCAGCCCGTCAGGGAGATAATGTGAACCCGAAGAAAGAATCTTCCGGTTGTCAGTTCTATATCGTGACAGGTAAGGTGTACAATGATTCTACGTTGCTCGGCATGGAAAGCCAGATGAATGAAAATAAAATCAACGTTATTTTCAACAAACTGGCGCAGAAGCATATGAAGGAAATTTATAAGATGCGTAAGGAGAATGACGAAAACGGTCTTTACGATTTGCAGGAAAAACTGTTTGCGGAAGCACAGGAATTGTCGGCAAAGGAACCGGAATTCCACTTCACTCCCGAACAGATTGAAGCATATACTACCGTAGGCGGGACTCCGCATCTGGACGGTGAATATACCGTATTCGGCGAAGTAGTGGAAGGTATGGATGTTGTGGATAAAATCCAGAAGGTAAAAACAGACCGTAGTGACCGTCCCGAAGAAGATGTGAAGATAATAAAAGCGACAATACTTGACTAAATGATATGAAAATAAACAGGCACATTCTTGACAATGGGTTACGTCTGGTACATTCGCAGGACGAGAGTACGCAGATGGTGGCCCTTAATATATTATATAATGTAGGAGCTCGTGACGAACACCCCGAACATACCGGCTTTGCCCATTTGTTCGAACATTTGATGTTCGGTGGCTCGGTGAATATTCCCGATTATGATATGCCGCTTCAACTGGCGAGTGGCGAGAATAATGCCTGGACGAACAATGATATTACCAATTATTACCTCACTGTACCTCGTCAGAATGTGGAAACTGGCTTTTGGCTCGAATCCGACCGTATGCTGAGTCTTGATTTCAGCGAACGGAGCTTGGAAGTACAGCGGGGAGTAGTAATGGAAGAATTCAAGCAACGCTGTCTGAACCAGCCTTATGGAGACGTAGGACATCTTCTACGTCCCCTGGCTTATCAGGCGCATCCCTATCAATGGCCTACCATCGGCAAAGACCTGTCGCATATTGCCAACGCGACACTGGAAGAAGTAAAAGCTTTTTTCTTCCGTTTTTATGCCCCGAACAATGCGATTCTGTCCGTAACCGGCAATATCACTTTCGAAGAAGCAGTTTCGCTGACAGAAAAATGGTTCGGTCCTATTCCACGTCGGGAAGTACCCCAGCGGAACCTGTCTCAAGAACCGGAACAGACGGAAGAACGCCGGTTGACGGTAGAACGGAATGTTCCCCTCGATGCCTTGTTCATGGCTTTTCATATGTGCGATCACCGTCATCCGGATTATTATGCATTTGATATTTTGTCGGATGTGTTGAGCAATGGGCGCTCCAGTCGATTGAACCAGCGTTTGGTGCAACAGAAACAATTATTTTCGAGCATAGATGCCTATATTTCAGGCAGTGTAGATGCGGGGTTATTCCATATTAGTGGAAAGCCTTCGGCTGGTGTCACTCTGGAACAGGCGGAAGCGGCAGTAAGGGAAGAACTGGAACTGTTGCAGCAAGAACTGGTTGACGAACAGGAACTGGAAAAAGTGAAGAACAAATTTGAGTCCACCCAGATATTCGGCAACATCAATTATTTGAATGTGGCAACCAACCTGGCTTGGTTCGAACTGCTTGGTCGGGCGGAGGACATGGAAAAAGAAGTAGAACGTTATCGTTCTGTCACGGCGGAACAATTGCGGACAGTAGCCCAATCCGCTTTCCGGAAGGAGAATGGAGTTGTGCTCTATTATAAAAGTAGGGCGTAGCGCCCAGCAAGGTTTCCTTGCGGCATGCAAGTATTTATAAGACAAGGACAATGAAGAGACTATTTGATATATATAAGGATCATTATAAAGCATTAATTTATCTCGGATTACCTATTGTCATCGGACAGATAGGTGTTATAGTACTCGGATTTGCCGATACATTAATGATTGGGCATCATAGCACGGTAGAGCTGGGTGCAGCATCTTTCGTGAATAATGTGTTTAATCTTGCCATCATTTTCAGTACCGGATTCTCGTACGGACTGACACCTGTTGTGGGTGGTCTGTATGGCACTCATCAATATGCGCCTGCCGGACAAGCCCTGCGCAACAGTTTGTTGGCAAACCTGATGGTTGCATTGCTGCTGACTATATGTATGACCGTTCTTTATCTGAATATAGAGCATCTCGGACAGCCGGAAGAATTGATTCCTCTGATTAAACCGTATTACCTTGTTTTGCTTGCTTCATTAGTGTTTGTCATGCTTTTCAATGGATTCAAGCAATTCACAGACGGAATAACGGATACCCAAACCGCCATGTGGATATTGCTTGGAGGAAATGTCTTGAATATCATAGGAAACTATATCCTGATTTACGGTAAACTCGGATTGCCCGAACTAGGTTTGTTGGGAGCAGGCGTCAGCACGCTGTTTTCGCGTATTGTGATGGTGATTGTATTTATAATCATCTTTATGCGTAGTCCGCGTTTTGTCCGTTATAAGATCGGCTTTTTCCGTTTGGGATGGTCACGTGCTGTATTTGGACGCTTGAATGGACTTGGATGGCCGATTGCTTTCCAGATGGGAATGGAAACAGCCTCTTTCAGCCTGAGTGCCATTATGATTGGCTGGTTGGGGACGATTGCTTTGGCTTCTCATCAGGTGATGTTGGCAATTTCCCAATTCACCTTTATGATGTATTACGGTATGGGGGCTGCCGTTGCTGTCCGCGTCAGCAACTTCAAAGGCCAGAATGATATAGTCAATGTGCGTCGTTCCGCCTATGCTGGTTTTCATTTGATGATGACATTGGGTGTTGTGCTTTCCTTGATTGTCTTCCTTTGCCGGAATTACTTGGGAAGCTGGTTTACCGACAGCCAGGAAGTGGTTGCTATGGTTACTTCTTTAATTTTTCCTTTCCTTGTCTATCAGTTTGGCGACGGGCTTCAAATCACTTTTGCCAATGCTTTGCGTGGAATTTCAGATGTAAAACTAATGATAGTTATCGCCTTCATTGCTTATTTCATCATTTCGCTTCCTGTAGGATATTTCTGCGGTTTTGTAATGGAATGGGGGATAGTAGGTGTCTGGATGGCATTTCCTTTTGGGCTGACGAGTGCGGGACTAATGCTCTGGTGGCGTTTTCACTACATGACGAAACTCCCCGAACCCACCCCAAAACCTAATACCTAAAACTTAATACTTAAAACTTTTACCCCAATGGCTTCCCTCCGTTTTACAAAGTTGAAAATAACCGCCGGTTATACTTTGTTACTGGCGATCCTCCTTTTCTCGCTGGTGTTTGTACATCGTGAAGTGGAAGCATTGTCGGCTGCCGACGACCAGCAGAATCTGCGGACAGACAGCCTGCTTACTCTGATTCACGAGAAAGACCAGAATACCATCCAGATGCTTCGCGTATTGAGTGAAGCGAATGACAGCCTACTTTCCGCTTCGGAGATTGAAGAGATTATTTCCGAACAGGACTCTGTTATAATTCAGCAACGGGTGCAGCATCGGGTTATCACTAAACGTGACTCTCTGCTGACTACTCACAAGAAGAAAGGCTTTCTCAAGAGACTGGCGGAAGTGTTTGCTCCTTCCAAGGATAGTGCCGTACTCGTTAATACATCCTTGGAAGTTGCTACGGATACCATTTTAGAACCAGTTGCTTCTAAAGATTCCCTCCAGCAAAAGATTCGCATGGCTACCGAAGAAAAACGATTGCAACGACGAAAAACAATCCGGCGCACCAGTACGAAATACCAACGCATGAATTCGCAGTTGACAGCAAGAATGGATAGCCTGATAAAACAATACGAAGAAGAAATGACTTTGCGTGCCCGTCAGGATGCTGAGATGCAACAAGAGGTAAGAATGCACTCCGCACGCACCATTGCCGGAATCGCTATCGGTGCGGTTCTGTTGTCTGCCGTTTTCTTGGTATTGATAGTACGTGACATCTCTCGCAGCAACCGCTACCGTCGGCAGTTGGAAGAAGCGAACAAGCGGGCGGAAGACCTACTCGTTGCCCGTGAAAAACTGATGCTCGCCATAACCCACGACTTCAAAGCACCGCTTGGCTCCATCATGGGTTATACCGAACTACTGTCCCGTCTGACGGAGGACGAACGGCAACGCTTCTACCTGGATAACATGAAAAGTTCCTCGGAACATCTCTTGAAACTAGTCAGCGACTTGCTCGACTTCCATCGCCTTGACCTTAATAAAGCGGAAGTGAATCGTGTCACTTTCAATCCTTCGCAGTTGTTCGAAGAAATCTATGTCAGCTTTGAACCGTTGACGGCTGTTAAAGGATTGGTATTGCAGTGTCACGTCGCTCCGAAGTTGAACGGACGTTACGTCAGTGACCCTCTGAGGCTTCGGCAGATTGTGAACAACCTTCTGTCTAATGCCGTGAAGTTTACTCAACAAGGTGAGATAACGCTGACAGCCCGATATGATTCTTCAAAGCTGACGATAGCTATTGCAGATAGCGGAAAAGGTATGGCAGCCGAAGACCGCGAACGCATTTTCCAAGAATTTACCCGTTTGTCCGGTGCCCAGGGAGAGGAAGGGTTCGGCTTGGGATTATCCATCGTGAAGAAACTGGTTGTTTTGCTTGAAGGCACGATTGATGTACAGAGCAAACTGGGAGAGGGAAGTTGCTTTACAGTAGTTCTGCCCCTGTATCCGGTAGGCGAATCCATCCCGGAAAGTCAATCATCTCCGGAAAACGAAACTGCGGATATTGACGAAGCCGCGACTGCCATTCCTCTGATGAAAGTAATCCGTGTCCTTTTGATTGATGATGATAAAATCCAACTCAGCCTGACGGCAGCTATGTTGAAACAGCACGGCATTGACGCAGTATGTTGCGAGCAACTCGAAGAACTTATCGAACAACTCCGCACTTCTGTTTTTGATGTATTGCTGACAGACATACAAATGCCCGCTATCAATGGCTTCGATTTGGTAAAACTCCTGCGTGCTTCCAACATTCCGCAGGCAAAGACCATTCCTGTGATTGCCGTGACCGCCCGCAGCGAAATGGATAAGGATGCCTTGTGCGAGCACGGCTTTGCCGGATGCCTGCATAAACCGTTTACGGTGAAAGAATTGTTGATGACAGTCAACGAGGGACAACTTTCGGCTGATGAGGCTCACATCACAGAAGATATGGTAAACACCGGAATAAACTTTTCCGCACTCACCGCCTACTCCGGGGATGACCCGGAAGCGGCATATTCTATCATTCAGACCTTTGTTGAGGAAACCAAAAAGAATGTCGAACGAATGCGACAAGCCTTCATTGACAAAGATACGGACGGGATAGCTGCCATGGCACATAAACTGCTCCCTCTCCTCACGTTGATAGGCGCATCGGACGCAATAGCTCCTTTAAAGTTTTTGGAATCCTGCCGTGGAGAGTCTTTCTCTAGTGAAATAAGCGATACGGCATCGGCTGCACTATCAACCGTTTGTATTATAATCAGCGAAGCGGAAAATTACTTAACGTCGATGAAAAGTGTCGATTAGGCGGAAATATCCTACTCCTTGACCGGTCATCGTATCTTTCTTGTCTTTATCCAAACCTTTTCTCAAAATAAATTGTTTACTTTGTATCACTTAATTTACACTGGCACATTTTTACATGAAACGAAAATGGATACGATGGGTAAGCTGGATTCTGCTTACTCCTATATTACTCTTTGTAATACTAATGGTATTGCTTTACGTCCCCCCCGTACAGAATCTTATACGTCGGGAGGTTACTGTATATGCTTCTAAAGCAACCGGCATGCAGATTCAGGTGGAACGAATCGACCTTCGTTTCCCGCTCAATCTGTTGGTTCGTGGCGTGGAAGTAATTCAGCAGCCCGACACACTCTTGTCTTTGGAAAGCCTGAATGTACGCGTGCAGGCGTGGCCGCTGTTCAAAGGGAAAGTGGAGGTGGACGAAGTGACATTGAGCCGCGTTGCTTTCAATTCTGCCAATTTGATAGACGGCATGGAGATAAAAGGTGTATTGGGACGTTTCTTCCTGCAAAGTCACGGTGTCGATTTGTCTAACGAAACAGCCGTTATTAATGCGACGGAACTATCGGACACTCATGTGCAGATGCTGATGAACGACACCACGACTACTCCCAAGGATACCACCGCTTCGGCTCCTGTAAACTGGAAAGTAGACCTTCATCAACTGAAACTGAAAAACGTATCGTTCAGTATGCAGCTTCCCGCTGATTCGATGCGGATGGCTGCGCATATCGGTGAAGCGACCATTGACGATGCCCAAGCCGACTTGAGGAGCCAGTTCTATGGACTGAAACAATTTTTGTTGTCAAGCACTTCCGCCAGCTACGATACTGGTTCGGCTAAACCCGTCGAAGGTTTCGACGCTTCGCATATTGCTGTCCGTGATGTCAGCATCGGGCTGGATTCCTTATTATATAAAGGTAGGGATATGAATGCTGTCATCCGTGAATTCACTATGAACGAACGTTCGGGATTGAGCGTTACTTCACTGACGGGACGGGCATTCTCCAATGATTCAATCATTTGTATACCCGGCTTGAAACTGCAAACTCCTCATTCTGAAATAGATTTATCCGCTCATACTTATTGGGAACTTGTCAACATCCCGACTACGGGGCGTTTGTCTGCCAACCTGAATGCGTATATCGGCAAAGAGGACGTGATGTTATTCACTGGCGGACTGCCGGACAGCTTCAAGGAAGCCTATCCTTTTCGTCCGCTTGTCATCCGTGCCGGTACGGACGGTAACTTGAAAGAAATGCAGATTTCCCGCTTTACGGTAGACTTGCCGGGCGCATTCTCCTTAGAGGGCGGCGGTATCCTCGAAAACCTCGCCGATAGCATTACCCGCTCGGGAACCATCGGCCTGAAGATGAAAACGCAGAACCTGAATTTCCTTACCGGCTTGTCCGGTGAAGTGCCTAACGGTACGATTGTCATCCCCGACAGTATGAATCTCGTTGCGCAGGTAGACATCAAAGGTCCTGAATACAAAGCAAACCTGCATCTGAAAGAAGGGCAGGGGGCTATGAATGTGAACGCGGCATTAAATACTGCCACCGAGGTTTACAAGGCAGACTTGAAAATAGACAACCTGCAACTCCATCATTTCCTTCCGAAAGACTCCATTTATGAGCTTTCCCTTTCTGCAGCCGCTGACGGGCGCGGACTAGATGTGATGTCTTATCGCTCATATGCCAAACTGGATTTGGCTTTAGACCGATTGCATTATGCTCAATACCATCTCTCCAACGTCCATCTGACAGGAGCTTTGAAAGGTGCGTTAGTGACAGCCAACTTGACGAGTGATAATGAACTGTTGAAAATGACGACGGATGCTGAATATAATCTGGCACACAGCTATCCCGATGGAAAAGTGACGGTTGATGTCACCCAGCTCGACTTGCACGAACTGGGACTGATGCCCGAACCGATGAAACGCCCGCTTACTTTCAATCTTTCTGCGGAAGCCCGTCAGAACCGGGTGTTTACGCATTTTATTTCCGGTGACATGAAACTCAACCTGAGTGCACGTTCCGGTGTCAATCCTCTGATTAGCCAGTCTACCCGCTTCGTGGACGTCCTGATGAAGCAGATTGACGAGAAGGAACTGAATCACGCCGAACTGCGTAAAGCATTACCGACAGCTGTCCTGTCTTTCTCCGCAGGAAAAGAGAATCCGTTAGCCTATTTCTTGGCTACCAAGAACATATCCTACCATGACGCTTCCATGAAATTCGGAACGGCTCCCGATTGGGGAATCAATGGCAAGGCGGCGGTTCATGCGCTGAAAGTAGACACGTTGCAACTGGATACTGTCTTCTTCACAGTGAAACAGGACACTACGCTTATGAAGTTGCGTGTTGGAGTGATAAACGGTCCGAAGAATCCGCAATTCTCTTTCTCCACTACCTTGACGGGAGAAATTCGCGACCGCGATGCGGAATTGCTGGTGGATTATAAGAATGGTAAAGGTGAGACTGGTGTATTATTGGGCGTAAATGCCCGCCCTCTTTTCGAAGGACAGGGAAAGGGCAACGGAATAGCTTTCACGCTGATTCCGGAAAAACCGATTGTCGCCTTTCAGCAGTTCCATTTCAACGAGAATCACAACTGGATTTATCTGCATAAGAATATGCGCGTATATGCCAATGTGGATATGTGGGACGAGGAAGGCATGGGTTTCAGAGTTCATTCCATGCAGGGCGATACGGTGTCTTTACAGAATATAGATGTGGAAATACGCAGAATCCGCTTGCAAGAGATTACGAGCGTGTTGCCTTATTTCCCCGAAGTAACCGGATTGTTCTCTTTGGAAGCCCACTATGTACAAACTGAAAAAGACTTGCAGCTCTCTGCCGAAGCGTCTATTGACGAACTGACTTACGAACGCCAGCGTATCGGTGACATTGCTTTGGGGGCTACCTGGTTGCCGGGCGAACAGGGAAAACAATATCTCAACGCTTATCTGAACCACGACCAGGTGGAGGTGCTGGTGGCAGATGGAAAACTGCTTCCTACCCGGACGGGCAAAGACAGCCTGGAAGTGAATACGACACTGGAACATTTCCCGCTCCGGGTGGCGAATGCGTTCATTCCCGACCAGATGGTCACTCTGTCCGGCGACATGGACGGAAACTTGAATATCACGGGCAGCACAGAGCAGCCTTTGATAAACGGCGAATTGGTATTGGATAGTGTTGCTGTTTTTTCCAGTCAATATGGCGCACGTTTTGTGTTCGATAACCGCCCCGTGCAGATAAAGAACAACCGGCTGTTATTTGATAAATTCGCCATTTATACTACATCGAAGAATCCATTTACCATTGACGGTTATGTCGATTTCCGTGATATGAGTCGTCCGATGGCGAATCTGAATATGCTGGCACAGAATTATACATTGCTGGATGCCAAACGCACCCGTGAAAGTTTGGTCTACGGTAAAGTATTTGCCGACTTCCGGGCAACGGTGAAGGGGCCTTTGGACGGACTGAATATGCGTGGGAATGTAAGTCTCTTGGGCAATACCGACGTCTCCTATGTCTTGACAGATTCACCTTTGACAGTGCAGGACCGCTTGGGAAGTCTGGTTACATTTACCTCATTCAGCGATACCACGACTGTCGTCCGGCAGGAAGTGCCGACCGTCTCGTTAGGAGGACTGGATATGGTAATGATGGTGCATATCGACCCGTCTGTCCGCGTGAAAGTCGACTTGGACGCAGGCAATGACAACCGCATCGAACTGGAAGGCGGTGGTGACCTCTCCATGAAATATACTCCGCAAGGTGACTTGACCCTGACGGGACGCTATACTTTGAGTGGCGGCTTGATGAAATATGCCTTACCGGTGATTGCCGCGAAAGAATTTGCTATTGACAATGGCAGCTATGTGGAATGGACGGGAAATCCGATGGATCCGATGCTGAACTTCAAGGCGACCGACCGCATCCGTGCGTCCGTATCCGAAGGGGAGAACGGCGGAAGCCGCATGGTTAATTTCGATGTCTCTGTCGTTGTCAAGAACCGTTTGGATAATCTTTCGTTTGCGTTCGATGTCGCAGCTCCCGAAGATGCGACTGTACAAAATGAGTTGACTGCCATGGGGGCGGAAGAGCGTGGTAAGCAAGCCCTGTATATTATGGTGATGAAAACCTATCTCGGTACCGGCCCGATTGGCGGCGGTGGTGGCGGACTTGGCAAGTTGAACATGGGTTCTGCCCTGACTTCCGTATTGAGTAGCCAGATAAACTCATTGATGGGCAACTTGAAAAATGCGAGCCTATCCGTGGGTGTCGAAGACCACGATGACTCGGAGACAGGAAGCAAACGTACGGATTACAGTTTCCGTTATTCGCAACGTCTGTTCAACAACCGCTTCCAGATTGTAATCGGCGGTAAGGTGTCTCAGGGTGAGAATGCGACGAATGATGCCGAATCCTTTATCGACAACATTTCTTTGGAATATCGTCTGGACAGAACCGGAACCCGCTATATCCGCCTGTTCTATGACAAGAATTATGAGAGTGTGCTCGAAGGCGAGATTACGGAAACCGGAGTAGGTATCGTGCTTCGCAAGAAGTTGGACAAACTAAGTGAACTGTTTATCTTTAAGAAAAAGAAGTGAAGAAACGAGAATAAAGAAATAAGAAGCAAGGATGAAAGCTATACATATAAAAATATTGGCTGTTTGCCTGATAAGTGTAGTAGTATCGGCATGTTCGGTGACGAAACATCTCCCCGAAGGGGAAGTGCTTTATACCGGAAGCAAGACTGTCATATTGAATAAATCGACAACGCCCGTAGGAGTAACGGCTCGGACGGAAATAAATGCAGCCCTTGATAAAACACCCAGTACGAAGATGCTTGGCGGTATGTTGCCTATTCCCTTTAAAATGTGGATGTACAATAACTTCGTGAAATACAAGAAGGGATTCGGCAAATGGATGTTCAATCGTTTTGCCGCAAACCCGCCCGTGTTTATTTCTACGGTCAATCCGGAAGTGCGTGTGAAGGTGACTACCAACTTACTGCGTGATTATGGCTATTTCAATGGCAAGGTAGCCTATGAAACGATTGTTGACAAGCAAGACAGTCTGAAGGCAAGCATTGTCTATACGGTGGATATGAAAAATCCTTATTTTATTGATACGGTGTATTATCAGCGTTTCACTCCCCAGACTCTACGGATTATGGAGCGAGGACGTCGGATGTCTTATATCAGTCCGGGAGAACAGTTCAACGTAGTAGACTTGGACGAAGAACGTACCCGCATCAGCACTTTATTACGTAATCGTGGATATTTTTATTTCCGTCCTGACTATATGACTTATCAGGCGGATACTACTTTGATACCCGGCGGGCATATCAGCCTTCGCCTGATTCCCGTCCCAGGATTGCCTGCCGCGGCACAACGTCCTTATTACTTAGGTGATGTCTCTGTCTATTTGTTTGGAAAGAACGGAGAAGCCCCGGATGACAGCATGATGTACAAGAACCTGAATATTCACTATTACAAGAAATTGCAGGTTCGCCCTAATATGCTTTATCGTTGGCTCAATTATCAGCAGTTTGTACGTAACGCGCAAATGCGTGCTTCCAACCGTACCCGGCTTTACAGCCAGTATCGCCAGGAACAGGTACAGGAAAAACTCAGTCAGTTAGGGATATTCAGCTATATGGATATACAATACGCTCCCAAAGATACGACAGCTGTCTGTGATACGTTGGACATTACAATGCAGGCGACTTTCGCCAAACCTTTGGATGCCGAATTGGAACTGAACGTAGTAACTAAAAGTAATGACCAAACCGGTCCCGGTGCCTCATTCGGTGTCACCCGGAATAATGTGTTCGGTGGCGGTGAAAGCTGGAATGTAAAACTGAAAGGTTCTTACGAATGGCAGACCGGCGGTGGAGAGAAAAGTTCGTTGATGAACAGTTGGGAAATGGGTATATCCACTTCTTTGACTTTTCCGAGAGTCGTTTTCCCGCGTTTCGGTAAAAGAGAATTTGACTTTCCCGCCACGACTACTTTCCGTCTGTATATCGACCAGCTGAACCGGGCTAGATACTATAAGCTGTTATCCTTCGGCGGAAACGCGACCTACGATTTCCAACCGACACGTACCAGCCGTCACAGTATCACGCCTTTTAAACTGACATTCAACGTACTCCAGCACCAGTCGGAAGAGTTTAAAAAGATTGCCGCTGACAATCCTGCGTTATATGTCAGTCTTGACAATCAGTTCATTCCGGCCATGGAGTACACCTATACGTATGATAACGCCTCTGTGCGTAGAGTGAAGAATCCTATCTGGTGGCAATCTACCGTAACTTCTGCCGGAAACGTGACCGCTACCATCTACCGTGCTTTCGGCCGGCCGTACAACGAGGAAGGAAAGAAGCTTCTGGGTGCCCCGTTCTCTCAGTTTATGAAATTCAATACGGAATTTCGCCACCTGTGGAATATAGACAAGAATAATAAGCTTGCCTCTCGTGTAGCATTGGGTGCTCTTTTCGCATACGGCAACGCTACGATTGCCCCATACAGCGAACAATTCTATGTCGGTGGTGCCAACAGTATCCGTGCTTTTACAGTGCGTAGTATCGGTCCCGGCGGCTATCATCCGAAAGACAGCAAATATTCTTATCTTGACCAGACAGGTACATTCCGCTTCGAGGCAAACGTCGAGTATCGTTTCCACATCTTCAAGCGTTTCTGGGGAGCTACCTTCCTCGATGCCGGCAATGTCTGGCTGATGCGCAAGGATGAGGCACGCCCCGACTCGCAGCTCCGTCTGAAAACTTTCCCGAAACAGATTGCTTTAGGAACAGGTATCGGCTTCCGCTACGATATGGATATCCTCGTCTTCCGTCTTGACTTCGGTATTCCTTTGCATCTGCCGTATGATACGGAACGAAGTGGCTATTACAATGTTACCGGAGCCTTCTTTAAGAATCTGGGAATACATTTTGCTATCGGGTATCCCTTTTAATGTTCTTTCTTTGTCTTGAAACAAAGAAAGTTTTTGTACATTTGCAACGAAATCTGATGCCACTGACATCACTAACCTTTTAATATTACATAATTTATGAAACCAACTTTATTCTTATTGGCAGCCGGTATGGGCAGCCGTTATGGAGGCTTGAAACAATTGGACGGTCTGGGTCCTAATGGCGAAACTATTATGGATTATTCTATCTATGATGCCATCAATGCGGGATTTGGTAAGCTTGTATTTGTAATCCGCAAAGATTTTGAACAAGATTTCCGTGATAAAATTATTTCCAAATACGAAGGCCACATTCCTTGCGAATTGGTATTCCAGTCTATTGACGACCTTCCCGAAGGCTTCACTTGCCCGGCAGACCGTACAAAACCATGGGGTACTAACCATGCAGTAATGATGGGTGCCGATGTGATTAAAGAACCGTTTGCGGTAATCAACTGTGATGACTTTTATGGTCGTGACTCATTCCAGGTAATGGGTAAATTCCTTTCCACTCTTCCTGAAAATTCAAAGAACGTTTACTCAATGGTAGGTTTCCGTGTAGGAAATACATTAAGTGAGAGCGGTACAGTATCCCGTGGTATCTGTAGTACAGATGCTAAAGGTCTGTTGACTTCTGTCGTAGAACGTACAAAAATCCAACGTATGGACGGTGAAGTGAAGTACATTGATGACAATGGCGAATGGACAGCTACTCCCGACACTACTCCGGTTAGTATGAATTTCTGGGGCTTTACTCCTGATTATTTTGCTTACAGCCAGGAATTCTTCAAAACTTTCCTAAGCGATCCGAAGAACATGGAAAACTTGAAAAGTGAATTCTTCATCCCGTTGATGGTGGATAAATTGATTAATGACGGAACTGCAACAGTTGAGGTACTCGACACTACCAGCAAGTGGTTTGGCGTTACTTATCCGGAAGACCGTCAGAGTGTAGTAGACAAGATTCAGGCATTGGTTGATGCCGGTGAATATCCTGCTAAGCTCTTCTAAGGAAACATTATTGCTTAATATAGGGAGCAGTCATTCTTGTGGATGACTGCTTTTTTTGTTTTTCATAACGTATCATACTAACCTGTATCCAATAAATATTCACTATCTTTGCAGTCCAAAACCGTATAAATCAGAGACAGAAGTGATTTCAGTAGAAGGATTATCAGTAGAATTTAATGCGACCCCTCTCTTTGAGGATGTCAGCTATGTTATAAATAAAAAAGACCGCATTGCGTTGGTTGGTAAGAATGGTGCGGGTAAATCTACCATGCTTAAAATATTGGCGGGCTTGCAGTCGCCGACACATGGAGTAGTGGCTACTCCGAAAGACGTTACTATAGGATATTTGCCGCAGGTGATGATTCTCTCCGACAGCCGTACGGTGATGGGGGAGGCGGAACTCGCATTTGAACATATATTTGAGCTTCAGGCTAGGCTGGATCGTATGAACCGGGAACTTGCCGAAAGAACAGATTATGATTCGGAAGAATACCACCAGTTGATAGACCGTTTCACTCACGAGAATGACCGTTATCTGATGATGGGCGGCACAAACTATCAGGCGGAAATCGAACGTACGCTGCTCGGATTGGGATTCAGCCGGGAAGACTTTGAACGTTCCACTTCGGAATTCTCCGGTGGATGGCGTATGCGTATCGAATTGGCGAAACTTCTGTTGCGTCGTCCTGATGTACTTCTGCTCGACGAGCCGACCAACCACCTCGATATTGAAAGTATCCAATGGCTGGAGAACTTCCTGGCAACCCGTGCCAATGCAGTTGTATTAGTCAGCCATGACCGTGCGTTCCTTAATAATGTGACTACCCGTACGATTGAGATTACCTGCGGACAGATTTATGACTATAAGGTGAAATATGACGAGTTTGTCGTCTTGCGCAAAGAACGTCGTGAACAACAACTCCGTGCTTACGAAAATCAGCAGAAACAAATCCAGGATACGGAAGATTTTATCGAACGCTTCCGCTATAAGGCTACCAAAGCCGTGCAAGTACAAAGCCGTATCAAACAACTCGAAAAGATAGACCGCATCGAAGTGGACGAGGAAGACAACTCTGCATTGCGTCTGAAATTCCCGCCTGCCAGCCGCAGCGGAAACTATCCGGTAATCTGCGAAGACGTGCGCAAAGCATATGGAAACCACGTCGTTTTCCATGATGTGAACCTGACCATTAACAGGGGGGAGAAAGTCGCATTCGTCGGCAAGAACGGTGAGGGTAAATCTACTTTGGTGAAATGTATCATGGGCGAGATTGACTTCGACGGTAAGCTCACTATCGGTCATAACGTCCAAATCGGCTATTTTGCACAGAACCAGGCGCAGATGTTGGATGATAACCTGACAGTATTTGATACCATCGACCGTGTGGCCACAGGAGACATTCGCTTGAAGATACGGGATATATTGGGAGCTTTCATGTTCGGCGGCGAAGCCTCGGACAAAAAAGTAAAAGTCCTCTCCGGTGGTGAACGTACCCGGTTGGCAATGATTAAGCTGCTTCTCGAACCTGTCAATCTTCTGATTCTCGACGAACCGACCAACCATTTGGATATGCGCTCGAAAGATGTGTTGAAGGAGGCCATTCGCGAATTTGACGGCACAGTGATTCTTGTCAGTCACGACCGTGATTTTTTGGACGGGCTTGCGACTAAAGTATATGAGTTCGGTGGCGGAGTGGTGAAGGAACACCTCAGCGGTATCTATGAATTCCTGCAAAAGAAGAAGATAGACAACCTGAACGAACTTCAGAAAGGCGCAAGTTTATCGGCTTCTCCCACGGCATCCGCCAAGGGGAACAATGAACAGGAAGCTGCGCAACCTTCAGAGAATAAACTCTCTTATGAAGCCCAGAAAGAACTGAATAAGAAAGTGAAGAAACTCGAACGCCAAGTGGCGGATTGCGAAGCCTCGATAGAGGAAACTGAAGCGGCGATAGCCATTGTCGAAGAGAAGATGGCGACTCCCGAAGGGGCTTCGGACATGAAACTGTATGAACAGCATCAGAAACTGAAGCAGCAGTTGGATACCATTGTTGAAGAGTGGGAGCGCGTTTCGATAGAACTGGAAGAAGTGAAAGGCTAGAACTTCCTTTTAGATAGCATGATAATTCTATAATTATTATATTGAATATGAAAGTAACCAAGTATTTACCAATTCTTGCCGTATGCCTTATGACAACAGGATGTAACAGTAAGAAAGAGGCCGTACTGACGTCCGGTATCGACCTTGCTAATCTAGATACCACGGCTATGCCGGGTACAAGTTTTTATCAATACGCTTGTGGAGGTTGGATAAAAGACCATCCGCTGACAGACGAATATTCACGTTTCGGAACATTCGATATGTTGCGCGAAAACAGCCGCGAGCAATTGAAAGCACTGATTGCCGAACTGGCTGCGAAGACAGATAACGCTCCGGGCAGTGCCGCTCAAAAAGTGGGCGACCTTTACAACATCGCAATGGATAGCGTGAAGTTGAATAAGGAGGGTGTGGCTCCGATTAAGGCTGAACTGGAAGCTATCGACGCACTCAAGGATAAGAACGAAATCTATGCATATATTGCTGAAAGCCAGAAGAAAGGAATCCGTCCTTACTTCACTATGTTTGTAAGCGCAGATGATATGAACAGTTCCATGAATATGGTGCAGACCTATCAGGGTGGTATCGGAATGGGACAACGCGACTATTATCTGGAAGACGACGAGCAGACTAAAAATATCCGCAACAAATATCAGGAACACATCGCCAAGATGTTCCAGTTGGCAGGCTATGATGAGGCTACTGCACAAAAAGCGGTAAAAGCCGTAATGAACATCGAAACCCGCCTGGCTAAAGCATCCCGTTCACAAGTCGAGTTGCGTGACCCTCATGCCAACTATAACAAAATGGACATGGAAACGCTGAAAAAGAACTTCCCTACTTTTGATTGGGATACTTATTTCACTCTCTCAGGATTGAAAGACCTGAAAGAAGTAAACATCGGTCAGCCTGACGCCATGAAAGAAGTTGCCGATATTATCAATACCGTATCACTGGACGACCAGAAACTATATCTGCAATGGGGATTGATAGATGCTGCCGCTTCTTACCTGAGCGATGACTTCGAAGCTCAGAACTTTGATTTCTACAGCCGTACCATGTCCGGCAAGAAAGAAATGCAACCTCGTTGGAAACGTTCTGTTAGTACAGTAGACGGAGTTCTTGGCGAAGTAGTGGGACAGATGTATGTAGAAAAATACTTCCCGGCTGCTGCCAAAGAGCGTATGGTTACATTGGTGAAGAATCTGCAGACCTCTTTGGGCGAACGTATCAAAGAACTGGAATGGATGAGCGAACCGACCAAGGAGAAAGCTTTGGAAAAACTGGCTACCTTCCATGTAAAGATAGGTTACCCGGATAAATGGAAAGATTACTCTGCTCTGGAGATTAAAAACGATTCTTACTGGGCAAACATCGAACGTGCCAGCCAATGGGATTACAATGAAATGATTGCCAAAGCCGGCAAGCCGGTCGACAAGGACGAATGGCTGATGACACCGCAAACCGTCAACGCATACTATAACCCGACTACCAACGAAATCTGCTTCCCCGCAGCCATCCTGCAACCGCCATTCTTTGATATGAATGCAGATGACGCGATGAACTACGGTGCTATCGGAGTTGTTATCGGACATGAAATGACGCACGGATTCGACGACCAGGGACGTCAATATGATAAAGACGGAAACTTGAAAGATTGGTGGACGGAAGAAGACGCTAAGAAGTTTGAAGAACGTGCCCAGGTAATGGTGAACTTCTTTGACAGTATTCAGGTTGCTCCGGGCGTACAGGCTAACGGTCAATTGACTTTGGGTGAAAACATTGCCGACCACGGCGGTCTGCAAGTTTCCTACCAGGCATTCAAGAACGCGACAGCTGCCGCTCCTCTCGAAACAGTTGATGGATTTACTCCCGAACAGCGTTTCTTCCTTGCCTACGCTAATGTATGGGCAGGAAATATCCGTCCGGAAGAAATTCTCCGGTTGACCAAACTCGACCCTCACTCATTAGGCAAATGGCGTGTGGACGGTGCACTTCCTCAAATCGGAACATGGTACGAAGCATTTAATATTACCGAGCAAGACCCGATGTTCGTTCCTAAAGACAAACGCGTGTCTATCTGGTAATAGTTCTTGAATAGAAACCTGCTTTGCAAAGAAGCGTTGATTTTTCATATAGAAGAGTCAACGCTTTTTTTTATTAATTCACACCTTATTTATTACGTACGATAAACAATATTTCGTAACTTTGCGCATCAAATACTTAATAAGCAATTCAATGTCAGAGTCTAAAAGAATAAAAACTGCATTGGTATCTGTATACCACAAAGAAGGTTTGGATGAGATTATTACCAAACTTCACGAAGAGGGAGTAGAGTTTCTGTCAACAGGCGGGACTCGTCAGTTTATTGAATCATTGGGATATCCTTGCAAGGCAGTGGAAGATTTGACCACTTATCCTTCTATCCTCGGTGGTCGAGTAAAGACATTACATCCGAAAATCTTCGGAGGTATCCTTTGCCGTCGCGGACTGGAACAGGATATGCAACAGATTGAGAAATATGAAATTCCCGAAATAGATTTGGTAATTGTTGACTTGTACCCGTTTGAAGCTACCGTAGCTTCCGGTGCGTCCGAAGCAGATATTATTGAAAAAATCGATATAGGCGGAATCTCCCTGATTCGTGCCGCAGCCAAGAACTACAATGATGTAATTATCGTAGCTTCCCAGGCACAATACAAACCGTTGCTGGATATGTTGATGGAGCACGGTGCCACTTCTTCACTTGAAGAACGCCGTTGGATGGCAAAAGAAGCGTTTGCCGTTTCTTCCCACTACGATTCGGCTATCTTCAATTATTTCGATGCCGGCGAAGGCTCTGCTTTCCGTTGCTCGGTGAACAACCAGAAGCAACTCCGTTACGGTGAAAACCCGCATCAGAAAGGTTATTTCTACGGAAACCTGGAGGCTATGTTCGACCAGATTCATGGAAAAGAAATCTCCTACAACAACCTGCTTGACATCAACGCTGCCGTTGATTTGATTGACGAATTCGACGACCTCACTTTTGCTATCCTGAAGCACAACAATGCTTGTGGTCTGGCTTCACGCCCTACCGTATTGGAAGCATGGAAAGACGCATTGGCAGGTGACCCTGTTTCTGCTTTCGGCGGCGTGCTGATTACCAACGGTGTGATCGACAAGGAAGCAGCCGAAGAAATCAACAAGATTTTCTTCGAAGTGATTATTGCACCGGATTATGATGTGGATGCACTCGAAATCCTGGGACAGAAAAAGAACCGCATCATCCTCGTCCGCAAGGAAGCTAAATTGCCGAAGAAGCAATTCCGTGCCCTGCTGAACGGCGTGTTGGTGCAGGATAAAGATACTAATATTGAAACGGTAGCCGACCTGAAAACCGTGACAGACAAAGCTCCTACTCCGGAAGAAGTGGAAGATATGTTGTTTGCCAACAAAATTGTGAAGAACAGCAAGTCCAACGCCATCGTATTGGCAAAAGGCAAACAGCTTCTCGCAAGCGGTGTAGGACAGACTTCACGTGTAGACGCATTGAAACAAGCAATTGAAAAAGCTAAATCATTTGGTTTCGACCTGAATGGTGCCGTGATGGCTTCGGATGCCTTCTTCCCGTTCCCCGACTGTGTGGAAATTGCGGATAAGGAAGGTGTTACGGCTGTTATCCAACCGGGAGGTTCGGTAAAAGACGACCAGTCATTTGCTTATTGCAACGAGCACGGTATGGCGATGGTGACTACCGGTATCCGTCATTTTAAACACTAAAAAAATAAGAATTAAGAATGGGATTGTTTTCTTTTACACAAGAAATTGCGATGGACTTGGGTACAGCCAATACCATCATCATCACGAATGGAAAGATCGTGGTGGATGAGCCTTCGGTTGTAGCTCTGGACCGCCGTACTGATAAGATGATTGCCGTTGGGGAAAAGGCGAAGTTGATGCATGAAAAGACCCACGAAAACATACGCACCATCCGTCCGTTGAGAGACGGTGTAATTGCCGACTTCTATGCTTGCGAGCAGATGATGCGCGGTTTGATTAAGCGGGTGAATACCCGCAACCACTTGTTTTCACCCTCTCTCCGTATGGTGATTGGTGTTCCTTCGGGAAGTACGGAAGTCGAACTCCGTGCTGTTCGCGACTCTGCCGAACATGCTGGCGGACGTGACGTCTATCTGATTTTCGAACCGATGGCTGCGGCAATCGGTATCGGTATCGATGTGGAAGCACCGGAAGGAAACATGATCGTTGATATAGGTGGTGGTTCTACGGAAATTGCCGTAATTTCTTTGGGCGGTATCGTATCCAACAACTCCATCCGTGTTGCCGGTGACGACCTGACCGAAGATATTCGCGAATATATGAGCCGTCAGCATAATGTGAAAGTCAGCGAGCGTATGGCGGAACGTATCAAGATAAACGTAGGGGCAGCCTTGACCGAATTGGGCGAAGGTGCTCCCGAAGATTATATTGTTCACGGTCCGAACCGTATCACAGCTCTTCCGATGGAAGTACCCGTATGCTATCAGGAAGTGGCTCACTGTCTGGAGAAATCAATCTCGAAGATTGAAACAGCTATTCTGAGCGCATTGGAGAGCACTCCGCCCGAACTCTACGCGGATATTGTGCACAATGGTATCTACCTTTCCGGTGGCGGCGCATTGCTTCGTGGACTGGACAAGCGGTTGACTGATAAAATCAATATTCCTTTCCACATTGCGGAAGACCCTTTGCACGCTGTTGCCAAAGGTACAGGAGTTGCGTTAAAGAATGTAGACCGTTTCTCCTTCTTAATGAGATAAGTCAGGGATGAGGAATTTAATAAACTTCCTTCTGAAATACAATTACTGGTTCCTCTTTATCATATTAGAGGTAGCCAGTTTTGTTTTGTTATTTCGGTTCAACCGCTATCAGCAGAGTACCTATTTTACTTCTGCCAATACGGTTGTGGGGGCGGTTTATGAAGTATCGGGAGGTATTTCCTCTTATTTTCATCTGAAATCGGTCAATGAAGACTTGCTGGACCGTAACATGCTGCTTGAACAGCAAATCACGAACCTGGAGAAAGCGTTGAAAGAACGTCAGGTCGATTCGGTGACGGTCAGCAGTATCCGCCAAATGCCGCAGAATGATTACCAACTGTTCAAGGCGCATGTGATAAAGAACAGTCTGACACTGCCTGATAACTACATTACCCTTGATAAGGGTTCTTCTTCCGGCATCCGTCCCGAGATGGGAGTGGTAGACGGTAATGGTATTGTAGGTATTGTGTATGAGACTTCTCCTTCTTATTCAGTAGTTATTTCTGTGTTGAACAGCAAGTCCAATATAAGTTGTAAGATAATAGGCAGTGATTACTTCGGTTATCTGAAGTGGGAGCACGGGGATTCGCGCTACGCCTATCTGAAAGACCTGCCCCGCCATGCGGAATTCAATTTGGGAGATACTGTAGTGACCAGTGGTTTCTCAACCGTATTCCCGGAGGGTATCATGGTAGGTACGGTAGATGATATGGCCGACTCCAATGACGGACTATCCTATCTGTTGAAAATCAAGCTGGCTACCGATTTCGGTAAACTCAGCGATGTGCGTGTAGTAGCCCGAAACGGCCAGGAGGAACAGAAGAAACTTGAAAACAAGGCAACGAAACAATGATTATCACCTATATACATAGAATCGGATGGTTTATCGGCTTGGTACTTCTTCAGGTGCTTATCCTGAATAACGTGCATATAGCGGGATACGCTACTCCCTTTCTCTATATTTACTTTATACTGAAGTTCAACTCCGGCACTTTGCGGAATGAACTGATGCTGTGGGCTTTCTTTTTCGGACTTACCATCGACGTATTTGCCGATACTCCGGGGATGAATGCGGCTGCCACCGTGTTGCTTGCTTTTCTGCGCCCTTCTTTGCTGCGTCTGTTTACTCCCCGTGACAACCTGGACAGCTTCATCCCTTCTTTCAAGACAATAGGAATCACTCCTTTCCTGAAATATACTACTGCAAGTGTTTTTGTGCATAGCTTGGCACTACTCTCTATTGAGTTCTTCTCGTTTTCCAGCATTTGGCTGTTGCTGCTGCGGGTGCTGCTCTGCACCATTCTGACTGTAACTTGTATTGTGGCTGTTGAAGGTATAAGGAAGTAAAGATGGCAAAAGATTATAGATTAGAGAAGCGCAAATTTGTTATCGGCGGCATTGCCCTGTCCATTGTTCTGATTTATCTGATACGGCTTTTCGTATTGCAGATTACAACGGATGACTACAAGAAGAATGCCGACAGTAATGCTTTTTTGAATAAGATACAGTATCCCTCGCGCGGAGCTATCTACGACCGTTCCGGCAAACTGCTGGTATTCAACCAGCCTGCCTATGATATTTCGATTGTCCCGAAGGAAGTCGAGAATCTGGATACGCTCGACCTGTGCCAGTCGCTGAATATCACCCGTGCCCAATTCCTGAAGATTATGAGCGACATGAAAGACCGTCGCCGCAATCCGGGGTATTCCCGCTATACCAACCAGTTGTTCATGTCGCAGCTTTCGGCAGAAGAGTGTGGTGTCTTTCAGGAGAAACTATTCAAGTTCCGTGGCTTCTATATCCAGCGGCGTACAATTCGTCAATATTCCTACAATGCCGCCTCACACGCTTTGGGCGACATCGGAGAGGTTTCCGCCAAAGAAATGGAAGCGGATGAAGAAGGATACTACATTCGTGGCGATTATGTCGGCAAGTTGGGTGTGGAGAAATCATATGAAAAGTATCTGCGTGGAGAGAAAGGAATTGAAATCTTGCTCCGTGATGCGCACGGTCGTATCCAAGGACATTATATGGATGGCGAATACGACCGTCCTTCCGTCCCCGGCAAGAACCTGACATTAAGCCTGGATATTGATTTGCAGATTTTGGGCGAACGTTTATTGAAGAATAAAATTGGAAGTATCGTCGCCATCGAACCGGAAACCGGTGAAATCCTCTGTCTGGTATCTTCTCCGAACTACGACCCGCACCTGATGATTGGCCGTCAGCGCGGTAAAAACCATCTGATGTTGCAGCGCGACAAGATGAAGCCTCTGTTGAACCGTGCTTTGATGGGAGTCTATCCGCCGGGGTCTACCTTTAAGACCGCACAGGGCTTGACCTTCCTGCAAGAAGGCATCATCACCGAGCAAAGTCCGACTTTCCCCTGTTCGCGTGGTTTCCATTATGGCAGGCTGACAGTAGGTTGCCATGCTCACGGAGCACCGATTCCGTTGATACCCGCCATCGCTACATCGTGCAACTCCTACTTCTGTTGGGGGCTGTTCCGTATGTTCGGCGACCGTAAATACGGCTCACCGCAAAATGCTATTACCGTTTGGAAAGACCACATGGTTTCGCAGGGATTCGGTTACAAGCTGGGAGTCGACTTGCCGGGGGAGAAACGTGGATTAATCCCGAACGCCCAATTTTATGATAAAGCCTATCGCGGACATTGGAACGGACTGACAGTAATCAGTATCTCTATCGGACAGGGAGAAATCTTGTCTACTCCTCTTCAGATAGCCAACCTGGGAGCGACGATTGCCAACAGGGGATATTTCGTCACACCGCATATCGTGAAGGAAATCCAGGATAACCAGATAGACAGCCTCTACCGTACCCCACGCTATACCACTATTGAGAAGAGACATTACGAATCGGTGGTTGAAGGTATGCGTGCCGCTGCTACGGGCGGTACTTGCCGGATGCTTTCCATGATGGTACCGGATTTGGAAGCCTGTGGAAAAACGGGTACTGCGCAGAACCGCGGACACGACCACTCGGTATTTATGGGCTTTGCGCCGATGAACAAACCGAAGATTGCTATTGCCGTCTATGTAGAGAACGGCGGATGGGGTGCTACATACGGAGTTCCTTTCGGGGCACTGATGATGGAGCAGTATTTGAAAGGCAAGCTCTCGCCGGAGAACGAATTGAGGGCGGAAGAATTTAGTAACAGAGTGATATTATATGGTAACGAGGAACGATAGTTTGTGGAAAACGTTGGACTGGGTAACGATTTGCATTTACCTGCTCCTGATTGTCGGCGGATGGTTTAGCGTCTGCGGAGCGAGCTATGACTATGGCGAACGCGACTTCCTCGACTTCTCTACCCGTGCCGGAAAACAGTTCGTATGGATTATCTGTTCGTTCGGGTTAGGCTTTGTATTGCTGATGTTGGAAGACCGGATGTATGATATGTTCGCGTATATTATATATATAGGGATGATTCTCTTGCTTATCGTCACTATCTTTATTGCGCCGGACACAAAAGGTTCGCGTTCCTGGCTCGTAATGGGGCCTGTCAGCCTTCAACCCGCCGAATTTGCCAAATTCGCTACAGCCTTGGCGTTGGCAAAATACATGAACGCCTACTCATTCAGCATCAAGAAGGAAAAGTGTGCTTTGATTCTTGGATTGATTATTCTTCTTCCGATGATGCTGATTATCGGTCAGCGGGAAACTGGTTCCGCGTTGGTATATCTCGCCTTTTTCCTGGTTCTCTACCGGGAAGGAATGCCGGGTGTGGTACTCTTTGCCGGAGTATGCGCGGTGATTTATTTTGTGGTCGGCATCCGTTTTGACGAAGTGTTTATAGCCGATACTCCCACGCCATTGGGAGAATTCATTGTATTGCTCCTAGTCTTATTATTTGCCGGAGGCATGGTATGGGTATATCGTAAGAGAGCCGTGCCTACCCGCAACATCATTGGCGGAAGCCTGGGAGTATTATTAATCGCCTATCTGATATCCGAATACTGGGTACATTTCAGCTTGGTTTGGGTACAATGGGGGCTTTGTGCGGTTGTGGTAGGTTATTTGATTTATCTGGCATTAAGTGAGCGGCAACGCACCTATTTTTTGATAGCCTTGTTCACCATCGGCTCCATCGGATTCCTGTATTCCAGTAACTATGTCTTTGACAATGTATTGGAACCTCATCAGCAAATCCGTATCAAGGTAGTATTGGGCTTGGAAGAAGATTTGACGGGTGCGGGATATAATGTGAACCAATCCAAGATTGCCATCGGTTCCGGCGGGTTGACTGGAAAAGGTTTCCTGAATGGCACGCAAACCAAATTGAAATATGTGCCCGAACAAGACACCGACTTCATCTTCTGTACGGTAGGAGAGGAGCAAGGCTTTGTCGGTTCGGCTGCCGTCCTGATAGCTTTCCTTATTCTGATTTTGCGGTTGATATTCCTGTCCGAACGACAACCCTCTACTTTCGGGCGAGTCTATGGCTACTCAGTCGTCAGCATTTTTCTCTTTCACCTATTTATTAATGTCGGCATGGTGCTGGGATTGACTCCGGTTATCGGTATCCCGTTACCGTTCTTCAGTTACGGCGGGTCTTCTTTGTGGGGCTTTACGATATTGCTGTTTATTTTCCTGCGTTTGGATGCAGGGCGGGGAAGAAGGCTTTAGGAGAACTTTTAATCCTCTATGTGTTGTTTCTCAATCCGTATTCCTATGTCATTCATTCCTTGCAATTTCTCGTCTTTCATTCCGCTCATTACCTTAATGGTATAATTGCCCGGATGTAAAGGACGTATGGATTTGACGAATGTTTCTGCCTGATAAACGCTTCCCCATCCTTTCCCTGTCCATCTGCCTGTGGAATCGGCAAGGCTGATGGCGATAGTATCGGTACGCCACACCGTAGAATCCGGCATATTCTGAGAAATGAATAAGTGCAAGTCATGATAAGGATAATCTGTCCTGTTACGGACTTCCGCGAATAACCGGAAAGTGGTAGGAATACTATCAGTGACAGGAATATGGAAAGAGAGCGTATCACTCTTTCCCCATCCTTTATTGGGAAGGGATTGGTAAGAGTGATACACTGTATTTTCGTTGTTACAGGCTGCTAAACAGGCTGTGAACAAACAAAATAAACTATTCCTGAGAAGGCTTTTCATTATTATTCTGCGGTTTCTCCTGGTTCGGGTTTCTTTCCGGTCTTTCTCCTCTTTCGGGTCTTTCCGGTCTGGGACGACGTTCCTGCCCTTGTGGACGCTCCGGTCTATCCAGATTCTGCTGTCTATCCTGGTTTCTGGGTCTTTCCTGATTTTGAGAACGTTCTTGGTTCTGCGGACGCTCTTGGCCTTGCGGACGTTCCGGGCGTCTGTTGTCGTTATTCCGTCCTTGATTCTGTCCCCTGTTCCGATTATTGTTATTGTTGTTTCTCGGCCGGTTTTCTCTTTCCCCTCTGTTACCGTTTTCTGATGGTTGCGAGCGGTTATCGTTTTCTCGTTGAGGTTGTTGCGGACGATTTTCCCCCTCTGCTTGTTGTTGCGGGCGGTTATTATTGTTATTATTTCCTTTCTTCTTCTTTTTGTTATTCCGGTTTCCGTTGTTGCCGCCGTCCTTATTATTCCGGCTACGGTCAAAACGGGTGACACTTTCCTGTTCAAGCAAATCCACCGGTTTCTTCGGTTCCGGCTTTCTCTCTTCTTCGATCAGGCTGTCCGGTTTCATCCCTTTCCTGTTCATTGAGATAATCTCGAACGCACGTTTGCCGCTAATCGTCACTAAGTTTGCCGGGAAACTCTTATCCGTAGAATAAGAAATCTGATTGCTCAGAATATCCGCTTTGAAGAAATAGAAGGTGCCGTCCTTCGTTTCCAATTCAATCTCCTTGGAAGGCAGGCGTTTCTGAGCTTCCACATAGCAGTCCACCTCATAGTTCAGACAGCATTTCAATTTCGCACACTGTCCGGCAAGTTTCTGAGGATTCAGCGAAATATCCTGATAACGGGCTGCACTGGTAGATACTGATACGAAACTCGTCATCCACGTAGCGCAGCAAAGCTCGCGTCCGCAAGGGCCGATACCGCCGATACGTCCCGCTTCCTGGCGCGCACCAATCTGCTTCATCTCGATACGTACACGAAACGCCTCTGCCAATACCTTAATCAGTTGACGGAAATCCACACGCTCGTCCGCAATATAATAGAAGATAGCCTTGTTGCCGTCTCCCTGATACTCCACATCTCCGATTTTCATGTTCAGGTTCAGATTCAAAGCAATCTGACGCGCACGAATCATCGTAGCATGCTCCTTACTTTTGGCTTCGTTGAATTTCTCCATATCCACCGGTTTGGCTTTCCGGTAAACACGCTTGATTTCCGTATCCGCCTTGAAGTTTGCTTTCTTCATTTGCAGCGGAACTAGTCTGCCAGTCAGCGTTACTACACCAATATCATGGCCCGGAGTCGCTTCAACGGCAACAATATCCCCCTTTTCCAGTTTGATTTTATTGCTGTTGCGGTAATACCCCTTTCTAGTATTCTTGAATTGTACTTCTACCATGTCACTCTCTTCCGCATTGCCCGGAATGTCCGCCAGCCAATCGTAGGTGTTCAGTTTCTTATCTTGCCGGGAGCACCCTTTGCAGCAAAGGCCGCCGCTCCCATTATGAAGTTTATATTCCATAGTTTATATATTTATTATTGCTTCAACAGTACAATCATCTTCAGCGAGAAGTCGAAGAATACCATCTTGGCATTTACATTCTGTTCTATATGTAGTTGCGCTTCGCTTAATTCGTCCATGATGCCTATCACATTCCGTTCGTTGACAAAGGGCGCAAAGCGGGTTGCAAAATTCTGTTCATTAATCGTCATATACGTCAGGTCGCGTTGGTGCAGGTTGAAGATAAAATTCTCCCGAATCATGCGTTGGCAATATTCCAGGAAGTTCTTCTGACGCTCACGTCCCATGCCCGCCACTTGCTCGCTCCACATTTTCATCTCCCTGATTTTCCGTTGGTAAGACAATCGCATCAGGCTGACAAACAAGTCAAAAAACAACTGGTTCTCTTCATTCAGATGAATCGTTTCGAGTGCCTTGATAAAGTTCCCGTTTGCCAGATGGGCAATGGAAACACTGTCGGCAGGCAAAATGTTATATTTCGTCTGTAATACCCGGTCGATGCTGGCTTCATCAATCTTCCGCACATTCATGCGTTGGGTACGGCTCAGGATAGTGGGCAGAATCATGTCCGGTGCTTCCGATACTAATAAGAAAACCGTTTTTTCGGGCGGTTCCTCAAGCAGCTTCAGCAGTTTGTTGGCGCATACCGGATGCATTTTTTCCGGCAGCCATACAATCGTAATCTTAAATCCCCCTTCACTGGATTTCAGGCTGAGTTTTTTCAGAATCTCGTCACTTTCTTTAGCGTAAATCAATGCTTGTGAGTTTTCCGCATCCATCTCTCCCAACCAGTGATTGAGGTTAAAGTAAGGATGATTGATAACAAACGGTCGCCAGTCGGCTATATAATCATCGCATACTTCCTTCTTCCCCTTTGCGCTTTTCACGATAGGGAATACGAAATGTACGTCGGGATGCACCAGTTTATTGAATTTCACGCAGGACGGACACGTTCCGCAGGCATCAGTCTCCCCCCGATTAGTGCAACTGATGTAACGTGCGTATGCAATAGCCAGCGGCATTTTCCCGACCCCTTCCGGTCCGCAAATAAGCTGGGCATGTGGAATACGCCCCTCATTCACTTCCTGAATAAGCCGTTGCTTGATTTCTTCCTGTCCGATTACGTCTCTGAAAAACATATCAATAAATGATTTTGGCTACTTCTTTGATACTGTCTACTGCTCCGATAGAGTAGAAATGAATACTCGGCACTCCATGAGCCATCAACTCCTTGCATTGGGCTACACACCATTCGATACCTACCTGCTCGGCTTCCGCGTCATTCTTGCATTTCAAAGCCTCTTTCACCAAGTCTTCCGGCAAATCCACTTTGAAAGTCTTTGGAACCATGCTTAGTTGAGACAGCTTCTTGAACGGCTTGATTCCCGGAATGATAGGTATATTGATACCTGCCGCCTTGGCGTGCTCCACAAACTCAAAATATTTCCTGTTATCGTAGAACAACTGTGTCACGGCATATTCCGCCCCGTTCTCCACTTTTTTCTTCAGCCAGTAAAGGTCAGTCTCGATATTAGGCGCTTCTTCGTGCTTCTCCGGATAACAAGCCACCCCGTATGAAAACGGCGTATTGCTGACTTTCATCTCCGAACCGTCCACAAAAATGCCTTTATTGAAATTATTGATTTGTTCCTGCAACTCGATAGCATGATGATAACCGTCGCCTTCCGGTGTAAATGCCGACTCATGTTTCGCTTTGTCACCACGCAATACCAGTAATTCCGTGATATTCAGAAATTGCAGGTCGAGCAATACATACTCGGTCTCTTCACGTGTGAATCCGCTGCACAAAATATGCGGGACTACTGTAATATTGTATTTATTCTGGATGGCGGCAGCCACGGCAACCGTTCCCGGACGCCTTCTCAGGCGGTTTCTCTGAAACAATCCGTTACCGAGGTCTTTATACACGTATTCGCTGCGGTGGGTGGTGATATTGATATATTTCGGGTCAAATTCCCGAAGCGTATCGATTGTCTGATATAACTTTTCTATTCCCGTTCCTTTCAGCGGTGGAAGTATCTCGAAAGAAAAAGCTGTTTTCTTGTTGCTATGTATTAAATCAATTACTTTCATTCTTTTTTGCTAATGTTCGTTATCTACTTGGATTAAACGTGCATATTGGGACAAAAATACGAAAAAAGAAAGATTTCTTCTTGATTTACTCTAAAATAGTTTTGTTTTATCGTTCTATTATAGATAAAAGAGGGAATAACCCCTATAGGATACACCCTCTCTTATCTAATTATTATTATATCAGAATTTATTTTTCGATGCAGAAGTATTTCCTTATTTATGCGAGCGTAAATAAGGTCGAGTCCTCTTTTTGTAAGAACTGAATATAGATAAAACAGATTTTGTAGAGAAAATACGGATAAAATAGTAGCAACTTCCACAAAAGTTTTTCTCTCTTGTTGTTTCAAGATAAAGGGCTTTTCTGTATGCAATATGCCTTGCGTTTGCCCTGCTTGGTCCTGGCTTTGGAAGACTTTCACACTAGAATAAAAAATCAAAAACATTTCTCATATTCTCATAGTAACGCATATTCATCTGATTACTAAATATATAAAGAATGAGAACAAAATTATTTACATGCTTTTCTCATGGTTTTATTAAGAAAACGCGCTTAAAACAATGCATCTCTCATGCCATTACCGGCATTTCTCATACATCACAAACAGTATTCCTATAGTTTGAGCATGAACACTTAATAAACTGTAACCAAACAACCGTTCATTTTTATTATAACTAACTGACAACTAAAGATTATACACTAGTGTCCCGTTAAAATCGGGACGAGTTATTAATTAATCAAATAATCCCGGAATAAGGGGATTAAATTGTTCTTTGACATCATTGAAATTAGTCTTATTAAACAGCTCTTGTAAAGGCGTTTTATCTGTTAATGAGATGCTAAGAATCTGCAAGACCTCATAAGTTGAACGATTCAGTTGCATATCATATTGTACAATAGCTACTAAACAATAGGTGATGATAGCAACACTAATCTGTATTCGAACCGCATTCTCGGTAGTACCCCAGAACCTTTTTATCTTAAGGTGTTGTTTCAGCCATTTGAAGAAAAGTTCCACGAACCATCTTTTCTTATAAAGATTGGCAACATCAAGTGCAGATATGTGTTTGGCATTCGTCAGGAATGTGAATTCACGATCATCCTCTTCATCATAGAAACGGATGACTCTGAATGATTCAGGATACTTCTTTCCAGAAGTGTACCCTATCAGTTTCACTTCCGCATCTGAAAGGATATTTTTCGGCATTCTACGCTTCCATTTACAGAACTTGCATTTCAGATTAGACTTCGCTCTGACTACAAAGAAAGAACCTGTAAGATGAATCCGATAAAGTTCTTTAAACGAGTCATACGCTCTGTCAAATATATAATAAGCATTTGGCTCATAATTAATTGCGGACATTTCTGTTGAATCATGCCTGGATGCTGTAGTTACTGTATAAAAGGCTGGAAGTTGTGCTTCTATGTCATAAAGGACATGAGCCTTAACTCCACCTTTTTTCTTACGGAACTTCGCCCAAGGGAATGTAGCCAAACATAAAGGAATTGTAGTGGAATCAAACGCATACTTCCTTCCTGGAATATCCAAGATGTGAGTCGATCGTTTTTCACATGCTTCCTTCATCATATAGAAAGCAAAATCTTCGAAGATTCTGTAATCCCGATTCTGATTGGCAGATGCAAGCGTAGTTTTGGCAATGGGCTCACGACCCAATCCCAAATGATAACGCTTTCCTTGATGTGCTTCCAAAGCTACAATCAAGTCACGAAGACTTTCACGATTACTGAGTTGACCGAACATCATTGCAAGTAACTGACTCCAGCAAGTGAAATGTTTCACATAACGATTGCCATCATACTTGTCTACAAGTCTTCTGAACTTATCATTGTTCAAGAATTCTACTAACTGAGCGAAAACATATTTATCTTGGTTCATTTGAGGTCACCTTAATTGACCTCAAAGGTATGATTTCAAATCGTCGCGCCTAAAAAGTAGTATCTAATAGACTATATTTCAATTATTTCAAAGAACTATTTATCCACTTTTACGGGACACTAATGAAGATTATACTACTGTAATCAATAGATTTTCAATAAGACATCTCTATCGTTTCACTCCAGTGAACAGATTCGTTCACTAGAGTGCGCAAATCTATCCACTCTAGTGCAATGGTCTGTCCACTGGAGTGGAATGATACGTATGAAGGCAGGAAAATACAATAATGTCTATTGTAAAAGATATGTTATCTACCGATTCAACGTACAAACTACGGTTATATTGCCCTATACATATTAGTATGCTGAAACAAGGACAAGCATAATATACAGTATGAGAAATGCGAAACAAAGTATGAGAAATACCTTCTTTGAAGGGGCACTGTCCACAATTTTGTGTAAATAGAAAACTTCAGGATTCGGGTTTTATACTTGAATCCTGTTTTCAAATATAGTAATAAATTGGTTAAATATCAATGCCCAATTCCAAATAGGTTGGTACCATTTCTTTTCAATTTCGTTAATGGCCAAATAGACAGATTTTTTCAGTGCATCATCATTTGGAAATGATAGCTTATTTTTGGTGTACTTTCTAATTTTCCCATTTAGATTTTCAATAAGATTAGTGGTATAGATAATCTTTCTAATCTCGACGGGGAAATCAAAGAACACGGTCAGTTCTTCCCAATTATTTCTCCATGAGCGTATCGCATATGGATATTTAGCACCCCATTTTTGCTCAAAGTTATCCAACTCCATCTCAGCTGCTTCTTTAGTAGGTGCATTATAGATGTTCTTTAAATCGGCAGTGAATTCCTTTTTTTCTTTCCAGACGACATAGCGACAGGAGTTTCTAATTTGGTGTACCACACATATTTGAGTAGTAGAGGCAGGAAATACACTCTTGATGGTTTCCGTAAATCCATTCAGGTTATCAGTAACTGTAATCAGAATGTCTTCTACACCACGGGCTTTGAGATCCGTTAAAACGCCCATCCAGAAAGCGGCACTCTCATTTTTGCCAATCCACATACCCAATACTTCTTTCAAACCTTCCTTATTCAGACCTACACATAGGTAAACAGTCTTGTTGATCACTTTGCCGTTTTCTCTGACTTTGAATACGATACCATCCATCCAGACAATCATATATAAACTGTCCAAAGGACGATTCTGCCACTCTGTTGCAGCCTGGCTAACTTTATTGGTGATAATGGAGATAGCGGAGGTGGAAAGGTTAATGCCGTATATTTCCTGCATTTCCGACTCAATATCAGCGACGCTCATACCTTTGGCATAAAGAGAGATGACAAGACGCTCGATTGATAAGCCGCGGGATTGATGCTTGGGAACAACAATAGGCTCAAATTCTCCTTTCCGATCACGAGGAACCTGAATAACAGATTTACCCATCTCGGTTTGAATCTGCTTCCTATAACTACCATTGCGGGAGTTGCCACTATGATCGCCTTGATTGGAGTGTTTTTCATAACCTAAATGGTTATCCATCTCTGCTTCCAGCATTTGTTCATAAACACGAGTATGAAGCTCTTTCATGAAAGCAGTCACATCTTCGCCTGTCTTAAACTGGGACAGAAACTCTTTACTTAAAAATTCTTTAGGAATGTCCATAAAATCTGATTTTTACAAAGTTAATACATAAATAAAAAAACTATGAGAAAAATCCCGTAGTTTTCTATTTACACAATTAGATGGATAGTCCCTTTGAAGGCATTTTAGACCCATAAACTATGAGAAATACATGTAAATATTTTAATTCTCATAGTTTATACTTCTAATTATCAGTCGAATACTATTTCCTATGAGAATATGAGAAATGATTTTGCGAAATTGTTCTAGTAGCAGGCTGAAGCTAGATTCAAGTTATAAATGCATTATTTTTTTAAGCCGAAAAGACTAATCGAGGGGGGATTTGAACGTTGTTTGTGTATAACCAAAATAATTTTGTGTCTCATGCTCATTTCTTTGTCAATATTGTTTGCTTGCTAAATATAAATTGCTACTTTTGTCGTAGTTTACTTTCTAGCGAAGAAAGTAAGTTTTAATAATTTTATTGAGAACGGTTATTTATTGCATTCTATATAAAAATCGGCTAATTTTTTACTCCTGAATGACGATAAGTGACGGGTCTCACGCATCTTTTGTATATATAATCTTGTTATATACTCAATTGGGCGTGGGGCTATCACTTGTGTTCAGGAGAGGGTCTTAGCCGATACCTTATATAGGACATGGGTAGATAGTTCCCTCGCTCTCTTTTTTATATATAACCCCTCGCACCACCGGGAACAGATGCGTCAAACAAGACTAAAACGATGAGCATCGATTTTAAAGAGAACATCATCCGCTTGATGCAGCACCCTATCATGCATAAGCCTATAAGTGAACTGACAGGTTCTGAGCAAAGCCAGGCTTATGAACTCCTGGATAGTCTGGTTGAGTCTTCCATGGATAACTCCTGTACCCAGATAGGCTATATCCAAATCTCCCGTCTGTATTATGCCCTTGGTGAGCTGGCTTATGAACAGGGTGATGCTCCTGAACGTATAATTAAATATTTCCTTTCCTCTCTCCATTCCTTGGAGAAGGGTGGAATTGACCTGAGTCTGAACAAATGGGCGGAACTCGTGAATTTGCGGCAATCTTCTGAGTCTTGAATTGCGTAATCGGATAAAATCATCCGTATGCTCCAGATTCATAATTTAGTCGTATGCCATGATAATGGCTCGGTTTCCGTAACCCTGCCCTAATTTATAACGGAGGTTGCAAATCGTTAGACAGCTTGTGAAAGTAGTTTTTCCGGTTTGTCTCCTAGAGAGGATGTCCACTTCCCCATACGGACATCCTCTTGTTTTTTTTCTCAATATCATTTCCTCTAAACATCATTTTATCTATAATAAATCTTCCCGCCATTTGTCTTTCTCACCTGCAATTTCCATTCATTTTCTTCTTTCCGTTCTTTTTTTTCTTCCTTTCTTTATTCATTTCTTCCTTTCTTTATTCATTTCTTTCTTCCTTTTTCATTTTTTCTTCTTTCTCTCTTCGTGCGCGCTTTACGCGCACGTGTGAATATAATAAGGTGTCCTTTCTTTCCCGTCCCCTCACACTCCTGTCCCTTTATTAAAAAACATGTTCTACAACATCATTATCAATCAACGAGTTAGCATAAACATTCAAAAATAATTAGAAAAAAGAGCAGAATATATTTGGAGCATATATGAAAAGGGCGTACTTTTGCACCCGCTTTCCAAGAGAAGAAAGCCTTGATAAAATGACTTAGTGTACAAAGCGCAGGACCGCTTAACGATAAAAACAAAAAAAGTTCCGAAAAAGTTTGGAATAAATAAATAAAAGTTCTTATCTTTGCAGTCCGATTCGCAAAGAAAGCGGTTTTGCTTTTTTTCTTTTATGATTATTCTTTCCCTTTCGCAAGAGAGCCTGAGAAACGAGTTGAAAAGAAAAAACAAAAAAAACTTCCAAAAAAGTTTGGCAGTTAAAATAAAACCTCTTACCTTTGCACCCGCTTTTGAAACGAAAGCGACAAGTTCTTTGAAATATTGATAAACAATACAAGTAGTACAAGTTAAAAAATAGAACCGTCAATACTTGTTTCCCATGTAGCAATACAAGTGAAACACAGGTAATTGAAAAGAGTCAATAAATTGTACGGCATCCTGAACAGAGCAAAAACCTGCCTAACGGCAGATTAACAATACTTTTACAATGAAGAGTTTGATCCTGGCTCAGGATGAACGCTAGCTACAGGCTTAACACATGCAAGTCGAGGGGCAGCATTTTAGTTTGCTTGCAAACTAAAGATGGCGACCGGCGCACGGGTGAGTAACACGTATCCAACCTGCCTCATACTCGGGGATAGCCTTTCGAAAGAAAGATTAATACCCGATGGCATAGTCCTTTCGCATGATCGGATTATTAAAGAATTTCGGTATGAGATGGGGATGCGTTCCATTAGTTAGTTGGCGGGGTAACGGCCCACCAAGACAACGATGGATAGGGGTTCTGAGAGGAAGGTCCCCCACATTGGAACTGAGACACGGTCCAAACTCCTACGGGAGGCAGCAGTGAGGAATATTGGTCAATGGACGAGAGTCTGAACCAGCCAAGTAGCGTGAAGGATGACTGCCCTATGGGTTGTAAACTTCTTTTATATGGGAATAAAGTTTTCCACGTGTGGAATTTTGTATGTACCATATGAATAAGGATCGGCTAACTCCGTGCCAGCAGCCGCGGTAATACGGAGGATCCGAGCGTTATCCGGATTTATTGGGTTTAAAGGGAGCGTAGGTGGATTGTTAAGTCAGTTGTGAAAGTTTGCGGCTCAACCGTAAAATTGCAGTTGAAACTGGCAGTCTTGAGTACAGTAGAGGTGGGCGGAATTCGTGGTGTAGCGGTGAAATGCTTAGATATCACGAAGAACTCCGATTGCGAAGGCAGCTCACTGGACTGCAACTGACACTGAGGCTCGAAAGTGTGGGTATCAAACAGGATTAGATACCCTGGTAGTCCACACAGTAAACGATGAATACTCGCTGTTTGCGATATACAGCAAGCGGCCAAGCGAAAGCATTAAGTATTCCACCTGGGGAGTACGCCGGCAACGGTGAAACTCAAAGGAATTGACGGGGGCCCGCACAAGCGGAGGAACATGTGGTTTAATTCGATGATACGCGAGGAACCTTACCCGGGCTTAAATTGCACCTGAATAACGTGGAAACATGTTAGCCGCAAGGCAGGTGTGAAGGTGCTGCATGGTTGTCGTCAGCTCGTGCCGTGAGGTGTCGGCTTAAGTGCCATAACGAGCGCAACCCTTATCTTTAGTTACTAACAGGTCATGCTGAGGACTCTGGAGAGACTGCCGTCGTAAGATGTGAGGAAGGTGGGGATGACGTCAAATCAGCACGGCCCTTACGTCCGGGGCTACACACGTGTTACAATGGGGGGTACAGAAGGCAGCTACCTGGTGACAGGATGCTAATCCCAAAAACCTCTCTCAGTTCGGATCGAAGTCTGCAACCCGACTTCGTGAAGCTGGATTCGCTAGTAATCGCGCATCAGCCATGGCGCGGTGAATACGTTCCCGGGCCTTGTACACACCGCCCGTCAAGCCATGAAAGCCGGGGGTACCTGAAGTACGTAACCGCGAGGAGCGTCCTAGGGTAAAACTGGTAATTGGGGCTAAGTCGTAACAAGGTAGCCGTACCGGAAGGTGCGGCTGGAACACCTCCTTTCTGGAGCGATGTCGTTCGAAATGACTTTTCAAGGTTCTGTTTTTGTACTACTGGTACTTGTTTATTTATAATATATAGATCGAGCGTCTATAGCAATTATAGATAGAGATAAACAAGAGAAAAAAGAAGCCGAGTCTAACGCAACAGGTAGACAAGGTTGAACTAGTCCTATAGCTCAGTTGGTTAGAGCGCTACACTGATAATGTAGAGGTCGGCAGTTCAACTCTGCCTGGGACTACTCCGAAAACTCTTACGGGGGATTAGCTCAGCTGGCTAGAGCATCTGCCTTGCACGCAGAGGGTCAACGGTTCGAATCCGTTATTCTCCACAGTCTCTGAAAAGAGAAACGATCTTTGACATGATGATAACAAAAAAGTAAAATTTTAGTAAAGAGCTAAAAGTATATATCGAACCGTACGTTCTTAACGTATCAAGATTGCGCAAGCATTCCTCCATACGCTAAGAAGTCAGTTTGAAAGAAAGTAAGCAAGGGCGCATGGCGGATGCCTTGGCTCTCGGAGGCGATGAAGGACGTGATAAGCTGCGATAAGCTTCGGGCAGGTGCAAATAACCTTTGATCCGAAGATTTCCGAATGGGACAACCCGACATTCTGAAGGAATGTCATCCATCCTAGATGGAGGCTAACGCAGGGAACTGAAACATCTTAGTACCTGTAGGAAAAGAAAATAATAATGATTCCCCAAGTAGTGGCGAGCGAACGGGGATTAGCCCAAACCAATGTTGTTACGGCAACATTGGGGTTGTAGGACCACGATGTCGCACGAAATTTGGTGAGAAGAATTCTTTGGAAAATGAAACCATAGACGGTGATAGTCCGGTATTCGAAGCCAAACGAAGCGTAGTGGTATCCTGAGTAGCGCGGGACACGAGAAATCTTGCGTGAATCTGCCGGGACCATCCGGTAAGGCTAAATACTCCCGAGAGACCGATAGCGAACCAGTACTGTGAAGGAAAGGTGAAAAGCACTTCGAACAGAAGAGTGAAATAGTCCCTGAAACCATGCGCCTACAAGCGGTCGGAGCTGCTTAAGCAGTGACGGCGTGCCTTTTGCATAATGAACCTACGAGTTACTTTTTCCGGCAAGGTTAAGAATCTAGAGATTTGTAGCCGAAGCGAAAGCGAGTCTGAACAGGGCGATAAGTCGGAAGGAGTAGACGCGAAACCAAGTGATCTACCCTTGGGCAGGTTGAAGGTTAGGTAACACTAACTGGAGGACCGAACCGATAAGCGTTGAAAAGCTTCCGGATGACCTGAGGGTGGGGGTGAAAGGCTAATCAAACTTGGAGATAGCTCGTACTCCCCGAAATGCATTTAGGTGCAGCCTTGTGAGTTACTAATGTGAGGTAGAGCGACTGATAAGATGCGAGGGCTTCACCGCCTATCAAGTCTTGATAAACTCCGAATGCGCATTAGTCCTATCACAGGAGTGAGGGCATGGGTGCTAAGGTCCATGTCCTAAAGGAGAAGAATCCGGACCATCAGCTAAGGTCCCCAAATAATTGCTAAGTTGAACTAACGAAGTCAGATTGCTAAGACAGCTAGGATGTTGGCTTGGAAGCAGCCATTCATTTAAAGAGTGCGTAACAGCTCACTAGTCGAGGAGTTTGGCGTGGATAATAATCGGGCATCAAGCAATTTACCGAAGCTATGGGATGTGCAAACATCGGTAGGGGAGCATTCCACTCTGCGTTGAAGGTGAAGCGTGAGCTTTGCTGGAGCGTGTGGAAAAGCAAATGTAGGTATAAGTAACGATAAAGGGGGTGAGAAACCCCCTCGCCGAAAGACTAAGGTTTCCTGATCAACGCTAATCGGATCAGGGTTAGTCGGGTCCTAAGGCTCAGCCGAACGGTGAGGCCGATGGCAGAACAGGTTAATATTCCTGTACTACCTCAAGGAGTGACGTGGAGACGGAGCAGTGACAGCGTCGCGGACTGACGGAATAGTCCGTTGAAGGGTGTAGACGTTGATTATCCCAGGCAAATCCAGGATAAGAGTCGAACCTGATAGTATACTAAATTCTTCGGAATGCGGTAATAGTGCGTGTAAACATACTCCCAAGAAAATCCGCTAAACTTAATCTTTGAGGTACCCGTACCGCAAACGGACACACGTAGTCGGGTTGAATATACTAAGGCGCTTGAGTGATTCACGGTTAAGGAACTAGGCAAATTGACCCTGTAACTTCGGGATAAAGGGTCCCTACGGCGACGTAGGGCGCAGAGAATAGGTCCAGGCAACTGTTTAACAAAAACACAGGGCTGTGCCAAATTGAAAGATCACGTATACAGCCTGACACCTGCCCGGTGCTGGAAGGTTAAGAGGAGATGTCATCGCAAGAGAAGCATTGAATTGAAGCCCCAGTAAACGGCGGCCGTAACTATAACGGTCCTAAGGTAGCGAAATTCCTTGTCGGGTAAGTTCCGACCTGCACGAATGGTGTAATGATCTGGACACTGTCTCAACCGTGAGCTCAGTGAAATTGTAGTATCGGTGAAGATGCCGATTACCCGCGATGGGACGAAAAGACCCCGTGAACCTTTACTATAGCTTAACATTGAATTTGGGTAATTGATGTGTAGGATAGGCCGGAGACTTTGAAGCGCAGACGCCAGTTTGTGTGGAGTCGCTGTTGAAATACGGCCCTTTGATTATTTGAGTTCTAACCCGTGGATGCGGGGACACTGTTTGGTGGGTAGTTTGACTGGGGTGGTCGCCTCCAAAAGTGTAACGGAGGCTTCTAAAGGTGCCCTCATGACGATTGGTAACCGTCAGTAGAGTGTAATGGCATAAGGGCGCTTGACTGGGAGACAGACACGTCGATCAGGTAGGAAACTAGAGCATAGTGATCCGGTGTTTCCGCATGGAAGGGACATCGCTCAAAGGATAAAAGGTACTCCGGGGATAACAGGCTGATCCCTCCCAAGAGCTCATATCGACGGAGGGGTTTGGCACCTCGATGTCGGCTCGTCACATCCTGGGGCTGGAGAAGGTCCCAAGGGTTGGGCTGTTCGCCCATTAAAGTGGCACGCGAGCTGGGTTCAGAACGTCGTGAGACAGTTCGGTCTCTATCTATCGTGGGCGTATGAAATTTGCGTGGCTCTGACACTAGTACGAGAGGACCGTGTTGGACTGACCGCTGGTTTACCAGTTGTGCCGCCAGGTGCATCGCTGGGTATCTAAGTCGGGATTGGATAAGTGCTGAAAGCATCTAAGTACGAAGCCAGCCACAAGATTAGATTTCTTAGGGTCGTCAAAGACGATGACGTTGATAGGATGCAGGTGTAAAGGTGGTAACATCATAGCCGAGCATTACTAATTGCCCGTTCACTTTCTTATCAAGCTTGTACGTGTCGCGATATATACGTTTAGCTGTTGCTGATTTTACTTTTTCATCATGTCATAACCTTATTCAGGTGGTTATAGCACGAGGGTTCCACCTCTTCCCATTCCGAACAGAGAAGTTAAGCCTCGTCACGCTGATGGTACTGCGTAACAGTGGGAGAGTAGGTAGCCGCCGTTTTTGAAGAAGCCTCGCTTGTCTATTTGACGAGCGAGGCTTTCTGTTTTTAGTGTCTCGGCATTATACGACTGTTTTTAACACTCGTAAACCTTATAATACCTATTAAAAAAGTGAATATTTACTGATAATTTGTATGTTATGAGGATATTTATTTGTATCTTTGTCGCCCGAATTGTAAGCTAACGATTTAAAAAAGAGAGAAGCTTTGGGAAAATTTGATAAATATAAAATTGACTTGAAAGGTATGCAAACAGACTCTGCTAAGTATGAGTTTGTATTGGATAACCTTTACTTCGCTCACATTGATGGACCTGAAGTTCAGAAAGGAAAGGTGAATGTTACATTGATCGTGAAAAGAACCTCTCGCGCTTTCGAACTGAGTTTTCAGACAGACGGAATGGTGTGGGTACCATGCGACCGTTGCCTGGATGATATGGAACTGACTATCAGTTCTTCTGATAAGTTGATGGTGAAGTTTGGACATGAATATGCGGAAGAAGGTGACAACCTTATCGTGATTCCCGAGGAAGAAGGAGAAATCAACGTTGCATGGTTCATGTATGAGTTTATTGCACTCTCAGTTCCAATGAAGCATGTGCATGCTCCCGGTAAGTGCAATAAGGCAATGACCAGTAAATTGAACAAGCATTTGAAAACAAATGCGAATGATGATAGTGATGATAGTTTCGACACAGGTGGAGAGGACATCATAATAGAGGAAGAAGTTGAGGAACAAATTGATCCTCGCTGGAATGAATTAAAAAAAATATTAGATAATAATTAAAGTTTTAAGAAAATGGCACATCCTAAGAGAAGACAATCAAGTACGAGACAAGCAAAGAGAAGAACTCATGATAAGGCAGTAGCCCCTACTTTGGCTATTTGTCCGAATTGCGGAGAATGGCATGTATACCACACTGTATGTGGCGCTTGCGGTTACTACAGAGGTAAGCTCGCTATTGAGAAAGAAGCAGCTGTATAATTAGTACAGTCATACTGAAACAGCCTGAGGGTAACTCTCTCCGGCTGCTTTAAGTATTATAGTATTGCTAATTTAAAATAGGTTTGATGGAAAAAATAAATGCAGTAATCACAGGAGTCGGTGGATATGTTCCCGATTATATCTTGACTAACGACGAGATATCAAAGATGGTGGATACCAACGATGAATGGATTATGACTCGTATCGGAGTAAAAGAAAGACATATTCTGAATGAGGAAGGATTAGGCAGTTCATACATGGCGCGCAAAGCTGTCAAACAGTTGATGAAAAAGACTGGTGCCAATCCCGACGACATTGATTTGGTTGTTGTCGCTACCACTACTCCTGACTATCACTTCCCTTCTACAGCTTCTATTCTTTGCGATAAACTCGGACTGAAGAATGCGTTTGCTTTCGATTTGCAAGCTGCTTGTAGCGGTTTCCTGTATTTGATGGAGACAGCTGCTAATTTCATCCGTTCGGGAAGATATAAGAAAATTATCATTGTCGGTGCCGATAAGATGTCGTCAATGGTTAACTATACAGATCGTGCTACATGTCCGATCTTTGGTGACGGTGCTGCTGCCTTTATGGTGGAACCGACTACGGAAGATTACGGAATCATGGATTCGATACTGAGAACTGATGGCAAAGGATTACCTTTCCTCCACATGAAAGCTGGTGGTTCGGTTTGTCCTCCCTCTTATTTCACGGTAGACAATAAAATGCACTATTTGCACCAGGAAGGAAGAACAGTGTTTAAATATGCTGTATCCAACATGTCGGATGTATCTGCTGCTATTGCAGAAAAGAATGGTCTGACAAAAGATAATATCAACTGGATTGTTCCGCATCAGGCGAATGTCCGCATTATCGAAGCCGTGGCTCACCGTATGGAACTCCCGATGGACAAAGTACTGGTAAATATAGAACACTATGGTAACACCAGTGCTGCTACACTTCCTTTGTGTATCTGGGATTATGAAGATAAACTCAAGAAAGGTGATAACATCATTTTCACAGCATTCGGTGCCGGATTTACTTGGGGCGCGGTTTACGTGAAGTGGGGTTATGACGGAAAGAAGGAATAAGTAACGTTAGTTACTGAACTATAACACTCAAAAACGCATCCTATTTCGATTCGATGCGTTTTTTTGTCTCAACCAATAAAATGAAGAGAAATGCATAAAGCAGGTTTTGTAAACATCGTAGGAAATCCGAATGTCGGAAAATCGACATTAATGAATGCTTTGGTGGGTGAACGCATCTCGATTGCTACCTTCAAGGCGCAGACTACTCGTCACCGTATTATGGGTATCTACAATACGGATGAAATGCAGATTGTCTTTTCTGATACTCCGGGAGTATTGAAACCCAATTACAAGCTACAGGAGTCTATGTTGAACTTTTCTACTTCGGCACTGACGGATGCGGATGTTTTGCTTTATGTGACTGACGTGGTAGAGACGCCGGACAAGAATAATGAGTTTATGGCAAAGGTGCGTGAGATGACTGTACCTGTGCTTCTGCTCATCAATAAAATTGACCTTACCGACCAGGAGAAACTGATCAAGTTGGTGGAGGAGTGGAAGGAACTGCTTCCGCAGGCTGAGATTATTCCGATTTCCGCTGCTTCGAAATTCAATGTGGACTATGTGATGAAGCGGATCAAGGAATTGCTGCCGGCCTCTCCTCCCTACTTCGGGAAAGACCAGTGGACGGACAAGCCTGCACGTTTCTTTGTGAATGAGATCATCAGGGAAAAGATATTGTTGTACTATGACAAGGAGATTCCCTACTCGGTGGAAGTGGCCGTGGAAGAGTTTAAGGAAGAACCGAAGAAGATTCAGATTCGTGCGATAATTTATGTGGAACGTGATTCGCAGAAGGGAATCATTATCGGTAAGCAGGGAAAGGCGCTGAAGAAGGTTGCTACTGAGGCTCGCCGTGAACTGGAGCGTTTCTTCGGGAAGACCATTTACCTGGAAACGTATGTGAAAGTTGATAAGGATTGGCGCAGCTCGGATAAGGAATTGCGTAATTTCGGTTATCAGTTAGATTAAAGAGTATTCATGCGACTGGGATAGTCGTGAAAAAACAAGGTATTGAACTATGAGTAATTTAGTTGCAATTGTAGGACGCCCCAATGTGGGCAAGTCTACCTTATTTAACCGTCTGACGAAATCTCGTCGGGCTATTGTGAATGAAGAAGCGGGTACGACCCGCGACAGGCAATATGGCAAGTCTGAGTGGCAGGGCCGTGAGTTCTCCGTCGTAGATACCGGCGGATGGGTGGTAAACTCGGACGATATCTTCGAAGAGGAGATTCGTAAGCAGGTATTGCTGGCTGTGGATGAAGCGGACGTGATTCTGTTCGTGGTGGATGTGATGAACGGTGTGACTGATTTGGATATGCAGGTGGCGGCTATTCTGCGCCGTGCCAATAGTCCGGTGATTATGGTTGCCAACAAGACGGATAACCATGATTTGCAATATAACGCTCCTGAATTTTATAAACTGGGCTTGGGCGACCCTTATTGTATTTCTGCTATTACGGGAAGTGGTACAGGGGATTTGATGGACTTGATTGTCAGCAAATTCAAGAAAGAAGCTTCTGAAATTCTGGATGACGAGATTCCTCGTTTTGCCGTTGTAGGACGTCCGAATGCCGGAAAATCTTCTATTGTGAACGCGTTTATCGGTGAAGACCGTAACATCGTGACTGAGATTGCAGGAACAACACGCGACTCTATTTATACCCGTTACAACAAATTCGGATTCGACTTCTATCTGGTAGATACAGCCGGTATCCGTAAGAAGAACAAGGTAAATGAAGACTTGGAATACTATTCTGTGGTTCGTTCGATTCGTGCCATCGAAGGCTCTGATGTCTGCATTCTGATGTTGGATGCTACCAGAGGGGTGGAAAGCCAGGACTTGAATATCTTCTCGTTGATTCAGAAGAATCAGAAAGGGTTGGTAGTCGTTATCAATAAATGGGACTTGGTGGAAGACAAATCCGTGAAAGTGCAGAAGACTTTCGAAGAAGCTGTCCGCTCCCGTTTTGCCCCGTTTGTCGATTTTCCGATTATCTTTGCTTCCGCATTGACGAAACAGCGTATCCTAAAAGTGCTTGAAGAAGCCCGTAACGTATATGAGAACCGGACAACGAAGATTCCGACTGCCCGTTTGAACGAAGAAATGCTTCCGTTGATAGAGGCATATCCGCCCCCTTCAAACAAAGGCAAGTATATCAAGATTAAATATATCACACAGTTGCCGAATACACAGGTGCCTTCATTTGTCTATTTTGCCAACTTGCCGCAATATGTGAAGGAACCCTACAAACGCTTCCTCGAAAATAAGATGCGTGAGAAATGGAATCTGACAGGTACTCCGGTTAATATTTATATTCGACAGAAGTAAAGTTCACCACAGAGAACGCAGAGAAATAATAAATTAAAGACACGGACTGTCTCAACTATATAAATATATATTGGGGCAATCCGTGTCTTCTTATAAAATAAAACTCTGTGTCCTCTGTGGGAACCTATTTCTCTAACTGGAAATCTTTACGACGCAGCACAAAGCTGTTACTCAGATACTTTTCACGTACAATCTGATTCTCGGACAACTCTTCCGGTGTACCTTGGAAAAGAATCTTTCCTTCGAACAGCAGGTAGGCGCGGTCGGTGATACTAAGCGTTTCCTGTACGTTGTGGTCGGTAATCAGGATACCGATATTTTTGTCTTTCAGTTTCCACACGATTTGCTGAATGTCTTCTACGGCAATCGGGTCGACACCGGCAAAAGGTTCGTCGAGCATGATGAATTTCGGGTCGATGGCAAGGCAGCGTGCAATCTCCGTACGGCGGCGCTCACCACCGGACAACTGGTTACCTTTGTTCTTGCGTACCTTTTGCAGGCGGAATTCCGCTATCAGGCTTTCGAGTTTTTCCTTCTGGTATTCTTTGGGCTTGTTAGTCATTTCGAGCACGGCGGCAATATTGTCTTCCACGCTCATTTGGCGGAATACAGAGGCTTCCTGTGCAAGGTAACCGATTCCTGTCTGCGCCCGTTTGTAAACCGGATATTTGGTAATCTCCAGGTCGTCAAGGAAGATTCGCCCTTCATTCGGGGTAATCAATCCTACGGTCATATAGAATGAAGTCGTCTTGCCGGCACCGTTCGGACCCAGCAAACCCACAATCTCACCTTGCTTCACATTGATGGAAACATGGCTTACAACGGTTCGTTTACCGTACTTTTTCACCAAGTCTTCCGTGCGGAGCACCATCTTGCTTTCTTCCATATTCTAGTTATTTTGCGGCAAATGTAGTAAAAATAAGCTGAAATAATGTACATTTGCAGACAAATAGTGTGAGTTATGATAAAAGCATTGAGAACTGTCGGTAGATATTTCATGCTGATGGGGCGGACTTTCTCCCGTCCCGAACGTATGCGCATGTTCTTCCGGCAATACCTTAACGAATTGGAGCAGCTAGGCGTGAACTCCATCGGAATCGTGCTGTTGATTTCGTTTTTCATCGGCGCGGTAATTACCATCCAGATTAAGTTGAATATCGAAAGTCCGTGGATGCCCCGCTGGACAGTGGGGTATGTGACCCGTGAAATTATGTTGCTGGAGTTTTCTTCTTCTATTATGTGCCTGATTCTCGCAGGTAAAGTGGGGTCGAACATTGCTTCGGAATTGGGAACGATGCGGGTGACACAGCAGATTGACGCGCTCGAAATCATGGGAGTCAATTCCGCCAATTATCTGATACTTCCTAAAATCTCGGCTATGGTGACTGTCATTCCCATATTGGTGACATTCAGTATCTTTGCCGGTATAATAGGCGCCTTTTGTACCTGCTGGTTTGCCGGAGTGATGAATGCTGTCGACCTTGAATATGGTTTGCAGTATATGTTTAACGAATGGTTTATATGGGCGGGTATCATCAAGTCCCTCTTCTTCGCCTTTATCATTGCAAGTGTGTCCGCTTTCTTCGGATATACGGTGGAAGGCGGTTCGATTGCCGTGGGAAAGGCTTCTACGGATTCCGTAGTGTCCAGCAGCGTCTTGATTCTGTTTGCGGATTTGGTATTAACTAAACTTTTGATGGGATGATTGAGATTAAAGGACTTTATAAATCGTTTGACGATAAGACGGTATTGAATGATATCAATGCGGACTTTGAGAATGGAAAGACAAACTTGATTATCGGCCAGAGTGGTTCCGGTAAGACGGTATTGATGAAATGTATTGTGGGGCTGCTAACTCCGGAGAAGGGCGAAGTCTTGTATGACGGACGAAATCTGGTGATGATGGGGAAGAAGGAGAAGAAGATGCTTCGCAAGGAAATGGGAATGATTTTCCAAAGTGCCGCCCTTTTCGACTCTTTGTCGGTATTGGACAACGTGATGTTCCCTCTGAATATGTTCAGTAATGACACATTGCGTGAGCGCACCAAGCGGGCGATGTTCTGCCTGGACCGTGTCAATCTGACCGAAGCGAAGGATAAGTATCCCGGAGAAATCAGTGGCGGTATGCAGAAGCGTGTGGCTATCGCACGCGCCATTTCTCTGAATCCGCAATACCTGTTTTGTGACGAACCGAACTCGGGGCTGGATCCGAAAACTTCCTTAGTGATTGACGGCCTGATTCATGATATTACCCAGGAATATAATATGACTACGATTATCAATACGCATGATATGAACTCTGTGTTGGGAATCGGCGAGAAGGTGATTTATATTTATGAAGGACATAAAGAATGGGAAGGAACGAAGGATGATATATTCACCTCTACCAACGAGCGCTTGAATAACTTTATTTTTGCTTCGGACTTGCTCCGCAAGGTGAAAGACCTCGAAGTACAAAACATGGAAGGTTGAAACGCGAAAGGCTGGAATGAAGCAATAAAGAGATAAGGCAATAAAAAAACTTCTGTCATAGGGTGGCAGAAGTTTCTTTTTTTTCTTAGCTATGTAGCGTCGGCAATTAAGCTCTAGGTCTAGCTTCTTTAACTACCATAGTACGTCCCATGTACTCAGCTCCGTTCAATTCTGCGATAGCTTTAGCAGCTGCAGCATCGTCTTCCATTTCGATGAAAGCGAATCCTTTTGATTTACCGGTTTCACGGTCCATAATAACTTTAACTGATGATACTGCTCCATAATCTTCCATCACTTGTTGCAGATCTCCTTCCTTAACACGGTAGTTAAGGTTTCCAACATAAATGTTCATAATGAAAATGATAAAAAATAAATAAATGAATAAAACTCTCTGGACAGATGGTTACTAATAAAAGGATTAAAACGACAGAGAGTTTACAAAAGCGTTTTTGGAACGGAAGTAAAAACCTTGTAATCAAATCGAGAAACTAATGGTCCATCAATCCGGGGCAAAGAAAAGAATAATTTTTGGATTGACCATCTTTTTGCAGATTTAATTTGCAGAAAATGAGAAAAAAGGAAAACGATTGTTACAATGAAGTATTGTTTATCAGCGATTTGTTAGGTATGTATTCTAAATAGATACGAAATAAATCTGCAATGTCTTTTGAAATTTAAAAGATTAGCACTAATTTTGCACCCTCTTTGAGTATAGAACAAAGTATAAATCAAATAAATAATTGTCAGAATGAACGTTTCATTACAAAACATTGACAAAGTAAGCGCAGAGCTTACTGTAAAGCTTGAGAAAGCGGATTATCAAGAGAAAGTAGACAAAGAGTTGAAATCACTTCGTCAGAAGGTGCAGATGCCCGGGTTCCGTAAAGGAATGGTTCCGGCAAGTTTGGTTAAAAAGATGTATGGTAAATCAGTGATTGCAGAAGTAGTGAATAAGACATTGCAAGAAGCTGTTTACAATTATATTAAAGAAAATAAGGTGAATATGTTGGGCGAACCGTTGCCTAACGAAGAAAAGCAACAGAATATTGATTTCGATACAATGGATGAATTCGATTTCGTATTCGACATCGCTCTGGCACCTGAATTCAAGGCTGAAGTAAGTGCTAATGATAAAGTGGATTATTATACGATCGAAGTGTCTGAAGAAATGATCGACAACCAGGTGAAGATGTACACTCAGCGCACCGGCAAGTACGACAAGGTGGATGCTTACGAAGATAACGACATGTTGAAAGGGCTGTTGGCTCAGTTGGACGAAGAAGGTAACACGAAAGAAGGCGGTATTCAGGTAGAAGGTGCGGTTATGATGCCTTCTTATATGAAGAACGACGAGCAGAAAGCTATCTTTGCTAATGCTAAGGTAAACGACGTGTTGGTGTTCAACCCGAACGTTGCTTATGACGGAAATGCTGCGGAACTTGGTTCTTTGTTGAAAATCGACAAGGAAATCGCCAAGGACGTGCAGTCAAACTTCAGCTTTCAGGTAGAGGAAATCACTCGTTTTGTTCCGGGTGAGCTGACTCAGGAAGTGTTCGACCAAGCATTCGGTGAAGGCGTTGTGAAGACTGAAGAAGAATTCCGCGCTAAGATTAAGGAAGAAATCGCAGCAAGATTCGTTGCAGACAGCGATTATAAATTCCTGATCGACGTTCGTAAGATGATGATGGAGAAAGTAGGTAAGTTGGAATTCCCTGACGCGCTGCTGAAACGTATCATGTTGCTGAACAACGAAGAGAAAGGCGAAGAATATGTTGCTGAAAACTATGATAAGAGCATTGAAGAGTTGACTTGGCACCTGATTAAGGAACAGTTGGTAGAATCTAACGACATCAAGGTGGAACAGGAAGATGTTCTGAAGATGGCAAAAGACACAACGAAAGCTCAGTTTGCTCAATACGGCATGTTGTCTGTCCCCGAAGATGTGCTTGACAACTATGCACAGGAGATGTTGAAGAAGAAAGAAACTATCAACAACCTGGTAAGCCGTGTTGTAGAAGTGAAGTTGGCTGCTGCCCTGAAAGCACAGGTAACATTGGAAAATAAGAACGTTTCTATCGAAGAATTCAATAAGATGTTTGAATAATCGTTCGGTTGAACAGCATATAAAGTCACAGAAACACAGAGTTTTTATAAAATTATAACTCTGTGTTTTTTTGTGTCTCTGTATTCTTTTTCGTTTCTTTGTACTTACGTTTATTTTTAATTTTAAGAAAGGAACAATTAACATGGATGATTTTAGAAAATACGCAACCAAGCATTTAGGAATGAATGGCATGGTATTGGATGATGTGATTAAATCGCAGGCCGGGTATTTGAATCCTTATATTCTGGAAGAAAGACAGTTGAACGTGACTCAACTCGATGTTTTCTCACGGTTGATGATGGACCGCATCATTTTCCTCGGTACGCAGGTGGATGACTATACGGCGAATACGCTTCAGGCACAGTTGCTGTATCTGGATTCTGTAGACCCGAGCAAGGACATTTCTATTTATATCAACTCTCCGGGTGGAAGTGTGTATGCCGGACTGGGCATTTACGATACTATGCAGTTTATCTCAAGTGATGTCGCTACTATCTGTACAGGTATGGCAGCTTCAATGGCAGCCGTATTGCTGGTGGCGGGCGCCGAAGGCAAACGTTCCGCTTTGCCCCATTCACGCGTGATGATTCACCAGCCGATGGGAGGTGCTCAGGGACAGGCTTCGGACATTGAAATTACAGCACGTGAGATTCAGAAATTGAAGAAAGAACTTTATACGATTATTGCCGACCACTCGCATACTGACTTTGATAAAGTATGGGCGGACTCAGACCGCGACTACTGGATGACCGCTCAGGAGGCGAAAGAGTATGGTATGGTTGATGAGGTATTGATTAGAAAATAAAAATGGCTGATTCAAGAACAAAGAAAAAGTGTAGCTTCTGCGGCCGGTCGGAGAATGAAGTCGGATTCCTGATTACGGGAATGAACGGCTACATCTGCGACAGTTGCGCCACCCAGGCTTACGAGATTACTCAGGAAGCGTTGGGCGAAGGCAAGAAAAGCGCCGGAGCTACCAAACTCAATTTAAAAGAACTGCCCAAGCCGGTAGAAATAAAGAAATTCCTCGACCAGTATGTTATCGGACAGGATGACGCGAAACGTTTCCTTTCCGTATCGGTCTACAACCATTATAAACGTCTGCTGCAAAAAGACAGTGGCGATGATGTAGAGATTGAAAAGTCCAATATCATTATGGTAGGCAGCACCGGAACCGGAAAAACGCTGCTGGCACGTACCATTGCCAAGTTGCTGCACGTGCCGTTTACGATTGTAGACGCTACGGTATTGACGGAAGCCGGTTATGTGGGCGAAGATATTGAAAGTATTCTTACCCGTCTGCTCCAGGTGGCGGATTATAATGTGCCGGAAGCGGAACAGGGAATTGTGTTTATCGACGAAATCGACAAGATTGCCCGTAAAGGTGATAACCCTTCCATCACTCGCGACGTGAGTGGTGAAGGTGTGCAACAGGGATTGCTGAAATTGCTCGAAGGTTCTGTGGTGAACGTTCCCCCTCAGGGTGGACGTAAACATCCCGACCAGAAGATGATTCCGGTGAATACCAAGAATATCCTCTTTATCTGTGGCGGTGCTTTCGATGGCATCGAGAAAAAAATCGCGCAGCGGTTGAATACGCATGTCGTAGGTTATACGGCATCGCAGAAAACAGCTATGGTGGACAAGAATAACATGATGCAGTACATCGCTCCCCAGGATTTGAAGTCATTCGGGCTGATTCCCGAAATTATCGGACGACTTCCGGTATTGACATATCTCAATCCGCTGGACCGTGACGCGCTTCGTGCTATCCTTACCGAACCGAAAAACTCTATCATCAAGCAGTATATCAAACTGTTTGAAATGGACAACATCAAGCTGACATTCCAAGATACTGTCTTCGAATATATCGTTGATAAGGCTGTAGAATATAAGCTCGGTGCCCGCGGTTTGCGCTCTATTGTGGAGACAATCATGATGGATGTCATGTTTGAAATCCCTTCGGAAAACAAAAAAGAGTATGAAGTGACGCTGGAGTATGCGAAACATCAACTGGAAAAAGCGAATATGGCACGACTACAAACCGCTTAAAATCAAAGCGTAAGGCGACTGAAAATGATTGTTACTGTATTTTCTTGAAAATATTAGTCACATTTTGCTTGGTAATTACGAAGTTGTTTATAACTTTGTTTGACTCTCTTGAAAAAGAGAGCTTACTTAAAGTTAAACCATGAACTGAATAAAACAACCTAAGTTAAGATGGCAGGGAAGATTAATTTAACAGATGAACTGAAGAAGTATTTCGGATTTAATAAGTTCAAGGGGAACCAGGAAGCAATCATTCAAAACTTGCTCGGTGGTAAGGATACCTTTGTGCTGATGCCTACCGGTGGCGGGAAATCTCTATGCTATCAACTACCTTCGCTCTTGATGGAAGGTACGGCTATTGTAGTTTCACCGCTTATTGCGTTGATGAAGAATCAGGTGGATGCCATGCGTAATTTCAGTGAAGAAGACGGGATTGCCCATTTTATCAACTCTTCATTGAATAAGGGCGCGATAGACCAAGTGAAGTCGGACATCCTTGCCGGAAAGACAAAATTGCTATATGTGGCGCCTGAATCATTGACGAAGGAAGAAAATGTAGAGTTTTTGCGTTCAGTGAAGATTTCGTTCTACGCGGTAGATGAAGCTCACTGTATTTCTGAGTGGGGGCATGATTTCCGACCCGAATACCGGCGGATTCGCCCTATTATCAATGAAATAGGAAAAGCTCCGTTGATAGCGCTTACTGCTACGGCAACACCGAAGGTACAGCATGATATCCAGAAGAATCTGGGAATGGTGGATGCCCAGGTCTTCAAATCCTCGTTCAACCGTCCGAACCTATATTATGAGGTACGCGCAAAGACCGCCAATATCGACCGGGATATAATCAAGTTCATCAAGAACAATCCGGAAAAATCAGGTATTATCTATTGTCTGAGCCGGAAAAAAGTGGAAGAACTTGCCGAAATCCTTCAGGCGAACGGCATTAATGCGCGCCCATATCATGCGGGGATGGATTCGGTGGCGAGAACCAAGAATCAGGATGACTTCCTGATGGAAAAGGTGGATGTCATTGTGGCTACTATCGCTTTCGGTATGGGAATAGACAAGCCCGATGTGCGGTTTGTGATTCACTATGATATTCCGAAGAGCTTGGAAGGATATTACCAGGAGACTGGACGCGCCGGCAGAGATGGAGGCGAAGGTCAGTGCATAACCTTTTATACAAACAAAGACTTGCAGAAACTTGAGAAGTTCATGCAAGGAAAACCTGTGGCAGAGCAGGAAATTGGCAAGCAGCTTCTGTTGGAAACCGCTGCTTATGCCGAATCTTCCGTATGCCGGCGCAAGACGTTGCTGCATTATTTCGGCGAAGAATACACGGAGGAGAATTGTGGAAATTGTGACAACTGTTTAAACCCTAAGAAACAAGTGGAGGCTCAAGAATTATTGTGTACCGTGATTGAAGCGATTATCGCGGTGAAAGAAAATTTTAAAGCAGATTATATAATAGACATACTACAAGGTAAAGAAACTTCGGAAGTACAGGCACATTTGCATGAAGACCTTGAGGTTTTCGGTTCCGGTATGGGCGAAGAAGACAAAACATGGAATGCGGTGATTCGCCAGGCTTTGATAGCGGGTTACTTGAGCAAGGATGTGGAGCATTACGGACTCCTGAAAGTGACAGAGGAAGGACATAAGTTCCTGAAAAAGCCGAAATCATTCAAGATTACCGAGGATAATGACTTTGAAGAGGTAGAGGAAGAAGCACCGGCACGTGGCGGGGGCTCTTGTGCGGTAGACCCGGCTCTCTACTCAATGTTGAAAGACCTGCGGAAGAAACTCTCGAAGAAACTGGAAGTTCCGCCTTATGTAATATTCCAGGATCCGTCTTTGGAGGCAATGGCTACTATCTATCCGGTAACACTGGACGAACTGCAAAATATCCCCGGCGTAGGTGCCGGAAAAGCAAAACGCTATGGTGAGGAGTTCTGTAAACTGATTAAGCGCCATTGCGAAGAGAATGAAATAGAGCGTCCTGAGGATTTGCGTGTACGTACCGTTGCCAATAAGTCAAAGATGAAGGTGGCTATTATTCAAGCTATTGACCGCAAAGTGGCGTTGGACGACATTGCTCTTTCCAAAGGAATCGAATTCGGCGAATTGCTGGACGAAGTGGAAGCGATTGTCTATTCGGGAACCAAACTGAATATCGACTACTTCCTGGAAGAAATCATGGACGAAGACCATATGCTCGACATCTACGATTATTTCAAGGAGTCTACCACAGATAAGATTGACGATGCGCTTGATGAATTGGGCGATGACTTCGCGGAAGAAGAAGTCCGTTTAGTACGTATCAAGTTCATTTCGGAAATGGCTAATTAAAAAAGCGAAAAAAAACAGGCGTGCAGGTATGCTGTTTTGAATAAAAACTGTATATTTGCACGCAATAATTTTTAAACGCATAGCCCTATGTCATTTATTGCTGATAAGATTGTAATGGATGGGTTGACTTACGACGACGTATTGTTGATCCCCGCTTATTCTGAAGTTTTACCGCGCACTGTCGACCTCTCGACAAAGTTTTCAAAAAACATTGAGTTAAAAATTCCTTTTGTGACGGCTGCCATGGATACGGTTACCGAAGCGAAAATGGCTATTGCCATTGCTCGTGAAGGTGGTATTGGCGTGATTCACAAAAATATGTCTATCGAAGAACAGGCAAGACAAGTCGCCATCGTGAAGCGTGCCGAAAATGGTATGATTTATGACCCTGTGACGATTAAAAGAGGTTCTACTGTTCAGAATGCATTGGACATCATGGCGGAATACAAAATCGGCGGTATCCCTGTGGTGGATGATGAAGGTTACTTGGTGGGTATTGTCACTAACAGAGATTTGCGTTTTGAAAGAGATATGACAAAACATATCGACCTTGTCATGACGCCGAAAGAAAAATTGGTGACTACAAATCAGTCTACCGACTTGGAATCTGCTGCTCAGATTCTTCAGAAACACAAGATTGAGAAACTTCCGATTGTAGGAATGGACGGAAAGTTGATTGGCCTTGTTACTTATAAGGATATTACAAAGGCTAAAGATAAACCGATGGCTTGTAAAGATGCCAAAGGCCGTTTGCGTGTAGCAGCCGGTGTAGGTGTGACTGCCGATACCCTGGACCGTATGCAGGCTTTGGTGGATGCGGGTGCGGATGCCATTGTTATTGATACGGCTCACGGTCACTCTATGTTTGTGATTGAGAAACTGAAAGAAGCTAAGAAACGTTTCCCGAATATTGATATTGTAGTGGGTAATATTGCTACCGGAGAAGCCGCAAAAGCTTTGGTAGAAGCAGGGGCGGATGCTGTGAAAGTGGGTATCGGTCCGGGTTCTATCTGTACGACTCGCGTTGTTGCTGGTGTGGGTGTTCCACAGTTGTCGGCTGTATATGATGTGGCGAAAGCACTGAAAGGTACAGGCATTCCTTTGATTGCCGATGGTGGTTTGCGCTATTCGGGCGATGTGGTGAAAGCGTTGGCTGCCGGTGGATATTGCGTAATGATTGGCTCATTGGTGGCAGGAACCGAAGAATCTCCGGGTGATACCATTATCTTTAACGGTCGTAAATTCAAGTCCTATCGTGGTATGGGTTCTTTGGAAGCTATGGAAAACGGTTCAAAAGACCGCTACTTCCAGAGTGGAACAGCCGATGTGAAGAAGCTCGTTCCGGAAGGAATTGCAGCGCGTGTACCTTATAAAGGCACACTTTTCGAAGTGGTTTATCAGTTGACAGGCGGTCTGCGTGCAGGTATGGGATACTGCGGTGCTGCTAATATTGAGAAACTTCACGACGCTAAGTTTACCCGTATTACCAATGCAGGTGTAATGGAAAGCCATCCGCACGACGTGACGATTACCAGTGAATCGCCTAATTATAGCCGTCCGGAATAACATATATAAACGGTGAACTGTTAATGCTAACGGTGAACGGTGAACGGTGAACACGCTGTGTCAATCAGCGGATGTTTGCTGCTCACCGTTCGTTGTTTTTCCGCCACTCGCTGGTTTTGATGCTTGTTATTGTTGTTTGGAAAAATAAGAATTGATGATGAAAAGAAGTCTGTTGTCGGGGTGTGTTTGCCTCTTCACAATCTTGGTCTTTGCTCAGGAGGATCCTGTGTTGATGCGTGTCAACGGGAGAGACATATCCCGTTCGGAGTTTGAATATTCCTATCGGCACAATGCGGTTGGCGAGGACGGTAATCTTTCTCCAAAGGAGTATGCGGTGCTTTTTGCTCGAGCCATGCAGAAGGTCGAAGCGGCAAAAGCTGCCGGACTTGATACGACTTCCGCTTTTCGCAAGCAACAGGAAGCTGCGCGTGCCAGACTAACGGAATCTTATTTGATAGATAAGCCGACAATGGATAGTTGTGCCCGTATCCAATATCAGAAAATGGGGCTAAAAGCACGTCCCGGACAAGTACAGGTCATGCAGATTTTTAAATATTTGCCGCAAACGATTACTTCCCGGCATCTGGAAGAACAAAAGACCCGTATGGATTCTATCTACCGGACGATACAGAATCAGCCCGGATTGGATTTTTCCCGTTTGGTGGAAAGATATTCGGATGATAAGCAGTCCCGTTGGATAGAAAGTTTGCAGACCACTACCGAATTTGAGAATGTAGCTTTCGCTCTGTCGAAAGGCGAAATATCCCAGCCGTTCTTTACTCCTGCGGGAATTCATATTTTGAAAGTAATTGATCGGAAAGATATGCCTGCCTATGAAGAAGTTGCCGATAAACTGACAGAACGTATGCGGAGCAGGGAGATATTGGATAAAGCTACCGAAAAAGTGGTGGAACGGTTGAAAAAAGACTGGCGATACACTCCGAACCAGGCAGGTATGGAAGAACTGTTAGCAAAAGGAGAGACAGGACAAACGTTGTTCACCATTGACGGACAGAGCTATACAGGAAATCTGTTTAAGCGATTTGCCGCTTCTCATCCGCAGGCTGTCAAACGTCGGCTCGATGCGTTTATTGCTAAATCCTTATTAGATTATGAAAGCAAAAACATGGATAAAAGACATCCTGAAATCCGTTATGCGCTGCAAAAATCCAATGAAGAGTATCTCGTAAAAGAGGTGACACGGCAAAAAGTAGATTTGCCCGCTATGAATGACCGTGCCGGGCTGGCAACTTATTTTAAGTTTCACTCATCCGATTATCGGTGGGACAGTCCGCGTTATAAAGGAGTGGTCCTTCATTGTACAGATAAAAAGACTGCCAAACAGGCAAAAAAAATGCTGAAGAAACTGCCGGAAAATGAATGGGTGGATAAACTTCGGCAAACATTTAATGCATCCGGTACGGAAAAGATACAGATTGAACAAGGGATTTTTGCCGACGGAGACAATAAATATGTAGATAAACTGGTTTTCAAGAAGGGCGGATATGAACCAGTAATGTCTTATCCTTTTACCATTGTGTACGGCAAAAAACAGAAGGGACCGGATGATTATCGGGAAGTAATAGACCGCGTCCGGAAGGATTATCGAATCTATCTTGACACGTACTGGATGCGGGAATTGAGGGAGTCTGGTAAGGTTGAAATAAACCAAGAGGTTTTAAAAACAGTTAATAATAACTGATGTAACCGATTATTCACTATCTTCGTACCTTAAATAAGTAGATTTCAGTTGCCAATGCGAATATTAGTCCTCTTACTGATTACCCTTCTTACTTGTGGAGCGTGCAAGGAACAGCGCGACCACAAAGGAAAGACTCCTTTGGTAGAGGTGGACGGTAACTTTTTATATAAAGAAGATTTGATGTCCGTACTTCCCGTCGGATTGTCAAAAGATGATAGTATTCTCTTTGCCGAGCATTATATTCGTTGCTGGGCGGAAGAGATTTTGTTGTATGAAAAAGCTGCGAACAATATTCCCGATAATGTGGATGTGGACAAGTTGGTGGAGAATTATCGGAAGGCGTTGATTATGCATACGTATCAGCAGGAACTGATTAATCAGAAGTTGACGAGGGATATTCCCGAACAGGAGATTGCGGAGTATTACGAGAAGAACAAGGAACTGTTTAAATTGGAAAGCCCGTTGATAAAAGGACTGTTTATAAAAGTACCTCTGACTGCTCCACAGTTGAACAATGTCCGCAGATGGTATAAGTCGGATAAGCAGGATGCTGTGGAAAGTCTTGAGAAATATAGTTGGCAGAATGCGGTGAAATACGAATACTTCTACGACAAATGGGTGCCGGTGACGGATGTGCTGGACCTGATTCCGTTGAAAGTGGAAGCGCCGGAAGAATATGTGAACAAGCACCGACAGGTAGAACTGAAAGATACGGCATTTTATTATTTCCTGAATGTGAGCGACTTTCGCGTGGCAGGAGAGGAAAAACCGTATGAGTTTGCCCGGGCGGAAGTGAAAGACCTGCTGGTCAATCAGAAGCGGGTGAGCTTTATGGAACAAGTGAAGAGCGACCTGTATCAGCAAGCGGCAAGCAAGAAGAAGATTATATATAATTATTAAATACAAAGAATGAAGAAGTTTGTGAACTTTAGATTTGTTGTTACCCTTATCCTGGCAGTATTTGCCAATGTGGCAACTTATGCACAGGACAATGTGGTTGATGAAGTAGTTTGGGTAGTAGGTGACGAAGCTATTTTAAAATCAGATGTAGAAGAGGCACGTATGGATGCCCTGTATAACGGACGCAGATTCGACGGCGACCCTTATTGTGTAATTCCCGAAGAAATTGCCGTGCAGAAGCTGTTCTTGCACCAGGCAAAGTTGGATAGTATCGAAGTTTCCGAAGCGGAAATCATACAGCGTGTAGATATGATGACCAATATGTATATCCAGCAGATTGGTTCTAAAGAAAAAATGGAAGAGTATTTCAACAAAACCGCGACACAAATTCGTGAGACATTGCGTGACAATGCACGTGACGGACTGACGGTGCAGAAGATGCAGCAGAAACTGGTAGGGGAAATCAAAGTGACTCCGGCAGAAGTGCGCCGTTACTTCAAAGACCTTCCGCAGGACAGTATCCCCTATATCCCGACACAGGTGGAAGTGCAGATTATCACTCTGCAACCTAAAATACCTATTGCGGAAATTGAAGATGTGAAGAAAAGGCTGCGTGACTATACGGATCGTGTGACAAAGGGAGAAATCGACTTCTCTACATTGGCGCGTCTCTATTCGGAAGATAAAGCGTCTGCCATCAAAGGTGGTGAGTGCGGATTCATGGGCCGTGGCATGATGGACCCGTCTTATGCGAATGTGGCATTCAGCTTGCAGGACCCGAAGAAGGTATCCAAGATTGTAGAGTCGGAATTTGGTTACCACATCATCCAGTTGATTGAAAAACGTGGCGACCGTGTCAATACCCGCCATATCCTGTTGCGTCCGAAAGTGTCAGAAAAAGAACTGACCGAAGCTTGTGCACGTCTCGACTCTATCGCAGATGATATCCGTGCCAGCAAATTCACGTTCGATGAAGCGGCTGCTGTTATCTCACAAGATAAGGATACCCGCAATAACCACGGTATCATGGTGAATATCAACGAGAATTCAGGTGTTACTACTTCCAAGTTCCAGATGCAGGACCTTCCGCAGGACGTAGCTAAGGTGGTAGACAGGATGAACGTAGGCGAGATTTCAAAAGCCTTTACAATGATAAACGAGAAGGACGGAAAAGAAGTATGTGCTATCGTGAAATTGAAAGCGAAAATCAACGGTCATAAGGCTACCATTGCAGAAGACTATCAGGACTTGAAGGAAATCGTGATGGATAAACGTCGTGAAGAGATGCTGCAGAAGTGGATTCTGAACAAGCAGAAGAATACGTATGTACGTATCAATGAAAACTGGCAGAAATGTGACTTCAAATACCCGGGTTGGGTGAAGAAGGATTGATGTTTAACAGCTTGACTTTATATGCTGAGACAAAATAAGAAAGATAAACAACAAGACAGGCATAGATGGCTCCTTATAGGCTTTCTATGCCTGTTTGGTGTATGTCTCGTGGCGCAAAACCCCGAGAAATCATCGGTCAACAAGAAGCAGCCGGAGAATAAAAAAACGAAAGTTTATTTGCTCCACGCTGACGAAGGTCAGGCGGACAAGCTGGCACGTCCTGATGTGCAAGTGCTGATTGGCAACGTGAAGATGCGTCACGACAGTATGTATATGTACTGCGACAGTGCCTTGATTTTCGAGAAAACCAACTCGGTGGAAGCCTTTAGTAACGTACGTATGGAGCAGGGCGACACCTTATTTATATATGGTGATTACCTTTACTATGACGGAATGACGCAGATTGCGCAACTCCGTGAAAACGTGAAGATGATAAACCGCAATACAACTTTGCTGACGGACAGTCTGAACTACGACCGTCTTTACGACCTCGGCTATTACTTTGAAGGAGGAACCCTGATGGACGAAGAGAACGTATTGACTTCCGACTGGGGGGAATACAGTCCTGCGACGAAGCAGTCAGTGTTCAATCACGATGTGAAACTCGTTAATCCCAAGTTTGTGTTGACTTCCGATACTTTGAGGTATAATACGGACAAAAAAATCGCCGTAATCCTTGGTCCTTCAAACATTGTAAGCGATAATAACCACATTTATTCCGAACGTGGATTCTATAACACTCTGACCGAACAAGCCGAACTGCTCGACCGTTCCGTCCTGACCAACCAGGGAAAGAAGCTGGTGGGCGACAGTCTGTTTTATGACCGTATCATCGGCTATGGCGAAGCGTTCGACAATGTGAAGATGACGGACACTATCAACAAGAACATGCTGATGGGCGATTACTGTTTCTATAACGAATTGACGGATTCCGCCTTTGCCACCAAACGGGCGGTTGCCATTGATTATTCGCAGGGCGACAGTCTCTTTATGCATGGAGATACCTTGCAGATGGTATCCTACAATCTGAATACCGACTCTTTGTTCCGCCTGATGAAGGCTTACCATAAAGTACGTATGTACCGCACCGATGTGCAGGGCGTATGCGACTCGCTGGTTTATAACTCGAAAGACTCCTGTATGACCATGTACATCGACCCTATTCTTTGGAATGACGGTCAGCAGCTATTGGGCGAGCAGATTAAGATTTATATGAACGACAGCACCATCGACTGGGCACATATCATCAACCAGGCGCTTACGGTAGAAATGAAAGATTCCATTCATTACAACCAAGTGTCCGGCAAGGAGATGAAAGCCTATTTCGTAGATGGCGATATGCGGCATATCGAGGTGGTTGGCAATGTCCAGACAGCTTTCTATCCGGAGGAGAAGGACAGTACGATGACCGGATTCAATTGTCTGGAAGGCAGTGTGCTCCATCTTTACATGAAAGATAAGAAGATGGAAAAGGGGATGTTTGTCGGCAAGTCCAACGGAACGATGTATCCGATGGACCAGATACCAGCCGACAAACTGCGTCTTCCTACCTTTGCGTGGTTCGACTATGTCCGTCCACTCAATAAAGATGATATTTTCAACTGGCGGAGCAAGCGGGCGGGGGAAACCCTGAAACCAACCACCAACCGGCGACCGAAAACAGAAAAGCGAAACTTAATTAATATGAAGTAGTATGGGAATGTTTAATTCGATGAGGAAACCTCGTGGCTTTAATCATCAATACATTTATGTAGATGAGCGCAAGGAAAAGCTCGCCAAGATGGAAGAGAAGGCAAAGCGGGACTTGGGCATGCTGCCGGAGAAAGAATTTAATCCGGAGGATATTCGTGGCAAGTTTATTGAAGGCACCACTCACCTGAAACGGAGAAAAGCAAGTGGACGCAAACCGGCCTCCTTCGGAATCATATTGATTATCATTGCTTTCCTTTTGTATTTGTGGCATTATTTGGCGACGGGAAGCTGGTCGTTTTAATTTTTTTACTGAACTATGAGCGATATTATTCATTTGTTACCTGATTCGGTAGCTAACCAGATTGCTGCCGGCGAAGTGATACAACGTCCGGCATCTGTTATCAAGGAGTTAGTGGAGAATGCGATTGATGCAGATGCGCGGAATATACATGTATTGGTGACTGATGCGGGTAAGACCAGCATCCAGGTCATCGACGACGGAAAGGGAATGTCCGAAACGGATGCCCGTCTTTCCTTCGAGCGCCATGCTACTTCCAAGATACGTGAAGCAGCCGATTTGTTTGCTTTGCGCACGATGGGCTTTCGCGGAGAAGCCTTAGCTTCCATTGCCGCAGTGGCTCAGGTGGAACTGAAGACACGCCCGGAATCTGAAGAATTGGGTACGAAACTGGTGATAGCAGGCTCTACGGTAGAGAGCCAGGAAGCTGTTTCCTGCTCTAAGGGAAGCAACTTCTCCGTGAAGAACTTATTCTTCAACGTGCCTGCCCGCCGTAAATTCCTGAAAGCGAACTCAACCGAACTGAGTAATATCCTTGCCGAGTTTGAACGTATCGCCCTTGTCCATCCGGAAGTCGCCTTCTCGCTTTATAGCAATGATTCCGAACTTTTCAATCTTCCGGTATCCCCATTGCGCCAGCGCATTATGGCTATCTTCGGTAAAAAACTCAATCAGCAGTTACTCAATATAGAGGTGAATACCACTATGGTGAAAGTCTCCGGATATGTAGCCAAACCGGAAACTGCCCGTAAGAAAGGCGCCCATCAGTATTTCTTCGTCAACGGACGTTATATGCGCCATCCTTACTTCCATAAGGCAGTGATGGAAGCCTATGAACAGTTGATTCCTGCCGGTGAGCAGATTTCCTACTTTATCTATTTTGAAGTAGATCCGGCTAACATTGATGTCAATATCCACCCGACTAAGACTGAGATCAAGTTTGAGAATGAACAAGCCATCTGGCAGATACTCTCAGCGTCGGTAAAAGAGTCATTGGGGAAGTTCAGTGCTATTCCTTCCATTGATTTTGATACAGAAGATATGCCCGATATTCCGGCATTCGAACAGAAGACAACATCCGAGCCGCCCAAGGTACATTATAATTCGGATTATAATCCGTTCAAAGTGTCTGCCGGAGGTAGTGCAGGCGGCGGTTCGTACAGCCGTTCAAAAGTGGAATGGGAAGACTTGTATGGCGGCCTGACGAAAGCCAGCAAGATGAATAACCCGATGCCGGAGCCTGAGATGGAGTGGGAGGATTCTGCCGTCAGTGAAGGAACACCGGTTATGGAAGAAAAGATGGAGACGGTGACCTCTATGGCTTCTCCTACTTTATACTCCAGTGAGCCTGTGATAGAAAAAGGAAACCAGCATTTGCAGTTCAAAGGACGTTTTATTCTGACTTCCGTAAAATCCGGTTTGATGCTTATCGACCAGCACAGGGCACATATTCGGGTGCTTTTCGACCGGTATATGATTCAGATTCAACAGAAACAAGGCGTGTCGCAAGGCGTTCTTTTTCCCGAAATCTTGCAATTGCCGGCTTCGGAAGCGGCTGTGTTGCAAAGCATAATGGAGGATTTATCCGCAGTAGGTTTCGACTTGAGCAATTTGGGTGGCGGAAGCTATGCTATCAATGGCATTCCGTCCGGTATCGAAGGGTTGAATCCGGTCGAATTGGTGCGTAATATGCTACATACGGCGATGGAAAAAGGGAACGATGTCAAGGAGGAAATACAGAATATACTGGCTTTAACGCTAGCGCGTGCGGCGGCAATCGTCTACGGGCAGGTGTTGAGCAACGAAGAAATGATCAGTCTTGTAGATAATCTTTTTGCCTGTCCCTCACCGAATTACACGCCGGATGGGAAGACCGTTCTGACGACAATCAAGGAAGAAGATATCGAACGTTTATTCAAATAAAGCAAATAATTTCATCTTTTCCTAAAACCTTTTAGTTTAGTTCGTGTTATTTAATTAGTTCAACAAAGAAAAAGATTTAAATAACCACTTAACTATTAAGGTATATGAAAAAGATTCTGATGTTGCTGGCTTTTGCCGGCGTTGCGTCTGTCGCTTCTGCGCAGCAGACTATGACGGTAACTGAATACGAAGTGATTCAGGTACAAGATAAATATCAAGTGATAACCAACCCGTTCTGGAGCAACTGGTTCTTCTCTGTAGGAGGTGGTGCCCAGGTGTTGTATGGCAATAATGACCATATTGGCAAGTTCAAAGACCGCGTTGCTCCTACATTCAATGTGTCTGTCGGCAAATGGCTAACTCCGGGCTTCGGATTGCGTATGCAATACAGCGGATTGCAAGCCAAGGGGTTCACTATGAACGAAACGGCTAATTATGTAGTCGGCGGTCCGAGAGAAGACGGTTCTTACAAACAGAGATGGGACTATATGAACCTTCACGGTGATTTGATGATTAACCTGAACGCGCTTTTCGGTGGATATAATCCGAACCGTGTATATGAAATTATCCCTTATATCGGAGCCGGCTGGGCTCATTCTTACTCACGTCCTCACACCGATGCCGCTACTTTCAACGCAGGTATCATCAACCGTTTCCGTCTGTCGAATGCTGTTGACTTGAATATTGAATTGAGTGCAACAGGTTTGGAAGGTAAATTTGACGGCGAACATGGTGGAAAACGTGATTATGACGGTATCCTCGGTGCTACGCTTGGTATAACTTATTATTTCCCGACCCGCGGATTCCAACGTCCCACGCCACAGATTATCTCTGAACTCGAATTGAATCAGATGCGTAGCCAGATGAATGAGATGGCAGCCGCCAATATGCAGTTGCAACAGCAGTTGGCCAATGCACAACAGCCGGTCGAAGTAGAAGAGGCTGAAGCAGTAGTCATCACAGATCCTAACATCGCTCCGCGTACCGTATTCTTTAAGATTGGTTCGGATAAACTGTCTCCGCAAGAAGAGATGAACTTGTCTTACCTTGCCAGCCGGATTAAAGAATTCCCGGGCACTACCTATACTATCAACGGATATGCAGACTCTGCAACAGGCAGTCCGGAATTCAATCAAAAATTGAGCTTGGAACGTGCACAGGCTGTTAAAGACTTGCTGGTTAAGAAGTATGGAATTCCTGCTGATAACTTGAAGGTTGCTGCCGGTGGTGGCGTCGATAAATTCGGTCAGCCGATTCTGAACCGTGTTGTACTGGTAGAAACTGCAAAGTGATAAAGTGATTTCAGCATTCAGCGATTCTCTGTAATCGCTTGCTGGAAAGAGATAGCGGCTGAAAGCGAACCCTGAAATAAAGGGTTTCGCCTTCAGCCGCTTTTTTTATATCGGTAAGCGTCTTCGCGATAGCGTATTGCTTAATTTATATTTGTTGTTTTGATTGTCTTCCTTGATTATTTTATTCCGTTTCAGTTTATCTGACAGGTTGATAATCTCTGGATTTTCCATAAAATCCTGGAGCCGGTACATATATTGGTTGGTTGGCGATACCGATATTCAGCAGCTTGCCTTCCTTGCGGAGCCGGCGGATATGAATCATAGCTGTGGAGCGTACCATCCCTGTGATACCTTGAAAGTCGGAACGTTGCATAATCTGATGGTCGGTGAAATACTCTTTCAGTCGCATATCTATCTCTACTTCCGATAATTTGGCGGAATGTCTGACCCGCTTCATTTGTTTTATTGTTATAGTTCCGACAGATTGTTTCAACCTTTTGTCCGAACGGAATTGTATTGCTTTCAATTTCACTTTCGAATTCTTACGGGGAGTATCGGCGGCTATTTCCTCGGTGGCGGTCAACGTAGGGTAGAAATAACCGATGCCATTCAGATGCACCTGCCTGCCTTCTCCCAACTCTTCTCCCATTACTTGCGAGAGAGCGTCCAATACGGCAGTCACGTCTACTTCGTTCAGTGTGCAGCGCGCTTGGATTTTGCTTCTGAGTTCATCCGTATCTACCTGTCCGTTGGCGATGATGCGCGGATGGAATCTTTTCTTCTTGGGTTTGTCCGGTGATACCGGATTCTCGTACCAGTCAAATAATATAGCCATAGTTCCTTTCTTTTATTGATGTACTTCTGTTCTGTTTTTCCTATAGTTCCTTTGGATTGTTCTTCCTTTAAATGTAAAAGCTAATCTTAATCAGCTTATACGCTAATATTGGTTAGCGTATAAGATAACAATAGCTAGCTTATCAGCTAACCTTAATTAGCTATTGCGATTTCTTATTGCAAAGATACAACACAAAGGCTTGCTAACCTAATAATAAAGGCTTTATTTCATAAATGCAATTAGTTAAGGACAAACTTGCAATCGGCTTGCAAACCGCTATCGGGTGGTTGTATATTTGGCATACGAAAACATTAAAATAATAACGAAATATGATGGAAAAAGTAACAAAATTGTTCTCTATGTTGATGAAGGTGTGGAGAACGGGAATGAAAAAAGAGACTGCTTTTGCAGAAACGGAAACGAACGGGCAGAAAATGAACGGAACGAAAAAAGTAGAGGGAAGACTGCCTGTCCCGGAAGAGATACAGCCGGAAGCAGTGGAACAGCCGGAAGCTTCGGCATTATTGGGGTTGCCGGATTTGCCACTATCTAAACCGGATAGTAAGAAAACCGGCTCTACCTGCCTGACGGAGCAGGTGAATGATTTTTTGCGTACACAGTATGATTTCCGTTATAATCTCCTGACAGAAGAAACGGAATTCCGACCGTTGGATGATACGGGTAAAGCAGTCGGGCTTTTTCAACCGGTGGGCAAACGTGATTTGAACACCTTTTGCATGGAAGCTCATGCAAAGGGAATTAGTTGCTGGGACAAGGACGTGAGTCGCTATATTTACTCTACCCGTATTGCCGAATACCACCCTTTCCGGCTCTATATGGATGAATTGCCCGTTTGGGATGGCATTGATCGCGTCACTCCGTTGGCATTGCGCGTTTCCGACTTGCCTCTGTGGGTGCGCGGCTTTCATACATGGCTTTTGGGAGTTGCCGCCCAATGGTCGGGAAAAACAGGGATTCATGCCAATAGTGTAGCTCCCATTCTCGTAAGTTCGGAACAGGGACGGTTGAAGTCTACTTTCTGCAAGTCGTTGATGCCCGCAGCTTTGCGACATTACTATATGGATAATCTCAAACTGACTTCGGAAGGGAAGGCGGAGCGTCTTATGTCGGAGATGGGATTGATCAATCTTGATGAATTTGACAAATATGCTGCGGGTAAGATGCCCCTATTGAAAAATCTGATGCAAATGTCGAGCCTGCATATTTGTAAGGCGTATCAGAAAAACTATCGTGACTTGCCGCGTGTCGCTTCATTTATAGGCACTTCCAATCGCTATGATTTATTGACTGACCCAACGGGGAGCCGTCGTTATCTTTGCGTGGAAGTAATAAAACCTATTGATTGCGAGGGCATCGAACATGAGCAACTTTTTGCCCAACTGAAAGCTGAACTGGAACAGGGAATTCCTTATTGGTTCACTAAAGAACAGGAACGCGAACTGCAACGGCACAATGTGTCTTTTTATCATGCCTGCCCTGCTGAGGATGTTTTTAACTGCTGTTTTCGCATAGCCTTGCCGGAAGAAGAATGCTTACAGTTGTCTGCTGCGGAGATATATAAGGAATTGAAGAAAATGAATTCAGCCGCATTGCGAGGTTTTAATCCGAATCAGTTTGCACAAGTATTGACGAAGATGGGAGTGGGGCGGAAACATACGGAGTATGGAAATGTATATTCGGTGATACGCCGCTGATGGGTTTGTTTTCATAAGGTAAGCATCTCCATAAAACTGAAACGGCTGAAAGCTATATTTTTTACTTTTGCGGTTCGCTTTCAGCCGGAATGCCGATGAATAAGAGGTTTCAGAGTGCCTGAAGAGGCTGAAAGCGAAATCTTGCACATTGTAAATATCCGATATGACAGTATTTCTAGCCACTGCAAGAAAGAAAATATGATTTGTAATTAAATAAAATTTAAACAGGTTTTAAATGATTTTTTTGAAAAATATCCCTTAATTTGTGTTGTAGTTAAAATATCTATATTTATATTTGCAAAATCAATATTGTTCACGTAAAAATAGTTTTTATTTTAATGTGACGGATATTTGGAGAAGATATAGCTTTATTGTTAGATTAACTACATATTTATAGAATGAATTGTAAAGTTGCATTATACGTGAGTCCAAGAGTGAAGGATTTATTTTATTCACGTTTATTTATTAAAGAGAGAGACTCTTTTTAATAAACTGGTAAATGCGGCTTGGCTCGGAATTCTTACCGAACTTCGATTTTTCCCCTGTTAAAAACTTGATAGCTTTTGGTGTACAACCCAAGTATTGATTAATTATTAAATTTATTTCTTATGCAGAAAAAGAACTACAAAAAGGGCATGAGGTGCTATTCTTTGTTACTGCTTGGAATGATGCTGTTTTTCGTAGGCAGTGTTGCTAATGCGCAAAAACAAGTGGATTATCAGACAACAAGAATCACTGTTAAGGCAACGAATGAAGCTGTGGAGCAAGTGCTTAATAAAGTAGGAAGCCTTGCTAATGTACGCTTCTTTTACAATCATTCGGAATTGGATTTTCTTAAGAATGTGACGATTGATGTGAAAGATATGGAACTGAGGGGGGTGATTTCTGTTATTTTTGCAGAACATCCTGTCAGTGTAGCTTACCAGCCTAACCGCACAATTGTGTTGCGTAAAGCTGTGAAGCAACAGAAGAATATGCAAAAAGTGTCAGGTGTAGTAATCGATGCCCAGACTGGCGAGCCTCTTGCCGGTGCCAGTATTGTGCTGAAAGAGCAGAAGGGCGTGGGGGTGACTACCAATATGGACGGACAGTTCCACATCGAGATGCTTCCGGGCAGTGCCACTGCCTTACTGTTCTCCTATGTGGGTTACCAGCAGGAGGAAGTGCGGCTTGCCAACCGTGACTTGAGCAAACTGAAAGTGAAACTGACACCGATGGCGAACGAGATAGAAGGTGTTGTGGTGACCGGTATGGCTCCCCGTAAGGCGGCAGGATTTACCGGACGTTATGTGACAGTGAAGGCGGAAGATTTGAAACGCATAAATCCCAATAACCTGTTGGAAGCACTTCAGGTCTTCGACCCCAGCTTTCGCATCGTAGACCAAAACCAGTATGGCTCCGACCCGAACCGCTTGCCTGAGTTTAATTTGCGTGGTGACGTGCAGTTGGGCTCCAGCAGCGCCAGTTCTTTCAATATGATGATGGGCGACTATTCCAATCGTCCCAATATGCCGCTTTTTATCCTCGACGGTTTCGAGACTTCGTTGCAACGTATCGTAGACATCGACCCCGAGCGTATCGAATCCATTACGATTCTGAAAGATGCGGCGGGTACTACCCTCTACGGCTCAAAGGCCTCCAACGGCGTTATCGTGTTTGAAACGAAGAAACCCGCTCCTGGAAAACTGAACATCAGCTATAGTGCCAATATCGGTATTTCCGTGCCTGACCTTTCGGACTATGATTTGATGAATGCTTCGGAAAAATTGGAGTATGAACGTGCTGCCGGACTCTTCAATTCGGTGAGCCTGATGAACTATTACAATGAAAAGAAAAAAGAAATTTTGCGCGGAGTAGATACATATTGGTTGTCGCAGCCGCTTCGTACGGCAGTGACACATCGCCACACGCTGCATCTGGAAGGCGGCGATGAAGCGATTCGCTATAGCTTGGGAGTGAACTATGGCAATGAGTTCGGTGTAATGAAGGCCTCCGGCCGCGAGAATATGGGATTGTCGTTCAATCTGCAATACCGCTATAAGAACTTGAATATCAGTAATTCTCTTTCTGTCGAAAACACCGAAGGAAACAACTCTCCTTACGGGGCTTTCTCAGCCTACAGCAAGATGAATCCTTATTATCGCCTGACCGACGAAAACGGTAAATACCAACGCATCATCGAGACGAAGCCTATGCCTTCGGGCAGCGCGCAGCAGGTGATTACGAATCCGCTCTACGATACACAGTTCCCGTACAAGGACATGAACCGTAACTTTAGCGTGATTGACAATTTCTCTTTGGAATATTTCCTGTTGGAGAACCTGCGTGTGCAGGGACAACTCTCCTTTACCCGTTCAAACGGCCGTAACGAGCAGTTCCGTTCTGCCAACCATACCATGTTTGCTAAGGAAGAGGACATCACCAAGCGCGGTTCCTATGAACGTAACCTCGGCGAATCCACCAGTTGGGACGCCAATGCTTCTATCAACTACAACCTCGTTCGCAACAAGCACGGACTGTTTGTCAGTGCGCGCTGGAATGTATCCAACCGTGTGAGCGACGGTGTAGTTCTCTCGGCAAAAGGATTCCCCAACGACAACATGACCGACTTCTTGTATGCGCATAAGATGGAAGACCGCGTATCCGGCAGCGAGAGTACACAGCGTAGTGTGGGCGTACTCGGTTCGCTCAACTATATGTACGACCAGCGTTTCTCCGTAGACGTGAATGTGCACGGCGACCTTTCCTCACAGTTTGGTAACGATACGGGAATGGCACCTTTCTGGTCTACCGGTTTGCGTTGGAATATGCACGAAGAGAAATGGCTGAAAGGCACACCCGTTTCCAACTTGGCACTCTATGTCAATATCGGTACCACCGGTTCGCAAAGCTACTCGCCCTATCAGGCAAAAGAGACTTATTCCTACTCCGACCTGATGTTCCCTTATCCCTCCGGCGATACGTTGGGAGCGCAGCTTATGGGATTGGGCAATCCTTCGTTGGGATGGTCGAAAACCACCAGCAAGACAGCGAGTGCGGAATTGGGCTTGTGGAACGGCAGGCTGAACTTTACAGGTTCTTACTACCATAATTATACGGACGCGATGTTGCTGGAGAACAACGTACAGCCTTCTACCGGTTTTGCTTCCGTTACCCGCAACGTGGGTGCCGTGTTGAATGAAGGTGTAGAGTTTTCTCTGAGCAGTCTGCTGATTAATGATTACAAGCGTCAGATTCAGTGGTCGGTAGGTATCAATGCTGCCCATAACCGCAACGTTATCAAGAAGCTATCCAACGAACTGAAGAAGATGAACGAGAAAAACCTGAGCGAACGCAACGGCACACCGCCCGTCTATGAAGAAGGACAGTCTACTTCCGTGATTAAGTTGGTTCCTTCGTTGGGTATCGACCCTGCCACGGGCAAGGAGTTGTTCCTCACACGCGACGGAGAGAAAACCTTTGTGTGGGATCCCAAAGACAAGATTGCCGTAGGAGATACGGAACCGAAGATTCGCGGTGCCATCAGTTCTTCGCTCACCTGGAAACAACTGACAGCCGGATTGGCTTTCACCTATCAGTTGGGAGCCGACCGCGTGAACGAGACATTGATTAATAAAATCGAGAATGCCGAAATATCCAACAACGTAGACCGCCGTGCGGGTGGACCCGACCGTTGGAGCACGACAAACCGTTATGCCAAGTATAAAGGAATGGGACTGTATAGCCAGAACACCCCGTCCAGCACACGTTTCTTGCAGAAATACAATGAATTTGCGTTGAACTCCATCTCTGTGGGGTATCGTCTGGACCCGAAACAAATCAAATTCCTGAAAACTTGCCGCGTGGCGAGTATGTCGCTCACGGCTTCCATGCAGGATATTTTCCATTTTTCTACAGTGAAACAGGAGCGAGGGCTGGATTACCCCTATGCAAGAAGTTTCAACCTGTCTGTGTCTTTATTGTTTAACTAATCGAGGGAGAAAATATGATAAAGAATATAATTATAGGGATAAGTATGGTACTCTTTGCTGCCGGCTTTGCCGGTTGTGCCGACTGGGTGAATGTGACCCCGAAAGACCAGGTGGAGAGCGATAAACTGTTCAATAGCGAACTTGGTTACAAGAGTGCCCTTATAGGTATCTACGCACGTATGACGCTGGACGAAACATACGGTAAGAGCATGACATACGGTTCGGTGGAATTCTTGGTGCAACGGTACGACAACTACGGAAGCAACATCCCTACCGAAGAACAACGCGCACAGCGCTATGATTATAAGAACAACGAAAGTGCCAAGAATATGGTGAACGGTCTGTGGGTAAACCTCTTCTGTACCATCGGCAACATCAACAACCTGCTGCAAAACCTTGAAAACGGAGGCAGGAACATCGTCACCACCGACGGATACTGGACACTGATGAAAGGGGAAGCCTTAGGACTTCGTGCGTTTCATTACTTCGACCTGCTCCGTCTCTACGGTCCTATCTATAGCGAAGACCCGGAAATGGCGTGTCTGCCCTGGCGTACGGAGTTTAACGACGAAGCAAAGTCGTTGTTGCCTGCCAGCCGCATTGCCCAGAACATTCTGCACGATTTGGAGGAAGCGGAAGAACTGTTGAAAGACGACAACCTCTACTATCAGAACAACCTCGACGATGTATTCTTGGGATACCGCAAGCACCGCATGAACAAGATGGCGGTGAAAGCCTTGATGGCACGTGTCTATTTATGGATTGGCGACAAAGCCAATGCTGCGTTGAAGGCTAAGGAAGTGATTGACGGATGCGGCTTTACGCTTGCAATGGACAATACCAAAGATGTTTCTCTTTACGAAGAGACGATTTTCGGATTGGGACGTGACGATATGGAGACGAAAGTAAAGAACGACTGGGCGGAACTGACCAGATATGCCAACGAACTTTATATATCCAACGAAAACTGCGAACAGGTATTCAACAAGCAGAACATAGGTATTAATGACATCCGTTACAAAAACGGATACGGATTCATACATGGAGAAAACGGAAGAATGTGCCGCAAGTATCTGGGACGCGAAGTGGAATATAAAGAGAAGATTCCTTTGATTCGTTTGTCGGAAATGTATTACATCCTGGCCGAAAGTGTCAGTCTTGAAGAGAGTGTCACTTACATCAATCAGGTGCGCAACGCACGCGGAATCTCGCGTTCCAACAATCTGGTAGCCAATAGCGCCTACAACGAACAGGCCCGCCGGGATGCGTTGAACGAAGAGTATCAGAAAGAATTCTTCGCAGAGGGACAGTGGTTCTATTTCCTGAAACGTAACAACTACCATACCTTTTGGCGTTGTCCCACCACGGTACCGTCTATGACAAAATACTACGTGTTGCCTACGCCGGACGACGAGATAGAATACGGAGTGGGAGCACAGGAATGATTTTGGTTTCATTAAAATGAATAAGCAATGAGAAAAAATATATATCTATTTTTATTGGCAGGACTGCTTACCGCTTGCGGAGAAGACGATTTGATTCGTTACAGTCTGGAAAAGGATGGCCTGCAATTCTACACGGGTGAAGACAGTAAACTGGTTCCGGGTGATGCTTCGGATTTGGAGCGTATTTTCAATTTCGCTACCGCCACCTATCGGGAGAGGAAAAAGGGCGACGAACGCGAAGAAACCTATTACTACGGTGACAATCTGGAGACATACACATACGAGAAAATCTATATGCAGATACAGGGATTCCCTTCTCCCGACGAGCGTCCTTATAAGCTGAAAGCGATAAAACTGGAAGATGAAGAGAGCGACTTTGTTCCCGAAGTAATCTTCGAGCCTTACTATAGCGTGGCTCCCGAACAGGTGAGGGATACCATCAAGTTCACCATTGTGCGCCCGAAGAACGAACGGGGCGAATTTATGCGCGGTACTTATCGCTTCGGTATTACGATTGATACGGAAGATAACCCCTTCTTCCAGGAAGGTGTGACGGAACAAAACGTGCTCGAAGTAACATTGAAAGACGTATATGAGAAACCCGATGACTGGGATGCACGCGAAGAGTGGTTGGGAGTTTTCGATGAGGAGAAGTATGCGTTTATGCTGACCTATTCACAACTTCCGTTTGTGCGTAGCAACGACTATATGTGGAACAAGACCGATAAATACAACCAGGAGTTGGTTGCTTATCTGAAAGAGCATCCGGAAATGGCGGCACGCTTTGCCACTGAAATTCCCGATATGCCTAAGACAGTGTGGTGGACAGGAGATGTCGAAACAAATATATTGGGAGCTTATTCCCGCGAGAAGTTTGACTTCATACGGAGCGTCATGGGCGAGGAAGAGTTGTTGGAAAACGATAAACTTGTCTATTGGAACCTTATTTTCCGCGAAAAAGTGGCGGCGGATGCTGGCTATGAGTTTCCGGTCAATCAAAGTCGTGCCGGATGGTGGAACAATCAGGCTTTGGGCGAATGGGCTATTGATAAGCAGGAGTTTGTGACAAGAACAATTTTTGAAACTTGCAAGTTGAACAATGTGCCCGAAGATGCATGGGAATATGTGCCTTCCGTAATACGTTTGAATATAGATGCTTATAATACGGCTCATCCCGGTGCTCCGTTGGGCTTATCGTTCCCCGAAGATAATTTGGTGCCCGAATGGTGGGAAATGCGTCAGGAATTGTTTGGCGAATTTTCTTCAATCAAAAGAGATGTGATTGTAAAGGCACTGTTTGAATATAACAGAGATACTTCTTGGGAGCCGGTGAAGGGGATTCCTCAGTTAAAGAATCCTCAACTTTCCAATGCAAGTTTCTCTGCATCTTATATGCCAAACATTAAAAATGCGATTGCAGCTTACAACAAAACACATCCGGACACCATGATTGAATTGCCGATAGTACTGCCTGCATGGTGGAATCTGTCGTTTTTGGGTGAATATAACGAGAAAAAAGAAAATTTAGTGAAGAGAGTTATGTCTCAGTATTATGGTACTCCAAATCAATGGACAGTGTGGAATCAATGGAATATCATATTCCGGTATGAAGCGAAACAGGGAGGAGATAAGGATATTGTATTCCCGGTACTGGACGCATCTCTGATTAAGCCTTCTTATTGGGATAAATATAAATATTTGGGTGAGTATTCTGAATCGAAATTAGTGTTTACATGGATGATGCTTTTACCGCAATGTTATGGTAATATGGAGGAAGGCGTCTTGGGAAATGGTTGGCCGTTCTATAACAGAGAAACTGTGTACAATAAATTGGTAGAGGCTTATAACGCAAACTACAGAACATTTATGAATCGTTATGCATCATCTAACCCCGAACCGTTTGAATATCCGGCAACTTTCCCCGGTAACTAATAAACTTGAATGATATGAAAAAAAATATTCAGATATGGCTATTGGCAGCTCTCCTCCTGACGGGAGGGCTTGCCGGATGTTACAATGATAAAGGTAACTACGACTATAAAGAAATTAATGAGGTGGAATGCTCCATCAAGGCAGCCATCAAAGGAGGAAATGAAATTGTGATTAACGAAATGGGAAGCAGCCGTTGTAAGCAATCGCCTATTGATGTAGTAGTTGTCTATACTCCTGTCATTTCGCAGACGATGGCTCAGAATGAGGAGAATCTCGTTTATGAGTGGAAAGTGACCAAAGCAGGCGAAAAGGCTGTTTTTACTACAGACAAAGTATTGGAATTGGAGTTTCCTGCCAATACAGCGACTTCTTACAGCATAGTGTTTAGCGTGACCGATGAACTTACCAATGTAAGCTTCTACAAATCTTTGAGTATCAATACATCGCAACCTTATATCAACAGTTGGTTTGTATTGAATGAAAAAGAAGGCGTACAACAGTTGTCGGTAATAGAAGAACCCGATTCTGTAAATTCCATCATCTCTTTTGACGGATATGGCGATTTGGGTCTTTCCAAGTCGGAAGATATAAAAGTAATCCGCGATGCAACGCATTTGATTTACTCTCCTACGTTAGACCGCAAGAATGCCGTAAATCCGGAAATTCTGCAACTGATGTCAAAAAACGGTGTTTGGCGGACAAAACCCAGTACGCTCTCCATGACCGCTATGAAGTTGCCGAGTGTGGTAGAGGCCAACAAACTTTCGCTGGTGAATGGTATCGACGGAAGCGTGGCGTGTCTTTCTACCGTCATTGTGGATGAACGCGGACAAATGCACTATTGCTATGATGGTGAAATTTATGAGATGATTGAACCTTACAAGACTCCTTATCGCACGGGAGTGCTTGGTCATAATTTAGGCGAACCGGGACAGATTGCCATATGGGACAATGAAGAAATGGCGTTTGGATATGCAGACATCAGAGGTGGCAAGGCTGAAGTGAATTTTATCTATCAGTATGTAGAAGGGCTTAATGACACGGAGATTGTGTGGATGGGACCTGAGTATGGTGATGGAGACGAGAGTAAAAATTCATTGGGTATCGCCATCGCCCGTCAAAAGGCTACGCAGGATTACATCGTTTATCACTTAGGACGGAATGATGATAAAGAGTATGCAGTGACCCGCAGCGATGCTATCGGACAGTTGATGGGCGGCAATGCGGTTTCTCAGTTTGCCACAGCACCGTATGCATTTCTGCAGCAATTCTTCTACATTTCAGGAAGCAAACTTTATCGTTGCAATGTCAGCAATGGAGAGTCGGTGGAGATTTATGATGCGGAAGGTACGATTTCAAAGATGAAATTCAGAATCTTGAATGAGAACATAGGACGCCCTCACGAAATGCGTATGTTGGGTATGGCTGTAGAGAAAGAAGACGGCACATGGGAGTTGCATCAGATTGAACTTACCATTGCCGGAGACTTAAAGGAAGATAGCGTGAAGAAATTTGCAGGGTTCGGAGCCATCAAAGACTTCTGTTTCTCATTCCGTAATACAGCATCTAATTAAAAAGAATAAAATTTAGTGTGATTATGAAACGTACATTATTATATAGCTTACTGTTGCTTGCGTTGACTGCTTGTCAGGATTACATCACTCCAGAAGTGCCCAAAGATGATTTGTCTTCATGGATGAACGAAGAAGGGCTTGTGAAAGGAGAGGTCTATGTGAAGTTCAAGCAACTGGACAAAGATTTGCAGGTAGTGGCTACTCGTAGCGGTGAAGTGGAAACCGGCAACAAAGATTTGGATGCCGCCGCCGCGAATATAAAGATGCGGCAGATGGAACGCCTGTTCCCTGCCGGAAAGTATGAGAAGCGCACCAGAAAAGCAGGATTGCACCTGTGGTATAAAGTGAAGTTTGACGAAGCCGTCAACGTGGGACAGGCTGTGGATGCTTTTTCCGCATTAGACAATGTGGCTTGCGTGGAGCCTGTGGGCAAGGTGGTGCCTGTTGCGGTGAATCCGCCTAAGGATACTTATTTCGGTTCTCAGTGGTATTTGCACAATACAGGTCAGATTGGTATGATGGAAGGTGCGGATATCAAGATTCTGGATGCTTGGGAACTGACTTCGGGAAGCTCGGATGTAATTGTGGCTGTGATTGATCAGATTGTCGATTTTAGACACATGGAATTGAATCAGTGTATGTGGCGAAATGACGAGGAGGATGAAGATGGCTATGTAGACAACGATGGCAACGGCTATGTGGGCGACTACTATGGATTGGGAGTAAACAACAATACCATTCTCAGCGATGATAAAAGTCATGGAACACACGTAGCGGGAATAATTGGTGCATCTACAGTTACCAATAATTATTTCAATCCTAATGGTATTGCAGGTATAGCTGGTGGTGGTTATCCGATGTACAATCAGGGAGTTCGCATCATGACCTGCGACTTTTCTTACGGCCCTGCCGCCATTAAATATGCGGCGGATATGGGAGCGGTGATTTGCAATAACAGCTATCATGTCGGTACAGGGCAAGCAACCATACAGGCTTTTCAGGAAGCTGTCGACTATTTTGTGGAATATGCAGGTTGTGATGAAAACGGCAATCAGGTAGGCCCGATGAAAGGTGGCTTGGTGATTGCGGCTGTTGCCAACGACGGCGTGAAGAAGGATGCGGTAATTCCCGCCTCTTTGAATCATGTGATATCCGTAGCCAGTGTAAATCCCCGTTTTCAGAAAAGTAGTTTCTCCAATTACGGTTCGTGGGTGTCTATCTCGGCTCCCGGCGGTGGTGGTGATGAAGTTCCTGCCGAATACGATTGGAGTACTTGGGCAATCTGGAGTACGGTGAACAATAACGATTTCAAACCTATGGTCGGCACCTCTATGGCTTCGCCCGTAGTGGCGGGAGTAGCAGCGTTGGTGGTCTCTTACTTGAAAGACAAGGAAGGCGGACTCACTGCCGAAGAGGTGAAACATCGCCTGTTGCAGAATGTCACTCCCATTGCAGAATACAATCCCGAATACGAAGGAATGATTGGCGTAGGTTGTGTCAATGCGTACGGTGCTTTGACGGGAGCCATGAACTGGCCGCCTGTTATCAAGCTGGTTTCGGAAGGACTGGATGTAGAGACCGACAAAGTGCTTTACTACGACGAAGAGGTGAACTACGTGTTTGAACTGAGCGACAAGGAAACCGATACAGTCGGCCTCACCTATGAGGTGGACGACCCTGCCGGTATCTTTAAGCAGACTTTCGCAGATGGAAAACTCATTCTTTCCCTGCGCAACAAGGATATTCAGCCCGGTTCATACAAAGTTTCTCTCTCCGTGACCGACCAGGGAGTAGGAGGAGAAGAGCACCTCAACGTACAGACTACCACTACCGCTTTCACCGTTCGCCTGTTGCCCGAAGTACATACGGAAGCAAGCATCGAAAACACGAACACCGAACTGACGATTGGTGCAAGCGCCACCTTCAGTGGCAAGGTGACCGCACGGATATACGACACGCTCGGCAACTTGGTGCTCGAACAAATGACGAATATCTCGCTCAGTTCTCCCGGCAAAGTCGATATCTCCGGATTGAGCGGCGGTATGTATGTCGTGAAACTGACGTGCAACAATAAAACGATTACTAAGAATATCATAAAACTGTAAGAGTATGAAAAATATAAGATATGGCTTGATGATGTTGCTCTTGTGCGGAGCAACCGCTACCTTTGGACAGGGTGATAACGGAGCGGCTTTGTTTCCCGAACTGACGCCCGATGTGCGCGGTGTAGGAATGGGTAACAGTGGGGTGGCTTCTTCGGCAAACGCATTCTCCATTTGGAGAAATGCTGCCAAGAATGTTTTCTCGGACCGGAAGGCGGAAGTGGCCTACAGTTTTACGCCCTGGATGCGCGAATTGGCTTCGGGCAGCAATCTGCACGCTTTGGCAGGCCATTACCAGTTGGACGACAAGCAGGGAATCCAGGCGGGTTTCCGCTACATCAACCGTCCGGAAGTGGAGCGCGCGGGTGCGGTCTATACCCCCAAGGACTGGAGCATTGACTTGGGATATGCACGCAAGCTCACCGAAGGACTGTCCGTAGGTGCAACGGCACGTTTCGTACGTTCCGCTCTTTTTGACAATGCGGTGGCGAACGGGGTGGCTTTCGACCTCGGTGTCTATTACCAACAGGCCTGGCGCAACAACGACGACGCCCGTTGGAGCTTGGGTTTGCAGGCTTCCAACTTCGGTACGAAAATGGATTACGGATACGGTAAGTATAAGCAGCCTGCCAAAGTGAATGCCGGAGGAGGTGTCGACTATGCATTCAACGACAACCACCGTCTGCAAGGCACGCTCGAAGTGGGCTACCGCGTATGGCCCGGCAGTTGCTGGGAGAGTGCCGTCGGAGCGGAATACACGGCGTTCAAGCTGTTTTCCGTACGCGGCGGATACCACTATGGAGAAGAAAACAACCGTATGCAACGCTACGGCACCATCGGCTGCGGCGTGTATTACAGTATGCTACGTGCCGACTTTGCCTTTATTATTCCTGAGAAAAACAGCTTCCTAAAGAATACATGGCAGGTGTCGTTGGGGGTAGCCTTCTGAACTGAGTCTGAACCAAGAAATAACGAATAGATTAATGTATATGATAAGAAGAATTTTAATAGGATGTGTTTGTCTGTTGTGTAGTGTAGCATGGGAGACAGTGCAAGCTAAGAAAACTGTGTTAAGTGCCGAAATCTACGGTTATCGGGCAGAGATGGTCTATTTTGACTGTTTCCAGACCCCGTTGCTCCGGCAGGAGTTCCATACCAATCCCGGTGAGGAGCATATTTACTCGTTTGATACAGACCGGATGGTGACGTTTGCCATCAACGGCAGGACAACTGTTTTGCTGATGCCGGGCGACAGCCTGCACGTCAACCTTCGTTACGAAGGCAAGCAGGTGCAGTCTGTAGAGTTCAGCGGAACAGCAGAAGCGGTGGCGCAAAACCGCCTGCTGCGCGACATCGAACAGTTGAAACGTACCATGCGCTATAAATCGCAGCTTCTTGCCTGCATCGCCGTAGATGTGAAGCCGAAAGAACGTTTCGAAGCATCACGGATGCTGTTGGAGCAGAGCCGCAAGTTGTTGGAAAAAGCCGGCAAGGAGATTCGTCCCGAAGTGAGCAGCTATGTCTTGGCAGACATCGAAGGAAGCGTATATAATTCGTTTATGGAATATCCGGTGATGTATGCTGAAACCCGCCGTTTGCCGATTGAGAAACAGGAAATCGGCGATTACTGGTCGGTGATGGACGGATACAGCCTGCGCACGGACAAGAACGCCTTGCTGTCTCAGGATTATATCGGGATGCTGATGCGCTATATGTTCTTCGTCAACGAGAAGAAGGCGCACGAGTCGGGCGCAACCTATACGCGCCCCGCTTCCTTCGAAGAGGGATACCGCGCGTATGCTGCATTCTATACAGGCGATGTAAGGGATGTGGTGCTTTATACGATTATCTGCAACTTTATCCGTAGCGGAAAGAATCTCGACCGCATAGATGATGTAGTGAAGGAGTATAAGAAGAAATACAACCGGAACAAGGAATATATACGTATTATAGAAACACTTTTGCAATAAATAGAGAATGAAAAATACATTAATGGCAACGTTGCTTTTGGCAAGTTGCGGACATATGTCATATGCACAGAACAATGTGACTGTGAAAGGACAGATTAAAGGAGTGGAATCGGGGCGCCTGTATATGCTGGCTCCGGTTTCCGAAAAACGGGTGGATACGCTGGGCACTGCCCTTTTCCAAGCCCCCGATTTTGTGTTGGAGGGTAAGTGTGACGAACCGGTGGTGGCACATATCGTTGTAGAGAACTATTCGGGAGGATTCCCCTTCATGGCAGAGCCGGGCGGCTCGTACACTGCTTTGCTTACCAATGGGCGGGAGGCCTACATCCGGGGCGGCAAGTTACAGGACGCCTGGACGGGATACTTGAAGTATTCCACCGAGCAGCGCCAGAAGATAAGCGCAATGAAGCAAAGACACCAGACGTTGGTTGCTGAAAATAAATTCAGAAGTGCCAGTGCGCTGAACGATTCGATTCAGCTTTTGGAGCAACAGGCAAGAAAAGAGACTTACGACTTTTTGGGACAGCACGACGACCTGATTACGGCGCATACTTATCTGGAAAATGCACAGATGCGCGATGCGGGCGCCGAGCAGAGCCGTAAGATGTACGAATCGTTGGGCGAAGGTGCCAGGCAGACGCCCAGTGGCCGTATTTTGAAAGAGCGTTATGAACGGATGGAGCAGACGGAGAAGGGGAGACTTGCCCCCGACTTTACGCTGAGTACTCCGGAAGGCAAGGAAGTGACGCTGAGCAAGGTGGCAGGAAAGGTGAAGATTCTTGATTTCTGGGCTTCGTGGTGCGGACCATGCCGCCTGAACAATCCCGCTCTGAAAAAGGCTTACGAGGAGTATCACGACAAGGGGCTGGAGATTATCAGCGTCTCGCTCGACGACAAGCCGGAACGTTGGAAGGATGCCATTGCCAAAGACGGGCTGACGTGGATAAACGTCTCCTCATTGAAAGGATGGAAATGCGATGTGGCACGGCTTTACAGTGTGAGCGCCGTTCCCGCCATCTTTGTTCTCAACGAGGAAAACCGCATTGTCGCCACCAATCTGAGAGGAGAAAAACTGGCTAAATACTTGGAAGATAACTTAAAGTAACCGTTTCTTCGGTTGCTTTTTAATTAAAACAGATAAAGTATTCATTTTTATATGAGAAGAATAATAGTTTCGGTTGCCGTTGGGATGTTGGCAGGTGTCGGTTGCCTGGCACAAGACGGCGGCAAGTATGTCATTACTGGTGAGATGACACGCGATTCGTTGCGCTTCACTCCGCAAGCGGTCCGCATGATTTATCTGGCGTGCCAGTCCGACGGCAAGGAAGTCAGACTGGATTCTGCCGTTGTAAAGAATAAGACCTTCCGCTTCGAGGGCAAGGCTCCCCGCTTTGTGGAGGCCGCCTATCTCTCCGGATTCGATAACGGAAGCGTGCAGTTATTGCTCGAGCCGGGCAACATCACGGTGCAGCCGTTTGATGCCCACTATCCCGTGTCGGCAAAGGTAAGCGGTACGCCTTGCAACGATGTGATGAACGGCTACTATGCGGTGCGTGCAAAAGATGTGCAGGATTCGAAAGTCCGCATGAACAATCTGTTCAATTCGCTGCCCGAAGAGGTGAAGAACAATCTAGAGCAACAGATGGACTATCAGGGTTCCGTGTTCAATATAAACACCGTGATGCAGAAAGTGGTGGCGCTGGAATACCTGCGCAATCACCTCGACAACGAAGCGGCTTTGTTTATCATCAAGCACGACAGCTACCATCTGTTCCAGCCGAAAACGGTCGAACGTATGTTGCTGCGTGCCGTCTCTCCGCGACTGAGACAGCATCCCGTCTATCGTGAACTGGAGAATAAAATCAAGGCAAGCAACCTCAAGGTAGGTTCGCCCGCGCCTGACATCGCAGGAGTGACGCCGGAAGGCAAGGAGATATCCCTTTCCGACTATAAAGGAAAATATGTACTGTTGGATATCTGGGCTTCGTGGTGCGGACCGTGCCGTCGCGAATTTCCTTATTTGAAGCAGGCGATGACAGCTTCGGAAGCAAACGATAAATTTGTGATACTCAGCTACTCTATCGACAGCAAGGAACGGGATTGGGTGAACAGCATCGAAAAGAATGAGTTGAAACACAAGAACTGGATTCACTTTTCTACCTTGAAAGGATGGTCGTCCGATGCTGTGTCGCTGTTCAACGTGCAGGGAGTGCCTCACACGGTTCTGCTGAATCCGAAAGGAGAAGTGGTGGCTTTCAATCTGCGTGGCGAAGAGATGCTCAACAAGGTGAAGCGAATTATTGAGGGAGTGGAGACGTATGAATAAGAAACGAATAAAAAGAAGCAAGAGAATGTTACGCAAGTGTTATATAGCCGCAGCCTGCCTGGTAGCCTGTATGGGCGGGGTGCAGGCACAAGAGAATACGTGTGTCATCAAAGGACGTATGCTGAAAGATTCGCTGCGCCATACGCCGCAACGGATACAGAAGATTTACCTGACGCAGATGGACGAGTACGAACGCATGATTAATGTCGATTCCGTGAAGCCGGTGAACGGTACTTTCACCTTTACACGTTCTCTGAAACAGGGTGAGCCGGAATTGCTTTATTTTCTGACTGGTTTCGACAACGGCAACGTGCAACTGTTTGTGGAGCCGGGCACAGTGGAAGTGCGCATTCCGGATGCCGCTTTTCCCGCAGGAGGAATGGCAAAGGGAACGCCGACCAACGACCTGTACAACCAGTATAAGGAAATCCGTCGGCTTTGTATCAAGGAGCAGACCGACACCTTGAACGTGTGGCAGGAGAAACATGGAGAGTCGTTCAAGCAATGGATGAGCCGTCCCGAAAATCAGGAAGAGTGGATAAGTGTCGGCGCGGCGGCAATGGTTTCCGCTTCTGCAGCGCAACTCCGTTTTCTGCTCGAACACAACGATTCGCCGTTGGTGCCTTTGATGCTGGAGAAAGAGGTTTATCCGACATTGAGCAAGGCCTATGTGCAGCGTATGCTGAAATCCTTGTCGCCTAAGTTGAAGAAGCACCCGTATTACCGCTCGTTCAGCAACGTAGTGCGTGCGCAGGAGTTGAAAGTAGGCGGCGAGTTGCCCGACATCACGCTTCCTCTTGCTGAAGGCGGGCGCAAGACGCTGGAAGATTTCAAAGGAAAATATGTGTTGCTGGACTTTTGGGCTTCGTGGTGCGGCCCCTGCCGCCGGGAGATTCCCTACCTCATACAGTTGTACAATGAAACACAGGCCGACCGAGACCGCTTTGTGATTGTCAGCTTCTCTTTGGACAACAAGGAGAAGGACTGGAAGAACGCCATCCGCACGCATCAGATGGACAAGGAGGAGTGGACGCACGCTTCCGACCTCTTGGGATGGAGTTCGCCCGCCGCCCGTATGCTGGGAGTGACGGCAGTGCCCAAGACCATCCTGATCGACCCCGAAGGAAGAGTCATTTCCTTCTCCCTGCGCGGCGAGGAAATGGTAAGCCGCGTGAAGCAGATTTTAGCAGGTGCCCCCGCTTTCGGCGAAGGTGACGGCAAGGAAGAGGAGAAGAAATAAGCATCTTCGTGCACACCCCAAAAGACAATTTCATGAAGAAAATAATCGCATACATATGTATTTGTTTGGCCTCACTGACCGCTGCACGCGCACAGTCGGCGGTGGTTGGCGGGCAAGAGACGCTGCCTGTCGACTCGGCGGTGCTCATAGGCAGGCTGCCTAACGGGATTACCTATTATATCCGCCACAACGGCGACCAGCCCCGCCGTGCAGGCTTCTACCTGATTCGCAATGCCGGTTCGCTGTTGGAGACGGATGAGCAGAACGGATTGGCGCATTTCCTGGAGCATATGGCTTTTCAGGGAACGAAGCATTTTCCCGGTAAAGGTATTATCTCGGGACTGGAGAAACACGGTGTGGCGTTCGGGAGCAATATCAACGCCTATACGTCGCACAACGAGACAGTTTACCAACTCACTGACGTGCCTACGCAAAGCGAATCTTTGCTGGACACCTGCCTGTTGATACTGCACGACTGGTCTTACTACCTGTCGTTGGAAGAGAAAGAGATTGACGCAGAACGCAAGGTGATTGTCGAAGAGTGGCGCACCCGCCGAACGTCGGCGGTGCGGATGCAGGAAAAGACAAACCAGGTGCTCTATCAAGGCTCACGGTATGCCGACAGGGATGTCATCGGAACGTTGGACGTCATTCAGCACTTTGCTCCACAGTCGTTGCGCGACTTCTATCACCGATGGTATCGCACCGATTTGGAAGCGATTGCCATTGTGGGCGATTTCGATGCGCGCCGGATGGAAGAAAAGGTGAAGACGCTCTTTGCCGCCATTCCCGCTGTGAAGAATCCGGAGCCGCGTCCGTTCTTTTCGATACCCGACAACGATACGCCCCGCTACGTGCTGGCAACGGACAAGGAAGCCGCCCGCTCTTCGTTGGGGCTGTCCATCCGGCTGAACGACACCCCGGCGTGCGAACGCAATCGCGTGGCTTATCTGCGCGAGAGTCTGATTATCTCGTTCTTTAATTCGATGATGCGGACGCGCATTGCGGAATTGGCACGTCGTCCGGACGCTCCGTTCCGTCATGCGGAGATTGCCTACGGAGATTTGGTACGCGGATATTGTGCATACAATGTCAATGTATCTCCCCGTCCCGGACAGGAAGCCGCAGCATGGGAAGCGGCAATGACCGAGAATGAACGGGTGAAACGCTACGGCTTCACGCCCGAAGAACTGGAGCGCGCCAAGAAAGATATGCTCACGGCACTGGAGAACGGTCGCAGGCGGGGTAAGGCAAACAGCCGTTATGCGCAAGAGATACAGGGACATTTTCTGGAAGGACGACCGCTGCTCAGTCCCTCCGACTATTACCGTTGGGTGAAACGCCTTGTTGCCGACATTAGGGTAGAGGAGGTTTCTGACAGGGCGAAGAAGTGGAACAGCCCGATAAACCGGACATTGCTGGTAGTGGGCTCAGCCAAAGAGAAACATTTGTCGCGCGAGGATATGACGGCTATCATGGAGCGCGTGGAGCACTCCAGTCAGATTCGTCCTTATGCGGTGAATACCCCTTCGGGCGTTCAGCGCAAACTGCTGGATGATGCAGAGCTGCAGGGCGGACAGATTGTGAAGGTGCGTCCCCTGGAGCGTTTTGGCGCCGTAGAGTGGACTTTACAGAATGGTGCCCGCGTGGTGTTCCGCCATAGTGCGAGCAATAAAATCCTTGTTTCCTCCTATAGCAACGGCGGAACCTCTGTCTACGAGGATATCGACTTGCTTCCCGCAGCCGAGAATGCCGCAACGATGGTATCTTCGTTCGGCGTGGGCGACTTTACGCCCGACGAACTGCGGACACTGTTGACCGGTAAGCGGGTGGGATGCAAAGTGAACATCACTCCATGGGATGAGGCGATAGGCGGCTCCTCTGTCGCGGAAGATTTCGAGACGCTCATGCAGTTGATTTACCTACGTTTCGAGAAACCCCGGTTCGACGAAGCATTGTTTGCCACGCTGATGCAGCGCAACTATGCAGCGTTGCAGCAGTATGCCGGACAGCCGCAGACGGTGATGCGGGATTCGCTCCAACAGATTTTGCACAATTACAGTCCCCGTTTCCCGGCTTTCAATAAAGCATACTTGGATAAGATTACGTTGGAAAGATTGAAATATGTCTATTCCGACCGTATCAAGGACGCCAGCGATTTCGTATTCTTTATCATGGGTAATCTGAAGGAGGAAAACGCCCGTCAGATGGTGGAGAAATACATCGGTTCTTTGCGCTCCGAGCACCGCAAAGAGAAGCGTACTCTGCACCGCGAATTGCCGGCAAAGGGGAAGGTAGTGAAAAACATCCGGCTCAACTGGGAGACCCCGAAAGCCACTGTTGTCACCAATTTTTCAACGAAGTTGGAAAATACACCTTACCATAACATTTGCCAAAGCCTGTTGCGCGGCATCTTGCAGTTGCGCTATACGGAAAACATCCGCGAGAAGGAGGGAGGCACATATGGAATCAATATCAATGCTACTTCGTCCCGTCTTCCCGAATCGCGTTACTCTTTTACCATGATATTCGACTGTGCGCCTGAGCGGGAAGCCCATTTGAAGTCGTTGGTACACGCCGAAACGGAACGTCTTGCCGAAGAGGCACCTGGGCAGGATGAGTTTGCAAAGGTGGTTGCCAATCTGCGGAAAAACGACGAACAGTCGAGAAACTCTGACGCCTACTGGATGGCTGCTCTTGCCGCTTATTATACGGAAGGCATCGACATCACCGCTCCCGAAAATTTTGACAAGATATTGGAGCGGTTGACGCCTGCCGATATACATAAGTTCGCCAAGAAGATGTTTAAAAAGTCTTATGTGGTAGATTTGACATTCAAGTCAAAGTGAAAGATACAGCGATATGGAAATAATATGAAGATACGAATTTAGGGCAACATTCTAAAAAAAAAGAGGCTGTCTAAAAAGTCGTTAGTAACTCCAACTCCCTTCCGATTCCCCCGTTATCGGAGGAGAGCAACCTTCCTTAAGGAGGAGCATCGAAAAGTACAGGCTTATATCGAACTGACGTTAGTTTAAATTCTAATATGATACAAAATCCTCATTATTAATAAAATATATAGTAGGTTGATAGGTCGAAGTTAGCGCTGAATAAGCGCTAACTTCGACTTGTTTATTTATATATAAAATTATATAAAACCTCGAGATTTCTACACCGACAAAATAAAGAAAATGTTTTTTCTTTAGAGGAAAGATAGAAAGAACTTTTTTATCTATTGATTTTTCCAGTCTTGATTCTTTCTTTACCGAAATAATCGTATCGTTCAGTTATATTTCCTATATTTGTGATATTGAATTAAATACAAAATACTATGGGCGATTTGAATAGTGTATATCCGTTACTCGGTATAGTGATACTTATTGTTTTGCTATGCCGGTTTGATGGTCGGTTTACGAAGGTAGAGAAAGAGCTTGATGTAATAAAAAAGCAGATGGACGCTCTTCTGAAGGGGCAGGCGAAAATGGCTGCTGGTGATGTGGAATCAAGTGAGGAGACGCCTGAAAAAGTAGTAGCAGAAGTCCTGTCAAAAGAAAAATTGGTTGAAGAAGAGTTGGTTGTTCAAGAACCAAGTACAATGGTTGAGGCTGTGGTTGCTGATAAATTGCAAGACGCTCCGGAATCTGTTCAAGAATCTGTTCAGGAAGAAATTATTGAAAGTATCCCAGTTATGGATACCGTTCGGGAAGAGTCTGCAATGTCTCCGGAACCGATTCGTGTGGCACCGGTTACTCCGAAACCACCCAAAAAACAAATTAATTACGAGAAGTTTATCGGCGAAAACCTGTTTGGAAAGATTGGTATTCTCATATTTGTGATAGGGGTGGGCTTCTTTGTGAAGTACGCCATTGACAAGAACTGGATTAATGAGACTTTCCGTACCGTGCTTGGTTTCCTGACCGGGGCGGCATTGCTGATTGTTGCTGAGCGGTTGCAGAAGAAATATCGTACATTCAGTTCGTTGCTTGCTGGTGGGGCTTTCGCCGTGTTCTATCTCACGGTTGCTATCGCATTCCATTATTATCATATCTTCTCGCAGACTGTGGCGTTTATCATTCTGATAGCCACTACTATATTTATGTCTGTTCTTTCTGTGATATATGACAGGCGTGAGCTGGCTATTATTGCACTTGTAGGCGGATTTTTAGCACCTTTCATTGTGAGTAGCGGTGAAGGAAGTTATCAAGTTCTGTTTACTTATGTGAGTATATTGAATTTGGGTATGTTCGGGCTTTCCATCTACAAAAAGTGGAGCGAGCTTCCGATAATCTCTTTTGTCTTTACTTGTTTGATAATGGCTAGTTTCTTATTGTTGAGCTATTCTTCCCGCTCTACGGTCATTTCGGGACATTTGTTGATGTTTGCCACCCTGTTCTATTTTATCTTTTTGCTTCCTGTGTTTTCCATTCTTCGTGGAGAGAAGATACAGGCAATGAGCCGCGGACTGGTATTTGTCATCATCACTAATAATTTTGTCTATCTGCTTTCGGGAATTCTTTTCCTAAAGAACATAGGACTGTCTTTTAAGGCGAGCGGTCTGTTGAGCCTGTTTATCGCACTCGTTAATCTGGGGCTGGTGCTTTGGTTGTGGAAGAATAGGAAAGAATATAAATTCCTCGTGCATACCACATTGGGGCTTGTGCTGACATTTGTCTCCATCACTGTCCCGATTCAACTGGAAGGAAACTATGTTACCTTGCTTTGGGCATCGGAAATGGTATTGCTGTTGTGGCTTTATGTTAAGTCGAAAATCAGGGTATATGAGTATGCGGCTAAAGTCTTGGTAGGACTCACTTTCGTTTCTTACTTGATGGATGTGTATAGTGTGATGTTTGAACATCAATCCTTGGATACAATTTTTCTGAATAGTTCATTTGCCACCTCTTTGTTTGTGGGATTAGCTACAGGAACATTCGCTTTATTAATGGAATATTATCATTCATTCTTCTCTACGGCACGCCGGTTGAAATACAGTTTCTGGAATCCTTTGATGCTTATACTCTCCGTAATCATACTTTATTATACATTTATGATGGAATTCAATCTGTATTTTGAAGGGGCAACGAGAAGCGGAGCGATGTTCTTGTTTACCGCCGTATCCATTTCGGGCATTTGCTATGCTTTCAGAAAACGATTCCCGATAACAAAGCACCTCACTTCCTATACATTGGCTATCGGAATGAATACGCTTGTATATATTCTGAATATATGGTGTGACCAATGGGAGAATATGGCTTTCACTCCTGTCATGTTGCGATGGCTGACGGTCGCCTTCGTGATAGCAAACATATATTACGTGGCACGTCTGTACTATACATCAATCGGCATAAAATCGCGCTTCACCGTATATCTGAATGTTCTTGCCACGCTCCTTTGGCTGACAATGGTACGCTCTTTCCTTTGGCAAGTAGGTGTAGACGATTTCAGTGCCGGGCTATCACTTTCATTAAGTATTGCCGGATTCGTCCAGATGGGGTTAGGGATGCGCCTGCATCAGAAAGCGATGCGTATGGTAAGCCTTGCGATTTTCGGAATAGTCCTGCTCAAACTCGTATTAGACGATTTATGGGCAATGCCGACTATTGGCAAGATTATCGTATTTATCATTCTGGGATTGATATTGCTGATTCTTTCGTTCCTTTATCAGAAACTAAAGGATGTGTTGTTCAAGAATGACGAGGAAGAAACAAACTAAATCTTTGAAAATATCCGATAAGAAAGGCTGCCTGTTCTATAAAAGAAGGGCAGCCTTTACCTTATAATTATGTTTATTTCCAGACGAAATGTATTACTCTTGAGAGAAACGTTTCACCTGCTCTTCGATTAATTCCTTATCATCGAAATAATTAATCTTCATCGCCTTCTTCACATCAGCCAAAGTCTCGGCAGCCGTAGCTCTTGCCACTTCGCAGCCTTGCTGAAGCATCTCGTAGATAGCAGGAATATCCTTGCTGAACTCTTTGCGGCGATTGCGAATCGGCTCCAAAGTTTCTTGCATAATGGAATTCAGGAAACGTTTAACCTTCACGTCACCCAATCCGCCACGTTGATAATGTGCTTTCAATTCAGCCAAGTTCGGATAATCCGGCAGGTAACGTTCAAAATGCTCGGGGCGGCAGAAAGCGTCGAGGTATGTAAATACGGTATTGCCTTCAATCTTTCCCGGATCCTGTACGCGGAGATGTCCCGGGTCGGTGTACATACTCATGATTTTCTTCTGGATTTCTTCCGGTTCTTCAGACAGGTAGATACAGTTGCCGAGTGACTTGCTCATCTTTGCTTTACCGTCAGTTCCCGGCAGACGCAGGCAAGCTGCATTGTCCGGCAACAGGATTTCCGGTTCCACCAATGTCTCACCATATATATAGTTGAAGCGGCGGACGATTTCGCGTGCCTGTTCGAGCATCGGTTCCTGGTCTTCACCGACGGGGACAGTCGTAGCACGGAATGCTGTGATGTCCGCAGCCTGGCTGATAGGATAGGTGAAGAAACCTACGGGGATACTTGCTTCAAAGTTGCGCATCTGGATTTCCGATTTCACGGTCGGGTTGCGTTGCAGGCGGGATACGCTTACAAGATCCATATAATAGAAACTGAGTTCGCATAGTTCCGGTATCTGCGACTGGATGAAGATGGTAGCTTTGGAAGGATCTATTCCGCATGCCAGATAGTCAAGGGCAACCTCAATTACATTCTGGCGTACCTTCTCCGGGTTGTCTATATTGTCTGTCAATGCCTGTGAATCGGCAATGAAGATAAACATCTTACTATAATCACCTGCATCCTGCAAGTCAACTCTGCGTTTCAATGAACCTACATAGTGTCCGATATGGAGTCTTCCGGTAGGACGGTCACCAGTAAGTATGATTTTCTCTTTTCCCATTGTTATTACCTTATTATTATAGATTTAGCGACAAAGATACAGATAAAAACTGAAAGAAGCATTAAAATGAAGTCACTTCACTGTAAAAAAATGAACGTTTCTTTTTGCCATGTGCAAAATATGTCGTTACTTTGCAAAAATTTTGAAATCGACAATGAACCAACAAGAAATCAGAAGTAAGTATTACCTACATTCGGATGTTTTTCACCCGGAAACGGCAGGCTTCTTCTCTTTTCTCCAAAAACGATATTTTAGTTCTTTGGTAATGCGTTAATCCTTTTTTGAGGGTAACGCATTTTTTTTGTGAACGAACTTAGAAATAAAACTTATTATAACAACAAAAGAAATGGAAAAGGAAATCAAGAAAGTTCTCGTTTTGGGCTCTGGAGCACTCAAAATCGGACAAGCCGGAGAATTTGACTACTCAGGCTCACAAGCACTGAAAGCTTTGAAAGAAGAAGGTATCAGCTCAGTATTGGTAAACCCGAACATCGCAACCATTCAGACTTCTGAAGGGATTGCTGATAAAGTGTATTTCCTTCCCGTAAATACTTATTTTGTAGAAGAGATTATCAAGAAAGAAAAACCGGACGGTATCCTGCTGGCTTTCGGTGGACAGACTGCACTGAACTGTGGTGCTGAACTTTACACACAAGGTATTCTTGATAAATACGGAGTGAAGGTACTTGGTACATCGGTAGAAGCTATCATGTACACGGAAGACCGCGACCTGTTTGTGAAGAAACTGGACGAAATCGAAATGAAGACTCCTGTCAGCCAGGCTGTAGAAAGCATGGAAGACGCGATTGCCGCTGCCCGCAAGATTGGTTATCCTGTGATGGTACGCTCGGCTTACGCATTGGGCGGTCTTGGTAGCGGTATCTGCGCAAACGAGGAAGAATTCCTGAAACTGGCTGAAAGCTCTTTCGCATTCTCCAAACAAATCCTGGTAGAAGAGTCTCTGAAGGGTTGGAAAGAAATCGAATTTGAGGTAATCCGCGATGCTAACGACCACTGCTTCACAGTAGCCAGCATGGAAAACTTCGACCCGCTGGGTATTCACACTGGTGAGTCTATTGTTGTTGCTCCTACTTGCTCATTGGACGACAAGGAATTGAAGATGTTGCAGGATTTGTCTACGAAATGTATCCGTCACTTGGGTATCGTGGGTGAATGTAACATTCAGTACGCTTTCAACTCAGAAACGGATGATTACCGTGTGATTGAAGTGAACGCCCGTTTGAGCCGTTCTTCCGCTTTGGCTTCCAAGGCTACCGGTTATCCGTTGGCATTCGTTGCCGCTAAAATCGCTTTGGGTTACTCGCTCGACCAGATTGGTGAGATGGGTACTCCGAATTCGGCTTATCTTGCTCCGCAGTTGGATTATTATATCTGTAAGATTCCCCGTTGGGACTTGACGAAGTTTGCCGGTGTTTCTCGTGAAATCGGTTCAAGCATGAAGTCGGTAGGTGAAATCATGTCTATCGGCCGCTCTTTCGAAGAAATCATCCAGAAGGGCCTTCGTATGATTGGTCAGGGTATGCACGGGTTTGTTGGTAACGACGAGCTTCATTTCGATGACCTTGACAAGGAACTTTCACGTCCGACAGACTTGCGTGTGTTCTCTATCGCACAGGCTTTGGAAGAAGGATATACAATCGACCGTATTCATGAACTGACTAAGATTGACCCTTGGTTCCTTGGCAAACTGAAGAATATCGTTGATTATAAGGCGAAATTATCTACATATAATAAGGTGGAAGATATTCCGGCTGACGTAATGCGCCAAGCTAAAGTTTTAGGTTTCTCTGACTTCCAAATCGCTCGTTTCGTCCTGAATCCGACTGGAAATATGGAGAAAGAAAACCTTGCCGTACGTGCTCACCGTAAATCTATGGGTATCCTTCCGGCTGTGAAACGTATCAATACCGTTGCTTCCGAACATCCGGAACTGACTAACTACCTGTATATGACGTATGCGGTAGAAGGTTATGATGTGAACTATTATAAGAATGAAAAATCAGTAGTTGTACTGGGTTCGGGTGCTTACCGTATCGGTAGCTCCGTGGAATTTGACTGGTGTTCGGTGAACGCGGTTCAGACTGCACGCAAACTGGGTTATAAGTCTATCATGATTAACTACAACCCCGAAACGGTTTCTACTGACTACGATATGTGCGACCGTCTGTACTTCGACGAACTTTCGTTCGAACGTGTGCTTGACGTAATCGACCTTGAACAACCCCGCGGCGTCATTGTCTCTGTAGGCGGACAAATCCCGAACAACCTGGCTATGAAACTTTATCGCCAGTCGGTTCCTGTATTGGGCACTTCTCCGATTTCTATCGACCGTGCCGAAAACCGTAACAAGTTCTCTGCTATGCTCGACCAACTGGGCATCGACCAGCCGGCATGGATGGAACTTACCAGCCTTGAAGAAGTGAAAGGTTTTGTAGAGAAAGTAGGCTATCCGGTATTGGTTCGTCCTTCTTACGTTCTTTCGGGAGCTGCAATGAATGTCTGCTACGATGACGAAGAACTGGAAAACTTCTTGAAGATGGCTGCCGAAGTTTCTAAGGAATATCCGGTGGTTGTTTCTCAATTCCTCGAAAATACAAAAGAAATCGAGTTCGATGCTGTTGCTCAGAACGGTGAGGTGGTAGAATATGCTATCTCCGAACACGTAGAGTTTGCCGGTGTCCACTCCGGTGACGCTACGCTGGTGTTCCCGGCTCAGAAGATTTATTTTGCAACTGCACGCCGTATCAAGAAGATTAGTCGTCAAATTGCTAAAGAACTCAATATTTCCGGTCCGTTCAATATCCAGTTCCTGGCCCGTAATAACGAGGTGAAAGTTATCGAGTGTAACTTGCGTGCTTCACGTAGCTTCCCGTTTGTATCTAAGGTGCTGAAACGTAACTTTATCGAGACAGCTACCCGCATCATGCTCGACGCTCCGTATAGCCGCCCGGACAAGTCGGCATTCGACATCGACTGGATTGGTGTAAAGGCTTCTCAGTTCTCATTCTCGCGTCTGCACAAGGCTGACCCTGTATTGGGCGTAGATATGTCTTCTACCGGTGAAGTGGGATGTATCGGTGATGACTTCTCGGAAGCATTGCTGAACGCAATGATTGCTACAGGCTTCAAGATTCCTGAGAAAGCGGTTATGTTCTCTTCCGGTGCGATGAAATCGAAAGTTGATTTGCTGGATGCCAGCCGTATGCTGTTCGCCAAAGGTTATCAGATCTACGCTACTGCCGGAACTGCTGCTTTCCTGAACGCTCACGGTGTGGATACTACTCCGGTTTATTGGCCAGATGAAAAATCGGGTGCGGAAAACAATGTAATGAAGATGATTGCCGACCACAAGTTCGATTTGATTGTCAACATTCCGAAGAATCATAGCAAACGCGAATTGACAAACGGTTACCGTATCCGTCGTGGCGCAATCGACCATAACATTCCGTTGATTACAAATGCCCGCCTGGCAAGTGCCTTTATCGAAGCATTCTGTGAACTGAAACTGAATGATATTCAGATTAAGAGCTGGCAGGAGTATAAATAAAATGCTTTAACAGTCTGACTTAAGATAAGAAAACTCCCTCTTTGGAATGTCGAAGAGGGAGTTCTTTTTTTATTGCTTTCTTTTTTTATTTGCTATTATCGTTTGCTTACACGATAATTGTACACTTTCAGATTTTCTATCCGGCTATTGAAATCTCCGGCTTTTTCCAGCGGGAAAACTAATGTACGGATATAGTTCATCGAGTCTTTTCCGGCATTGAAGTAAAGTTTCTGCATATTCATTTCTTCGATAACTTTTCCGTTTACTCTAAGTGTAGTGCTGCGGCTGTCACCTTCGATTTGGATTGAGGCTTTCTCTCCCGGATTTACCTTATATGGGAAAGTGTTCAAATAACCGTCGCGTGCAAAACCCATCATGCCGCGAATCGGGTCTGTCAGATAGAATACGGCATTGGGCGAACGGAATAGTTCAGTTCCGCTTTTCTCCTGTGCTCCGGTAATGTCGAAACTGACTGTATAGTCGTAACCGATTTCGGGATAATCGGAAGTGCTGCCGGGGACAATTGTTGGGCGTTCGTAGACTAATGCGGGGCTTTTGCCGATTTTTCCCATCTGGTTTACTCCGGGCGCTTCGCTGATAGCGGCACGCTTTTCATTGTATGCTTCGTAAGGCAGGCTGGTTTCTTTGCCTGTCCACATTTTCACGGCAAGGGTTTGTAGGGCAGGGAATACACGGTGATGAATATCTTTCACGGAAATTCCATTACCTACATGGTCGTTCCAGACGGCAAACATGCCACCAAGAATGGCAGGATGCTTTTCTTCAAATACAGCTTTGCCGATATGTGCCGGTGTCCATTTATTATATAAGAATGATTCGTTGAGGTAATCATAGTAATATCCGGCTATGGGAACTAGGTAAACCATTCCGTCGGGTATGCTGATAAGCTGATAACCGTCTTTTATCATGGTTGCCGGGTCGGCATATCCATTATACCAGGCGTTCATAATGACATCTTTTGACTTGACGGGAGTGTCGCCTTTGGCATGGGTGAGGGCGCCCCATATTACAGCCTGTTTGCCGAAGCTTTCTACCAGGCGGATATAATGGTCGGTGAAAGCCCGGAATTTTTCTACTACGTCTTTCTTTGCATTTGAGTATTCGTCGGTGCCGATATGTACGCGTTTACCTACAAACACGGGATTGTCTCCTTCCAGATATTCCTTGAGCAGCGCGTCTACGAATTCGTAAGTTTCCGGTTTGAACAGGTCAAGGTGGTCCATACCGTATTCTTTGCTGCCGATTTCCGGTTTGTAGTGGGCGAATGCCAGTGAATGTGCGGGGATATCAATCTCTGGTATGATTTCTATAAAGTTGGCTGCTGCTTGTTTTTGGAAATCAATAAATTCTTTTTTTGAATAAGAACCGTCACGGGCAGTCAGTCCCGGATAAGTGTCCGACTCCAGGCGGAAAGCGGCATATGTCTTATCCCAGTTGTGCTCGAAATATTGCTTGAACCCGTTATCGTTCAGATGGACTTGCAAGGTGTTCATCTTATAATAAGCCATGATTTTCACCAAGTCCTGCAGATAAGGCATCGGGATAAATTTCCGACCACAGTCTATCATGAATCCACGGATAGGATAGTCGGGATAATCGCGGATGGTTCCTTGGGGAAGTTGGTGGTCGGCGGTTTGTTCCGCTATTTGCAGAAGGGTGCGTGTGCTCCAGTAAAGCCCGGTAGGAGTGGGGGCGGAGAGCGTCACACGGTCGGCTATTTTGATGGCGTAGCCTTCTTGTCCTAATTTCTTGTCGGTCGAAAGGGAAAGAATGAAATCTCCGGCTTTAGCTTTGCCTTCCGTTACGCTCAATGTTTGTCCGAACATTTGTCGGTAGTCATCTGCAAACATATGGGCTACTCTCAATAGTTCGGAATCAGAGGAAGTGCAGACGATTTTCGCATCCGTTCCGGGGATGAAGCTACCATCCTTTCCCGTCCATTGTTTCAATTCGGGGATAACGAACGGTTTCGGATTAACGGCAGCGTGGGATAAATTCCCTGTTAAAAAAAAGATAGTCAATAAGAATACCACTTTTAGTGGAATCAGTGTGTGTCTCATAAGGGGGCTTTTTTGTTATTAATAAATGATTAAAGTTAATTATGTGGTGAAAGTAAGGATAATTTAGCTATTCATCCGTAAGAGAAGCGATTTATTTTTTATTTTTGTTTTTTGAAAAGAAAAAATCAGATTTAGACATGTTAGTACTTCTATCCTGTGCCAAGACTATGAGCGAGACTTCAAAGGTGAAAACTCCTTTGAATACAATCCCGCGTTTTCAAAAAGAAGCGTCCGAAGTTGCTTTGCAGATGTCGCAGTTTTCTGTGGACGAATTGGAACGTCTGCTGCGTGTGAATGCTAAGATGGCTGTTGAGAATTACAAGCGTTATCAAGTGTTTCATGCGGAAGACACGCCACAACTGCCTGCTTTGCTGGCTTATACCGGCATTGTGTTCAAACGCCTGAATGCAAAGGATTTCTCTAAAAAGGAATTTGAATATGCGCAAGAGCATTTGCGTCTGACTTCCTTCTGTTATGGGCTGTTGAGGCCATTGGATGTCATTCGTCCCTATCGGTTGGAGGGGGATGTCGTATTGCTGGAACTGGGAAATCAGACTGTGTTCTCTTATTGGCGGTCGCGCCTGACGGATACCTTCATAGAAGATATAAAGAATGCAGGCGGAATACTTTGCAATTTAGCCAGTGATGAGATGAAAAGTCTGTTTGACTGGAAGCGGGTAGAGAAAGAGGTGCGTGTCATTACTCCCGAATTTCACGTGTGGAGAAATGGGAAATGGGCTTCGATAGTTATCTATATAAAGATGTCCCGTGGTGAAATGACGCGTTTCATCTTGAAAAATAAAATAGAAAATCCGGAAGAACTGAAAAGTTTCTCTTGGGAAGGATTCGAGTTTAACGAATCTCTTTCGGACGAGAAAAAGTTTGTGTTTACGAATGGTAAAGAGGTATAAAGTATGACGGAAATAAAAAGGTGCACAGTGGTCAGTGACTTTCTAGATTCAGAAAACTGAAAGTTGGACGAAAAAAAACTTTTTTTGTTGTTTGCTGATAATCAGTAGTTTTATCAAATAAGTAAAAACTTTCTTGAAAAATAATGCGGGAAATATTTGCAGGTTTCAAAAAAAGCCGTACCTTTGCATCGCTTTTGAAACGGAAGTGTAAGGGCGTTTAGCTCAGCTGGTTCAGAGCATCTGCCTTACAAGCAGAGGGTCGGCGGTTCGAATCCGTCAACGCCCACACGAAAAACGAAACACTTCCGGCTCATAAACAAGGGCGTTTAGCTCAGCTGGTTCAGAGCATCTGCCTTACAAGCAGAGGGTCGGCGGTTCGAATCCGTCAACGCCCACTACCAAAAGGGAAGTCTTACGAAGAGATTCGTGAGACTTTTTTTATTTCTTACCGCTTTTATACAAACTTTCTCTAACCTTTTGTCTTATAACTCAGGAAAAAGAGTTAATTTTGCAGTCTGATAATTATCTAAGAAAACGTATGGAACTTGATGTATTAACGGCCATATCTCCGATTGATGGTCGATATAGAGGCAAAACTAAAGCTTTGGCAGCTTATTTCTCTGAATTTGCACTGATAAAATACCGTGTACAGGTAGAGGTGGAATACTTTATCACCTTGTGCGAACTTCCCTTGCCGCAACTAAAAGGAGTCGATAGCAGCGTGTTTGAAACTTTACGGAACATCTACCGTAACTTCTCTGAAGCAGACGCACAGCGCATTAAAGATATCGAGAGTGTGACTAACCACGACGTGAAGGCCGTAGAATACTTCCTGAAAGAAGAATTTGACAAGATGGGCGGAATGGATGACTATAAGGAATTCATCCACTTCGGACTGACTTCCCAGGATATTAACAATACGTCTGTTCCTCTTTCTGTCAAGGAAGCATTAGAACAAGTCTACTATCCGCTGATTGAAGAACTGATTGCACAGTTGAAAACGTATGCGACAGACTGGGCTAATATCCCGATGCTTGCCAAAACTCACGGTCAGCCGGCTTCTCCTACCCGTTTGGGCAAAGAAGTGATGGTATTCGTTTACCGCCTGGAACGCCAGTTGGCAATGTTGAAAGCCTGCCCGATTACCGCCAAGTTCGGTGGTGCTACCGGAAATTATAATGCACATCATGTAGCATATCCCCAGTATGACTGGAAACAATTCGGTAACCGCTTTGTAGCGGAAAAACTGGGACTGGAGCGCGAGGAATATACTACGCAGATTTCGAACTATGATAACCTCTCTGCTGTTTTTGATGCAATGAAGCGTATCAATACCATTATGGTAGATATGAACCGTGACTTTTGGCAGTACATCTCTATGGAGTACTTCAAGCAGAAAATCAAAGCCGGAGAAGTGGGCTCAAGCGCCATGCCGCACAAAGTGAACCCGATTGACTTTGAAAATGCGGAAGGTAACCTGGGTATCGCAACCTCTATTCTGGAGCATCTGGCTGTGAAACTTCCGGTTTCCCGTTTGCAGCGTGACTTGACCGACTCTACCGTTCTGCGTAACGTAGGCGTGCCTTTCGGTCATATCGTGATTGCTATCCAGAGTTCTTTGAAGGGACTGCGCAAGCTGTTGCTGAACGAACCGGCCATTTACCGTGATTTGGATAATTGTTGGAGCGTGGTAGCTGAGGCTATTCAGACCATCCTGCGCCGTGAGGCTTATCCGCATCCGTATGAAGCTTTGAAGGCTTTGACCCGGACTAATCAGGCGATTACAGAAAGTTCTATTAAGGAATTTATCGAGGGGCTGAATGTAAGCGAAGATATTAAAAAAGAGTTAAGAGCGATTACTCCGCATACTTATACGGGGCTTTAATTGTTTACTTATACAATAAACGTGTTTTTTAAATAGGCCGTGAGGCCAAAGTCTAATTTTATTCGAATAAAAAAATGAGCACAGAAAACGAAGAATGGCGCGAAAATTCTTTCAATGAAGAGAATTCAGGTGCCGGCCGTGATGGTAACAGGTCTTACAACAGAGAAGGTGGAGAACGTCCGTATCGCCCTTCTTACAACCGTGAAGGCGGGGAGCGTCCGTATCGCCCGCGATTTAATACCAACAATGAAGGTGGAGAACGCCCACAGCGTTCTTATGGCGACCGCTCTTATGGCGACCGTCCTCAACGCCCTTCTTACAATCGTGAAGGTGGCGACCGCCCGTATCGTCCTCGCTTCAATAACAATGAAGGTGGTGAACGTCCGCAACGTCCTTACAACCGCGAAGGTGGTTATGGCGACCGTCCCCAGCGTCCTTCTTACAATCGTGAAGGTGGTTATGGCGACCGTCCTCAACGTCCTCGTTTCAATAGCGAAGGTGGTGACCGTCCTCAGCGTCCTTCTTACAACCGTGAAGGCGGTGACCGTCCATACCGTCCCCGTTTCAATAACGGCGAAGGTAGCGACCGTCCTCAGCGTCCTTCTTACAACCGTGAAGGTGGTGACCGTCCGTATCGTCCCCGTTTCAATAACGGCGAAGGTGGCGGCTATCGCAGCAATAACGGCGGTGGCTATCGTCCGAGATACAACAACGACCGTCAGGGCGGATACCGTCCTCGTCCGCGTACAGGCGATTATGACCCGAATGCGAAGTATAGCCTAAAGAAGCAAATCGAGTACAAGGAGCAGTTTGTTGATCCGAACGAACCGATTCGTCTGAATAAGTTCCTGGCTAACGCCGGTGTTTGTTCACGTCGTGAGGCTGACGAATTTATCACAGCAGGCGTAGTTTCTGTAAACGGTGAGGTAGTTACTGAATTGGGTACAAAAATCAAACGTTCGGATGTGGTTAAGTTCCACGAAGAACCGGTTAGCATCGAACGTAAGGTATACGTACTGTTGAACAAGCCGAAAGATACCGTAACTACATCGGATGACCCACAGGAACGCCGTACGGTAATGGATTTGGTGAAAGGCGCTTGCAACGAACGTATTTATCCGGTAGGACGTCTTGACCGTAACACGACTGGTGTACTGTTACTGACGAATGACGGTGATTTGGCTTCCAAGCTGACACATCCGAAATTCTTGAAGAAGAAAATTTATCATGTTCATCTGGACAAGAACCTGGCTAAAGCGGACATGGAGCAGATTGCGGCCGGTATCCAGTTGGAAGATGGTGAAATCCATGCAGACGCTATCAGCTATACGGATGATTTCAAGAAAGACCAGGTAGGTATCGAAATCCACTCCGGCAAGAACCGTATCGTTCGCCGTATTTTCGAATCACTGGGTTATAAAGTAATAAAACTCGACCGTGTATTCTTTGCCGGACTGACCAAGAAAGGTCTGCGTCGCGGAGACTGGCGTTACCTGTCGGAAGCAGAAGTAAACTACCTCCGCATGGGTTCGTTTGAATAATAAGTTAATAAATAACAACTTGACAGAGGACGGGGAAAGAAAGCAGGAAGAAATGAATCTTGCGTTTTAAGCCTCGTCTTCTTGTATCTAAAAAGAATAAGTTAAATGGAAAAGATTGGTAGAACAAAAATTGTAGACCTGTTGAAGCGCACGGATATCGGCGCTATGGTCAATGTGAAAGGATGGGTTCGCACCCGCAGAGGTAGCAAACAAGTAAACTTTATCGCACTGAATGACGGTTCTACAATAAATAATTTGCAGGTCGTAGTAGATTTGGCTAATTTCGACGAAGAGATGCTGAAACTGATTACCACCGGCGCTTGTATCAGCGTGAATGGTGAAATGGTGGAATCGGTAGGTTCCGGTCAGAAAGTGGAAGTGCAGGCTCGTGAAATCGAAATGCTGGGTACTTGCGATAATACATACCCATTGCAGAAGAAAGGTCACTCTATGGAATTCTTGCGTGAGATAGCCCATTTGCGTCCGCGTACCAATACTTTTGGTGCAGTGTTCCGTATTCGTCACAACATGGCGATTGCCATTCACAAGTTTTTCCATGACAGGGGCTTCTTCTATTTCCATACACCGATTATTACAGCTTCTGACTGTGAAGGTGCCGGACAGATGTTCCAGGTGACTACCATGAACCTGTATGACTTGAAGAAAGACGAAAGAGGTTCCATCTCTTATGAGAACGACTTTTTCGGTAAGCAGGCAAGTCTGACCGTATCCGGTCAGTTGGAAGGTGAGTTGGCTGCTACTGCTTTGGGAGCCATCTACACATTCGGGCCTACGTTCCGTGCCGAGAACTCTAATACTCCCCGCCACTTGGCAGAGTTTTGGATGATTGAGCCGGAAGTTGCTTTCAACGACATTATTGACAATATGGATTTGGCTGAAGAGTTCATCAAATATTGTGTGAAATGGGCGTTGGATAACTGTGCGGACGACGTGAAATTCTTGAACGATATGTTCGACAAGGGATTGATTGAACGTCTGCAAGGTATATTGAAAGATGATTTCGTACGTTTGTCTTATACAGACGGTATCAAGATTCTCGAAGATGCCGTAGCAAAAGGTCACAAGTTCGAGTTCCCGGTTTACTGGGGCGTAGACTTGGCTTCGGAACACGAACGTTATCTGGTAGAAGAACACTTCAAACGTCCGGTTATCCTGACTGATTATCCGAAAGAAATCAAAGCTTTCTATATGAAGCAGAATGAGGACGGCAAGACGGTACGTGCGATGGACGTTCTTTTCCCGAAAATCGGTGAAATTATCGGCGGTTCCGAACGTGAATCTGATTATGACAAACTGATGACCCGTATCGAGGAAATGCATATCCCGATGAAGGATATGTGGTGGTATCTGGATACCCGTAAGTTCGGTACTTGTCCTCACTCCGGTTTCGGACTCGGTTTCGAGCGTTTGTTACTTTTCGTAACGGGCATGTCGAACATCCGTGACGTGATACCGTTCCCGCGTACACCGAGAAATGCTGATTTCTAATATTTCGGTATATTTATGTAAGACTCGCATAATCTTTCGATTATGCGAGTTTTTTTATGCCATTCATTGTTCTATTCTCAAAATAAATCTTTATATTTGGGGATACGCATAGGAGAGTGTTAACTAAAATAATACGACAATGAAAAAGCTCTATTTCTTTACCATGCTTTCAATAATGTTGTTGGCGGTAACAGGTGCGATGGCCCAGAAGAAAACTAAATTCAAAGCGGGCGAGTTGAAAGGTATTTGGCAACTTTGCCATTATGTGTCGGAATTTCCCGATGTCCCGGGAGAGTTGAAACCCAGTAATACATTCAAGGTATTGAGTGACGACGGAAGAATCGTGAACTTCACCGTTATCCCCGGTTCCAGTGCGATTATTACAGGATATGGGACATGGAAACTCTTGACGGACGATTCTTATAAAGAAAGTATAGAAAAGAATATCCATCTTCCGATGTTGGACAATCAGGATAATATTCTGGAATTTGAAATCAAGGACAGTGATTACCTGCATCTGAAATACTTCATCAAGAATGATTTGAATGGAAATGAACTGAATACTTGGTATTATGAAACTTGGAAACGGGTGGAAATGCCGTCTAAGTTTCCGGAAGATATTGTGAGATAAAAATATCGTTTTTTGTCAGGCACGGATTTCACGGAATACTGTACTCTTGTTATACTTGATTACAGTGTCTTTCGTGAAATCCGTGCCTGTCTTTTGTGTAAAAGATAAAAACGAAGCGTTTTTGGACGAATTCAAAGTCGGTTGAAATAGAAACGGAAATGAAAAGGAAGATATATAAACTCCGTTTCTCGGCATTGCTCTAATTTTGCTTACATCAACAATAGTAGAATTATAACAATGAAAAACAAACTTTTAGTGGCGGTAGGAAGTATTGCTTTCCTGACTGCCTGCAATGCTCCGAAAGGAAATGAGATGCAATGGTTCGACCATGCGGTGAAAACATCCGGGCATCAGTTGCTCTATATGGCAGAGCAATTGAAGAACGAACCGGACACGGCTTGCTTCCCCCGTTCCATAAAAGAGGGAAAGTACAGGCTGGAACACCCTACCGACTGGACGAGTGGTTTCTATCCCGGTTCGATGTGGCTGGCATACGAGTTGACCGGGGATGAGGCGTTGGCAAAGGAAGCACGCAAGTACACGAACCGTTTGCAGGATATGCAATATTATACCGGTAACCATGATTTGGGCTTTATGATGTTTTGCAGTTACGGGCAAGGTATTCGTTTGAAACCGGAACCGACCGACAGCCTGATTCTTGTCCACTCTTCCGAAAGCCTATGTTCCCGTTATAGCCCGAAAGTAGGATTGATTCGTTCGTGGGATTTCGGCGACTGGAGTTATCCGGTGATTATTGATAATATGATGAATCTTGAAATGTTGTTCTGGGCTTCGGAACAGACAAATAATCCTACCTATCGTGATATAGCAATTTCCCATGCCGACAAGACATTGAAGAATCATTTCCGGGCGGACATGACTTCCTATCATGTGGTAAGTTATCTGGCGGACAGCGGCGAGGTGGAGTCGAAAGGAACATTCCAGGGATATGCCGATTCTTCCGCTTGGGCGCGTGGCCAGGCGTGGGGAGTATATGGATATACCATGTGCTACCGTTTCACCAAGCAGCAGAGTTATCTGGATGCCGCTCATAAAATAGCCCGGTTTATTATCGACCACCGTCCGTCGGAGAACGATTACATTCCTTACTGGGATTATGATGCTCCCAATATTCCGAATGAACCGAGAGATGCTTCTGCGGCTGCTGTAACAGCTTCCGCATTACTGGAACTAAGCGGATATGGTGATAAAAAACAAGGAGAGGAATATTTCCGTTACGCGGAGAACATTCTGAAGCAATTATCATCCGAAGAATATCTGGCGAAAGAGGGAGAAAATCATGGTTTCATCCTGCTGCACTCTGTCGGCAGCTTCCCGCATGATAGTGAAATTGACACTCCGTTGAATTATGCCGATTATTACTATCTGGAAGCAATGAAGCGTTATAAAGACCTAAAAGAGAAATTGGATAATTAATAGTATTAGTTTTTAGGTAGATGCCGGTTCTTTATATGAGTTAAAAAATAGGGTTCCTTTATAAGATTGAATTGAAAATTCCTATCTTTACAATGAAAACTTCAACGTTTAGCTCATGAAAGACCGGCATTTGCTATTTAAGTACATATTCGGATTATCCGTTTGCTTCCTGTTTTTTCCTTTATATACCGTGTTGGCTGACAACAGCCCTATCCATTTTAAGCGGTTGTCCGTAGACGACGGACTGTCGCAGAACACTGTGCTTGCCTTGACGCAGGACCATAATAACAAAATCTGGGTAGGTACGATAGACGGACTGAACTGGTATGAAGGTTCCCGTTTTGCGTCTTACTATAAAGCGACGGACGATACGACAAGTCTGGCGAATAACCATATTTATTCACTTCACACCGACCCGGAAGGCGCGGTATGGATAGGCACTCAGGTCGGTTTGTCCCGTTATAATATTGTAGGAAACAACTTCACCAACTATTCCTCACCGGACAACCAGCCGATGCAAGTATTTGCTATCGGGGAGCCGGAAGAAAGCGGTCGCCTTTTGCTTGCCACTAATACAGGCTTGATGATTTTCGATAAAAAGACGGGACGGATGAAAGCACAGCCGGAGCTTGCCGGGAAAACAATCTATTCTGTTTGCCGGATGAATGACGGCTTCTTGCTGGGTACTTCGGAAGGTGTCTATTTCTACTATGAACGTAATGAAAACGTGACACGGCTACTGTTGCAACTGAAGGGAGAAGTCATATCCGATATGTTTTATGATGACAGAACCGGAAATTGCTGGCTGGCTTCATTGACTAACGGGGTGTATTGCGTAGATAATAATTTTCAGATAAAACGGCATTATAACAAACAGAATACCCCTGCCTACTTCCTCACAAATTCCGTCAGAACCCTGTGTCAGGATGATAAGGGAAGAGTCTGGATAGGAACGATGGAAGCCCTGCTTATCCTCGAACCGGAAACGGAGTCTTTTCAAATCTGCCGTTTCTCTCCCGAAGACCCTACCTCGTTGGGGCACAATTCCATTCGCTCTATCTTGAAAGATAATCAAGGCGGTATGTGGGTGGGTACGTTTTACGGCGGACTTAATTATTACCATCCTTTAGCTCCGGCTTTCGGACGCTTGCAACATTCGACCTGGTGGAACTCTCTGAGTGACAATAGCGTGAATTGTATAGCCGAGGAGCCGGACAGTGAGAATCTATGGATTGGCACAAACGACGGTGGACTGAATTACTATAACCGGAAAACCGGAGTCTTTTCTTTCTTCCGGGCGGGGACTTCCGCCAATTCTTTGAAGTCTGATAATATAAAATGTATATGGACGGATAAAGACGGCAGTGTCTATATCGGTACTCATGGCGGGGGACTGAGCCGACTGAACCGCCGGAGCGGGAGAATAGAGACATACGATTTCCCACATTCGATTTCTCTGAACAACAGTTGTTATTCTTTATTAGACGGGGCGGACGGAACGCTTTGGGTAGGCGGCATGAACGGGCTTTACCTTTTAGACAAACGAACGGGAGTACTTTCACTGCATCCGTTGGCTAAAAAACATGGGAAGTTGGAGAATGTATTGATATATACATTGTTCCGCGATTCAAAAGGAAGGATATGGATTGGAACAGAAGAGAGTCTGTTCCTGTATGCCGGTGGGAAACTGGAAGAATTACATCTTTCCTCTTCGGCTTATCTGCATGGGCTGATACAAGCCTTTTGTGTGTTGGAAGACAGCCATCACGATATTTGGGTAGGTTCTTCCACGGGGCTATACCGTTATAAGGAAGGTACATCGACCGCTTGGGAACAATATACAATGAAAGACGGTCTGCCGAACGACTTTATTTATAGTATACTGGAAGATGAGCGGGGGCGTTTGTGGCTGACTACCAATAAGGGGCTGGCTTGTTTCAACAGGGAAGAAGGTACTTTCCTTAATTATACGAAGCAGGACGGGCTTCCGCACGACCAGTTCAATTATTACGGAGCTTGCAAGGCGCAGGATGGTACATTCTTCCTGGGTTCTTTGGGCGGTGTTGCCTATTTCAAGCCTTACGAACTGGGGGATAATCCGTATTCTCCGAACGCAGTGGTTACAGGAGCGGTAGTCTTCAATCAAGTGATTACGGACATGAAAAGCGACCGGGTGCGTTATTATCAGGACGAGCAGGGACGAATGTTAGGCATGTCGTTTCCTTCCGACCAAAAACTGTTTAATATCCGTTTCGCTGTTATCAATTATCTGGCGGGTAAACGGAATCAATTCATTTACAAACTGGAAGGATTTGAAACGGAGTGGAACTATTCCCGTCATGTATCGTTTGCGCGGGCGAGTTATTCCAATCTCCCGCCCGGGGAATATGTGTTCAAGGTGAAGGCATGCAACAATAACGGAAAATGGAGCGAAGCGACTACAGAATTCTTTGTGCACATCATCCCGATGTGGTATCAGACTTGGTGGGCAAAGACGCTTTTCGTACTCTTTTCCGTAGGTCTTCTCGTTTTTATTGTATATTTCTTCATCGCCCGTGCCAAGATGAAGATGCAGGTGCGAATCGAACAGATAGAGCGAAGCAAGGTAGAAGAAATCAGCCAGGAGAAAGTACGTTTCTATATGAATATGTCTCATGAACTGCGTACGCCGTTGAGCCTGATACTAGCTCCGTTGGAGGAACTTTTGGGACAGAAAAATCTGTTGGATACTCTTGTGCAGCAGAGGTTGGATTATGTGTATAAGAACGGGCGGAAGTTGTTGCACATTGTCAACCAACTGCTTGATTTCCGTAAAGCCGAGGCGGGCGCGTTGCCTGTTCATGTTGCGCTGACAGATGTAGAAGGGCTGTTGCAGGACGTTCTTGTCATGTTCAATGAGAATGCGCAAAAGCGTAATATAACTGTTAGTATGAAATCAGACCTGGCGGCGGGACGACTGCTTCCGGCAGACAAGACGTACTTGGAGACTATTCTGATGAATCTGCTTTCAAATGCCTTTAAGTTTACACCGGACGGCGGAAGTATTTCGCTTTCTTTAAGTGCGGAAGGGGAAACATATAGCTTCACTGTAAGGGATAGTGGTATCGGCATGTCTGCGGAACAGCTTACCCGTATTTTTGAACGTTTCTATCAAGTAGACGGTCAACGGAAAGGAACGGGTATCGGGTTGTCATTGGTGAAAATGCTGGTGGAGAAACATCACGGGACTATTACCGTGGCAAGTGAGCCTAATCAATATACGGAATTTAAAGTCACTTTACCGGCCAATATAAATGCTTTCACAGAGAAAGAACGGGAAGTACCGGAACATGAAGCCGAAGCGTTGGAACATGAAGCCAAAACTGACGCTTCCTTCCGCGAACTTCCGGTTGTTGATGAATATTTCTCCGGCGACATACCGGCTGCGGTTTCTGAGGAAACGTCCGGGGACGACAGTCAGATAGAGGCTACCGGTGAAGAAGAACGTCCCACTATCTTGCTGGTGGATGATAATAAGGAAATGGTAGATTATCTGAAAGAGAATTTCCGCCGGAACTATGTGACCCTTACTGCCGGAAACGGAGAGGAAGCGTTGGCTATCATGAAAGAGCATCGGGTGGACATCGTTCTTTCCGACGTGATGATGCCGGGAATCGACGGGATTAAACTTTGCCAGCTTATCAAAAGAAACCTGCAAACTTGCCATATACCAGTGCTTCTGCTGTCAGCCAAAGGAAGTGTCGACGCACAGACCGAGGGTATTCAAGCGGGAGCGGACGATTACATGGCAAAGCCATTCTCCATCCAATTGCTGAAAGGCAAAATCGCTAATCAGTTGAAAGCACGTCAACGCCTGAAGCATTATTATTCTAATACGATTGATATTGATACTGCTAAAATGACTTCCAACAACTTGGATGAAGAATTCATGAGCAAAGCGATTCAGGTGGTGGAAGAGAATATCAGTAACGAGGACTTTACATCGGACGAACTGGCAAGCAAGCTTTGTATGAGCCGCTCGTCACTTTATCTCAAGATGAATTCCGTATCCGGTGAACCACCCGCTAACTTTATCCGGCGTATCCGTTTCAATAAAGCCTGCAAACTGTTGCTGGAAGGCCGCTATTCCATTTCTGAAATCAGCGGTATGGTAGGTTTCGGCTCTTCTTCTTATTTCTCTACCAGTTTTAAGAAGTATGTCGGCTGCTTGCCATCGGAATATGTAAAGCAGCACGCTAAATAATAATATCGAACTTGCATAAGACTAATTCTTTAGATACAAAGAGTTAGTCTTCATTATATATGATTTTATTCGTCTGACTACAGTTGAACTTTCGTCTGACTATAGTGATTCTTTCGTCTAACTATAGTCAGACGAAAGAATCACTATAGTCAGACGAATAAAATTATGCATCACCGGAGATAGTTTTATTCGGTTTGTTTTTTAGAGTTTCGGATGTTCTGATTTAATAGTATGTGAATGCTTTTTTATTCTTTTATATCCTCTGTAGCTACCTATAACTCCTGTCTTGGACGATTTTTAAGTTGAAATGCACGAAATCAAAGTCGGATTAGACACTATCAGAGAAGGAAGAACTGAATTGAAAGTCCCGTTTCGGGTGGTTTACCTACATTTGCCTACAGAAAAACCAATCATTTGATATCATGAAAAAAGTATTATTGATTTCATTCGTAATCTTGTCTGCGGCTGCACAGATGACTTATGCGCAAAAACAGGCAGTCATCAAGTTGACGGAGACAACGTTAATGCATGAAATGCGTGCTACTCCTTATCCGCTTGATAAGGCTGTGGTGAATGACCGTGCGGTTTCTTTCCAATGGCCGCTCCGTTCGGATATGAACTCACAGGACAGTCCGTTGGACGGATTCGAACACAAAGTAAAGAAGGTCGATAAAACGAAAGTTACCTATCGCTTACGCTATTCTCAAGACTCCGGTTTTAAATCAGGTGTCACCCAGGTGGATACCCGTTGGCCGTTTTACAATCCGGAGAAACCGCTTGCACCGAGTGTATGGTACTGGCAGTTCGGATATGTAGAAGATGGACAAGTGGTGTGGGGAAGCACGCAACAGGTCACAGTGGAAGACCGTCCGGGAAAATTCTGTCCCCCCTCATTGAAAGCGTTGCTGGCAAAATTGCCTGCCGGTCATCCGCGTGTATGGATGATGAAGGATGAATGGAAGGACTTTATGAACCGCAGCACGGAAAAAGCGGAAAGACAATGGTATCTTGAACGTGCCGACAAAGTGCTTCAGACTCCGATGAAATCGGTGAAAGATATCAATACTTCCCAAGTGAAGAATCTGAAAAATGAAATGCAGATTAATTCCTACCTTACCCGCGAGAGCCGGCGTATCATTGATGCCGAAGAAGGAAATACCGAGGCGCTGATACGTGCGTGGCTGTTGACACAGGATACTAAATATGCTGACGAAGCCATCAAACGGGTACTTATTATGGCGGGTTGGGACAAGGACAAGAATGTGAAAGGTGATTTCAACGCTTCCACTCTGTTGTCACTCTGCTCCATGGCTTATGATTCTTTCTATGACCGGCTGGACGCATCGCAGAAGAAAACTTTGCTTGATAAAATCAAGGTGAAAGGTGGCGAGATGTACGATAACTTCAACAATCGGTTGGAGAATCACATTGCCGACAATCATGTGTGGCAGATGACACTCCGTATCCTGACAATGGCGGCATTCAGTGTATATGGTGATTTGCCCGAAGCTAATACATGGGTGGATTATTGCTACAATGTCTGGCTGGCACGTTTCCCCGGATTGAATAAAGACGGTGGTTGGCACAACGGCGACTCTTACTTCACAGTCAACACCCGTACCTTGATAGAAGTACCTTATTATTATAGCAAACTGAGCGGATATGATTTCTTCTCCGACCCGTGGTATCAGGGAAATATCATGTACACTATCTTCCAGCAACCCCCTTTCTCCAAATCCGGTGGAAACGGAAGTTCGCATCAGAATGTGGGACGTCCTAACAGTATCCGTATCGGGTATCTGGATGCACTGGCACGCCTTACCGGAAATACCTATGCAGCCGACTTTGTACGCCGCACCTTGAAAGTGGAACCGGAATATATGAAAAAAGCCTTGTTGAGCAAACCAGGTGACCTTGCATGGTTCCGTCTTCAATGCGACAAGCCATTGCCCGAAGGCGAGGGATTGACAGCGCTTCCTGCGGGTTACGTATTTCCCGCGACGGGATTGGCTTCCTTCCAAACGAATTGGGACAGAGTAGGCGGCAACGCAATGTGGAGTTTCCGTTCCAGTCCTTATGGTTCTACTTCTCATGCACTAGCCAATCAGAATGCGTTCAATACTTTCTATGGTGGAAAGCCATTGTTTTATAGTAGCGGTCACCATATCGAATTTACGGATGTACACAGTATGTTGTGCCATCGTGCCACACGGGCCCACAATACTATCTTGGTGAATGGCATGGGACAGCGTATAGGAACAGAAGGATATGGCTGGATTCCCCGTTATTACGCCAGTGAAAAAATAGGCTATGTACTGGGAGACGCTTCCAATGCTTATGGAAAAGTAATCTCACCGCTTTGGCTGACACGGGGTGAACAGTCCGAAGTACACTATACACCCGAAAATGGCTGGGATGAGAATCACGTGAAGACTTTCCGTCGTCATATTGTGAACTTGGGTAAGACCGGATTGATTTTCATCTATGATGAACTGGAAGCAGACGAACCGGTGAACTGGAATTACCTGTTGCACACTACGGAGAATCCCATGACAGTGAATAAGGCGGATAACCGTTTTGTACACGTTCAGGCTACTAACCGTGGCGGAGCGTCGGACGCTTATCTCTTCTCAAGCGGAACGTTACAGACTGACACAACCAGCAGTTTCTTCTATCCGGCAGTCAACTGGCTGCGTGCCGATGATAAAGGCAACTTCAAGAAGTATCCGAACCACTGGCATTTTACCGCTACATCGGAGAAAGCACAAGTATATCGCTTTGCCACTATCATCAATACGCATGCGTTGAAATATCCCGCCAAAGACCCGGAAATACTGTCCGACGGACGTATCAAAGTGGGCGGGTGGCTTATCAGTGTGAATCTGAAATCTAACGGTGCGCCTTCTTTCTTCATCCGCAGCACCAAGGAGAAAGTGAATATCACTTACAAGGGAGACGCCACTATTGTCAATGAAGACGGATATGAAACAGTTATGAGGGATACATTGCCCGAACTGGAAATCTGATAAACGAACATGAAAGATACGGAACTATGAGACATTCGAAATTTAATATGAGAACCATGTGCCTGTTGGCTGCATTATCGGGTATGGCTGTTTTGTCAGCTCAGACTCCGGTGAAGCCCCGTGTGCAGACTTCCGCTGCTCCGGAAGAAACGACGGTCTACAAACTGGACGGAAAGAAGCCGGTGACGGTTATTGGCGTTCCTGCCAAAAAGGGAGAGAATAAAAAGGAAGTCTCCGGCAAAGCGGGCACGCGGAAGGCGGCTGCTTTAGACGGCAAACGCTACCTGGCACTGAAAACCAATGTGTTGTATGATGCTTGTGCTCTCTTGAACCTTGCTGTGGAAATGCAGGTGCACAAAAAGATAACCGTGGAACTGCCTTTGACTTGCAGCCTGTGGGACTTGGGAAGTGAACACGGAGTACGCACCGTGGCATTGCAACCGGAAGCTCGTTGGTGGATGGGAAACGAAGCGGGACGAGGACATTTTGTCGGACTGCACGCCCACGTGGCATGGTTCAACGTGAAGTGGAACGACAACCGTTATCAGGACGTTGACCGCCCTTTGCTGGGAGCCGGACTGAGTTATGGCTACAAACTGCCTTTGTCCGAACATTGGGGAGCGGAATTTACTCTGGGATTGGGATATGCCAATATGAAGTATAATACCTATTATAATATAGACAACGGTGCATTGCTGGATACACGTGTCCGCCACTATTGGGGAGTAACCCGCGTAGGAGCGTCACTGGTATATCGCTTCTGAACTCAATAGGAATATACCTGTAAATACGATAACAATATGAGAAAAAGTTTATATATACTGGCACATTGCACTTTTCTGTTATTCTTCGCTTTTTTAGTGAATGGATGCAGCCTGCACGAAGAACCGGAACTGACTCCTGACGGAGAATTGGGAGTAGACCCTACAGCAGTGACGCTGAATCTCAATCTGATAATGAATCTTAGTTTGGCGGAACGCCCGCCGATGGCGGTCAGCCGTGCGACGGAAACCAAATATCTGCGACGTTTTATCGTTGAGGCTTATCTGGATAGGCAGGTAGTGGCACGACAGACGGTGTATGAGGAAGATTTTAACCGTTCTACTCTGCCCGTCAGCATGAAGTTGCATGCCCGCAATTATCGCATCTTGGTGTGGGCTGACTATGTGAATTCGGAAACACCGGAACAGGGGCTTGTCTACGATGCGGAGAATCTGGCTTTCATTCTTCCTGCCGGAAAATATATAGGAAATAGCCGCTACAAAGATGTGTTTGCCGCTTCTACGACAGTAGACCTTACTTCCTACCGTAACGACTGGGGAGCTGAAACCGGACTTGATGTAACATTATACCGCCCCGTGGCACGCTATGAATTGATAGCGAAAGATGTGGAGACGTTTCTCTATAAACTCTCTACGGGCAGTCTGAAAGGTGAGAGCTTTACGACTCTCGTGAAGTACAGCGATTATCTGCCTACGGGATATAACTTATGGGACGATGTGCCCAAGAACTCGCTGATGTACATGGAATATAAGGTCGCCTTTGAACGTCCTGCCGACGGTACGCAAGAACTGAAACTGGGATTTGACTATCTATTGGTCGGTGCCGGAGAAACCGCTTCTATTCCGGTGGAACTGGAAATCCTGAATGAGAAGAATGAAGTACTGGCACGTACGATATTGAGTATTCCTTGTGAACGGAACAAAAACACAACAGTACGCGGTAACTTCCTTACTTCCAACGTAAATGGCGGAATAGGTATCGACCCCGGTTACGATGGTGATTTGGAAGTAGACCTTGGAGAATTATAATTAATAACAAATGAATTAAGAATTGCTTAACCATAAAAATTACAATCATGAAAAAGAACTTATTTTATTCGCTAATGACTTTGTGCGCAGTGCTTTTCACATCATGCGGACAAGAAGAAATCGTTTCGGACAATGGAAATGACATCAAAGCTCCTGTTACTATCGCTGTGCAGGCTCCTGTCAATAATCCTCTCAGCCGTGCGGGTGTCACTATACCTGATGGCTATACGATGCAGTGTATCATGCAATTACTGGATGCGGAAGGCAATACGGTAGGTGCGCAGGATATCAAACAGGTTAATGACGGAAAGGTATCCTTCACAATTTCAGTAGATGAACAGAAGGATGCAGCGAAAGCGTTGTTTTGGGCTGAATATGTTCCGACAGCGGGTGCTGCCGGTAAAGTATATGATACAGCCGATTTGAGAGCCGTAGGATATAACACTGCGTCATTCGATATGACTAATGCTGCGTTAATGGCAGCTTGCGATGCTTTCTGCGGAAAGTTGGAAACTATCGGTAATGCCAGCGTGACATTGAAGCGTCCGTTTGCTAATATTAGTGTGCAGCCGAAGAATCCGGCAGTAGCGGCATCTGCAACCAAATTGGAAGTGAAATACGATGCTTTGAGCGGATATGATATTTTGGAAGGTAAATGCAGTGCTACTGCTCCTGTGACTTATACGAATGCTGGTTTTAATGCGGCAAGTGGTGCTTGGATTTCTAATTTCTTCTTTGCTCCTACGGATGTGACGAAATTTGCCGGAGAGGTTACTATGACATTGAGCGGGGGATATGATAAAGTGATTACAATACCGACTAACACATTGCCTTTGGATGTCAATATGCAGATTATGGCAAAATTTGAAATAGGAGATGGTAAATTTGACATTGAAGTAGGAGTAGACCCTGATTATGAAGCATTGGAAATGAAAGTCGGCAGTTATATCAATGCGGAAGGTAAAGTGGTACGTGATGCAGCGGATGCTGTTGGTATCGTTTTCGCGATGGAAGCTATCGGTAGTGATGTTCCGGCTAATTATCCTGCTGCACTTCAAGGAAAGACGATTGCAGGATATGCGGTAGCGATTGAAAATGCAGCGACTGGTCGCCAAGCTCTTAATAATGATAAATTAGAGACTTTGGTTGAAACAGAAAAAGCGGTAACTAATGGAACTCAGACCACGGATGCTTTGTTTACTGGCATTGGAGATGTTACGTTTAAAACAACTTATGAGAAGTGGGTGGGAGAACATACTTTGAACAGTGAAAATCTTAGTGCATGGTATATCCCTACGTTGGTGCAATTGAGTGCATTTATGAACACATTGTTTACAATGAAAGACATTCCTGCTACCGGTAGTGACGATTTCAGAAGTATGAGTGAGTTTGGATTTGTTAATGGTAAAATGTTTGATAGAGATGTAATTGCTACAGTAAACTATGCTTCTAGTACTATTAATAATCAAGGTAATATTTCGGGTGTACGTATCAATGTTGTTGACGGCGCTGTAACCAATGCGCAAGAAGCTGGTATTGATGTAAAGGGCAAAACTAATCAGCAAGCTCTTTGCCGCCCCATGATTACAATCTTCAAATAGTCATTGAACACTCGACCTTACTCAATAGAAGTGTTAAGAAAGTGGGATACCCCCATTCCACTTTCTTACTTTCTTCTCCATTGATACTTTTGACAATAGAACCCTAATCTTATACCTCGAAAAGAAGATAATATGCACACCTCATTTCGCCTGTCGGTTTACCTTTTGTTAGTTGTACAGTTGTTCATCGGCTGTTCATCCGACCCGTTGCCCGAACCGGACGGTTCGCAGCCCGAGACGCCCGCCGCAACTCCCGATGCTTATCAGGATAAGATAAGGACACAGCCTTATCCTAAAGCAGATAATGAACTGTATCTGAATCCTACTCCTCTTATTGTTCCTCAAACGATGAAGACAGGCGAAAGACTGCAATTCTCTCTCTCGCGTACCGAAGATTTCAGCAGTTCCGAAACATTGGTCACCGAACCGCAGGAATGGTGCATGTATAATCCTCACCGCCGCTTGGATACCGGCACATGGTTCTGGCGTTTCCGCTCTACTAATATTAATGGAAATATGCCCGGTGAATGGAGTCAGGCCTATCGCTTTGAAGTAAAGAATGATACGCCGGAATTTGTAACACCCACTTTTAAGACATTCTTAGAAAACGTTCCCCGTCTGCATCCCCGTATTTACTGTTTTCTCGACGACCGTATCGAAGAAGCTCGTAATCGTGTAGCTTCACACCCTGAATACAAGGAATTGCAAAACCGTGCAACTCTCGCATTGAACGTCGATTATACGACAATGCCCGACTTGTATAGCCGTGCCGAAGAACTTCGGCAACACGCCACTTATCTCTATCAGGCTTATCACCTGACTCAAGAAAAAAAACATGTTGAAAAGTTGCGTCAGCTTCTCGAAGTCTTGATTGCCGCTCCGCCTGCCGACAAACAGCTTTTCGCATCCAACTTTACGGCTAGCAATATCGCCTGGTGTCTCGTAGCAGCTTATGACCTGCTTTATGACAACTTATCAGCTTCCGACCGTACCTCAGCCGAAGAACTGATGATGCGTGTGGCACGCTATTATTATAAGGTGAATTGTGGCTTTCAGGAAAATCATCTCTTTGACAATCATTTTTGGCAGCAGAATATGCGTATCCTTTTTCAAGTAGCTTTGTCGCTCTATGACAAACCTGCTTATTCTTCCGAAGTGCTGCCGATGCTGGAATATTATTATGAACTATGGACAGCCCGTGCCCCTGCTTCCGGCTTCAATCGTGACGGTATGTGGCACAACGGTACAGGCTACTTTAGTGCCAATATCTTGACTTTAGCCTATATGCCTGCTTTATTTTCATACATCACCCGTCAGAATTTCCTGCTGCATCCGTGGTATCGGAATGCAGGACGCTCGATGGTCTATACTTGCCCGCCGGGCTCAAAAACTAACGGCTTTGGTGATAACAGCGAAAAAGGTACTGAACCTAATCGCCTGATTGCCGCTTTTGCCGATTACCTGGCTTGTGAAACTGGCGATTCTTATGCCGCATGGTATGCTGGAGAATGTCGGGATTTGTTGCGCCGGGACTATGAATTACGTCTTTACCGTATGTGTACCGACCAGAACTATAATACTGCTTTCCCTGCGGACGCGGCAAAAATGGTATGGTATAAAGATGCAGGCGAAGTAGCTATGCACAGTCATCCGGAAGATACGGAAAAAGACCTTGCGCTCTCGTTCCGCTCCAGTACATTCGGCTCGGGCAGTCACACCACTGCCAGTCAGAATGCTTTTAACTTGCTGTATAAAGGAGTAGATGTCTATCGTAGCACGGGCTATTATCAAAACTTCAGTGATGCGCATAACTTGATGTCCTACCGCCATACCCGGGCACACAATACCCTGTTGGTGAACGGCATAGGACAACCTTATTCCACCGAAGGCTACGGTAATGTGATGCGTGCTATGACTGGACAGCATATCAGCTATTGTCTGGGTGACGCTTCGCATGCTTACAGGGGGATTAGTAATGACCCCATGTGGATAGGCTACTTCGAGCAGGCAGGTATTACACAAACGCCGGAAAATGGTTTCGGTACCACGCCATTGACTAAATATCGCAGGCATATATTAATGCTTCATCCTTCTACGGTACTGGTGTACGATGAACTGGAAGCCTCGGAAGCTGTTCGTTGGGAATGGTTATTGCATAGTCCTACGGAGTTTGGTATTGACGCTGTGAAAAAAACATTGTCTACCAATAACAAAACTAAAGATTTTGTCGCTGTAACACAACTGTTTGGCGGGCACGTTTTTGCCTTGTCCCAAACAAACCGCTTCGCAGTACCACCCGCGACTACTGGAGCAGACTATCCGAATCAATGGCATCTCACTGCACGGGTGGACGGTAGTCCCGCCACTCGTTTTCTGGCTGTCATTCAGGTAGGTGATACGAAAGAATCTGTGTCTGCCATCCACCGTGATGGGGATACTTTCAGTGTAGGCGACTGGACGATTGAAGCTGTTCTTGATGCTTCCAAATCCTCGAAGCTCACGGTTACTCATCGTACCGAACCGGCTGTATTCAGCTATGGAACAGATAACCCTACATTGAGCGGAACCTCTTACCCCCGTCAGTACACCGGTTCTTCCTTACTTTATGACGAGGTGAACGGCACTTGGCAAGTAACAGAGATGACCGACCGGACACCTGTATCTACCCGGGCGATAACCCGGTGACAAAACAGTGAACTATAATGAATATAAATAAAGAATAGAATATCATGAAAAGTAAGATTATTAGTATTTTATTTCTGCTTGTCGGTATATCCGGCATACACGCCCAAAGTCAGACTGTCACCGGAAAGGTGGTGGACAACGAGGGCTTGGAAGTGATTGGGGGAAATGTAACTGTGAAAGGCAAACAAAACACAGGTACAATCACCGACATCAACGGTAAATACACCATTACCGTCAGCGACCCGTCTAAAGATGTACTGGTCTTTTCTTTTATCGGTCTGGAAAACATGGAAGTGCCCGTGAAAGGAAGGAAACAGATTGATGTGACTATGAAAGCGGCTTCGGTACTGCTGGACGAAGTGGTAGCTATCGGTTATGCCACAGTGAAACGTAAAGACCTGACCGGCTCCGTAGCTTCCGTCAGAAGCGATGATTTGCTCAAAGTCCCTTCGTCCGATGTCACCCAAGCTCTTGCGGGACGTATGGCAGGTGTACAGATTATACAGACAGACGGACAACCGGGAGCTGCCATGTCAGTACGTGTACGTGGGGGTATATCAATAACACAAAGTAACGAACCGCTTTATATTATCGACGGATTCCCTACGGAAGACGGCATGTCCAGTCTCGACCCCGCTGATATTGAGAGCATTGATGTCTTGAAAGACGCTTCGGCAACAGCCATCTATGGTGCCCGCGGAGCGAACGGGGTAGTGGTAATCACTACCAAAAGCGGTGCGAAAAGTGAAGGAAAGGCGACGCTTACTTTCGATTCGTATGTGGGAGTACGTACGCTTGCCAAACGTCTGAATGTACTGAGTGTGGAAGAATTTGTACTGGCGGATTATGAAAGAACATTAGGTGACGCCACCGACCCCGCAGAAAGTATGCGGGCATGGCAAACCCGTTATGGCGGCTTTGTCGATTTGCACGAAAACTATGCCAACCGTGAGGGCATAGATTGGCTGGACCGTACTATGGGACGCACCACCGTCACACAGAACTACCGGGTAGGCGTGAACGGTGGTAATGATAAACTGAACTATAATATGTCTTACGGCTACTTCAAGGATGAAGGTGCTATGGTATATAGCGGAAGCGACAAACACAATATCTCGCTTAGTGTAAGGAGTGAAGTGAACAAGCGTCTCTCCGTCACCGGACGTATCAACTTCGATTACCTGAAAGTATATGGCGCGGGAGTTGCCGGAAACGGAACGAACGAAGGCGGTAGCAATGTGGACGCTAAGTTCAATAAAATGGTGCAGATATTGCAATACCGTCCTACCATCGGTATTCGTGGAAGTGATGATGAACTATTGGCAGGAGAAGACCCCGTATTGAGCGATGCGGACGGTAACGTAATGCAGAATCCGTTGATAGCTGCTGCCGAAGAAAAGGACAACAAGGAAACTCGTACCTTGCAAGCCAATGGCGGCTTGACCTTTAAAATAATGAAAGGACTGACCTTCCGGAATAATACGGGTATGCGTTACCAGCTATACCGACGCGAACTTTTCTATGGCGACCAGTCTATTATGGGAAGACGTAGCGGTATCTACGGCTCTATCCGAAATACGGAAACCGGAAGTTTCCAAACGTCCAACGTCCTGACTTACGACAAGCGCTTTCAGAAGAAACATAAAGTAGTCGTGCAACTGGGACAGGAATTTGTGAAACGTTGGACACGCGTTCTTGAATCCGGTGTGAGCGGACTGCCTACCGACGAATTTATTCTAGGTGATATGAGCCTGGGTACTCCGTCTGTTGCTTCATCCGACGAAAACTTTGACGACAACCTGCTTTCTTTCTTCGCCCGTCTCAACTACGATTTCACCGACAAATATTTGTTCTCCGCCACTTTCCGCGCGGACGGCTCTTCCAAATTCGGCAAGAACAACAAATGGGGATACTTTCCCGCCGTATCAGCCGCCTGGCGTGTGAGCGAAGAGGATTTTATAAAAAGATTGAATCTCTTTTCCGACTTGAAATTCCGTATCGGATACGGTCTGGCAGGTAACAACCGCATCGGTAGCTACAACAGCCTTGCCCTGATGTCTTCAATTGCCACAGCTATGGGGGATAAACTCACCCCCGGTTATGCTTCCAAGCAGATACCGAATCCCGATTTGAAATGGGAAGCGAACAAGACATTTAATATGGGCGTAGATTTGGGCTTTCTGAGCCAACGTATCACTATCTCGCCCGAATTCTATATTAATAGGAGTAGTAATCTGCTGTTGAATGCCCAGTTGCCTTATTCTTCCGGTTATCAGACTATGTTGATTAACGCCGGCGAAACGAAGAATGTGGGAGTGGAACTGACTGTGAATACAGTGAACTTCTCTACAAAGAAATTCAGTTGGAACACTACGCTTACGTTGTCGCACAACAAGAATTCCGTGAGAGCATTGACCGGTGAGGCGGTACAACTCTACGAAGCCAAGTTCGGCTTTAACCAAAACACACACCGTATTGCTGTCGGAGAACCGTTGGGACAATTCTATGGCTACATTACGGATGGCTTGTATCAGGTGGATGATTTCAATTACGACGCTTCCACCCAAACTTATACACTGAAAGACGGTGTGCCTTATCATGGGGATAGAGGTCGGATTCAGCCGGGAATGTGGAAGTTCAGAAACTTGACCGAAGGGGATGATATCATTGATGAAAATGATAAAACGATTATCGGCAACGCCCAACCGAAATTCTACGGCGGTCTGAACAACTCCTTTACTTACAAAGGATTTGACTTGAGCGTATTCCTTACTTTCAGTTATGGCAATGAGGTGTTGAACGCCACCAAACTGGTTACCAGTAAAATAGGCAGCCAGAACTATAATGCATTAGACGTAATGAACAGCTCCAACCGCTGGATGACCATCAACTCCGCAGGGCAGAAAGTAACAGATCCCGGAGAATTGGCTGCTTTGAACGCCGGCAAAACGGTAGCCGCCTATCATGACGCGCAACAAGGAGACAATTATATCCACTCTTGGGCAGTAGAAGACGCTTCCTATTTAAAACTGAGTAATGTGACTGTGGGATATACATTCCCGAAACACCTGATTGCGAGAGTAGGATTGAAGAACCTGCGCCTGTATGCTACGGGCAATAACTTGTTAACGTGGACAAAATATACAGGTTTCGACCCGGAAGTCTCTACAATGAAAAGCGGGCTGACACCCGGTGTTGACTTTGGAGCGTATCCCCTCAGCCGTTCTTTCATTTTTGGTCTAAACGTAGCTTTCTAATTCTTTAAATATATAGCAATCATGAAAAAGATACATCTATTATATATCGCATCCGCTTTATTACTGACAGGACTTACCTCTTGCGAGGACTTGCTGACAGAAGAACCCAATTCAAAGTATGACCGCGACCGCTATTTCGATTCGGAAGAAAAAGCGGAAATGGCAGTCATGGGGATATACGGCTCACTGTCGGATTTTAACCATTACGGTTGGTACGAAATGGCTGCTCCGGCATCTGACGATACCTATTATACCGCCCGTACACAGTCTGACAACCAGGTGCACGACATCGCGCACTACCAGCTCAACTCCACAAACACATGGATTGAAAGCATCTGGAAACTGAAATATGAAGGAATCGACCGTGCCAACCTGACTATCGACGGTATCAGCGGTATGACGGGATATAGTGACAATACCCGTCTGAAAGCACTGGAAGCCGAAGCCCGTTTCCTGCGTGCCTTCCTTGCATTCGACTTGGTGAAAGGCTGGGGAGATGTCCCTTTCAAAACCGCTTATTCCTCATCCTATGAATCCGCCTTCGGCGAACGTGTAGACCGTGAAACGATTTACGATGAAATTATAACCGACCTTACTTTTGCCAAGAACAATCTGGATTGGGCAACCGCTTCTTCCACTCCCGAACGGGTGACGCAGGGAGCAGCCCGTGCATTGCTGATGCGTGTGTATCTGCAACGTGCCGGATATAGCCTTCATTCAAACGGGCAGTTGGAACGTCCGGACGATAGCAAGCGGAAACAATACTTCGATGCAGTGATAAAAGAATGGGAAGCTTTTGAAGATAAAGGATACCATGACTTTTACGATGGTGGCTATGAAGCGCTTTTCAAAAGTTTCTCGCAAGGCGTGTTGAATACGAAAGAGAGCCTTTGGGAGATTGCTTTCTATCATTCACAGGGACGTCGCAACGGTGGAGCATGGGGGATTTATAACGGTCCGCAGGTGGCGGAACCTACCGGAATCTCCGCGTCTGAAGCAAATCAGTATATGGGACGTGCCAATGGTTTCTTTATCGTTGTTCCCGAATGGCGCAACTTCTTTGAAGAGAAAGATAAGCGTCGTGACATAGCGATTTGTACTTATCGCTACACTTGGAATGGCACTAAAAAGGAACATGTAAAAGAAGAAAGAAGTGCCGGAAGCTGGTACGTCGGAAAATGGCGCAGGGAATGGATGCCGAAAGAATCATGGAATAAGAACATCAATTACGCCGATGTGAATTATTGTCCTTTACGCTATGCCGATGTCGTATTAATGGCTGCCGAAGCATACAATGAAACAGGAACCGACCGTCAGAAAGCTTGGAATCTGTTGAATAGCGTTCGTACCCGTGCCGAAGCTACCTCTATCACAGAAGCGAATTATGAAGAAATGATGAGCGCACGGAAAAAAACGCATAACCTGACTTTCATCGACGACTCTACCCCCGAAGGAAAGTTCCGTACGGCTCTCTACTGGGAGCGTGGTCTTGAACTGGCTTTTGAAGGACAACGCAAATACGACCTGATACGTTGGGGCGTGTTGGGCAAGGCGCTGAAACTGTTTGGCGGAGTCAGTTCCGTGAACCAGAAAGAGAACAAACCTTATCCCGCTTACCGTAATTTTATAGAAGGCAAACATGAACTTTTCCCTATCCCTCTGAAGGAAATACAAAGTAATCCGAAACTCAATGGAATGAATAATAACGGGTATTAGCAAGACCTTCAATAGAATAGGCAACCGGAAAAATATACAAAAATAGTTTGCCAATTCAAAGAAAAGCCGTACTTTTGCAAGCCGATTATTATCACAAAATGATAAGAGATTAATTCATAGCAAGTTAGTACTCCTTTGTCCGGGGAAGACTAATGAGTGGTGAAGAAAATTTTTAGTAGTAACATTTAAAAAACAAAATTAGAGTGGATACTTTAAGTTACAAGACCATTTCTGCCAACAAAGCAACTGTAACCAAAGAATGGGTTATTGTTGACGCTACAGACCAGACATTAGGTCGTCTGGGAGCAAAAGTTGCAAAATTGTTGAGAGGAAAGTACAAACCAAACTTTACTCCTCACGTAGACTGCGGTGATAACGTTATCATCATCAATGCAGACAAAGTAAAACTGACTGGTAACAAGTGGAATGACAGAGTCTATTTGTCATATACAGGCTACCCTGGTGGTCAGAGAGAGATGACTCCTGCCCGTTTGATTGCTAAACCGAACGGCGAAGAGAGATTACTGAAAAAAGTAGTGAAGGGCATGCTTCCTAAGAATATCCTGGGAGCTAAATTGCTGAATAACTTGTATGTTTACGCTGGTAGCGAACACAAACATGCTGCTCAGAACCCGAAAATGATTGATATTAATTCATATAAATAAGATATAATGGAAGTAGTAAATGCATTAGGCAGACGTAAACGTGCTATTGCACGCATATTCGTAAGCGAAGGTACAGGAAAGATTACTATTAACAAGAGAGACCTTGCAGAGTACTTTCCATCAACTATTCTTCAGTATGTTGTAAAACAACCATTGAACAAGCTGGGTGCTGCTGAGAAGTATGACATCAAGGTGAACTTGTGTGGTGGTGGTTTCACTGGTCAGTCTCAGGCATTGCGTTTGGCAATCGCTCGTGCACTGGTTAAGATGAACGCTGAAGATAAAGCCGCTCTTCGTGCAGAAGGCTTCATGACTCGTGACCCACGTTCTGTTGAACGTAAGAAACCGGGACAGCCGAAAGCTCGTAGAAGATTCCAGTTCAGCAAGCGTTAATGGGCTGCCTGACCGAGGAATATGTTTAGTATCTAAACTACTGGGACTCTGCTCATAGACTACCCAGCGGTTGGTTTAGAAAAAACAAAAAAGAAAGTAAACGATTTAAAGAAAAAACAAGATGTCAAGAACAAATTTTGATACATTATTGGAGGCTGGTTGCCACTTCGGACACCTTAAGAGAAAGTGGAATCCTGCAATGGCTCCTTATATTTTCATGGAACGCAATGGTATTCACATCATTGACCTCCACAAAACTGTTGCAAAAGTAGACGAAGCTGCTGAAGCTTTGAAACAGATTGCCAAATCTGGCAAGAAAGTTCTTTTTGTTGCTACTAAAAAACAAGCTAAACAAGTTGTAGCTGAGAAAGCTCAATCTGTTAATATGCCTTATGTAATCGAACGCTGGCCGGGTGGTATGTTGACCAACTTCCCGACTATCCGTAAGGCTGTGAAGAAAATGGCTACTATCGACAAGTTGACTAACGATGGTACTTATGCTAACCTTTCTAAGAGAGAAGTTCTTCAGATTTCACGTCAACGTGCAAAATTGGACAAGACTTTGGGCTCTATCGCTGACCTGACTCGTCTGCCGTCTGCATTGTTCGTTATCGACGTAATGAAAGAAAATATCGCAGTTCGTGAAGCTAACCGTTTGGGTATTCCAGTATTCGGTATCGTTGATACTAACTCTGATCCTTCAAACGTTGATTTCGTAATTCCTGCTAACGATGACGCTACTAAATCAGTAGAAGTGATCCTCGATGCTTGCTGCGCTGCAATGATCGAAGGTTTGGAAGAAAGAAAAGCTGAAAAGATTGACATGGAAGCTGCTGGTGAAACTCCTGCTAACAAAGGCAAGAAGAAATCAGTAAAAGCTAGACTCGACAAGTCTGACGAAGAAGCTATCAACGCAGCTAAGGCTGCTGCTTTCATCAAGGAAGACGAAGAGGCTTAATATATTAATGTGCCAATTTGCTAATGTGCAAGGGTGTGATTATACACTTGCATTTTGATTGGCAGATTGGCACATTTTTCGTTTCGAAAATTATTATTCATTAAAATAAAAGGAAATTATTATGGCTGTAAGTATGGCTGATATTACCAAGCTGCGCAAAATGACCGGAGCTGGTATGATGGATTGCAAAAACGCGTTGACTGAAGCAGAAGGCGATTTCGACAAGGCAATGGAAATTATCCGTAAGAAAGGACAAGCTGTTGCTGCTAAGCGTTCGGAACGTGAAGCTTCTGAAGGTTGCGTTTTGGCTAAAACTACCGGTGACCGTGCCGTTATCGTTGCTTTGAAGTGTGAAACTGACTTTGTGGCTCAGAATGCTGATTTCGTGAAACTGACTCAGGATATTCTTGACCTTGCCGTGGCTAACAAATGCGCTACTTTGGACGAAGTGAAAGCATTGCCGATGGGTAACGGTACTGTACAGGATGCAGTGACTGACCGTAGCGGTATCACAGGTGAGAAGATGGAACTTGACGGTTACATGACTGTAGAAGGTGCATGCACTGCTGTTTACAACCACATGAACAGAAATGGTCTTTGCACGATTGTTGCTTTCAACAAGGAAGTTAACGAGCAGTTGGCTAAGCAAGTAGCTATGCAGATTGCCGCCATGAACCCGATTGCAATTGATGAAGATGGCGTTTCTGAAGAAGTAAAACAGAAAGAAATCGAAGTTGCTATTGAGAAGACAAAAGCTGAACAGGTACAGAAAGCTGTAGAAGCTGCTTTAAAGAAAGCTAACATCAACCCGGCTCATGTGGACAGCGAAGAACACATGGAAAGCAACATGGCTAAAGGCTGGATTACAGCTGAAGATGTAGCTAAAGCAAAAGAAATCATTGCTACCGTTTCTGTTGAAAAGGCTGCTCACTTGCCTGAACAAATGATTCAGAACATTGCTAAAGGTCGTCTGGGCAAGTTCTTGAAAGAAGTTTGCTTGCTGAACCAGGAAGATATCATGGACGGTAAGAAGACTGTAAGAGAAGTGTTGGCTGCTGCTGACCCTGAACTGAAGATTGTTGACTTCAAGCGTTTCACTTTGAAAGCTGAATAATCAATCAGTCTGACGACAGAGAATATAGGAGCCGTTTCGAATTTATTTCGAAACGGCTTTTTGTTTTTACAATAGATAAGTTGGATTGTAATTTCTGAAAATATATGCGGAAAAATAAAATAAACGATTATTTTTGCACACGCTGATACAATAAGTAAGTTAAGAATAGGAATCTGACTTGTATTATACTATTTTTCTTTTAGATGAAAATAAAGCTATATAAGTTGATGAATTATCATGTGATATATTATATAGAAAAGATAGTGATAGAATTCAAAGCCAAAATTTTATTTGAATGAACAGATGTGAATATCATAATATGACTGATCCAGTTTTATGGGGTTATTTATCTACAGGTGATGGAATAGCTCTTGAAGTATTGTATCGACGTTATTTCTCATCACTATTCAATTATGGTAAGTCTCTTTGTGCCAATGAAGATTTGGTAAAGGATTGTATTCAGGATCTTTTTGTGAAAATCTATAATAATAAGGCTTCTTCTCCTCATTTTGTGAAGGCATATCTGTTCAGGATATTGAGAAATTGTATCTATGATAAAATACATTCTGTCATAGTTGATCTTTCTATTGAGGACGTTGATTTTGAATTGAGCATAGAGGATGAAGAACTGGAGGACTTATTTGCCAGGGGGGACGAAGACTTGTTAATCGGTAAGCGTTTGCGCAAAGCTTTCTCACGTTTGCCTGCTAATCAGAAGAATGCCGTTTATCTACGTTTTATAAAAGACTTTTCTTGGGCGGAAATAGCAGAAATATTGCATATAACTCCCCATTCGGCAATGAATTTAATAGCTCGTGCTATATCCAAACTATCCTCTTTATTAGAAAAGTAAGATAAAGCTTATTTTTAATAAGAAAAGTGAGGAGTAATTTCTTCTTTTTCAGTCATACTAATAGCAAACTAATCATATGGATAAAAGAAATACACATATCCGTTCTGTTGGCAGTTTATTGCTGCATTATTTGAAAAGACGGGAGGCAACGGCTCCTGCCGGGCTTGAGGATGAATTGTGGCAATGCATTGAACGGAATATTAAAGAGAATAAACGTCGTCGTATAATATATTATCTGAAATGGTCATTTTCTACAGCCGCTGTAATATTGCTATTTGTAGGGCTGGGTTATTATTATTCCAATGAAGAGCCGGATATAAAGGCTCAAGTTGCTTTATTGCCAACAGTAGTATCTGAAGAAAATGAGATAGTATTATCCGGAGGTAATAATGAACGGTTGACGATTGAAAATGGGGCGACTGTATCATATACTTCGCAGGGCACTATTTCTGTAAATAAAACAATAGTGCGGCAGAAAGAGAAGGAAGAAAAAAATGAAGAAAATGTGTATAATCAAATTATAGTTCCCAAAGGCAGGCATAGTAGCCTGTTGTTGGCAGATGGGACTAGGCTTGATATAAATGCCGGTTCCCGGGTAGTGTATCCATCTCATTTTAAAAAAGATAAGCGGGAGATTTATATAGAAGGAGAAGTGTTTTTAGACGTAAAACGTAATGAATCAGCACCTTTTATTGTGAAGACTTCACATTTTGATATTGAAGTGCTTGGTACGGCTTTTAATGTACATGCTTATAAAGATGATGTAAAATCTTCAGTTGTTTTGTTACGCGGAATAGTAAATGTAAAAGGTGAGCATGGGGACAAAATGAATTTGGTTCCTAATGAATTGGCTTCAATTAGAAATGGAGTAATTCTAGGAAAAGAGCGAGTGAATGCAGAAGAATATATTAGTTGGACTAAAGGGGTTTTTATTCTGAAAAATGAATTGTTGGGTGATGTTTTCAAAAAGTTGGAAAGGTACTTTGACCGGGAAATAATACTAACTGGTAAAATGCCCGTTGAACCACTTTGTGGGAAAATAGATTTGAATGAAGGCATTCAGGAAATTATTCGTTTCATATCTCTTACAGCTCCAATTGTAGTGGAGGAGCGAGATAGCATTTTTTACGTTTCCCCTAAATGATGCAATAAAGATGTTTAACCCTTAAAAAGAAAAAGCCTATGGAATAGAAAGTATGAAAAACAAAAAATCCGGATAATACTGCAAATATTATCCGGATGGAGAGTAAAACTCAAACTCGCAAAAATTTGATTTAACCCTTAGTATTACAAAATTATGGAAAACAATAAGATTATGTGCAGTATATTAGTGAAAATACGCAAATATATACTCACAATTACCTTTTTTTTAGTTATTCTGCCCGTATTTGCGGAAAACAGTACTATTGATCAACAAGAACATTTTACTTTTGAATTGAAAGATACTTCTATAAAAGATGTACTTTCTTTGATAGAGAAAAAGAGTCAGTATATATTTCTTTATTACGAAACTGCGATTGATGTATCTAAAAAGGTAACTTTAAAAGTTAGAGATAAATCTATTTCAGAGCTCCTTGATATATTGTTTGCAGGGAGTTCTATACACTATGAGATAAAAAATAGACAGATAATACTTAGCAAGGCTTCGGAAGTTTCTCAACAAGTAATAAAGGAAAAGAAAATAACCGGGCATGTCAGAGACAAAAACGGAGAAGCTATTATAGGTGGAAATATTTTGGTGAAAGGCTCTTCAATAGGTACGATTACGGATATGGACGGAGCGTACTCATTGAAAGTACCGGAAAATGCAATTCTAGTTGTATCGTTTATCGGTTATAAAACTAAGGAAGTGCCCGTTGGCAGACAGAATGTTATCAATATTGTGTTGTCTGATAATCAGGAAGTGTTGGATGAAGTGGTTGTCATTGGATATGGAACACAGAAAAAAGCGGATCTTACCGGTGCTGTTGCTAATATCAGTGCAGACAAATTGAGCAGCCAGAGCAATACGAATATCGGTCAAGCCCTGCAAGGAAAAATAGCCGGCGTAGATATTGTTTCTCAAGGTGGAGCTCCCGGAGCCGGTACACGTATTATGATACGTGGCATCGGTACACTGAATAATGCGACTCCGTTATATATCCTAGATGGTATGTATATGGATAATATTGATCATCTGAATCCGAATGATATTGAGAGCATTGATGTCTTGAAAGATGCTTCTTCGGCGGCAATCTATGGTTCAAGAGCTGCAAATGGGGTTGTCATTGTCACCACTAAATCCGGTTCTAACACAGAAGGGAAACCGATAATTGACCTGTCGGCGAATATAGGTGTGCAAGCGCCTGCTAAATATCTGGATATGCTGAATGCCAGTGAATGGGCCAAGGTAACCGGCAGTGCACGTGCCGCTGCAAATAAAGCGGCTTTGGATATGGCCTTGGATTTAGATTCAAAAGAAGACAATGACTGGCAACGTGTGATGATGAAACCTGCTTTGATGCAGAATTATAATGTCACCATCAAAGGAGGAACCAACTATTTTTCCTATTATACCGGACTTGGATATATGAATCAGGATGGTATAATCAAGGGGACTAACTATAAAAGATACAATGCTACTTTTAAGTCGGAATACAAACGTGATTGGTTTACTTTAGGCAATAACGTGGTGTTAAGTCTTCAACAAAGTGACCCTTTGTATGCTTTCGCGCGCGGTGGGTACTTGGGCATTATTTTAGAATCGATTCCCACATTGTCCCGTTATGATGAAACGAATGAATTCGGTGGCTATGGCAAGAACTATGGTGATGTGACGGATATTCCTAATCCTTTGGGCATTTTGGATCGTAATATAACGCGGCGGAATCAGGATAATTACTCGGCATATATCAATCTGTATGCTGAGGTTAAGCTTCCTTTTGGCTTAAAATACCGTTTTAATGCAACTCCGGATGTAGGTATGATAGACAATTCCGCTTATGAGAATGCGTATGATTTTGGTTTGCGCAGAAATTCAATTTCAAATATGACGAAGAGTAAAAAAACGTCTAATAATCTTTTGATAGAGAACCTGTTATCGTTTGATCATACTTTCGGAAAACATAAAATGAATGCATTTGTAGGCTATTCTTATCAGAAATATCATACCAAATACATTATGGCTGCCGGCAAAGGGCTGCCGGAGAATATCTATGAGGTGGGTTCTGCAACACAAGACCGTGTGAATGATACATGGAACCAAGAAAGTGCATTGACCTCTATCATGGCACGACTTTTCTATTCTTATGATAACCGTTATTTGATTACCGCCACATATCGTAGGGACGGCTCATCTAAATTTGCAAAGAAAAACCGATATGGTCATTTCCCGTCTGTTTCTTTAGGATGGAATATTGCAGAGGAACACTTTATGAAGAATATTTCCTGGCTTGACCAACTAAAGCTGAGAGGTGGTTATGGTGTTTTGGGAAATCAGGAAATAGACAACTATCTATACACAAGTACAATCACCTCAAATATTAATTATCCAGATGGAAATGGCGGATTGTATCAAGGTGCTTTTCCGAAGAAATTTGCCACTCCCGATATTAAATGGGAAGAAACTACAATGACCAATATTGGTATTGACCTTTTGTTATTTAAGAGTCGTCTGTCTTTTAATGGTGATTGGTATTATAAGAAAACAAAAGATATTTTATTAACTGTGCCTATTCCGGCTTCGTCCGGTGGTTCTAATGATCCTATCAGAAATGCAGGTAAGATAAAGAATACCGGTTTTGAATTTAGTTTGACGTGGAACGATCATATTAATAAGGATTTTTACTATGGTGTGACGCTGACAGGAAACGCTATGAAGAATGAGGTGCTTGAGATGGGGGATGTTGACCAAGTGATTAATGGTGGAACAAATTATAAGAATGTGTCCACTACCCGCACATTAGCCGGATATCCAATTGGCGGTTTTTGGTTGATTCCGACGGATGGTTTGTTTCAGTCGGCAGATGAAGTAAAAGCACATAATAAAGACGGTGTATTAATTCAACCGAATGCCAAACCGGGGGATATCCGTTTTAAGGATGTTAATAAGGACGGCAAAATAACAGATGATGATCGTGTATATTGTGGAAGTCCTTTCCCGAATTTTACGATGGGACTGAATTTGAATGCCGGATACAGAAACTTTGATATAATGATAGGTATGCAAGGCGTGTTTGGTAATAAAATATATAATGGAACTCGTTTAGACTTGGAAGGAGTGGATAAAGGTACAAATTTTCTGCGTTCTACTCTGAATTATTGGACGGAAGAGAATAGGAATACTTCTATGCCACGTGTGGACTGGAATGATCCCAATAACAACAACAGGCCCGAATCAAATAGATTTCTGGAGAACGGTTCATTCTTCCGGATTCGTAATGTACAATTGGGATATACGTTCAAAGACCTGTTTAATAGTAAAATCCAGAAATTGAGGTTGTATGTGAATATGGAGAATTTGGCAACAATTACCAGCTATAGCGGATATACTCCTGACGTAGATAACAGCGCAAGCTCTACATCCCGGGGATTTGACAATTTTACTTATCCGGCGAACAGGATATTTATGTTTGGAGTGAATGTTTCATTTTAAAAATAAGACAGTTATGAAAAAAAATATAATATTGGCTATTGGTTTCTTAATGATGTTCCTTTGGGTTGGTTGTGAAGGCAAACTGGAACTTACAAATCCCAATGAAGTGACATCGGAAACATTCTGGAAGACGGAGTCGGATTTCAAGAAAGCTTTGACGACTTGTTATACACCATTGAAGATATGGAATGGAGGATATTATGCTACCCGTGGATTGATGATACGCCTTTGCCGTGCAGATGATCTCACATTTCGCACCGGAGTAGATGATATATATACTGTGCACATGTTTACGAATAGTAACTCCAATTCAGCCGTAACAAATATGTTCTCTTACTTTTATGAAGGTATTTATCGTAGCAATTTAATCCTTGAAAAGTTGGAAGAGAAAGATTTTTCTGAGGATTTCAAAAAAGAGGTCAGAGGCGAGGCTTTTTTTATGAGAGGCTTGTATTATTTCTTTTTAGCTAAAGAGTTTGGAGATGTTCCTATTCGTTTGAAAGCTTCACAGCAGGTAAAAGATTTTCCTGTGGCAAAATCATCGCAGGCGGATGTGTATGCGCAAGCTGAATCGGATTTCAAATTAGCTGCCGGTTCACTGCCGTTAGAGAATAGCAAGGGAAAACCGACAGCAGGAACAGCAAACGCCTTTCTTGGAAAACTTTATGTATATACAGAACAATGGGGAAGTGCCAGAGAAATATTAAAACCATTGACTAAGAGTCCTTATACTTACCGTCTGGTAGATGACTATACGTGGAACTTTGATGAAGAACACGAATATAATTCAGAAAGTATTTTCGAGATAATCTTTGATTCTGCAGGAGGTACTGACTTGTGGGACGACGGTGAATCTGCTAATTCTTCGCAAGGAACCACTCTTCCGGTAGAATATGCGGCAGGAAGTCTTGGCGGATGGTTTATGGCAAATATATATCCTAATATCATGCCGCTATTTTTGCAGGAAAGAACAGTTGATGGTGGTGTTGATTACAGGGTCAAAACATCCATTGCATGGGATTATCCGGGATGTATGTACTATAAACGGCCTATTCAAGAAGTTCTAACTCCGGCAGAATTGGAGTCGTACTGGATGCTTAAATATCAGCATTCTACTATTCGCACCCAGGAAGTTGAAACCGAACCTTCTTATATTAATGAAAGAGCGATGCGTTTTGCTGATGTATTGCTGCTTTTGGCAGAGTGTGAACTGGAATTGCCGGACGGAGATATTGATACGGCAATCGGATATATTGACCAGATAAGAACCCGTGGCGGTAATCTTCCGGCATATAGCGGAGCCAAAGATGTAACTTCTGTTAAAAACGAGTTGATCCGTCAACGTGCTATTGAATTTTTTAGAGAAGGTGAACGCTTTTATGATTTAAGGAGATGGGGACTATTAGAACAGGCATTGCGAAACATTGATGAAACTCGTGCCTCTTTCTTTGATCCGTCTCGTCATTATTATTTGCCGATTCCGGCAAAAGAATTACAGACGAATCCTCTTTGTACCCAGAACGGGACATGGTAGAAATAACATTAAAATAGTAAGTATAAATATAAAAGGCGGATATTTTTCTGTATATTCGCCTTTTTAGAAGATTGTAAACGTATGAAGAGAATCATAAACTTTATCTTCGCTGTTTTATTATCACCTGTCTGCCTGTTTGCACAGGGGCAAGGTGTGACACAATGCGGGACTTCGACGGGGCAATATCCTTTTCCGGTACAGTCTTATATTGAGTTGTCAGATCCTTCAGTTCCCTCTTCTCAACAATGGTCAACAATGAAACAACCGTGTGTTTCTTGGGGAACTACTGATGTACGTTATGCCAAACATAAGCTTCCTGTCCTGAAAGTGCAGAAGAATATAAGTCTTACAGGTTGGCGTGGTGAAAAAATACATGCGCAAGCTGTTGTTTGGACAGGAACAGATATAGATAAACTTAACTATTCCTTTACTGAATTTAAGAATGGAAAAGGGAATATTATTCCGGCTAGTGCCTTTAGTGGTGGGTTTGTGCGCTATGTAATGACGGATGAATTAAATAAAGACGGGCGTGGAGCTTGTGGTTCCCGTCCTGACCATACTATTTATGACTCTTTGCTTGTGGCAGACGGTATAGACCATCTATTGGAATTTATACCAATGGAAAAGATGAGTACACGTGCTGTTTGGGTAAATTGTCGGATACCGCAATCAGCAATACCAGGACTCTATAAGGGGACTGTTGAGGTGAAAGATGGCGATAAGATATTGTCTGTTTTGAATATGGATATTCGCGTTTCTTCGCATACACTTCCGGTTCCTTCCGAATGGACTTATCACTTGGATCTTTGGCAGAATCCGTTTGCTGTGGCACGCTATTATCAAGTTCCTCTCTGGAGTCAGGAACATATAAATGCTATGCGCCCGCTGATGAAGATGTTGGCAGACGCAGGGCAGAAAGTTATCACGGCTGCCATCATACATAAACCTTGGAATGGGCAAACACATGATTATTTCGAAAGCATGGTTACCTGGATAAGGAAAGTGGATGGAACTTGGGCTTTTGATTATGCTGTATTTGATCGATGGGTTGAATTTATGATGAGTATGGGCATTAATAAACAGATAAACTGTTATTCTATGGTCCCATGGGAACTCTCTTTCCAGTATTTTGATCAAGCTTCCAATAGTATGCAATTCGTCCGGACCGCTCCGGGTGAATCGGAATATGAAGAGATATGGGTAGCTATGCTTTCTTCTTTTTCCAGGCATTTGCGTGAGAAAGGTTGGTTTGATATCTGTACAATTGCTATGGACGAACGTCCGATGGAAGTTATGCAGAAAACCTTGAAAGTAATTTATAAAGCCGATTCGGAGTTTAAGGTTTCGCTTGCAGGCAATTTCCACAAAGAGATAGAAAAGGATTTGTATGATTATTGCATCAGTATTGGGCAGTGTTTCCCGGAAGATGTGAAGGTGCGCCGGCATACAGAGGGGAAATGGACTACCTATTATACTTCATGTGCCGAAGCATTTCCCAATACATATACTTTCTCTGCACCTGCTGAAGCTACATGGATGAGCTATTATTCTGCAAAGAATCATTTGGACGGTTATTTGCGTTGGGCGTATAACAGTTGGCCGAAAGAGCCATTATTGGATTCCCGCTACAAAAGTTTTGCGGCAGGAGATACCTATTTTGTATATCCCGGAGCACGTTCTTCTATCCGTTTTGAGAAATTGATCGAGGGTATACAGGATCATGAGAAAATAACGATTCTTCGTCGTGAATTTACAGTTACCGGGAATAAGGACGGATTGAAGAAAATAGAGCGATTATTGTCGCCGTTTAATTTGAGTAGCTTTCCCGAAATACCTGCGGAGAGAACTGTAAATAAGGCAAAGAGGATTTTAAATACATTGTAAAAGTAAATATCTGATAGTTATGTGGTATAGACAGTCATCATCATCATTATTGTTTTTATTTATCCTGATGTTTGAGGGTATGAATTTGTGTGCACAGACCGATTGGCATAATCCGTTGGAAGATACATCGCTGCCGGTTCAAGGAAGAGGATGGAATACAGAGATTGGCAAGACATATTCCCGATTACCTTTGCGGGCTAAAGAAATAGTGCGTAAACCGGTATGGGATTTGTCGCAGGAGAGTGCAGGCTTATACGTGAAGTTCCATACTAATGCAGCCAATATTCAGGTTAAATACAAGGTGAGTGGTGGCTTGTCTATGTCACATATGGCTGCAACCGGGGTTAGCGGAGTAGACCTCTATACAACGGATGCTGATGGCAATCAATATTGGTGTGCAGGACGGTATGGATTCAATGATACAATAAATTATTCGTATGAGAATCTGACTTATAGCAATCCGCATAATAGAGGGAGGGAGTATTGTTTGTATTTTCCTTTATATAATAAGGTAGAGTATTTGCAAATCGGAGTCCCTGCCGGGTGCAGGTTTGAATTTGTTCGTACATCCTTGGAAAAGCCGGTTGTTGTATATGGGACTTCCATTGCTCAGGGAGCTTGTGCTTCGCGTCCCGGTATGGCATGGACTAATATTTTGCAGCGTCAACTGGATACCCCTGTTATCAATTTAGGATTCTCGGGAAACGGGCAGTTGGACGAGGAAGTTCTTGGACTTATTGCTGAACTTGACGCCTCTTTGTTTATTATAGACTGTATGCCTAATATGACAGGTGAACGGGTACAGTTAATCAAGGACAGGGTGGAGAAGGCCGTCCGGCTGATAAGAAGTAAGAGGAAAGCTCCCATTTTATTGGTAGAGCATGACGGATATATGGGGTATAAGGTCTCAGCCCAAAAGGCGGAAGATTTTATAGATACTAATAAACAGTTGCAGGCGGCGTATCATTCATTGAAAGAAAATGTGGAAGGATTATACTACATGACTTTTGAGGAACTGGGATTATGTATGGACAGCCAGGTTGATGGGGTGCACGCTACGGATTTAGGCATGCAACAGTATGCAGATGCATATAGTAAAAAGATAAAGAGTATCCTTTATCCGGCAATAGATTCTCTGATTTTCAAGCCATGCCGGCAATACCGTGATGCAAATACTTACCAGTGGGATGCACGGCATGAGGAAGTTTTGAAATATAATGCAGAACACCAGCCTGAGATTGTAATGATTGGAAACTCCATTACTCATTATTGGGGTGGTCTGCCTTTTGAGAAAAACAGAAAGGCGGATGATGTTTGGCAAAAACTGTTTAAAGGAAAAAGGGTTGTAAATATGGGATTTGGCTGGGACCGGCTTGAAAATATGATGTGGCGTATTATTCACGGTGAATTGGATGGTTTCCGCGCTAAGAAAATTTTCATGCTGATGGGCACAAATAATTTGCAGCAAAATTCAGATATGGAGATAGTGAAAGCTATCAGTCAGATTGTGGAAATTGTTAAAAATAAGCAGCCTGATGCACAATTATATGTTGTGAATATACTACCAAGACGTGGATTCGAATCCCGCCTGAGCAAGTTAAACCGTTTGTTGAATGCCCGATTAACCGGAGAATCCAATGTACGGATATTAGATTTCTCTTCCTTTTTTCTAAATAGTGATGGTGGTCTGAAAGAGGAATTATTTTCAGACGGGCTACATCCTAACCATAAAGGGTATGAGATTATATCCGAGCAACTGGCTAAATGTCTGAAATAGCTAAAGACTGTTACTGTCTATTATTTCAGCGCTTTATCTATTTCCTTCATCAGCTTATCCATTTCCTCTTTCCGGTAACCGACAGTGGCGGATATCACTTTCCCTTCTTTGTCGATCAAGTAACTTCTGGGAATGTACTGGGTGGCAAATTTATTCGTGACTTCCCGTTTCGGATCCGGGTAGATAGGGAATGTAAACCCTTTGCGTTTGTTGTATGCCGTTAATTCTTCGTCAGTGTGCTCACGTCCAATCACTATCATACGAAAATCCTTATTGTCTTTATACTTCGGCCAAAGGGTTTTCTGAACTTCCGCCAGTTCGCTCTGGCAAGGGCCGCACCAAGTGGCGAAGATATTGATTAGTACAACTTTTCCTTTCAGGTCTGCGGAATTCACCGTTCCGTTTACTGCCGAACTAAGCGTGAAAGCAGGCATATTGTCTCCGGTTTTGACAATATCCCCCTTGTCATTCTGTGCAAACGACAATAGTGAGCATAATACTGCTACACAAAATAAAAATCCTTTCCTCATATCTTATATCATTTGAATTAGTTAACCACCTATACCTTTTGTTTTTGTATATCCTTCTTTGACAAGCAGTTCCATAATCTTAGTCTTGAAATCTCCCTGTATGATGATTTCACCGTCTTTAGCTGAACCGCCCACTCCGCATTTGCTTTTCAACAGTTTCCCGAGTTCTTTCAGGTCATTGTCAGTACCAATGAATCCGGTAATTAATGTTACCACTTTTCCGCCACGGTTCTTCTTATCGATGGAAACCCGCAGGTTTTGTTTGGCTTTATCAAGAGTGGTCTGCTCTTCGTCGTTATCCATCTCATAACCGAAGTCAGGATTCGTTGAATACACTACGTTCAGTCTGTCTTTCCAATCATTTTTTTTCATATTCGTCATATTTATTTCTTCTCATTTCTTCTCAAAAGTATCAAACTTATGGAAAAGAGCAAAATTTGTACCACTTTTCATTGTTTTGTTTAATCTCTATTAAGGTTTTCCATTATACGGTTGTCAGTCTCAAAAAATAATGTACTTTTGCAAAATACCAAATTTTGTAAGAAGTATGAGCACTTATATACGAAAAGAGGCGGATAAAGTGCCGGAGCCTACCTTGCGCAGACTTCCCTGGTATCTGTCTAATATAAAGCTAATGAAAGAAAAAGGAGAGCAATATGTCTCTTCTACACAAATCTCTAAGGAAATAAATATTGACGCTTCCCAAATCGCCAAAGATTTGTCGTACGTTAATATTTCGGGGCGTACGAGAGTCGGTTACAACATCGACGCGCTGATTGAGGTGCTGGAGAGCTTTCTTGGATTTACCAATATGCACAAAGCCTTCTTATTTGGTGTAGGTAGTTTGGGTGGAGCCTTACTTCGTGACTCGGGTTTGCAGCATTTCGGATTGGAGATTGTAGCGGCTTTTGATGTCAACCCGGAATTGGTGGGGAAGGACTTGGACGGAATTCCTATTTTCCATTCCGATGATTTTGAAGCGAAGATGAAAGAATACAATGTGAATATCGGTGTGCTGACAGTGCCTATTAATATAGCTCAGGAAATTACAAACAAGATGGTAGACGGTGGCATAAAGGCAGTATGGAACTTTACTCCTTTCCGTATCCGCGTGCCTGAGAATATTGTCGTGCAGAATACTTCCCTATATGCCCACCTGGCTGTAATGTTTAACAGATTGAATTTTAACGAGAAATAATGAAGATTATTGCAGTAGGAATGAACTACGCCCAGCATAACAAGGAGCTGGGACACACACAAGTAAATACGGAACCGGTGATTTTTATGAAACCGGACTCTGCTATTCTCAAAGATGGCAAACCGTTTTTCATTCCCGACTTTTCTAACGAAATACATTATGAGACGGAACTGGTAGTTCGAATCAACCGGTTGGGAAAGAATATCGCTCCCCGTTTTGCGAACCGGTATTATGACGCAGTGACAGTGGGTATTGACTTTACAGCCCGTGACCTTCAACGGAAGTTTCGTGAACAGGGAAATCCTTGGGAGTTGTGTAAAGGTTTCGATTCATCTGCCGCTATCGGAGATTTTGTTTCCGTAGACCGCTATAAGGATATTCAGAATCTGAACTTCAATCTGCTGATTGACGGCAAGGAAGTACAGCAAGGCTGTACGGCGGATATGCTTTTCAAGGTAGACGATATTATAGCCTATGTCAGTCAGTTTGTAACATTGAAAATTGGAGATTTGCTGTTTACGGGTACTCCTGTCGGTGTAGGTCCTGTCAGTATAGGACAACACTTGCAAGGCTATCTGGAAGGAGAGAAACTACTGGATTTCCATATCCGTTGATTGACCTTCGAGCATTCATCATTAACTATTACCACAAATCACTAGTACTCATTATATTAGATAAATTATGAAGATAAGAGTAGGTTTTGGCTTCGACGTACATCAGTTGGTCGAAGGGCGCGAACTGTGGCTCGGCGGTATCCTTTTGGAACATACGAAAGGATTGTTGGGGCACTCGGATGCGGACGTATTGCTACATGCTGTTTGCGATGCTTTGTTAGGAGCGGCAAATATGCGCGACATAGGCTATCACTTCCCGGATACAGCGGGAGAATATAAAAATATCGACAGTAAGATTCTGCTGAAAAAAACAGTGGAATTGCTTGCTGATAAAGGATATACGGTCGGTAATATTGATGCTACCATTTGTGCCGAGCGTCCGAAGCTTAAAGCACATATCCCTTTGATGCAGGAGACAATGGCAAAAGTCATGGGAATTGATGTAGATGATATTTCCATAAAAGCGACTACTACCGAGAAACTCGGGTTTACAGGTCGCGAAGAAGGTATTTCAGCCTATGCCACGGTACTGATAGAGAAGAATAATTAACCCCCTAATATAATTATGATTCGACTTTTGAGATTTCACTTAACACTAATCTTACTGTTGGCAACTACTTTGGGTATAGCTCAAAAAAGTGAACTGAAATTCAGTAAAGATGGTAAATTCAAAATTGTGCAATTTACCGATGTACACTTTAAGTATGGTAATCCGGCTTCTGACGTAGCATTGGAACGTATTAATCAAGTACTTGATGCCGAACGGCCGGATTTGGTTATCTTTACCGGAGATGTTGTCTATGCGGCACCTGCGGATTCCGGTATGCTGAAGGTCTTGGAACAGGTATCCAAGCGCAAGCTCCCTTTTGTTGTGGCTTTTGGTAACCATGATGATGAACAAGGATTGACACGGTCACAACTATATGACATCATCCGTACCGTTCCAGGTAATTTAATGCCTGACCGGGAAACTGCCCTGTCACCGGATTATGTATTGACTGTGAAATCGTCTTCTGATTCTAAAAGAGATGCAGCTCTGCTTTATTGTATGGACTCTCACTCTTATTCACCTTTGAAAGATGTGAAGGGATATAATTGGCTTACGTTCGACCAAATAAACTGGTATCGTCAGCAAAGTGCTGCCTATAAAACTCAGAATGACGGACAACCGTTGCCTGCCCTTGCGTTTTTCCATATTCCTCTGCCCGAATATCACGAAGCTATTCGCGATGAAAACGCAGCTTTTCGCGGAACGCGTATGGAAGAAGCCTGTGCACCTAGAATAAATACAGGAATGTTTGCCGCCATGAAAGAAGCGGGAGATGTGATGGGGGTATTTGTAGGTCACGACCATGACAATGACTATGCTGTCATGTGGAAAAATATCCTTCTGGCTTATGGACGTTACACTGGTGGAAACACTGTGTACAACCATTTGCCGAACGGTGCCCGTATCATTGTATTGGATGAAGGCGCACGCACATTCACTTCCTGGATCCGCCAGAAAGACGGTATTGTGGATAAAGTTTTTTATCCGGCAAGCTTTGTCAAGGATGATTGGACTAAGCGTTGAGGCTTGCAAACTTCACATGGCTAAGGCGCGTATATTTTGAACCGTAGCTTTCGTACCGGCGTGACACTTTCGCCGATGCGACGTAGATAATCTCTCCCAGTCGGTATTCATGCTCTATCCCGGATAAAGTACATGATACCGCACTGGGATTTTTTGATGGAATACTCATAACGACCAGGTTTCCGCTGGCATCCGTCAGCGTGAGCATCTGCTTGACAAAAAATTGCGGAGTTGTGCCATTCACCCTTGTTTTGTACGGATCGTCTTCCAGCCGTACACGGGTCACTTTCAGTTTCAAGTCTGTAAGTTTCTCTCCCAACTCTCCCAAATACCGGCTTGACGAGCGCTTCTCTCTGGACTTTCTCTGCATAATGTCCAGATATATGGAATGGTAAGCCTGCGCTATCTTGACGAAGCGTTCCTGTTTCGGAATCTTTGGAGTAAACTTATAGGCTATCCAGCTTAAATAAGTAGGGTCTATTTTCAGTATTTCATGTAGGAAGTGTCCGCGATATTTTCCGAAGAAGATAAGGTCATCGCCGTTACTCTGCATTCTTTTCTCATTATAATCCATGAGAATAAGGCAACGTCTTGAGTAATAAAACAGCGTACTTGCCATCCGTAGAGACTCGTTAATATCCGATGATAGGTCATGTATGTAAAGAATAGACTGTTTTTCGGGTAGGGGAGAATAGAGCCAAAGGGAATAGTTCAGTTTCCCTGGTCGGGGCGTCACTACCAAGTAAACGCCTGCCTCTTTGAAAGAGGATCTGCCTCGGTTGTATTCATTCAGTTTGGCATACAATAAGGCTTGCTCGTTTTCAGAAATGCCCGGTAATCTAGGGTTAGCCATAATTGTTCTCGCTTTTGTTATATTTCAAATATAGGGAAATTATATGAGAAAAACAACTTTTCTGTTTTGAAAAACACTTATTAAAGGAGTTTGTTGTCTCTTTCGTTTGCAATAAATTTATTATTTCCGGGGAATCTTGTACATTTGTATCCATGTAATTTTTAAAATTCGGATGAAAGAACGAAATAAAAGAGTGTTAGTCGGAATGAGCGGCGGTATTGACAGTACTGCCACTTGTCTGATGTTGCAGGAACAAGGGTACGAAATAGTAGGAGTGACCATGCAGGTATGGGGCGACGAGCCGCAAGATGCTAGGGAATTGGCTGCACGGATGGGAATCGAACATTATGTGGCGGATGAACGTATCCCTTTTAAAGAGACTATCGTAAAAAACTTTATAGACGAGTATAAGCAAGGGCGTACGCCGAATCCGTGTGTAATGTGCAACCCTTTGTTCAAGTTTCGTGTTCTGACGGAATGGGCGGATAAGTTGGATTGTGCCTGGATTGCTACCGGACATTATTCGCGACTGGAAGAACGGAACGGACATATTTATATAGTAGCCGGAGACGATGATAAGAAAGACCAGTCTTATTTCCTTTGGCGGTTGGGACAGGATATACTGAGACGCTGTATCTTTCCTTTAGGGGATTATACGAAGGTGAAGGTTCGAGAATACCTTGCGGAGAAAGGTTACGAAGCCAAATCTAAAGAAGGAGAAAGTATGGAAGTTTGCTTTATAAAAGGTGATTATCGTGACTTTCTTCGTGAGCAATGTCCGGAACTGGACACTGAGATAGGTCCGGGGTGGTTTGTCAATTCCGAAGGTGTGAAACTGGGACAACATAAGGGTGCGCCCTATTATACAATCGGTCAGCGGAAAGGATTGGAGATTGCGTTGGGCAAACCGGCTTATGTCTTGAAAATCAATCCGCAGAAAAATACGGTGATGCTGGGTGATGCCGGGCAGTTGCAAACAGACTATATGCTGATAGAACAAGATAAGATTGTAGATGAACAGGAATTGTTTCAGTGTGAGAATCTGGTTGTGAGGATTCGTTATCGAAGTCGCCCGTTGCCTTGCCGGGTGAAACGGCTGGAGGACGGACGCTTGTTGGTGCATTTTCTTGAGACGGCTTCGGCTATTGCTCCAGGGCAATCGGCTGTGTTCTATGATGGAAAGCGGGTGCTGGGAGGAGCTTTTATCGCTTCGCAGCGAGGCATCGGATTAGTGATTTTAGAGAACGAAGGATTTTGATTGATTAAAATAAAGATAACTTATGAGGAAATTTGTGTTATTGGTTTTTGCTTTGAATATATGCCTGGGAGTTTTTGCTCAATTCACACCGGGAGATACCTTAAAATATCGTATTAGCCTGAAAGATAAGGCAGCTACGGAATACTCTCTGCAGAAACCGGAAAAATACTTGTCCGGGAAATCCATTGAACGGAGAAAAAGACAGGGATTGGCAATAGATTCCACCGACTTGCCGGTATGCAGGAAATACGTAGATGCGATACGGAAGAAAGGTGTCCACGTGCTTGTTACCGGAAAATGGGATAACTTCGTCACCGTCTCCTGTAATGACAGTACGTTGATTGATGAAATCGCCAAGTTACCTTTTGTGTGTTCTACGGAAAGAGTTTGGAAAGGCATTACTCAAAGAAGCTTTGAGAGAGATTCGCTGATTAACAAACCTTTGCGTTCCGATAGTCTTTACGGGCCTGCGGTTGCCCAAATAAGGATGAGCCGTGCGAACCTTCTTCACGAGGCGGGTTTCAAAGGACAGGGAATGACGATTGCTGTAATTGATGCCGGATTCCATAATGTGGATAGGATAGAGGCGATGAAGAACATCAACATTCTTGGCGTGCGTGATTTTGTGAATCCCGAAGCCGATATTTATGCGGAAAGTAGTCACGGTATGTCTGTTCTCTCTTGCATGGCGATGAATCAGCCGAATGTGATGATTGGCACGGCTCCCGAAGCTTCTTATTGGTTGTTGCGCAGCGAGGACGAATATTCGGAGAATCTGGTGGAACAGGATTATTGGGCGGCGGCAATCGAGTTTGCCGACAGTGTAGGAGTAGATTTGGTAAATACATCCCTCGGATATTATTCGTTTGACGATCCGGCAAAGAATTATCGCTATCGTGATTTGAACGGACATTATGCGTTGATGTCCCGTGAAGCAGCGAAAGCTGCGGATAAAGGGATAGTAGTTGTTTGCAGTGCCGGAAATTCCGGTGCCGGCTCCTGGAAGAAAATAACTCCGCCGGGAGATGCGGAGAATGTAATTACTGTAGGGGCTATTAATAAAAGGGGAGAACTGGCTCCATTTTCTTCCGTAGGAAATACGTCGGACGGACGGGTGAAACCGGATGTGGTTGCTGTAGGACAAGGTTCGGACGTAATGGGAACTGACGGCAATCTTCGGCATGCTAACGGCACTTCCTTCTCTTCTCCGATTATGTGTGGAATGGTGGCTTGCTTGTGGCAGGCTTGTCCGAAGCTGACGGCAAAAGAAGTTATTGAACTGGTTCGTCGTTCGGGAGACAGGGCGGATTTTCCGGATAATATATATGGATACGGTATTCCTGACTTGTGGAAGGCGTATTTAACGGTTAACGGAGGAGTGATTAGTGATTAACAACTGGTTACTATTGTACTAATCATTAACCATTATGGATTCCTCTCTTTCTCTTTTAGAACTGAATGCACTTGTCCGCCGTAGCCTGGAGCAATGCCTGCCTGATGAATATTGGATACAGGCAGAACTGAGCGATGTCCGTTCCAATACGACCGGGCATTGTTATCTGGAATTTGTGCAGAAAGATCCCCGCAGCAACAATCTTGTCGCCAAGGCTCGCGGTATGATTTGGAACAATATCTACCGCTTGCTGAAACCTTATTTTGAGGAAACTACCGGACAGATGTTTACTTCCGGCATCAAGGTGCTGGTGAAAGTGACGGTTCAGTTTCACGAACTTTACGGCTACAGTCTGACTGTGCTTGATATCGACCCTGCCTATACATTAGGCGACATGGCTCGCCGTCGTCGGGAAATACTATTGCAGCTGGAAGAAGAAGGCGTACTGACGCTGAATAAGGAGTTGGAAATGCCGATTCTCCCACAACGTATTGCCGTTATTTCCTCTGCTACCGCCGCCGGATATGGTGATTTCTGTCATCAGTTGCAGCATAATCCGGGCGGATTCTTTTTCTATACAGAGCTTTTTCCCGCTTTGATGCAGGGGAATCAAGTCGAAGAATCCATATTGGCAGCTTTAGACCGTATCAATGCCCGTGCGAATGAATTTGATGTGGTCGTTATCATCCGTGGTGGTGGGGCGACTTCCGATTTATCCGGTTTCGATACTTATCTGTTGGCAGCTGCGTGTGCACAATTCCCGTTACCTGTCATTACCGGAATCGGTCATGAGCGGGACGATACAGTCCTTGACTCTGTGGCGCATACCCGGGTAAAAACTCCTACGGCTGCCGCCGAACTCCTGATTTACCGAATCACGGAAATAGCCGACCGCTTGGAAGAATTGTCCGCCCGTATCCAACAAGGAGCTTATGCGGTGCTTGAACAGGAGTGGCGGAGACTGGAAACACTTCAGACTCGTATTCCGAACCTTGTCCATCGGAAGCTTACGGATGCCCGCTTTGCTTTGCTGTCGGCTGAAAAGGACTTGTCGCAAGTGACGAAGGCGTTATTAGCTCGCCAACGCCATCGGCTGGAACTTTTACAACAGCGCATTGCGGATGCTTCTCCCGATAAGTTGCTAAGCCGCGGATACAGTATTACGCTAAAGGACGGGAAGGCGGTAACAAACGCATCCTCACTGAAGCAGGGAGACAAATTAGTCACCCGGTTCTCGAAAGGAGAAGTTCTGTCTGTGGTGGAACGGCAAGTGCCCGAATAGAAGTTATAAAAGAAACATTCATCATTAACCATTAATAATCAATTATCGTGGCAGCAAAAAAGGAAACATATCTTCAGGCGATGGAACGTCTTGAGAAGATTGTCCGTCAGATAGACAATAATGAATTGGATATCGACGTTCTGAGTGAGAAAATCAAAGAAGCTAATGAAATAATTGCTTTTTGTACCCAAAAACTGACGAAAGCTGACCAAGAAGTCGAAAAATTATTGAAAGAAAGGCGGCAATCTGAAGAATAAAAGTTATTTTTGCGAATCAAAGCTTAAGAAAAAATAAACTAATACATTACAATATGAAAGAAATAGATTGGGCAAATTTGTCATTCGGATATATGAAGACAGACTACAATGTGCGAATCAATTTCCGAAACGGAGCGTGGGGAGAATTGGAAGTTAGCAGTGACGAACATCTGAATCTGCATATGGCAGCTACGTGTTTGCACTATGGACAGGAAGCATTCGAAGGACTGAAAGCATTCCGCGGAAAAGACGGCAAGGTGCGTATCTTCCGCTTGGAAGAAAATGCGGCGCGACTGCAATCCACCTGCCAAGGAATACTGATGGCAGAACTTCCGACTGAACGTTTCAAGGAAGCCATCCTGAAAGTTGTGAAACTGAACGAACGTTTTATCCCGCCTTATGAGACAGGTGCTTCTCTTTACATTCGTCCTTTACTCATCGGAACAAGTGCGCAAGTAGGCGTGCATCCGGCGGATGAATATATGTTTGTGGTATTCGTGACTCCGGTAGGCCCGTATTTCAAGGGTGGTTTCTCTACCAATCCGTATGTCATTATTCGTGAGTTCGACCGCGCTGCTCCTCATGGAACAGGTATTTATAAAGTGGGCGGTAATTATGCAGCCAGTCTCCGTGCCAACAAGAAAGCACACGACCTGGGATATTCCTGTGAGTTTTACCTCGATGCCAAAGAAAAGAAATATATCGACGAGTGTGGTGCTGCCAACTTCTTCGGTATTAAAGACAATACGTACATCACTCCGAAATCATCTTCTATCCTGCCTTCTATCACTAATAAGAGCTTGATGCAGTTGGCAGAAGATATGGGTATCAAGGTAGAGCGCCGTCCGATACCGGAAGAAGAGTTGGAAACATTTGAAGAAGCTGGTGCTTGCGGGACTGCCGCGGTAATCAGCCCGATTCAGCGTATTGATGATTTAGAGAACGGGAAATCATACGTTATCTCTAAAGATGGCAAGCCGGGACCTGTTTGTACGAAGTTGTACAATAAGTTGCGCGGCATTCAATATGGCGACGAACCGGATACACATGGGTGGGTGACCATCGTGGAGTAGCCAGAGTCCAAAAATAAACACACATTTATCTAATTTTAATTTATCATGTTAAAAGAAAATTCAGAACTACGTGCTGAGGCACGTCGGGCACTTCAAGGTAAGTGGCCTATGGCAGCTGTTGCTGCGCTTATTTATTCAGTGATTGCCGGTGGACTTTCTGCTATCCCCTTTATCGGCGGATTGTGTTCTTTGTTTGTCGGTCTGCCGGTTGCATACGGTATTGCTGTTGTAATGTTCGGTGTGTTCAAAGGTAAGGATGTTGATTTTGGAGTACTGTTTGAAGGTTTCCAGGATTATAGCCGTATTTTTGTAACTAAGTTGTTGCAAGGAATTTACACAGCTTTATGGTCACTGCTGTTGTTTGTTCCGGGTGTCATCAAGCATTATTCGTATGCAATGACGGACTATATCTTGAAAGAAGAGCCGGAAATGAAAAACAACGCAGCTATCGAAAAGAGTATGGCTATGATGGAAAACAACAAGATGAAATTGTTCCTGCTCGATTTGAGCTTCATCGGTTGGGCGTTCCTTTGTATCTTAACTTTCGGTATCGGTTTCCTTTTCTTGCAGCCATATGTGCAAGTGTCTCATGCTGCTTTCTATGAAGATCTGAAAGCACAACAGGGAGGAAATGTTGAAGCAAAGGTTGAAATGTAATCGACAAATAAATTCAGCTAAATAGAAGAATGGAGTATAGAGAAATCTGTGCTCCATTTCTTTTTGTTGGTTACATCAAAATCTGTACCTTTGCAGCCTAATCAGTATTGATATGGGAAAGAATAAATTAGAAAAGTTTGCCGATATGGCAAGTTATCCGCATGTGTTCGAATATCCTTATTCGGCAGTAGATAACGTGCCTTTTGACATGAAGGGGAAATGGCATGAGGAGTTTTTCAAGAACGACCATCCGATAGTGCTCGAACTGGGCTGCGGACGTGGCGAATATACTGTTGGCTTGGGTAAGATGTTTCCTGAAAAGAACTTTATTGCGGTTGATATAAAAGGCGCCCGTATGTGGACGGGAGCAACGGAATCATTGCAGGCGGGAATGAAGAATGTGGCTTTTCTGCGTACAAATATAGAAATCATCGAACGTTTCTTTGCCGAAGGCGAAGTAAGTGAAATATGGCTTACTTTCTCCGACCCGCAGATGAAGAAAGCGACCAAACGGCTGACTTCTACCTATTTTATGGAGAGATACCGCAAATTCCTGCAACCGAACGGTGTTATTCATCTGAAGACCGACAGTAACTTCATGTTTACTTACACAAAATACATGATAGAAGCTAATCAATTCCCAGTGGAGTTCATGACGGAAGATCTATATCACTCCGGTTTGGTGGATGATATTCTTGGCATCAAGACTTATTATGAACAACAATGGCTTGATCGTGGTTTGGATATTAAGTATATCAAATTCCTGCTTCCGCAAGAAGGTGAATTGCAGGAACCGGATGTTGAAATAGAACTTGATTCTTATCGTAGCTATAATCGTAGCAAGCGTAGTGGGTTGAGCACCAGCAAGTAAGTTTGCAAGGAAGTAAATAGTGATTTAAATCGCAAATAGTAAATCGTCAAATAGTAAATAAAATGACTCTTTATCCTAAATTGATATTGGATGCATTGGCAACGGTGCGTTATCCCGGTTCGGGAAAAAATCTGGTGGAAGCAGAGATGGTTGCCGATAATCTTCGTATTGACGGTATGGCTGTCAGCTTCTCATTGATATTTGAGAAACCGACCGACCCGTTTATGAAGTCAATGTTGAAGGCAGCCGAGACAGCTATTCATACATATGTGTCTCCTGACGTGCAAGTTACCATAGCAACAGAAAGCAAGCAGGCTCCCCGACCGGAAGTTGGTAAAATGCTTCCGCAAGTGAAGAATATTATAGGTATTTCTTCAGGCAAAGGTGGAGTAGGGAAGTCTACTGTATCAGCGAATCTAGCTGTCGCTTTAGCAAAATTGGGCTATAAAGTAGGTCTGCTTGATGCGGATATTTTCGGACCTTCGATGCCAAAGATGTTTCAGGTGGAAGATGCACGCCCGTATGCTGAACGTATAGATGGTCGTGATATGATTATCCCGGTAGAGAAATATGGAGTGAAATTATTGTCTATCGGCTTCTTTGTCGATCCGGATCAGGCTACTTTGTGGCGTGGCGGAATGGCGAGTAATGCATTGAAGCAGTTGATAGGAGATGCGTCTTGGGGGGATTTGGATTATTTTCTGATAGACCTTCCGCCCGGAACCAGCGATATTCATTTGACTGTTGTACAGACATTGGCTATGACAGGGGCAATTGTTGTCAGCACTCCGCAGGCAGTGGCTTTGGCGGATGCCCGTAAAGGAATTAATATGTTCACTAATGATAAGGTGAATGTACCTATTCTTGGTCTGGTTGAGAATATGGCATGGTTTACTCCTGCCGAACTTCCGGAAAACAAATACTATCTCTTCGGTAAAGAAGGAGCCAAGAAGTTGGCGGAAGAGATGAATGTTCCTTTGTTGGGGCAGATTCCTATCGTGCAGAGTATTTGTGAGGGTGGGGATAATGGTACGCCTGTTGCATTGGACGAGGATTCTGTTACTGGACGTGCTTTCTTATCATTGGCTGCGAGTGTTGTCCGCCAGGTAGACCGCCGTAATGTTGAGATGGCTCCGACTCAGATTGTGGAAATGCATAAATAGGTTAAGTCTGGCGTAATTAAAATTAGGCACGGCTAACACGGATTTTACGGTTCCAATTAACTAAAAAACGTGAAATCCGTGTTAGCCGTGCCTAAATAATATAAAGATGATGATCGAATTGTTTTGACGTCTTATATAAATATATTATTTCTTCAACGCTTCCATCAATTTCTTTTTCATTGTATCTGTACCTGGGAATCCTGTTTGTTTGAAGGTTGTATTCCCTTCGGCATCTATTACGAAATAAGTCGGTACTCCTTGGATATTGAATTTGTCCATTAAATATTTCCATTGATCGTTGGTCACACGGAAATGTTCTCCGTGGATATCGGGTATCATATTCTCCCAAGTTCCTTTAGGCGAATTTTCTCCTGCTACGTATAAATAAAGAATATCTTTATCTTTCAATTCTTCTTTCATCGGAATCATAGCTTTGTTAGCCATTCTGCAGGGCCCACACCAAGTTGCCCAAAAGTCCACTAACAATACATGTCCTTTGAATTTGGAAATAATGGTGGAAAATAGCTCCTCGTTGCTTACTTCACCTACTTCATTGATTTGGTATCCGGTTTTCTGTTTGTTCAGTTCCATCTTCTTGAGCAATTTCCTGTTAAAATCTGTCAGCATCTCTTTGTAGGCAGGTGAGGGCAATGCTTCAAGTGCCGCTGTTTGTTCGGCGGTTAGCGGTGTGAAATCTTCAATGGAGCGGTAGTACCTGCATGCTTCTGCCATCTGAAATAGAATTCCCTGATTAGTACCTAGATGTTGCTCCAAAAGATCTTTTCTGGAAGCGAACACACCTATCCCGTATGCATATTCCGGTGCGTATAAATCTGCCGGTGAGTTAAGAACAAGTTCTTTGAATACATCGAAATAATTATCTGGAAGTTCTATTTTGGTATTCATGTAGTATTCTTTTGTCTGCTCCTTGTTTAGCTTCTGGCTGGCGACATGTGCACGCATCAGTATATCCTTGGCCATAAAAATTCCGATGCCTGTGGTTATATCCGTATTGGCTTTTAGAACTTCTTTTGCGGCAAGGCTGAGGGGGGCTTCTTCTATTTGTTTATGAATGTCACGTCGTTTCTCTACAAAATAGTTTTTTACTCCGTCAATGTCTTTTCCGATTACCTCGTTCACAGTTTCTCGCGGGTTGCTAACCAAATTGGTTTGGATGGAATTGTCCATCAGTTCTTGTTGCAATTCAGCCAGATAACCACTGTAATAAGCCTTTTTCCCATACGGTTTGCTGTCTTTTTGCAAGTGTGATTGTTGGCGTGTACATTCGGCTGTATTGATGATAATCGAAATTTCTTTACCGGGAGCCAGGAAACAAGGAATTTGGGCAAACGGGAAAACAAGTGTAGCCGGAGTTACCGTAATCACATCTGTTTGAACTTGAAAAGTTCCATCTTCATTGATGTTCACTTCTTTTGCGAAGTTCAACCATCTGACCGGGTCATTCAGATGCAATTTGCCTGATGCCGGCATATCTGCCTTAAAGTCGAGCACTCTTCCTTTTAATGTGGCTTTGGCATATGTGAGTTCCGGTGTCGGCAATTGAGCTTTCTTGTTGATTTTGTGGATTATCGCATCTTTGGGTAGTGGAGTTTTGCGGAAATTTTTCTCATTGAGTTGTATTCCCCATATCTTGTATGCTCCGTCAAAATCTCCTTCGGAGAAATCCAGGCTGGTCACATTTTCCGGTATTGGCGGAAATAGGAGCTGAAACTCCGCTTCTCCTGATTCCGGCATCCAGAATTCCTTGTCGAGTGTAATTCCAACTCCCTTTCGGATAGGGTAAAGCGTTCCATTATTGTCTTTCAGGAAACTCCCGGTTGCTATTTTTATCCAGTATTTGGGTCGATAGTAAGCTTTCACATATACAGTGGTCACTGTGTCACTCATGACAATTTTGTCAACTTCGATACTGTTGGAACTCCAGGCAAGAAGAGGAGGACGTTCAATAACTCTGTCTTTGGCTTGTACAGTGCATACTGTGCAGAGTACCAAACCGATAATCCATGCGAATCTTTTCATATGAATAGTGTTTTGTTGCTAACAAATATAAGGATATTTTTGTAACTATCCTTACGGAAAGAGAAAAAAATGCTTTTTTTCCGGTATTGATGAAAGAAATGTCCGGCACCGGGGAACGCCCCTTTCCCCACCGATGAGGAAAGGGTACGGCACTGGGGGATAAATTTACTGTAGCCGGAATACAATAGGAAGGGTATATTCTACGGCAACTGCTTGTCCGCGTTGCTGTCCCGGTTCCCATTTTGGCATATTGCCCACTACACGAATGGCTTCTGCATCCAAAGAAGGAGAAACGCTACGTAGTACTTTTATATCTGACAAGCTGCCATCTTTTCCGACAACCATCTTTATGATGACTCTGCCTTGCTCCTTGTTCTTTTGTGCAATAGTCGGATATTTAATGTTTCTGGCAAGATACTTCATCAGCCCGGCTGTTCCGCCAGGGAATTTTGGTATTGTTTCTACTACTTTGAAAGTCGGTTCCGTATCTCCTGTTTTAATACCTACTGCATCAGGAGTTGAATCCTCTTTTAAGCCATAGCCTACTACGACTACTTCTTCCAAATCAGACTGCTTTATTTCTTCTGCTTTAGCGGGTTCGGGACCGGTTAGTCTGAAGGCAACGGGAACTGTGAATCTGACATTTACTGCTTGTCCTCTCTGCTTGCCGGGTTTCCATGCAGGCATAGCGGCGATTACACGTTCGGCCTCCTTATCCAAATAGGGGTCTACACTTCGAACTACTTTTATATCGGATATGCTTCCGTCTTTTTTGACAATGAAACTTACAATCACACGTCCTTGTATACCTTTGGCGTGGGCTTCGGCCGGATATTTGATGTTCTGTGAAAGGTATTCCATCAATGCTTTCATTCCGCCGGGAAAATCAGGCATTTCTTCTACAACTTCAAACACAACAGAATCCGGTACGCTCTTACTATGAGTCTCCATTGTTTCTTTTATCTTCTTATCCTGTGGAAGAGTTATCTTTTGAATCTCTTCTGCAGGAAGTTCTGGAATAGTCGCTATTTCAGGTTCAGGGAAGACTTGCGCCGTTGCCTGTCCCATCACTTCTTTGGCGAATTTCTCTGTAGTACGTGCCACCATTTCGATGTTGCTGACAATCATCAACAGGGCAGCCAAGGGGAGAAACATCAGATATTTAGTTCTCCCTATTTCTTTTGTTCTTCGTTTATTCATCATTTTAATACGATTTTTGAGTGGTAAAACATTGAAACTATTTGATAAATTTGCTGCAGCCTTGTGATGTGCCAGTCCCAACAAATGGTACTGGTATGATTTACTGTCATGTCCCGTCTCCAATACCCGGTGATCTGCCATGTATTCGAGATTACCTCTGACTTCCCGTTTCATCAGCCAGATAAACGGGTTGAACCAGCAGAACGTACACATTAGCTCACTGATTAATACGTCTACCGAATGATATTGGCGGGCGTGTGTTTCCTCATGGGTAATGATTTCGCTGATTTCGGACTCCGTATGCGACTGTGGATAAATGAATATCCATCGGAAGAAAGAGAATGGACCGTTTACTTTCTTTAAAAGATGTACGCGTGTCCCTTGTATAGTGCTTTTTGAACACTGGATGTGCAATCGTATGATACTGCCTAACTGTAGAAGGAAACGTGTTGCCAGGAATAATACCCCGCTCCAATAGATGATTTTCATAAAGAGTATGGTTAATTCTTGCCAATTCATCGTAGGTTCTTGTTGTGGGGTAACAGTTTGCTCCGGAAGTATTATTGTCGCATAAAGATCTGCCATTGCCACCATTGGCTCGTGAGCCTTGATCCATTCTTGAATATTCAATAAAGGATAAAGCAAGGAGATGGCAAAGAAGCTCAGCAAAGCTATCCGACGCCAATGGAAGAAGGTGTCTTTATAGAAAAACAGCCGATAGAATGCGTAGAATAGAGCTATCGCTACATTTATCTTTAGAAAATAGGTTAATTCCGGAGTCATAGTAATAAATATTTTCTATTAATCTTCTTTCCCTTTTTCAATCAAGTCGATGATGTCTTTGAGGTCATCGGTCGAAATCTTTTGGTCTTTGGCAAAGAAAGAAACCATTTCTTTGTAAGAGTTCTCAAAATAGTTGCGAACTACACCGCTCATAAAATGGCGTTTATACTCATTTTCGCGAATTGCGGGAGTGTATTGGTAGGTATTACCCACACGCTTTGATGCGACGTATCCTTTTCGCTCGAGGTTCTTCACGATAGACGCTACTGTAGTATACGGTGGAGTCGGTTGCGTATACTTCGCTACGATGTCCTTAACGAAACAGCTTTGTAACTCCCAAATGTAGATCATTACTTCTTCTTCTTGTATAGTTAACTTTTCCATGGAGATGTTGTTTAATTACGAATACTTCGCAAAACTACGAATAATTCGTAAGTGTGCAATAATTAGTGGGTTAATAAATGTAAATGCATAATTGTTGCAAGAATGTATTGATTGTTTTATTCTGATGAAAATACATAAGCATGAAAAATGCTCGGATAAGCATTATTTTTGCTTTAATAGTCACGTTTTAATAACATTTATGCTAATAATAGTCTATTAGATATTTTTTTATTTAAAATAAATGAAATATATTTGTGGATATGAAACAGACGTTAAATATGGATGGTGTGTTTCGATACGCTGGTAAAGTTCGGAAAATTCCCCGCACCTAGTAACAAAACTATTAACTAACAATGCTGACCGAAGGGAAGAGGGAGGCAAACTAAAAAAATAAATGATATGAAAAAAGGTTTGATTTTTGTGCTATTTGCACTTGTTTCTGTCGTTTCTTATTCTCAGATTTCTTGGAATGCCAAAGTAGGTATGAATATGAGTAACTTTACCGGAGACTCTGATACTGATATGAGAATTGGGTTTAATGTTGGTATTGGTATGGAATACCAATTTACTGATATGTGGTCTATTCAACCTTCTTTGATGTTTACTCAGAAAGGAGCTAAAATGGATGAATTGAAAGCTAATCCAATGTATTTAGAAATTCCAGTAATGGCTGCTGCGAGATTTGAAATTGCTGAAAATCAGAATATTGTGGTGAAAGCAGGTCCTTATTTTGGATTTGGTATTGCTGGTAAATATAAAGCAGGCGGTGAAAAAATTGATTTCTTTAAAGATATTAAAGATGAAGATGGAGATATCTTGATGGAAGGTGCAAAGAAATTTGATGCTGGTCTTGGTGTAGGTGTCGCTTATGAAATTAATAAATTCTTTATTGATTTGACTGGAGAATTTGGTTTGGCTAAAATTTATGATGGCGATGGTGCTCCGAAAAACATGAACTTCTCTATCGGTGTAGGTTATAAATTCTAATAAGATTATACTCTCTTTATAATATCTCTTTAAAAATCCCTCGTCCTATACTCTCTTTGGACGGGGGATTTTTTTATCCTTACTTTCCGATGCAGAAAAAACAGCATTCCTTAATAAATAAGAATATACCGTTCGTTTCTCTCTTTTGTATTATATCTATCAATCACTTACCTGCTTGGATAAGTTTTCTTTCTCTTTTAGTTCCTTATATCTCTCTATGGCATGTTTACGACTCATAAGTATTTGCCAACGATATACCCAGCAGGTAGTCAGAAAATAGAACCCCGCTTGTAACCACAAAGCTTTATATTCAAAAGCTACCTCGCTCAAAGTTGCCCCCATATTATTGATTTTTACAAAGCCATTGATTCCGAAGGTAGACGGGAATATGTAAGATACATACTTCCAGAACGGAGGAATGGCAGCCCCCGGCCAAGAAATTCCTGATATAAATAGCAAAGGGACGGATGTAAATACAAAAATCAGCATACACGTCTCCCGATTGCGAATAGCAATGGAAGTTGTCATGGCAAAGAAAATGCAAGCTGCCAAATAAGGAACAACGAATAATACTAACGAACCGGGCTGTCCGATTTGGTTGAGGCTGAATAGTCGTGGTACGATATGCAGTACGTAGAAAGCGACCAATACATAAACCATGAAGTAACTTAGTCCCTTTCCGAGTACGATTCGTAAAGTTCCGTTATAATGCCGGTTGATAGGTACAAGGTCTTTGAAGCGGTTGTTCTCGCGGGCGGTTCCGGCTGCAAGACCGATGCCGAGCAATAGTGTCTGCTGAATAATCAATACCAGTACAGCAGGAATTAGAAAGGCGGCGAATCCGGCAGTAGGATTGAATATCGAAATCTCCTCATATTCTATCGGGTAAGCAGTTATTTCATCCTGTCGGTCGGTCGTATTGCCACTGCGGGCTATTTTAATATCCTGATTCATATCCAATGAGACGGCAGTATTGGCTATCAACATGGACTTATAATAAAGTAATCCGCTCATGTCGCAATAAATACTGACCTGTGTCTGTTTTCCTTTGGCAATGTTATCGCTAAAGTCAGAAGGGATATAGATGATGCCGTACGCATGTCTGTCCTTCAGCATTTGTTTGGCTTCTTCCATATCAGCGCAATAAGATACGATTTGTATATCAGGTGTAGCGTCTACTTTCCGGAGATATTCACGGCTGAGAGATGAATGGGAATCGTCCACCACAACAGCGGGAACTTCACGCACCACTTCATTGTCGTAGATGAAGCTATACAGCAATGGATAGCCCAACGGGACGAGTATGAAGAATATCAGTACCCCCTGGTCGCGGAAAGTTGTCTGAAACTCCCGCTTCCAGATATAAAACAGGTCATTGATACCTTGGGCTATCTTGTCTTTTAATTTTATATCTTTCATTTAGGGTATGTATTTATAGTAAACCAATGCTTCTTTTAAGCGGTGAACCACAAAGAAAGGAAGCATCATGAATATTAATAATGCCATATAATTGCTCCACGAGTAAGCCATACTGTATCCGTTGAGTGCCTGGTCTACATAAATCAGGAAATAATGGCGCAACGGGAATAGGTTGCTTAAAGCCTGCAAGACAGGGTGCATAGCCATCACCGGAAAAGAAAAACCGGAAATGGAGAACGATATAACTCCCCATAGTGAGGCGAAACTCAGTCCGAGCCGCAGCGTGGGCAGAGTTCCTATCATAACGATACCGCAACATTGCGATGCCAGTACAAGGCATAGCGTGGCGAATATCATAGGAAAGATACCGCTATTGCAAGGAAAATGTAGGAATCCGTATAGATATACATTATAAAATATACCCATAATGAAAAAGACTACAGTATGGGGAAGCAACTTCCCGGCCAATGCAATATAAATGGAGTTGTTACTCATTCGTAACCATTCGCGAGCTGTACGATCTTTGATTTCTACGCCGATTGAATAAACAGTAATCATAAATATTAATAGCATGAGCACTCCCGGTATCAGTGTATTACATAAGTATACCGAATAGTTCAGCCACGGATTATTCAGTGGGTGCGTATCGATAACAATCGGTTGCAGATATGCCATAGCCTGATCCTCTGTTGCACCTTTGGCGTACAACATGGTCCTTGCGGCAGCTCCCGAAGTGAGTTCTCCCATCATTTTCATGTCTCTGAACAATAGAGAGCCTGCAATCAGGTAGGAGTAATTGGTGTAGAAGGAGATTGTCGGTTGTCGTTGGCTCTGTGCCTCTGCCGATAAACCTTTGGGAAGGTAAAAGAATCCATAGATTTTTCCCTCCTGCATGGCAATACGTGCATCTGTCACATTACTGTAATGAGCTACGATCCCTGTCTGCGAAAAAGCATCCAGATTGCGGACAATATTACGGGAAGTAGACGAATCATCCATATCTACTACTCCCGCAGGAAGATCCTTGGGAAGCCCCGAATCCATTAAGGTGGTGAAAAATATATAGCAAAACAGCGGCGCGATGACCATACAGAATAGGTAGAGCGGGCGTGAAACCAACCGCCGGCACTCTCTTTGCATGACCTGCCACAGAGCTATATATTTCTTTTCTCTCTCTTTCATGATTACTTGCCAATGATGACAGACATACCCGGACGGAGGTTTTCCACCTTCTCTGTCGGAGAAGCTTTTACTTCGAATGTTTTCAGATCGAACTGTCCGGTTGTTTTGGTTGCTTTCCAGGCAGCATAAGTGCCTAAGTCTTTCAGATAATATACTTTGAGGTGGATCTTTTTATTGTCCAAAGCAGGAATGACTGCTTCGAATTCCGAACCCATTGTCAGATTTTTGAGCAGATCCTCGCGTACGTTGAATGTTACCCACATGTCGTTGAGTTCGGCGATATTCATGATGGGAGCACCGGTACCCACCAATTCGCCTACCTTCGGGAATATCTCTGAAACTTCTCCCGCAGCCTGTGCTATGAGATAAGTCTCCTTTATGTACGATTCTACTTCGGCAACAGCACCTTTTGCCCGGTTTACCAAAGCTTCCGCAGCCATCTTATCTTCACGTTCCGCTCCGTTCTTTGCCATGGTATATTGTGCTTTAGCTGCTTTCTCTGTAGCAATGCTTGCATCCCGTTGCGCAGTGACTTCATCCAATTTCTGTGCCGGCATTACTCCCTGCTCATAGAGATTCTTTACACGTTGATATGATTTTTCGGCAATGGTGACGCCAGCTTGGGCTTTTTGCCACATTTCGTATGCTGCCTGGATTTGTTCCTGACGTGCGCCTTTGATTGCTTTTGCGTTTTGTGCCTGTGCGGCAGCTTCGGCAGCACGTGCCTGTTCCATTTTTGCCACTACGTCAGGAGCTTCCAAAATGGCCAGCGTATCTCCGGCATTGACGCTTTGCCCTTCTTTCACGCGAAATTCCAATATACGTCCCGGAACTTTGCTCGAAACGCGATACTCGGTAACTTCAGCCTGTCCCTGTATGATTTCAGGACCTTTGCGAAGCATGAAGAAGCCAACGACTGCAACGATTGCAATAACTCCCAGTAGAGTAAGGAATGCAAGCAGCATATTGCTGTTTTGTGATTTTATAGGTGTCATATAATTTATGAATTATGATTTATGTTTTATGATTTATCGATTGTGAGTTGGTTAGGGATTGGGTTGTTTCTGATTGGGCTCTTTACATTATATTCCCGCTTCTTGTTTATTTCAGCGTTCCCAAAGATTTCTTCAAATAGATTTCTGTCAGCTTCACATCTATTTGTGCGTCAATCTTTTCTGAATGAGCGGACAGCCATGCCGTTTGTGCTTCAAGAACATTACTGGTGGCAATCACTCCCTCTTTAAAACCAAGCGTTGCATAGCGCAGATTCTCTTCCGCTTTTTCCATGTTTTTGGAAGACATAACCAGTTTCTTACCTGCTTCCTTTACCTTGAAAGCGGCTTGATTGACCTGCAACTCTATTTTTTCGCGTGCGTCCTGAAGCTGGTATTGTGCAATGCGGGCTTCGGCTTTTGCCGCTTTGGTTTTATAAATACCTTCTCCCCAGTGCCATATAGGTATCTGTACCATCACTCCCACATTCCACATGCCTTTGAATTTGTTTTCAAAGCTATTGAAGACAGAAGGATTGGTTACCATATAATTCCCCATCAATGCGATGGAGGGAAGATGTTCGGCACGGGTTACGTTTACTTTCTGTTTATAAATCTGTGTTGCTAATTCGAGACTACGTATTTCCGGACGATTCTCATAAGCGGTAGACAAATTGAAATGAGGGTCTGTTGTCAGTAATGGAATATCTTCCATATTTTCATCTGCCAGCGTGATGGGGGAGCTAAGATCAATGCCACATAGTTGACACAACAACATTCGGGCAAGGCTCAATCCGTCTTCCACTTTGGTGAGTGTCATTTCCGCTTCATTCACCTTGACGCGTACAGACAGACCGTCTGCTTTGGTGGCTACTCCTTCATGAATCATTTTTTCTACATCACTGTCCAGCTGTTGCAAAAGCTTTAAATAACCTTCCGCCAGCTTCTTCTTATTGACCAGTGAAATAACTTGCCAGTAAGCTTGGTCTGTACTCATGATTACTTCCTGCATACCGCCATGGTGTTGTTGCTGAGCCAATTCTTCGGCATACTTTGTTATTTTGTTGTACGCCCGGATTTTTCCACCCATGTATAAAGGCTGTGTCAATGTAATGGCGCCTGCATAGACATTTCTCGTATCTGTACGGAGCGCATCCACTAAAGAGTTCCCCGCTTGGTCGAGAGCCGGCAGAGCCGCTCCTAGTTTTCCGCTTAGGGAAGCAATAAGTGGTGCCAATTCTGGATGTGCTGTTGCAATCTCGGTTGCAACCTGTTGGATAGGGCCTGCCAGATTAGTTCCTAATCCAGAAAGCGCAGCCTTTTGGTCATTATTTAATAATGAAAACTCTTTCTGGTTTCTCATGTAAGCTCCGGTTGCCGAGAAATTGGGCAGATAATTCGTAAATGCGGCTTTCCGTTGATAATGGGCGGCATTTATTTTCTCATTGCTTATCAACAAATCTTTGTTGTTGGCAAGAGCTAATGCGCGGCAACTATCCAGACTTAGAAAGTTTTGCGCTTTTCCTATGAAAGTGAGGCTTAGCAGAATTGTCAGAAGAAATACTTTTTTCATCGCATCTTGCATATTAATAAGGTGATACTTCTATATTTAATAACCCTGTTTTTATGTAATTTGTTTATTGAAGTAGTCTGTTTTTTTGCACTTGTTTACTTAAACAATAATTGCATAAACAACGATGCAAAAGTAGTGCTTTCTTTGAAAATGCAAAAAGAATTAGCTTTTTTTTTAATGCTTCTGTTTGAAAAATGTGTTATACTTGCATTCGGAAATATGATAAACATACCGTAATGTTATTAAATCTGACAGAAGAACAAATTGCCCAATTGGCGCCGGATGCGGCTTCAGTGAAGGCAGGAAAAGGTTTAGCGAGTCGAGCCAAATGGTTGCTTTTGGAGTATAGTGACCGTGCAATCTGGGGGCATTGTCAAGGAAGTGGACAAACACCTTATCAAACAGTTGTTGATATAAAGGATATTGCATTTAGATGTTCTTGCCCCAGCCGTAAGTTTCCATGTAAACATGCTTTAGGACTTTTATATATGTATGCGTCTTATTCCGAATCTTTCAAGCAGGCAGAGGAACCGGATTGGGTGGAAACATGGCTTTCCAAACGTAAAGAGAAGGAAGAAAAGAAAGAGCGGAAAGAAAAAAAGACGGCAGCTCCGATAGATGAGGCGGCGCAGGCTAAGAGACAGGCTGTGCGTCATCAAAAAGTGTTGGGAGGGATTGAAGACCTTCAGATATGGATGAAAGACTTGTTGCGCAACGGCTTACTCAACGTTCCGGAGAGAGCCTACACCTTGTTTGAAGCTATCTCGCGGAGAATGGTTGACGCACAGGCATCAGGGCTGGCAGGCAGGCTGAGGGGACTTCGGGAGTTGAATTTCTATTCGGAGGACTGGAAATTCAAACTGACAGACAAACTGAGTAAAATATATCTGCTTGCGGAAAGCTATAAACATTTGGACAATCTTCCGGCTGACTGGCAATTCGAAATTCGTACTCAAATAGGATATCCGCAATCAAAGGAAGAGGTGATGGCGGGAGAACCTGTCGAAGATCAGTGGATGGTGCTACATACAAGAAGTAATAAGGTGAACGATTTGCGAACCGATGTTTTTTGGTTGTACGGAAAGGCGAGTCACCGGATGGCGGTGTATGTTTATTTTATGGTTCCGGGAACGCTGCCGGAGTTTACGATTCTGTCCGGTGGTACGTATCAGGGTCCATTGTACTTTTACAAAGGAGTTGCCGCTTTACGTGCATTGCCCAAAGAACTGCAACGGTTGGACGAAAAATTCCAACCTTCTTGTTGGCCCGACTTGGAAACTGCCACACAATATTATAGAACGATCGTCCAGACCAATCCTTTTGTGGAGGAAGTCCCTTTATTGGTAGATAATGTCAGATTGGTGACAGCCGGCAATGCGCAATACCTGCAAGATGCCGAAGGACGTGTCATACCGGTACATGTGGACGAAAACATTCGTATTGATATTCTTGCTACTACCGGTGGAAAGCCTTTTGCTGCTTTCCTGCTGGCGGATGTTACTTTTTGGGAATTGAAAACTATTTGGTATCAATCTGAATATTATTTTTGGAAAGATGAACGTAACTGACCAACTGATTAACATAGCATTATTAGGGACTGCTACTCGTGAACTGATAGCAACGGATTTGCCCGAAGAATTGCAAGACAGCTTGCGTGACATTCAAGAGAAAGCAGAAGATGCGGAGACTGCTTTTTATCAATTGTCGGCTTTAGGTTTCGCTTTCAGACGTGCCGGATTGAAGGCATACTCGTTGAAAGAACCCGTGTCTGTATCGGAAGCTCCTGAAGAGAGTAAAGCCTGCTTCTCCCGCGAAGTGGGAGAACTGTTGACTTCTCTGCATGGTAACCGGAACTCGTATCTCTTATTATATGCATATCGTAAAGCGATAGCTTTCGATAAGTTGTTGCCGCCGGTTTATCTGCCGGCTTTATTGCAAAGGGCTTTTGACCGAAACAATCCTAAACGGCACGAAGAGCAACGTTGGTTGTCGGAATTGTCGGGGCGTAGAGGGCGTTGGCTGCTTTCGGAAATGGGACTTCCCGCATGGGGAGAACCGGGGAATGAAAGTTGGGAGACGGCTTCCCACGAAGAACGGAAACGGATGTTGTGTCGTTTGCGGCAGGAACAGCCCGAACAAGGACTGGCTTTATTGCAGACAGAGTTGAAGAATGAATCAGCCGCTCATCGCGAGGAGTTGATTCGGTGTCTGCGTATAGGATTGACCAAAGCGGACGAGACTTTCTTGCAGGAACTCCTTTTGAAGGACAGAAGTAGCAGTGTCAAAGAGACTGCCCGCCGATTGTTGTGCAGCTTGCCGGATTCGGAACAGGTGAAAACCTATCAGGAGTTGTTGCGTGGGAAATTGCATTTTAATTTTCTTTCAGGGTGGTCGTACGATAAGATTGAATATACGCCGGAAATGAAGAAATTAGGATTTGAAGAGGTCAGTGCCAATAAAAACGAAAAAGATGATCGCTTCTTGTTGAGGCAATTGGCAGAACGGGTGCCACTAAGTTTTTGGAGTGAGTTCTACGACTGTACACCGGAAAAGGCAGCGGGTAAATTGGCGAAGAAACCTCCTTTTCAGAAATTGTTTGATCTTTCAAGTCCGATTCTGAATTTCGGAGATTCCGTATGGGCTTATTACACATTGAAAGAAAATGCGGAAGAAGATATGAGCCTTGCGTTAGCGGGGTTGCTTTCTCCTTCTCAGCGTGAAGAAATAGCATTTCAGATAACCAGAGGCGGACTGATTCCGGATAGTTGGTTTAATGAAGACGGCGGGGAATGGGGAATGAAATTTTCATCCTATGTCTTGCAACGCCTTCTGCGAAATAACTACTATCTTCCTAAAGAAACGGCGGAACAATTGGCTGTGTATTTCCCTGCTGAAATGAGAGGTACGTTGGAGCAGATTGCCACTTCGGTGACAAAGCAGGAGAACAATACGACTTTTTACTTTTGCCGGTTGGTACTGGAGTACATGGATGTAAAACAGAAAATAGATACCTTAATTAAATAACGAACAATAAAAACTGAAAGATATGAGCGCTTTATTGAGAGAACATGCCGAACAGCAATTTGCAGAAGAACTTCATGAGTTGAAAAAGAACGAGACTTATGCCATTCCGGAGAACTGGGAAATGTCTCCGCAGTCTGTGGTCACTTATCTGATGGGTGGCAAGTTGAAGAATGGTTTCGAAGTCTCTCCGAAATATATCGGCCACCGTCGTCTGATGGAAATAGCGGTCGCCACTTTGGCAACCGACCGCGCGTTGTTGCTTTACGGCTTACCCGGAACGGCAAAAAGCTGGGTGAGTGAGCATATTGCGGCTGCCATCTCGGGCAATTCGACGTTGATAGTGCAGGGTACAGCCGGAACAGGTGAAGAGGCCATCCGTTATGGATGGAACTATGCACGTTTACTGGCGGAAGGACCAAGTGAGGGTGCTTTGATACAGACTCCTGTCATGAAAGCGATGCAGGAAGGAAAGATCGGGCGTATTGAAGAGTTGACCCGAATCGGTTCGGATGTACAGGATACTTTGATTACGATTCTCTCAGAAAAGACGCTCCCCGTTCCTGAGTTGAATAAGGAGATACAGGCTGTCCGCGGCTTCAATATCATTGCCACCGCCAACAATCGCGATAAGGGGGTGAATGAACTTTCGAGTGCTTTGAAGCGACGTTTCAATACGGTCATTTTGCCTTTGCCTGACTCTATTGACGAGGAGATTGATATTGTCCGTCGTCGGGTGGAAAGCTTTGAGAAGGTGATGCAACTTCCGGCAGAGAAGCCGGCGTTGTCGGAAATTCGGCGGGTGGTCACCATTTTCCGTGAACTTCGGCAGGGGGCGACTGTCGATGGCAAGACCAAACTGAAAACACCGAGTGGTACGCTTAGCACGGCTGAAGCCATCTCGGTTGTGAATAACGGCTTGGCAATGGCCGGTTATTTCGGCGATGGAGAAATCCATGCGGAAGACTTGGTATCCGGTATCTTGGGAGCAGTGGTAAAAGACCCGGTACAAGATAAAGTCGTTTGGCAGGAATACATGGAAACAGTCGTGAAGAACCGGGAGGGTTGGAAAGACATCTATCGTGCTTCAAGGGATATGATCTAAAAAGAAGAGAAAATGGCGATTCATTTATTAGGTATTAGGCATCATGGTCCCGGCTCATGCCGCAATGTGCTGAATTACCTGCAAGAACTGCAACCGGATTTGATTCTGGTAGAAGGTCCGGCAGAAGCAGAGGCATTGCTTGCTTGTGTGGGAAATCTGCAGATGGTTCCTCCCGTTGCGTTGTTGGCTTATCAGCCCGACGAACCGCAACGGGCAGTATTCTATCCGTTTGCTGAGTTCTCTCCGGAATGGCAGGCGATGCGATATGCCGTACAGAATGGGGTTCCTCTTCGTTTCTTCGATTTGCCTTTGGTTTATTCGATGGCTCTCCGTAAACAGGAAGAGCTGAAGGCTTCGGAAGAATTGACGGAATCCGTTGACGGACAAACAGACCCGACCGAAACAGAAGCGACCGAAACGGAAACGATCGAAATGGAAGCTGCAGAAATGGAAGTGGCGGAAGAAACAGTCACAGCGGCAGAAGAAAAGAAAGAAGAATCAATCGGCGATCCGTTTGATTGGCTGGCTCGTGCCGCCGGATGTACCGATGGAGAATCCTGGTGGGAAATGATGATTGAACACCGAAAGGAATCTGAAGATATATTTCAGGCGGTGAAGGAAGCGGTCACTGCTCTTCGGGAAGAACTTTCCGGACAGACTTCCGCCCGTGATTTGCTTCGTGAAGCCTGGATGCGTAAAATGATACGGGCGGCACAGAAAGAAAACTTTGAGCGCATTGCCGTTGTTTGCGGTGCTTGGCATGTGCCCGCATTGGAGGATATGCCTAAAGTGAAAGAGGATAACGCATTGCTGAAAGGCTTGCCGAAAGTAAAAATAGAATGTACATGGATTCCGTGGACATATAATCGGTTGGCTCTGCGTAGCGGTTATGGCGCGGGAATAGAATCTCCGGGATGGTATCACTATCTTTGGCATCATCCGGAAGATGACGGTACGCTTTGGATAAGCCGGATAGCCTCTTTGTTGCGACAGAAGAATATGGATATTTCGGTGGCTCACGTCATTGAGACTGTCCGACTGGCACAAGCTACGGCCGCACTCCGAAATCTGCCCTATCCTTCACTGAACGAATATAACGAGGCTGTGACTACCGTGATGGGGTTTGGAGATGACATCTTGTTGCAAATCATTCGTGAAGAGCTCATTATCAGCAATCGTTTGGGAAGCGTTCCCGATAATGTGCCCAAAGTGCCGTTGCTGGTAGATGTGGAGAAGACACAGAAAAGTCTGCGTGTTCCGTTCACTGCCGAAATAAAAGAGCTGATACTGGACCTCCGCAAACCCAATGACCTTGAACGGAGTATCTTTTTTCATCGTCTGCAATTGTTGGGAATTGACTGGGCGATTCACGGAGAAATAGACGGTAAAGGTACTTTTAAAGAACAATGGACCTTATATCATAAACCGGAACAGATTATCGATATCATTGAGCGGGCGATATGGGGAAATACGGTGATGGAAGCTACCCAAAAGTATTTGCAGGCAACTATGGAGGAGATTTTTCATATTCCTGAGTTGACCGCATTATTGAACGAGGTGCTTCCGGCAGATCTTCCCGCATTGGTGGAGGCTATGACCGTGCGGCTGGATGCGCTTTCGGCAGCCTCGACCGATATTCTTGAAATGATGGAAGCGATTCCCGGACTGGTGAATATCGTCCGTTACGGAAATGTCCGCAACCTCGACTTCTCGAAGGTAGGTAGTATGCTTGAGGCGATGGTTGCGCGTATTCTTGCAGGCGGTGTGCTGGTATGTATCAATATTGATGAAGAAGCGGCAAGCGGTCTGCTCGACAAATTAGTTGCCACAGACTATGCCCTTTCTATTCTGAATCGGGAAGAACTGAACCGGATGTGGCGTAATTTTATCTGTCAAATACGCTCATCGGCCAATGTCCATCCGTTATTGTCCGGTTACGCCACTCGTTTGCTGAATGATAAAGGTGAGATAACGATGGAAGAAATGCAGGATACGTTAAGTTACTATTCGTCGGTTGGTAATTCTCCGGCAGACATGGCTTATTGGTTTGAAGGATTCCTGCGCTCTTCGGGTTCGGTGTTACTACTGGACGATCGTCTTTGGAATCTGGTAAATACCTGGGTGTGTGCGCAGGAGCAAGAGACGTTTATGGAGTTGTTGCCGATTCTGCGGCGTACTTTCAGTGAATTTACTTCGGCCGAGCGCCGTAAACTGGGAGAAAAGGCACGTCATGCCGGAACTGCCACCGCCCGTCCCCTTGCCGGAACAGAGGATTTGAATCTCGACCGGGAAGAGGCGGCAAGAGTAATTCCGGTGATTCGTCAGTTGTTGGGACTTGAAACAAAGTAAAAGAAAAGAAATGGAAGAAGAATTACTGAAAAGATGGCGTTTGATATTGGGGGGTGATGAGGCCGATGGCACAGGCGTATCGTTGAGCGTGGAAGAACGGCGGATCGACCAATCCTTGGAAGCCGTATATGATAGCGACAGGAGGGGAGGGCTGGGCTCCTCGGCTCCCAAAGTCAGCCGATGGCTGGGGGAGATTCGTGAGTTTTTCCCACAGACAGTGGTGCAGGTGATTCAGCGGGATGCCATCAAGCGGTTGAATCTGACTACGTTGCTTACAGAAAAGGAAATGTTGGAAACGGTGGTTCCCAATGTGCATTTGGTGGCTACCTTGATGTCTTTAAGTCAGGTTATTCCGGAGAAGAATAAAGAGATGGCGCGTCAGATAGTCCGTCAGGTGGCTGATGAATTGCTCCGCAAACTGTCGGCACCTACTCAACAGGCGGTGACCGGTGCGTTGAACCGCTCCGCCCGTCGCCGGAATCCCCGCTATAATGAAATAGACTGGAAAACAACCATTACGAAGAATCTGAAAAATTACCAGCCGGAGTATAAGACGATTATTCCTGAAATACGTATCGGATACGGTCGTAAGAGGAAAGCCATGAAAGATATCATCCTGTGTTTGGACCAAAGTGGTTCTATGGGCACGTCCGTGATTTACTCCGGCATTTTTGGTTCCGTATTGGCGTCTATTCCGGCTGTCTCTACCCGAATGGTCGTGTTTGACACGGCGGTTGTCGACCTTACGGACGATTTGCAAGATCCTGTCGATCTGCTTTTTGGAGTACAACTAGGAGGAGGAACGGATATTGCCCAGGCTTTGACTTATTGTCAAGGCATAGTGACCCGCCCGCAAGATACAGTGCTCGTATTGGTGACCGACCTTTATGAAGGAGGCGACCCGAGAGAGATGCGAAAGAAATTTGTATCTCTTGTCGACAGCGGCGTGCAACTGATTGTGTTGCCGGCATTGAATGATGATGGTGCTCCGTCTTATGACAAGAACCATGCGGAATTTTTAGCTTCTATCGGCGTACCCACTTTTGCCTGCACTCCGGATAAGTTTCCCGACCTGATGGCGGCTGCTCTTAGCAAACAGGATATCGGTATGTGGGTTTCTCAAAACATAAAGATGTCCTGACAATCAAATACCGGATATTCGATGGCAACGAAAAAGGCTGTTCCTCATAACGAAGAACAGCCTTTCTTAATATATAAATGTAAGGGGATTTTGCTTTCTCTTACAGAGCGCCTACTTCTTTCAAAGCAGCGTTCGTTCCGTGAACAGCTTTTGCGCTAGCTGCGAACTTAGCTTTTTCGTCTTCGTTCAGGTTCAGTTCAACGATCTTTTCGATACCGTTCTTGCCAAGGATTACAGGAACGCCGATGCAAAGATCTGATTCGCCGTATTCACCTTCCAATAATACAGAACAAGGAATCATCTTCTTTTGGTCATGAAGGATAGATTCAACTACGAATGCTCCGGCTGCACCCGGTGCATACCATGCAGAAGTACCCAGCAATTTAGTCAGTGTAGCACCACCTACCATTGTAGCAGCGGCAACTTCTTCCAGTTTTTCGGCAGAGATGAAGTTGGATACAGGCATACCTTTGTAAGTAGCGAAACGAGTCAAAGGAATCATAGTAGTATCACCGTGACCGCCGATAACCATACCTTCTACTTCGTTAGCGTTGCAACCGATAGCTTGAGACAAGAAATATTTGAAACGAGAGCTATCCAAAGCACCACCCATACCGATCACACGGTTTTTCGGCAAGCCCAGAGCCTTCAATGCCAAATAAGTCATTGTATCCATCGGGTTAGAGATAACGACGATGATAGCGTTAGGAGAATATTTCAACAAGTTTTCTGCTACCGATTTAACAATACCAGCATTCACGCCGATCAATTCTTCACGAGTCATACCCGGTTTACGAGGAATACCTGAAGTAATCACAACAACGTCAGAGTTAGCAGTCTGAGCATAGTCGTTAGTGCAGCCTACCAATGTAGAGTCGAAACCCAGCAATTGAGCTGTCTGCATCATATCCATTGCTTTACCTTCTGAAACGCCTTCTTTAACGTCCAGCATTACTACTTCGTCTGCTACTTCATTAAAAGCAAGTACATTTGCACATGTAGCACCTACGTTACCTGCGCCTACTACGGTTACTTTTGACATAATACTATATATTTAAAAAGTTGATAATTTGTTTCATCTATTTTGCGCGACAAAATTACAACGATAATCCTGATTAAAGAAATTTTTCCGTAATAATTTTAGTTAAAGGTCGAAGTAATCAGAATCTACAGGCAGTAGTATAAAAGGATAGCCGATAGATTATCAAACGGGTTAATAAATTAAAATTGTACAGATTAGCCGAAGGTTTTTCTAAAACTCTCTGTTTTTCTGCTTGACTTCTGTTACGAAATGATTACTTTTGCGCCCGTTATCAATTAACAACTGAAACTATGAGTAAAAAAAGTCTTCTTATTGCAGCTGTAGCTATTTTGGTGATAGCTATTATTGGTGTTACCTATTTATTGTTTACTGAGAAACAAGCTAACCGTGAGTTAGTGCAGGAGTTTCAATTAGACAAGGAAGATTTGGAAAACGAATATACTCGTTTCGCACAACAATATGATGAGTTGAAGATGACCATATCCAATGATTCTTTATCTCAACTGCTGGAGCAGGAGCAATTGAAAACACAGCGCTTGTTGGAAGAACTTCGTACGGTGAAAAGTTCGAACGCTACGGAAATCCGCCGTTTGAAAAAGGAACTGGCTACTCTACGTAAGGTAATGATTGGTTATATCAATCAGATCGATTCATTGAATAAACTGACTGAACAGCAGAAATTGGTTATTGCTGATGTGACCGAGAAGTATAATAAGGCTTCTCAACAAATCAGTAATCTTTCTGAAGAAAAGAAGAATTTGGATAAGAAGGTGACACTGGCAGCCCAACTTGACGCCACCAATATCCGTATCGAACCCCGCAACAAACGCGGCAAAGTAGCTAAGAAGGTGAAAGATGTGGTGAAACTGGCCATCAGCTTTACTGTAGTAAAGAATATCACTGCTGAGAACGGTGAGCGTACCATTTATATACGTATCACTAAACCGGATAACGATGTGTTGACTAAGAGTGCGTCCAATACTTTCCCTTATGAGAATCGTACACTGGCCTATTCTATCAAAAAGTATATTGAGTACAACGGAGAAGAACAGAACGTTAATGTGTTTTGGGATGTGGAAGAGTTCTTATATGCCGGAAACTACCGGGTTGATATCTTCGAAGGTGGCAATCTGATTGGCTCGCAGTCGTTTACATTGAATTAAAAAGTCGTTCTATCGGATAGTAGTACCTTTTTCTGTGCGTATATATTGAAAAAAAGATTAACTTTGTTAATATTAAAACAGTATATATGAAAAAGCACTATTCATTACTATTATTATCATTGCTGTTTCTGGTGTTTACAGCTATGACTTGCGATGACGATCTACCGGAAGTGGTCAAAGTCACATGTACAATAGATGATGTCACACTTCATCATTGGAATAATGCAGGCGAATCTCCGAAAGAGCCTGCAGAATTTAAAGTACCTAAAGAAGCGTATCTCTTGGAGATTTGTGTATCAATAGAAATTTCGGAAGATGAATCAGTTTCTTTTGATGACGGTCGTTATTTTTCTTATGTATTATCTGATGAAATAAAAAAGATAAGCATTTTCACGGATTCAGCTTTTAATGAAAACTTCCCGGCAGGGTCAGAAGTTACTTCCTGCTTTTATAATTACCCGAAGACAATCAGTGACAATCAACAGTCAGACTATACTGCTAATGGGCAGGCTATATCTTATGTAGAACAAATCAACCAGATGTATAAAGCGTTGCTGACTGTTCCGCAACCAGGAGAATATCGTTTCCGTGTAGTGCTGACTATGGAGAGCGGAGAGACTATTGAGAGAGTCAGTGAACCGATTACTTTGTATTAATAAATCAAGAGCATGAAAAGATTTCATTTGCTTGTACTGTTATTTGGTATTTGTTCGCTTTTGAAAGCGCAGGAAGGTCAGCTGTTATCTCACTCCCGAGAGAGTAACAAACTGCTTCAATTAAATGCAGGTTTGGGAACCAGCTTTGATTTGATGCATAGGGGAGCGGGAAATGCGTTTGCTTCTATAGCAGCTAAGAAATCCCCGTTCCCGATTCTCGATTTCCGTTTGGAGCATTTCTTTTCCAGGAAGTGGGGGTGGTTTGCCAATATAAAAATAGGTATTCCTTCTAAGTATCGAACCGACTATTATTTGGAGTTAGCCCGTGTCTTGGAAAAGGATTATTATATACGGAACCATATATTTGAAAAGCAAACTCTACCGGTAACCCCATGTTTGGCTGTCGGTGTTGTCCATCGTATCGAGAATTCGCATTGGGCTTTCTATCCTCGATTGGGAATTGGTGTCAATAGTCCCGGTTTTCAGGATGTTTGTATCGGACTGAAGAAAAAAGGCGGTAATCAGTTATATGATACCCGTCATGATATCAAATATGGGCTCGGGCAAGATAACAGGGATGTCTTTATCCTTTCAACAGGCTTTAGTCTAAACTATAAGCTAAGCACATATTGTTATCTGTTTTTATCCGTTGACTATATACAACCGATAGGAAGCCACTTAATTATGGAAAGTCTTACGACCGATCTTTATACCAATGAAGTGGTTGACCGGCGAATTTATAAGACAAGTACGCTTGGACGGGACTTAAATGTCTGTGTGGGAGTCGGGATACCCATCCGGTTAGGAAGAAAAGACAGGAAGGGGCAAATAACTTCAAGAAAAGAGAGGATGCGGAAAATCATGGAGCAGAAACGTAAGTCTTTCGGATTGTTCCCTACGACAGTTAAATAAAAACGATTCATATATTATATCTTCCATTGCCTGACGAAAAATCGCCCCACATCTGTTGAATGATAATTCATTAGGCAACGAGAAATTAAATGATTATTTAAGTACGCTTGATGAAATCATTAGTTATCATTTTTCATATCCGGTACGAAATGAATCAAATCTCCAATTATCCGTATCTAAACTAGCCGAAACTCTCATACTGAATTTTTATGCTATAATCCGGTTTCAGCCGTTTCAGCTTTATTCGCAAACGCCTTGGCAGAAGGTGATAGCGGCTGAAGGCGAAAAAAACATCCCTTGCGAGAATAGGCTGTAGCCAGGGGGGAGTGCTTTCAGCGCATTCAGCTTTTTCAGACTTGACAGTAGCTCTATATATTCACCGTGGTAGGTATATATACTCACCGTACTGGATCTATATGCCCACCACGCGGGGGATATAGATTCATCACCCGGGCAAAAGTGAAAAGAAGATAAAGTTATACACTTTTGCATTCAGGGGTGACTTCAGCCAAAAACACCGATGAAAAGGGACATTTTTGAAGAACTGAAAGCTGAAGGCGGTTTTTTACTTTTTATATTTGGTAGGAGATTTAGCTGTAACAAGTAGAAGACTTGACTGCAGCAAGTACTACACTCAATGAAATGATATAGGAGATTTGAGTAACTCAAGTACATGGCTCGGCTTACTTCAGTACTGCTTTGATTCATCTCCGCACAAAAAAACGAACTTTTTGGGGACTAGTCGTCCTAAAATACATTCCTGGAATTTTCAGACTGAGGCTTGGTTACAGTATATGTAGGATATCGCTGTTGGGTGTCTCTGATTTTTATAAGAAAGGACTATCTTCTACCGTCCGCTCCCCACATCATTTTACTGCGAAGCGTATCGAAAAAGATATGATTAAAGCGTTTCACTACTTTTACGCTGTAGTCGGCACGGCGAATAGTGAGTTGCGTCGTTTCCTTGCAGGTTTCACTGCTGCCGTCGATAGCGACCAGGAAGTTATGGCTGCGGCTTTCCACATCCAACGTGATTTCCCAATCATCACGTATGACGATAGGGCGGACATTAAGGCTATGCGGAGCTACGGGAGTAATGACGATAGTGTTGGCATGAGGAACCATAATCGGTCCGCCCACACTTAGAGAATAAGCTGTCGAACCGGTTGGAGTAGCAATTACTAATCCGTCGGCCTGGTAAGTGTTCAAGAATGCACCGTTGATGGCAGTACGGATACTGATCATTGAAGAGCTGTCCCGTTTGAGTACGGCTATTTCATTTAGAGCATACGGAGATGCTTGCAGGTGGGTGTCGTTACAAATAAGTTGAAGTACACTTCGTTCTTCAACACTGTATCTTCCGGCTTGAACCTCGTTGAATGTCTCTTCCATCTCTTCGGGAGAAATATCAGCAAGAAAGCCCAAACGTCCTGTATTGATGCCAAGGATAGGAATCCCCTTTCTGCCTACCCGGCGGGCAGCTTTCAGGAAAGTTCCATCCCCTCCGATGCTGATTACCATGTCGGCTGTGAAATCATCGCCGTCAAACAACTGGTCGGCTTCGATTTCCATATGCTCTGAAATCAGGAATTGGTAGAACTCCCTGCATACGCAGACCTCTGCTCCCCGTTTTTTCAGCAACCGGAACAGATTAGCGGCATGAGAGGACTTTTTAGCCTGATACGTATTTCCGAAAATGGCAAATTTCATAAGCGATGTCATTAGTTTCGGTTGCAAATTTGGCATTTTTTCTTGGATTTCTACTTTAAATAACCAAAAAAGAAACGAGAATGCGTTTCGTATTATTAGGCAACTAATAATAATATTTGTATTTTTGCGGCAAATATTACATAGAACCATGACTAAATTAAGTGTAAACATAAACAAGATTGCTACACTGAGAAATGCTCGCGGCGGAAATGTGCCCGATGTAGTAAAGGTAGCGCTTGATTGTGAATCTTTTGGAGCGGACGGTATTACCGTTCATCCTCGTCCCGACGAGCGCCACATTCGTCGTTCGGATGTATATGATTTGCGTCCTTTGTTGCGGACAGAATTCAATATCGAAGGCTATCCGTCTCCGGAGTTTATAGACCTGGTGCTGAAAGTGAAACCACATCAGGTGACTTTGGTTCCCGATGCCCCTTCGCAGATTACTTCCAATGCCGGGTGGGATACAAAAGCAAACTTGGAATTTCTGACCGAAGTTCTCGACCAGTTCAACAGTGCAGGTATCCGTACTTCTGTCTTCGTGGCTGCCGACACCGAAATGGTGGAATATGCGGCAAAAGCAGGAGCCGACCGTGTGGAACTATACACGGAACCGTATGCAACGAACTATCCGAAGAATCCTGAAGCAGCTATCGCTCCTTTTATCGAAGCTGCCAAGACTGCCCGTAAACTGGGCATCGGCTTGAATGCCGGACACGATTTGAGCCTTGTGAATTTAAACTATTTCTATAAGAACATTCCTTGGGTGGACGAAGTCTCTATCGGTCATGCATTGATTAGCGATGCACTGTACTTGGGACTGGAACGCACCGTTCAGGAATATAAAAACTGTCTACGCTGATGAATGCAATGATTTTGTTAGCCCAAAGGGCTATGAATATGGCCGACTCGCTGGCCACCGCCAATCCTATACTGACAGAGGTGAATGCTCCCGAGATGGACATGCTTGATATGGCTATTAAGGGTGGCTGGATTATGATTGTGCTGGGCGTGCTGTCCGTCGTTTGTTTCTATATCCTTTTCGAACGTAACTATGTGATTCGTAAGGCAGGAAAAGAAGACCCCATGTTTATGGAACGGATAAAAGACTATATCCATAGCGGTGAAATCAAAGCTGCCATTAACTATTGCCATACGATGAACACCCCTTCGGCACGTATGATAGAAAAGGGAATCAGTCGTCTAGGCCGTCCTATCAACGACGTGCAGGCTGCCATTGAGAACGTCGGTAACATCGAAGTGGCGAAACTTGAAAAAGGACTGACGGTGATGGCGACCATCTCCGGCGGCGCCCCGATGCTCGGATTCCTCGGAACGGTGACCGGTATGGTGCGTGCATTCTACGAAATGGCGAACGCGGGAAGTGGGAATATTGATATCACATTGCTTTCCGGCGGTATCTACGAAGCTATGATTACTACAGTCGGCGGTCTGATTGTCGGTATCATTGCTATGTTTGCCTATAACTATCTGGTGATGCTTGTAGACCGTGTGGTGAACAAGATGGAGTCCCGCACGATGGAATTCATGGACTTGCTGAACGAGCCCACATAAAGGCTGAACGAGAACCAGCGTAAAAGTGGAAAAGTAACCGAGAATGTTAATTATTAATCACTAACCACTAATCATTAATAAAGTGGGATTAAAAAGAAGAAATAGAGTATCGCCCAATTTCAGTATGGCTTCCATGACGGACGTCATATTCCTGTTGTTGATATTCTTTATGATAACCTCTACGGTGGTGTCGCCCAATGCTATGAAAGTGCTGTTGCCGCAAGGCAAGCAACAGACCTCGGCGAAACCGCTGACAAGAGTCGTTATTGATAAAGACTTGAACTTCTATGCCGCTTTCGGCAATGAGAAGGAGCAACCGATAGCATTGAATGATTTGACATCGTTCTTGCAGAGTTGTGCAGAGAAGGAACCTGAAATGTATGTGGCATTGTATGCGGATGAATCAGTACCTTATCGAGAGATTATGGGGGTACTGAACATTGCAAACGAGAATCATTTTAAGATGGTGCTGGCTATGCGCCCGCCTGAAAACAAATAAGGAACAATGGACAGAAGAAAAAAGGGTGAATACATAGGAGTGCTGGGTACACTGTTGGTACACGTGGCAGTGATTGCTCTTTTGATTCTGGTGAGCTTTACCGTTCCCCAGCCGGATGAGGATGCTGGTGGGGTGCCTGTGATGATGGGAAATGTGGAATCGGCGCGCGGTTTCGATGACCCTTCGCTGGTAGATGTGGACGTGCTGGACGAAGATGCGGCAACCCCTGCGGAGACTGAACCGGAACTTCCTTCCGAACAGGATTTATTGACGCAGACCGAAGAAGAGACAGTCACCTTAAAGCCGAAAACGGAAGAACCTAAAAAGGAAACGGTGAAACCTAAAGAAGTGACTAAACCGAAGGAACCTGTAAAAAAGCCCGAGAAGACCGAAGCAGAGAAAGCTGCGGAAGCCAAACGGATCGCTGAAGAAAAAGCGGAACGTGAACGGAAGGCTGCGGAAGAGGCTGCACGAAAGAGAGTTGTCGGCGCTTTCGGGAAAGGAGCGCAGATGGAAGGAAACAAAGGGACAGCAGCTAGCGGTACAGGAACCGAAGGCAGCAAGGAAGGAAATTCTTCTACCGGAGCAAAGACCGGAACGGGTGGTTACGGAACATTTGACCTCGGCGGACGTTCTTTAGGTACGGGTAGTTTGCCGAAGCCTGCATACAATGTACAGGAAGAGGGGCGTGTGGTAGTGAATATTACTGTAAACCCTGCGGGACAAGTGATAGCAACCGGCATTAACCCTCAGACAAATACTGTAAGTTCAGCGTTGCGGAAAGCTGCCGAAGATGCGGCAAAGAAAGCTCGCTTTAATACAGTGGAAGGGGTGACGAATCAAACGGGAACAATTACGTATTACTTTAATTTGAGATAGAAGTATCATTAACCAAAAATAGATAGCATTATGGGAACTGTATACGCATTTTTTGCAGATGGTTTTGAAGAAATCGAAGCCTTTACCACTATTGACACACTGAGACGTGCCGGACTGAACGTAGAAATCGTATCTGTCACTCCGGACGAAATTGTAGTCGGCGCACATGACGTGTCCGTTCTTTGTGACATCAATTTTGAGAATTGCGATTTCTTCGATGCTGAACTTTTATTTTTACCGGGTGGGATGCCGGGAGCAGCTACGCTCGACAAGCACGAAGGGTTGCGTAAGCTAATCCTCAACTTTGCCGAAAAAGGCAAACCTATCGCTGCCATTTGTGCGGCTCCGATGGTATTAGGCAAACTGGGACTGCTGAAAGGCAAGAAAGCGACATGTTATCCTAGCTTCGAACAATATCTGGAAGGTGCGGAATGTGTCAATGAACACGCTGTCCGTGACGGAAACATCATTACGGGCATGGGACCGGGTGCTGCCATGGAGTTTGCTTTGACTATCGTTGACCTGTTGGTAGGTAAAGAAAAGGTGGAAGAACTGGTAGAAGCGATGTGCGTAAAACACTAAGCTGCCTGTCCATGAAGAAATTTGTAATTATTGTCGCCGGTGGAAAGGGCTTGCGAATGGGAAGTGAGCTTCCGAAACAATTCCTTCCTATTGGCGGTAAACCTGTGTTGATGCATACGCTGGAAGTGTTCCGGAAGTATGACGCTTCACTTCAGATTATATTAGTGCTTCCCAAAGAGCAGCAGGACTTCTGGAAACAGCTCTGCGAAGAACACGGCTTTGACGTAGAGCATCTGATTGCCGATGGTGGCGGGACGCGCTTCCATTCGGTAAAGAATGGCTTGGCATTGGTGCAGGAACCCGGACTGGTGGGAGTGCATGATGGTGTCCGCCCGTTTGTCTCGGTAGAGGTGATTCAACGCTGCTATGATTTGGCGGGAGAGCAGAAAGCAGTGATTCCGGTGGTTGATGTAGTGGAGACGCTGCGCCATCTGACGGAGGGCGGCAGTGAAACAGTCAGCCGCAATGATTATAAACTGGTGCAGACTCCTCAAGTCTTTGAGATTGAACTGCTGAAACAGGCTTATGCGCAGGAGTTTACCCCGTTCTTTACGGATGATGCCTCAGTGGTAGAGGCAATGGGCATACCTGTATATCTGGCAGAAGGTAATCGTGAAAATATAAAAATAACAACCCCCTTCGATTTGAAAGTGGGGAGTGCTCTGTTGTAAATGTTCGATTTAGTCACACGCGACATAAAATTTATCTCCGGCGTAGGGCCACAGAAGGCTGCCGTATTAAACAAGGAGCTGGAAATATACTCCTTGCATGATTTGATTTATTACTTCCCTTACAAATACGTTGACCGGAGCCGCATCTATTACATTCACGAAATAGATGGCAATATGCCGTATATCCAACTGAAAGGAGAAATCCTCGGCTTCGAAACCATCGGCGAAGGACGGCAACGACGTCTTACCGCTCACTTCTCGGACGGTACGGGCGTAGTGGATTTAGTGTGGTTTCAAGGAATAAAGTATATCCTAGGCAAATATAAACTTCACGAAGAATATATCATCTTCGGCAAACCGACCGTTTTCAACGGGCGTATCAATGTAGCCCACCCCGATGTGGACAAGACGGATGACCTGAAACTTTCTTCCGTAGGTCTGCAACCTTATTATAATACGACGGAGAAAATGAAACGCAGCTTCCTCAACTCTCACGCGATTGAGAAGATGATGGCAGTTGTGATTCAGCAGATACAGGAACCTCTGCCCGAAACGCTTTCTCCCAAACTATTGGCGGAACACCATTTGATGCCGCTCACGGAAGCTCTTCGGAATATCCACTTCCCGACAAATCCCGACTTGCTTCGCAGGGCGCAGTATCGTCTTAAATTCGAGGAACTGTTTTATGTACAGCTCAATATCCTCCGCTATGCCAAAGACAGGCAACGGAGATACCGCGGCTATATCTTTGAAAAAGTAGGCGACATATTCAATACGTTTTATACAAAGAACCTGCCTTTCCAACTTACCGGCGCACAGAAACGGGTATTGAAAGAAATCCGCAACGACGTAGGCGGCGGACGGCAGATGAACCGTCTTTTGCAGGGAGATGTAGGTAGCGGGAAAACGCTCGTTGCCTTGATGAGCATGCTGCTTGCCTTGGATAATGGTTATCAGGCGTGTATGATGGCACCTACCGAAATTCTGGCAAACCAGCATTATGAAACGATAAAGGAACTGCTTTTCGGAATGGATATCCGCGTTGAACTGCTGACCGGCTCCATCAAAGGGAAAAGAAGAGAAGCCATCCTTACCGGTCTGCTGACAGGCGACGTGCATATCCTGATAGGAACCCATGCCGTCATCGAGGATACTGTCAACTTCTCCTCTTTGGGACTTGTCGTCATTGACGAACAGCACCGCTTTGGTGTGGCGCAACGCGCCCGCCTTTGGACCAAGAATAACCAACCGCCGCATGTGCTTGTTATGACTGCGACGCCCATTCCCCGTACACTGGCAATGACCCTGTATGGCGACTTGGATGTTTCCGTTATTGACGAACTTCCCCCCGGCCGGAAACCGATAACCACCGTCCATCAGTTTGACAACCGCCGTGAGAGCATGTACCGTTTCGTACAGAAACAAATTGACGAAGGACGTCAGGTTTATATCGTTTATCCTTTAATAAAGGAGAGCGAAAAGATTGACTTGAAGAATCTTGAAGAAGGTTACCAGTATATTCTTGAAGAATTTCCCAAGTGTACGGTTTGCAAGGTGCATGGCAAAATGAAAGCAGCCGAAAAAGACGAGCAGATGCAACTTTTCATTTCGGGAAAAGCACAGATAATGGTAGCTACGACAGTAATCGAGGTAGGAGTGAACGTGCCCAACGCTTCGGTGATGATTATTGAAAATGCCGAACGTTTCGGACTCTCACAGTTGCACCAGTTGCGCGGTCGGGTAGGGCGTGGCGCCGACCAGTCTTATTGTATCCTGGTGACCAACTACAAACTGACCGAAGACACTCGTAAACGGCTTGAAATCATGGTACGTACCAATGACGGCTTTGAAATAGCGGAGGCTGACCTGAAACTGCGCGGTCCCGGCGACCTCGAAGGAACCCAGCAGAGCGGTGTGGCTTTCGACTTGAAGATTGCCGATATTGCCCGTGACGGGCAACTGCTGCAATACGTACGTGCTATAGCCGAAGAGATTGTCGAGCAAGACCCTGCGGCACAGAATCCGGAGAATGAAATACTATGGCGGCAACTCAAATCCCTGCGGAAAACGAATGTTAACTGGGCTGCCATTAGTTGAAAAACGGTTAAACATGCGGTTTATTTGCGAAAATGTGTTGCATAACATATTTGGCTCTTATCTCTCCTATTTATAGGGGTTTAAAGACTTATTTCTTTTCCCTTTTGTTGCTAATCATCTGAAAAATAGTTAATAACTCCCTTGTTGTTTCGTAGGAAAATACTACCTTTGGGGGAATTTTTTTAGTAAATGTATCGTTTAACCATTTGAAAAGTCGAGTATTATGCTTGAAAAAACGCTGGTCATTTTAAAACCGTGTACCCTACAACGGGGACTGATTGGTGAGATTACTCATCGTTTCGAACGTAAAGGATTGCGGTTGGCCGGCATGAAGATGATGCGACTGACAGATGAATTGCTAAGTGAACATTATGCCCACCTCAGTGGCAAACCGTTCTTTCAGCGTGTGAAAGATTCAATGATGACAGCTCCTGTTATCGTTTGCTGTTTTGAAGGTGTGGATGCTATTCAAACAGTCCGTACGTTGGCGGGACCAACTAATGGACGTCTGGCTGCCCCGGGAACCATTCGTGGGGATTACAGCATGAGTTTTCAAGAGAATATAGTTCATGCTTCCGATTCACCGGAGACTGCAGCTATTGAATTAAAGAGATTTTTTAAACCGGAAGAGATATTCGATTATAAACAGGCGACATTTGACTACCTGTATGCAAACGACGAATATTAAATGAATTGACAAAGAACGAATGAATTTCAATTGCATTATTAAAACAGGATTGGTGGCCGTAGCGGCTATGGTTAGTCTGAGCTCTTTCTCTCAAGACCTGATTGCCCGCCAGGCACCGATAGACAAGAAATTAAAATCTGTAGACTCTTTGGCATTGCAAAAGCAAATCCGCACCGAACAGTCCGAATACCCTGCCCTAAGTCTTTATCCTAACTGGAACAACCAGTATGTACATGCTTATGGAAACGCTATTATCCCTGAAACTTACACTATTGACCTGACAGGCTTCCATATGCCGACTCCGAGCACGAAGATTACTTCGCCTTTCGGACCCCGTTGGAGAAGAATGCACAATGGACTTGATTTGAAAGTGAACATCGGGGATACTATTGTGGCAGCTTTTGACGGTAAAGTGCGTATCGTAAAATACGAGCGTAGAGGATATGGTAAATATGTCGTTATCCGTCATGATAATGGATTGGAAACTGTATATGGTCACTTGTCCAAACAATTGGTTGAAGAAAACCAATTAGTGAAAGCCGGAGAAGTAATTGGTTTGGGTGGTAATACAGGCCGCTCTACCGGTTCGCACCTGCATTTTGAAACCCGTTTCTTGGGAATTGCAATCAATCCGGTTTATATGTTCGACTTCCCGAAACAAGATATCGTTGCCGATACTTATACGTTCAGAAAGACAAAAAGCGTGAAACGTGCAGGCTCACATGATACTCAGGTAGCTGATGGCGCAATCCGCTATCATAAGGTGAAGAGTGGAGATACTTTATCACGCATTGCCAAATTGCGTGGAGTGTCAGTCAGCACACTTTGTAAATTGAACCGTATCAAGCCGACTACAACTTTGCGTATCGGACAGGTTTTGCGTTGTTCATAAACTCGCTTGCTTATAAAACAGTAATACAATAGCTTTGGAAGAGGGCACTTTAATATAATTTAGAGTGCCCTCTTTCTGTTTTTACTTAATTATTGTTACCTTTGCGCACTATTTGGAAGAAGATGAAAGATACCAAGCAACAATTTGAACATGTCATCGCTTTGTGCCGTGACTTATTTTCCAAGAAGCTGCACGATTACGGGTCTGCGTGGCGTATCCTGCGTCCGGCTTCTGTAACTGACCAGATTTTTATCAAAGCCAACCGGATCCGTAGTATCGAAACTAAGGGAGTGACCTTGATTGATGAAGGAATCCGTGCTGAATTTATCGCAATTGTCAACTATGGCATTATCGGACTTATCCAGTTGGAGTTGGGTTATGCCGAATCTGCCGATATCAGTAATGAAGAAGCGATGGCTTTATATGATAAATACACTAAAGAAGCATTAGAACTGATGCTTGCCAAAAATCATGACTATGACGAGGCTTGGCGGAGTATGCGTGTCAGCTCTTACACAGACTTGATTTTGATGAAGATATACCGTACCAAGCAGATTGAAAGCTTGTCCGGCAATACATTGGTGTCCGAGGGAATCGACGCCAATTACATGGATATGATAAATTACTCTGTTTTCGGACTCATAAAGATAGAATTTGAAGGATAAGAACCTACATATCATTCAGGGAGTAGTAGCAAATACCGGTCGCTTTCTTTTAGCGGCTTCGTTTATTTTCTCCGGGTTTGTGAAGGCAGTTGATCCGCTGGGTTTCCAGTACAAGATACAGGATTATCTGACAGCATTCGGCATGGCTTCCTGGTTTCCTTCATTTTTCCCTCTGTTGGGGGGCATTACGCTATCCGCCATTGAGTTTTTTGTCGGCATCTCCCTGTTCTTTGGTACGCGGAGAACACTTGCCTCTTCATTGGCGTTGATGCTGATGATTGTCATGACACCGTTGACTCTGTATCTTGCAATCTTCGATCCGGTTTCAGACTGCGGTTGTTTCGGTGATGCCTGGATATTGACGAATTGGGAAACATTCGGTAAGAACGTCATACTGTTGCTTGCAGCAATCGCAGCATTCCGTTACAGAACGATGCTGATTCGCTTTATCAGTGTGAAAATGGAATGGCTGGTTTCCTCATATACACTCTTCTTTGTATTTTCCCTGTCATTCTATTGCTTGGACCGTTTGCCTGTTTTAGACTTTCGCCCCTACAAGATAGGAAAGAATATTCCGGAGGGAATGACAATGCCCGAAGGGGCAAAACCAAGTGTATATGAAAGTATCTTTATCTTAGAGAAGAATGGGGAAAAGAAAGAGTTTACGCTGGATAACTATCCGGACAGTACGTGGACATTTGTCGACACACGTACCAAACTCAAAGAAAAAGGCTATGAACCGCCTATCCATGATTTCTCTATGATGGACCTGCGTACGGGAGACGATATAACGGAAGAGGTATTGACTGATATGGGATATACTTTCCTGTTGGTTGCTCATCGGATTGAAGAAGCGGACGACAGTAATATCGACTTGATTAACGAAATATATGATTACTCGGTGGAACATGGTTATAAGTTCTATTGCCTGACTTCATCACCTGAGGAACAGATAGAACTGTGGAAGGATAAGACCGGAGCGGAATATCCTTTTTGCCAGATGGATGATATAACGTTGAAGACGATGGTACGCTCCAACCCGGGATTGATGTTGATAAAGAACGGGACGATTCTGAATAAATGGAGTGACGAGGATATACCGGATGAATATGTGCTGACCGACAAACTGGAAAATCTGCCGTTGGGACAGAAGAAGATGGTGAGCGACGTCCACACCGTGGGATATGTATTGTTGTGGTTCATCATTCCATTGCTGTTGGTATCGGGAGTGGATGTCCTGGTCGTTCGTCGCAGAGAACGGAAATCCGTTAAATAGTAAAATCGTAAATAAGAAAATAGTAAATTTATTAACCCTTTAAATAAAGAAAACAAAATGAGAAAGAACATTGTTGCAGGAAACTGGAAAATGAACAAAACCCTTCAAGAGGGTATCGCTTTGGCTAAAGAATTGAACGAAGCATTGGCTAACGAAAAGCCTAACTGTGATGTAATCATCTGTACTCCGTTTATCCACTTGGCTTCTGTTACTCCGTTGGTAGACGCTGCTAAGATCGGTGTAGGTGCTGAAAACTGTGCTGATAAAGTATCAGGCGCATATACAGGTGAAGTTTCTGCAGAGATGGTTGCTTCTACCGGTGCGAAATATGTCATCCTGGGTCACTCTGAACGTCGTGCTTACTACGGCGAAACAGTTGCTATCCTCGAAGAAAAAGTAAAATTGGCTTTGGCTAACGGCCTGACTCCGATTTTCTGTATCGGTGAAGTATTGGAAGAACGCGAAGCTAACAAGCAGAATGAAGTGGTAGCTGCTCAGATGGAATCTGTATTCTCTCTGTCTGCTGAAGACTTCTCTAAGATTGTATTGGCTTACGAGCCGGTTTGGGCTATTGGTACAGGAAAAACTGCTTCTCCTGAACAAGCTCAGGAAATCCACGCTTTCATCCGTTCAATCGTAGCTGACAAGTATGGTAAAGAAATCGCAGACAATACTTCTATCCTTTATGGTGGTAGCTGCAAGCCTTCTAACGCTAAAGAACTGTTTGCTAATCCGGACGTTGACGGTGGTTTGATTGGCGGTGCTGCTCTGAAAGTATCTGATTTCAAAGGTATCATTGATGCATTTAACGCATAATTAAAACTTATTTCAGGCACGGATTTCACGGTCCGTGCCTAATATTATTTATAATGAGAAAACTAGCTTTACTTACTTTATTGTTGGTTTTGGCAGGTGTCGGCGTACAAGCACAGAACATTGTCAAAAGCTTGGAACGTACAGTGCCGGGACAGGGGAAAGTGACTATTCATCAAGACCCCCGTATTGGAGCTCTGATTGGTGTGGAGCGTCCTGCGACAGGTGAACATAAAGTAATAAAGGCTTCCGGATACAGGATACAGGCGTATGCGGGTAATAATACCCGTCAGGCGAAGAATGATGCCTATCATGTGGCTTCACGTATCAAAGAGCATTTTCCGGAATTGCCGATATATACTTCCTTCACTCCGCCCCGTTGGCTTTGCCGTGTGGGTGATTTCCGGAGCATTGAAGAAGCGGACGCAATGATGCGTCGGTTGAAAGCTACCGGTGTGTTTAAAGAGGTTTCTATTGTAAGAGACCAGATAAATATCCCTTTATAAATCTATCATGTTAGGAAAAGAAGAAATTATCTCTCCGAATTTGGAAGAGTTGAAAAGTCATTATCACAGTATTATAACTTTGTTGGGTGAGGATGCCGAACGGGAAGGATTGTTGAAAACCCCCGAACGAGTGGCGAAAGCGATGTTGAGTCTGACAAAGGGTTATCATATGGATCCTCACGAAGTGCTTCGGTCTGCTAAATTTCAGGAAGAATATAGCCAGATGGTGATTGTGAAGGACATTGATTTCTTCTCTCTTTGCGAACATCACATGCTGCCGTTCTACGGAAAGGCGCACGTGGCTTATATCCCTAACGGCTATATCACCGGGTTAAGTAAGATTGCCCGTGTAGTCGATATTTTCTCTCACCGTCTGCAAGTGCAGGAACGCATGACGCTGCAAATCAAAGAATGTATTCAGGAAACATTGAATCCATTAGGAGTAATGGTTGTAGTGGAAGCAAAGCATATGTGCATGCAAATGCGCGGTGTGGAAAAACAAAACTCCATTACTACTACTTCAGACTTTACAGGCGCTTTCAATCAGGCAAAGACACGTGAGGAGTTTATGAATCTGATTCAACACGGAACTTTGTAGAGAGACACTTGGAAACGTGATTTCTGTCCGGCACCGGGGGAAGAGAGTGTCCGGCATCGGGGGAAGGATTATCGCAGTACAACCCTATCCCCTAATCGTTTTGCCATAATGTTTTGTACTGTTCTCAGTTCATTATAGCGTTGCATTAACGAATTGCACTTCTCATTATCATGGGCAAGGGCGGGGTCTTGTAAAGCATAGAGCATATGCTTTAACTCTTCCGTTACGATTGCGTATTTGAAGTTAATCATCAGCGTCGGAACCAGTTCGTAAAGCCGTTCTTCATCTGTCACAATCTTCTGTGACTTGGAATGATATTTGCTAAGTTGATAACGTACATTAATTAAGTCCACGCTCAGTTTGCTGATAATCGGATCGGGATGCGCCAGAAAATAGCGTTCTGCAATGAAATTGGGATCATGCATATGTGCGGCAGCTTCCGACAACATTTGGCGGTGCAACGGGTTATGGAAAGCCAAATCATCTTCCTTCAAGTCATTGATAATATATTCTATGACGGTCACAGGGATTTCATTACCCTCTTCGTCAGTCAAGTTGCACATGACTTTCTCACCATGACGGACTACAGCCTGCAATATCAGTCGTTCGAATTTATAGAACTCTTGTCCCTCTTTTCCTTCCTGTGGAATAAATGAAGCATAGTTATCTTCTTGTGGCGGAAAAGGCGTTTCTGTATATCCGGCATCAGCAACCTCCGGTGGCAATGGAACATCACCATCAGGCATGGGGACATTTCCATTTGCTTCGCCTTGCTGACCTTGTTGGGCCATTGAAGCCGTTCTTTGGGCAATCCGGCGGTCGCGTTCAGTCTGTTCAGCCCGTTTCTCCGCTTGTGTTTCCCGTCTTTTGGCAACTTCCGATACCAGCAATTTGTCTTCTACATGCAATAGTTGGGCACATTCTTTGATATAGACATCCCGTACAATCGCTTCCGGTATGACGGAGATGCTTTGTACCAAGTTGCCGATCAACTCTGCCCGTTTGATAGGATCTTTTCCGGCATCTTCCAGCAGCAAGTTGGTCTTGAAGCGGATAAAGTCCGTCTCATGCTCCGATATGAAGGCTTGGAATTCCGTAGAGTTATGTTTGCGGGCAAAAGAGTCCGGGTCGTCGCCATCGGGCAGCAGACAAACTTTGATATTCATGCCTTCTTCAAGCAGCATATCAATGCCTCGGATAGAAGCTTTTATACCTGCAGCGTCACCGTCATAGAGCACAGTCATATTATTGGTGAACCGGTGAATCATACGGATTTGTCCCGGTGTAAGAGCCGTTCCCGAAGAAGCTACCACGTTTTCTATACCGGATTGATGCATGGAAATAACATCCGTATAGCCCTCGACCAAAAAACAACGGTCTTGTTTCACAATCGCCTGTTTGGCGAAGTAGATACCGTATAATTCGTTACTCTTATGGTAAATCTCCGATTCTGGAGAGTTGACATATTTGACTTTTACGCCTTTGGTGGCACTGGCAAGCACACGTCCGCCAAAAGCCACGACTTTGCCGGAAAGAGTATGCACAGGGAAAATGACACGTCCCCAAAAACGATCCCGCAAACGGTGGTCGTCTGTCTCATAGCAAAGTCCGGTTTTGACTAAATACTCTTTCTTATATCCTTTCTGTAACGCTTCTTTGGAGAAAGCATCATGGCTGTCGGTACAGTATCCTAATTGGAATTTCTCGATAATATCATCCCGGAAACCACGGTTGCGGAAGTAGGCCATACCGATGCTGCGTCCGTCTATATGATTTTTCAGTATGTTCTGAAAGTAGTCGCGTGCGAAGTTATTGACAATAAACAGACTTTCGCGTTCACTCTGCACAAACTTCTCTTCATCGCTCAGCTCTCGTTCCTTGATTTCAATATTGTATTTCTTGGCAAGGTATTTCAGTGCTTCGGGATAAGACATCTGCTCGTGCTCCATGATAAAGTGCACTGCGTTTCCACCTTTGCCGCAGGCGAAGCATTTGCAAAGCCCTTTGGCAGGCGAAACGTAAAAAGAAGGTGTCTTGTCACTATGGAATGGACACAAGCCGACGTAGTTGACACCGCGCTTGCGCAGGGTGACAAAGTCCGAGACGACATCCATAATCTGTGCCGCGTCCAATATCCGGTCGATGGTAACTTGATCTATCATTCTTCTTTTCTCCTGTGAATCCGTTTTTGCGAATGCAAAGGTACACATAAAAAAATCCCCTGCAAAGAACTTTTTGCAGGGGATGGTTAAATCTTACCTATATCGGTTGCGGATTATTTAATCTTCTCCCGAATCTTCGTCAGATACTTTTTCATCCCTTCCGCGTCCTTATTCTCGATGATTTCGAGAAGGTTTTTCAGCTCGGTACGGATATTGGCCACTTGTCCCGGAGTACGTGGATTGAACAGGATTTCCTGAAGCAGGTAGTCGTCCTCACTCAGCAGACCTTTGGCGATAGCCATATGTTTCTTGAACGTAGTTCCCGGAGCTTCCTGATGTTTCATTACGGCAGCGAATACGAAAGTCGAGACGAATGGGATGGAGAGTGAGTAGGCCACTGTCTCGTCGTGTTCGTCAAACGTATATTCGAAGATATTCAGTCTCAGCGTCTGATAGAGGTCTTTGAAGAATATCTTTCCCAAATGGTCGCCTTCACTGATGATGATTGCATTTTCGCTGCTCAGGTTGCTGAGACTGGCGAAAGTAGGGCCAAACATCGGGTGGCTGGAAACATAACGGAAGCCACTTTCTTCATAGAACTTCTTCAGTCCTGTTTTTACAGAGGCAATGTCACTAATGATACAGTCTTTGGGCAGTACGGGCAATACTTTGCGGAAAGCATCCAACGTGTACTTTACTGTAACGGCATTGATAACCAGTTCCGGTTCGAATTCCTTAATCTCCTCTAATGTAGTGAAACGATACGTGTTGTAGACAAAACGCAATTGGTGCGGGTTGACGTCATACACGGCCGTCTCATGTTGAAAGCTCAAAATATCAGTAAAGAAGGAGCCCATTTTTCCGGCTCCAAGGATTAATATTCTCATATTCCTATTTGTTTAGTAGCAAGTAGTCAACTATCTGACTACTTATTGATAATTTCCATCTGCTGACGAACAGATTCTTCGTGGATAGCTTCGAAGATTTTCTTCATAAACTCTGCATCCATACCACATTGCTCTCCCTGCATTCCGCGTTTCTCGAGAATTTCATTGTAGCGTCCGGCTTGTAGTATAGTGATGTTGTGCTCTTTCTTGAATGTTCCGATTTCGCGGGCGACACGCATTCTCTTGGCAAGTTCTTGGATGATGTTGTCGTCACATTCGTCAATCTGTTTACGCAACAGGCTCAGGCTTTCTGTAGATTGAGTTTCGGTACGGATAACCAGCAAATTGAGGATATAGTCGAGTACATCGGGAGTAACCTGTTGCGAAGCATCGCTCCAAGCACAATCCGGGTTGCAGTGGCTTTCTACAATCAGACCGTCGAAGTTCAAGTCCATTGCTTGCTGGCAAAGCGGAGCTACCAGTTCACGTTTGCCACCGATATGGCTCGGGTCACAGAAAATAGGCAGTTCGGGGATACGGCGGCGTAGTTCGATAGGAATATGCCATTGAGGAAGATTACGGTAAATCTTCTTATCGTAGCTGCTGAAACCGCGGTGGATAGCACCCAATCGTTTCAAGCCTGCGTTGTTGATACGTTCCAAAGCTCCAATCCATAGTTCAAGATCCGGATTAACAGGATTCTTAACCAATACAGGGATGTCAACACCTTTCAGTGCGTCAGCTATTTCCTGTACGGCGAAAGGATTGGCTGTGGTACGTGCACCTACCCAAAGAATATCAATTCCGGCCTTCAGACATTCGTAAACGTGCTTGGCTGTTGCCACTTCGGTAGAAACATACATTCCCGTTTCTTTCTTCACCTCTTTCAGCCAGGCAAGACCCTCTACGCCGACTCCTTCGAAACCACCCGGTTTGGTACGCGGTTTCCAGATTCCTGCGCGGAATATCTTTTGTCCTTTAGCTGCCAATTGCTTGGCTGTATCCATCACTTGTTCTTCAGTCTCTGCACTACACGGGCCGGCAATGACAATCGGTCTTTTAGCTTCAATGCCCGGTAATAAAATTGATTCGAGTTCCATATTCTTATTTGTTTTTACTTTTATACTTGTTTATTGTAACGACTCTGGTGGGATATAGTTTGATTATCAGTAATCATCTTTGCTCCCGGGCGGTCAGAGCCTTTTGATTCTTTCCAGTGCTTCTGCTAGTTTTGCATCCTTGCAACAGAGGGAGATACGGATATATCTCGCTCCGTTACTGCCGAAAATAAATCCCGGAGTGATGAACACTCTTGCTTCATGCAGTACTTTTTCCGTCAGTTCCTCTACATCCTTGCAGGATGCGGGAATTTTCCCCCAAAGGAACATTCCTACTTGCTTTTCGTCGTAGGTGCATCCCAATGTTCTCATAATCTCACCAGCGAGGTGACGACGGTTGCGGTAGTTTTCGTTATTGCCTTCATACCAGTCTGCTTCTGCTTCCAGAGCTGTTGCGGCTGCCAGTTGCATGGCACGGAACATTCCGCTGTCGATGTTGCTTTTTACTTTCAGTATCCATTGTACAAATTCAGCGTTCGAAGCTAACATTCCGATACGCCAGCCCGGCATATTGTGGCTCTTGCTCATGGAATTGAATTCGATGCAACATTCTTTGGCTCCCGGCACACTCAGAATACTGATCGGCTTTTCGTTCAGGATAAAGCTGTACGGATTATCATTCACAATCACAATATTCTTCCGGCGGGCAAAGTTAACGAGACGTTCATACAGTTCGGGAGTTGCGTTTGCGCCTGTCGGCATATTCGGATAGTTCGTCCACATCAATTTCACGCGGCTTAAATCCATATTCTCCAGTGCTTCAAAGTCGGGCATCCAGCCGTCTTCCTCTTTCAAATCATAATTGATGACTTCCGCACCGAGTATCTTGCTCAAGGAAGTATAAGTAGGGTACCCCGGATTCGGAACCAATACCTGTTCGCCCGGATTGACAAAAGCCAGTGTGACATGAAGAATACCCTCTTTCGAGCCAATCAACGGCTGTATCTCCGTATTCGGATTCAGTTCCACTCCGTACCAGCGTTGATACCAGGCAGCGAAACCTTTGCGGAGTTCGGGGATACCCACATACGGCTGATAACCGTGTCCGTTTGGGTCGTGGGCATTGTTGCACAATGTTTCGATGGTCTTTTCCGAAGGCGGCATATCGGGACTGCCGATACCCAGACTGATAACGTCTTTTCCTTCCGCATTCATCTGTGCTACCTCTTTCAGCTTCTTTGAGAAGTAGTATTCGCTTACACTTGCCAGTCTGTGGGCAGGAGCGATTTTATACGTTTGATTTTCCTTCTGCATATTCGCCTAATAATTTAAGTTCTTTGGTTAATGGAGTGATTGCTGCAATGGATTGCTTATATCTCAGATAATCGTTGAAAGCTACGTCTACGTAAAACTGGTATTCCCATTCACGTCCGATAATCGGCAGCGATTGTATCTTGGTCAGGTTGATATTATAAAAAGACAGGATAGACAATACTTGTGACAGACTGCCTTCCGTATGCGGTAGAGTGAATACCATACTCGCCTTGTTGGTTGCGTTGGCATGATGCTGGCGAAGCTCGTCCACCTGCCAAGGGTCTGCAACGACTAGAAAACGGGTGAAGTTATGCTTATTTGTTTCGATGCCTTCTTGCAGGACTTTCATTCCATAGCGTTCGGCAGCCGCTTTGGAGCAGATAGCGGCGTGTCCTTTCAGATTTCCGTTCTTGATAGCTTCTGCGCTGCGTGCCGTGTCTTCACCTTCCACCACTTTCAGTTGCGGATGCTGGTTCAGGAAATCACGGCACTGCATCAAAGCGATAGGGTGGGAGTTGACTTCCGTCAGGTCTTCCCAACTTTCATCGGGCAGGCAGACGAAGCTGTGCGAGATACGCAGTTTGTATTCACCGATAATCTGCGTGCCGCTTTGTCTCAGCAACTCATTGTTGTGCAGCAAGCTGCCTGCAATCGTATTCTCGATGGCTAGCATTCCGATAACCTGGCTGTCCTTACGTATCGAAGTAAACACGTCTTCGAAGCTGGCACAACAGATTAACTCTATTTCTTCTCCCTCGAAGTACTTGTGTGCGGCGATATCATGATATGAGCCGAGTGTTCCTTGAATTGCTATCTTTTTCATTGTTCTAAATGGTTTATATAAAAAAAATCCCGCGTCCATATTGGAGCGGGATTCATATGATTGATTTCTCTATTCAGTCCTTAAGCATCACTGTCACTTGATACATACAAACTCCCGCTCTACTTTGTTGCTAAAGTAAAAGTAAAAAAAGAAGTAATATGCATAAGTAAATGATCTCATACGAGTCTTTGTTTTTTGCTTTGGTTTTTAATTCTGGGGACAAAAGTAATACTTTTCTGTTAAACGCAAACAAAAAGCGATACTTTTTTTGTTTTCTTGCCTAAAATATATAAAAAGGACACTTAGAAGATACCCGGCAGTGCTTCCGTTTTCGCTCCAAGGTTCTTGAATTCTCCGTTCAGCCCGGCCTCTTCTTTCGGATTCAGTTCCAGTGACTTCTTCATGTCTTCCACGGAGCCGTCTTTATCTCCATTCAACAGTTTGGCACGTCCGCGCTCCTTGTAGGCTTCCGCGAAATTAGGATTCAGTTCGATAGCCTCATCAAACAGGGCGATGGCTTCCGTCAGTTTCTTTTGGTTGATATAAAGTTGGCCCAGATAAAGATATGCCTGTTCGTTGAAAGGGTTTATTTCCGTAACAAGCTGGTAGTCCGCTTCCGCTTCTTCGGCCTGTCCGTTCGCTTCTTTCACTTTTCCACGCAGGAGTATGGCAGTTTCTTCTTCCGGGTTTTGGGCAAGTACGGCGTCTATGTCTTCCATCATTTCGTTGTACTGTCTCAGCTTTAGGAGAGCTTCTGCACGCAGCAGGCGGGCTTCGATAAAATCATCCTTCAATGTGATGGCTTTCGTGAGATGGGCGATGGTCATCAGGTCGTCATTCTGTCCCTGACGGGCTTTTCCCAACAGATAATGTGCTACAGCATTTCCTTCTTCGATGGCAATCGCCTTATTGGCAGCCTCTTCCATCGCTTGATAATCTTCCAGGACAAAGCATACATTTGCCAATGTCAGGAAAGTGTTGGTGATGTGCGGTTCCATTGCAGCCATTTTCTCCAACAGTTCGCGTGCTTTTTCCGTGTCTCCCATTTGGATGTAGAGTTGGCTGAGATATCCCATTGTTTCGAACTCTTCCTCGATGGCAAGAGCTTCAGTGAAACATTTTACGGCATAATCCGGACGTCCCATGCGTTGTGCACGCAGACCGTCATATTTGAAAATCTCGAATCTTTTCTGGTCGTTTTTTTGCTTTTCGCTTTCCGGAGTTTCAGATTTTCCGGAGAAGAAAGATTTAAAAAAGTTCGGCATGATATGTTGTTTTTGAGTTTATCTGCAAATGTAATAACTTATTTTGAAATATGTATTATTCCGTCCTGCATCTTCAATGCACCTTCTTCCAATAAATGATGGATGACTTCCGCCACTTCCTCTTTCTCCGCCGCTATTTGATTGGCTATCTCTGCTGGAGATAGCGGGTTTTGAGTAAGCAGCTCTGTGATTTGCCGTTTCAATTCCTCGAAAGAATCTTCGGATAGAGAATCTGTTGCATGACGGCTGAGGCAGACATCACACTGTCCGCAGTTATGTTCGTTCTTCTCTCCGAAATAGCGGAGCAACATCCGGCTGCGACATACATTGTCTGAAGTGACATACTCTTCCATTGCCTTGATGCGCGCTTCATAGCGGACTTTGCGCTCTTCATAGACCGAAGGCGGGATATGTACGAAACGGAGTTCCTGCCGTTCGCGCGTATATATAATATAAGGTGTCTTTTTGTGAGGAATATAATCCACGATACGGCGTTTGGTCAGTGTCACCAGTATGTTGTAGATTTGCTCGCGTGTCAACCCGGTACGTATGGACAGGGATGCTTCGCTGATATAAGCATAATCCGTGAACACTCCTGTGTACGAACGGAGAATGGTCTGTATCAGTGCTTCCGTTTCCGGTCCCATTTCGCGCAACTTGTACAACTCATCCCGGCGAAGTGTAAACAGGATACGCGAAGCATTGTCTTGCTCGTCCGTATATTCCAGATAACCGGCTTGAGTCAGTATTTTCAGTGCACTGTCCACCGGCACCGGAAAATATTTGAACTTCCGGCAAAACTCTTCGATATTGAATTCGCGGACACACTGGAATCCGTCTCCCATCGCCATCTGATAGTAATACTGCAAATGTTCGTAGACATTGAGTATGTATTCCTTGTCGGGAAAAGTATCTGCTATCCGCTTATGTAGGGTCGTCTTGTCCGATTTGGAATATAAGATGACAGCGTAAGCCTTTTCCCCGTCTCTTCCCGCACGTCCGGCTTCCTGAAAATAGGCTTCGGGCGAATCGGGAAGATCGAGATGCAGTACAATTCGGACATCCGGCTTGTCAATACCCATTCCGAAGGCGTTTGTCGCCACCATTACGCGAACCTCACCATTTTGCCAACGCTTTTGCCGCAGGTCTTTTACGGCATTATCAAGTCCCGCATGATAGAAATCGGCGGTAATGTCTTCGTTTACCAATAGTTCGGTGATTTCTTTAGTCCGTCGCCTGTTGCGTACATAAATAATGGCACTGCCCGGCATCCTTTGTAAGATATGCAATAATTCTTTAGTCTTGTTATCCGTCTTGCGGACGATATATGCCAGGTTCTTCCGCTCGAAGCTCATGCGGAAAACATTCCCTTCATGGAAATTCAGCCGGGCTTGAATGTCTTTTACTACTTCCGGGGTGGCGGTCGCGGTAAGTGCCAACACCGGAACACCCGGCAAAAGTTCCCGTATTTCCGCTATCTTCAAGTAAGCAGGACGGAAATCATATCCCCATTGTGAGATACAGTGGCTCTCGTCCACTGTAATCATGGAGACTTTCATGGAACGGAGTTTGATGCGGAATATTTCCGTATCCAGACGCTCCGGAGAAATATAGAGGAATTTGTAATTGCCGAAGATGCAGTTCTCAAGTGCGGTAATAATCTCCTGCCGTGTCATACCGGAATATACGGCAAGAGCCTTGATACCGCGTTTGCGCAGGTTATGCACCTGGTCTTTCATCAGGGCGATGAGAGGAGTGATGACGATGCAAAGTCCCTCTTGGGCGAGGGCAGGAACCTGAAATGTGATGGACTTGCCGCCACCGGTCGGCATCAGTCCCAGTGTGTCTTTGCCTTCGCCGATACTAGTAATGATCTCTTCCTGCAAATCGCGGAAAGAGTCATATCCCCAGTATTGTCTTAATATCTCCTGATACTTATTCAATCGGTCTTATATCTTCGATTTGAAGTTGCACTTCACCACGTTTGTGGGTATTCTCTTCAATGGTGTAGCAGATGTCGAACGAACGTTTGGTCTTGATATATCGTACGTGCGAACTTTGCCCGAATGCGATACCATTCATCACATTGTTCGATTTATTGTCAACCAGTTCCAGTTTGATATGTTCCTGGTCGCGTCCCACCACTTTACTTGTCCCATAATCATAGACATGATGCGTACAGAAAATGGGCTTTATGTTATCGGGGCCGTACGGATTAAACTTTTTCAAGTCATTGAAGAACTTGGGAGAAATATCCCTGAAGTCAATCTCGGCGTCAATATCAATAACGGCACTGGTTTGCTCCGGCAGGATGTGCTGCGAGACGTATTCTTCGAACCGTTTGGTGAAAGCTTCCACGTTTTCTACTTTCATGGACAATCCGGCAGCATAGGTATGTCCGCCAAAATTCTCCAGCAGGTCACGGCAATGTTCAATAGCCTTGTATACATCAAAACCGGAAACAGAGCGTGCGGAACCAGTTGCCATATCATCCGTCCGGGTCAGTACTACGGCAGGACGATAGTAAACTTCCGTCAGGCGGGAAGCTACGATACCAATCACCCCTTTGTGCCACTCTTCGTTATAAAGCACGATAGAGCGGCGGTCGGCTAACCCGTCCAGGTTGGCGACGATTTTGTTCGCCTCTTCCGTCATGCTTTTATCGAGGTCTTTCCGTGTCTCGTTATACTGATTGATTTGTCCGGCTTTCTCAAGCGCAGCCGAGAAGTCTTTTTCCGTCAACAAGTCCACCGCTTCTTTTCCGTTCTGGATACGTCCCGACGCATTGATGCGCGGCCCGATTTTGAACACAATGTCGCTGACAGTGATTTCTTTTTCGGAAAGTCCACATACGTCGATAATGGCTTTCATCCCGATACTCGGATTACTGTTCAACTGCTTCAGCCCATGAAAAGCCAGAATACGGTTTTCACCCATAATCGGAACGATGTCCGACGCGATACTTACCGCTACGATGTCGAGCAATGGAATCAGATGATGAAACTCGATACCGTTGCTGATAGCGAATGCCTGCATGAATTTGAAACCTACGCCACAGCCCGAAAGATGCGTGTACGGATACGTATTATCCAGACGCTTGGCATTCAGGATAGCTACGGCAGGCGGCAGGATGTCATCCGGCACATGATGGTCACAGATGATAAAATCAATGCCTTTCTCCTTGGCATACGTGATTTCCTCTACTGCCTTTATTCCGCAGTCGAGTACGATAATCAGTCCTACACCGGTTTCGGCGGCATAGTCTACTCCTTTTTTAGAAATGCCATACCCTTCGTCGTAGCGGTCGGGTATGTAATAATCAAGGTTCGAATAGAACTGTTGAATAAACTTGTAGACCAGTGCTACGGCGGTAGTACCGTCTACGTCATAATCTCCATAAATTAGAATACGTTCTTTCTTTCCCATCGCCTTGTTCAGACGTTCTACTGCAATATCCATATCCTTCATCAGGAACGGGTTGTGCAAGTCGGGCAATTGCGGGCGGAAAAACTTCTTGGCATCCGTTGCCTTCGTTATTCCCCGCTGTACCAAAAGTTGTCCAAGTATCGGGCTAATCCCTAATTCCTGGGCCAATGTCTGGCTTGTCTCTGCCTGTTCGGGTGTAATGGGTCGATAATTCCATTTGTGATTCATTTTATATATTGTTTTTTCTTTTTCTGTTCTCAAGGGTTGCGAAAGGCACTTCTTCCCAACGAGGGGTAAAAGTACGAAAAAAACCGGAAGTGGAAGTAGATATGACGAAAATATTTCATGGACAGTGGAAAACCGGAAGTTTGATATGGGGTATCTTTTAGTTTTTATAGCTGATTTTTGGAAGATAACTTTTTTGGTTTATCTTTGCTCCACCAATAAGAATCTGATAAATGAGAAAGCCGCGCAACGTCACAGACTCCAATATGACATTTGATAATATCTATTCAGAGTATTATCAACGTTGCTTCCTATTTGCCAAATCCTATCTCCATGATGAAATGCTTTCGAAAGATATAGCTTCTGAGGCGATGATTACTTTATGGACTACGATGAAGACGGAAGAAGTGGATAATGTCCGTGCTTTCTTGATGACCGTAGTAAAGAACCAGTCGTTGAATCATCTGCGGAATGAGCACTTGCGGATGGAAGCTCGTGAGAATATCCTGAATGACGAACTTTATGAGCTTGACTTCCGCATCTCTTCTTTGGACGCCTGCAATCCGACGGATATTTTCTCGGAAGAGATTAACCGGATTGTCAACCGGACATTGGATACATTGCCGCTACAAACCCGGAATGTTTTCAGAATGAGCCGCTATGAGAACAAATCTATAAAAGAAATAGCCGATACGTTGAATATCAGCGTCAAAGGTGTCGATTATCATATCGGTAAGGCTCTGAAAGCCTTGCGTGTTAATCTGAAAGATTATCTTTATCTCTTCTTCATTTAATAAAGTACTGCTTTATTCCCAATCTATTAATAGATAACTTCTTTTGTATTAAGTCTAAACTTGTATTTCATTAGTTGCAAACTTCTTTTTGATTACCTTCAAACTATAAACGCAAGTTCTGTTTTTATAAATGCAATCTTTGATTATAAAAATGCAACCTTTGTCTTTATAATCAAAGATTGCATTTATAGTTTGTAATTAGGCAAATGCAACTTTACTCTTAGATAAGAGGAAGTTTATACCTAATAGACAGTGACTTTTCTATTAATAGATAAGGAGTGAAGAAGTACTGTCCTAAGCATTAATAACCTGTTGATTGAAGAAAAACTCACTTTTTCATCTTTTCGACTAGTGAGCTTCTTTTCTGGTGTGTCTATTATGTACAAGGCGGATAAATGCTTTGGATAATAGAACGCTATATGGACATAAAACTACTTAATAAATATATTGCCGGTGACGTACTTCCCGAAGAAAAGAAGGAAGTGATACGCTGGATGAAGGAGAGCGAAGAACATCGTGAACAACTGATGCAGTTACATCGCATTTATAACGCAACTCTTTGGAACGGAAACGTTGACGGACAGAATACGAAGAATACGGAAAAGAAGAAGCTTGTAATGAGATATCTCTGGACGTCAATGAAGATAGCCGCGGTAGTTGCTATGCTCGCTTTTATCATCCATAAGGAATATCAGGACTACCGGTTGGAACATTCTACCGCTGTGCAGACAGTGACCGTTCCGGCGGGACAGCGTGCCAATCTGATATTGGCTGACGGGACAACAGTTTGGTTGAACTCCAACTCCACATTGAAATACCCCGCCAACGGCTTCCACTCTACAAACAGAAAGGTGACTTTGGAAGGAGAAGGATACTTTGAAGTGGCGCACGACGAGAAACACCCTTTCATTGTTGAAACGGAGAAATATGATATCCGGGTATTGGGAACCACCTTCAACGTATCCGCTTATCCGAATTCCGGCATGTTCGAAACGTCTCTGATAGAAGGAAAAGTAACCGTCTACCAGCCGGATACGCAAAACGAAATAGTGCTGAAACCGCATGAGAAAGTAGAAGCGAGAGACGGTAAACTTTATAAAGAGACATTCACTTCGGACAACGACTTCCTCTGGCGGATGGGAATCTATTCCTTTAAGAATGAACCTTTGGCAACGGTATTCAAGAAATTGGAGCAATATTATGAAGTGCAGATTATCAACAATAATCAAGAGATAGCTTCCCGTCCGTGTACAGGTAAGTTCCGGCAGAAAGAAGGTATCGAACACGTGATGAAGGTATTACAGAAGTACGTTAAATTTAACTATATACAGGATGATGAGAAGAATCAGATTATCATCTATTAATAAAGAAGTATGAACCCTAAAATGAAAAACATGAAAACAAGAGCACCTGTCTGTTTAGAACGAAAATATCGGTAAATGCTGCAACATTTACCGATATGTGAGAAGTCAATAAAAAAGACTCGACTTTCATTCCAAATCTTTATGTATTAACTTAATAACTCTAGGCAAAGATATGAAAAATAATCTTTGGTATGGGCGTATTGTCCATAGAAAAACACACTGTACTCAAATTTTAAGAATTATGAGGTTAACTGTCTTTTTCCTGTTATTCATCATTTTTGAGACGTATGCCCTGAACGGCTATTCTCAGAATCAAAAAGTTACGATGAATAAAGGAACCGCAACATTCGCCGAAATCATTAGGCAGATTGAAAAACAAACAGACTATTTGTTTATCTATAATGAACACGAGGTTAGTCTGAAACGGAAAGTGTCTATTTCCACTCAGAATGGGACAGTGGCAAGTCTGCTGGTGGATGCGCTGAAGGGTACGGAGTTCTCCTATACAATGGAAGGAAAACACATCATCCTTACGAAAAAACAAGTTGAAGCACTAAGTCCTGTGCAACACAAGAAAAGAATAACCGGTCTGGTGAAGGAATATTCGGGCGAAGCCATCGTAGGATGCAATGTGTCGGTTAAGGGTACTACCATCGGCACAATCACCGATATAAATGGTAAGTATAGCCTTGAAGTTCCCGATAATGCTACCTTGGTCTTTTCATTCCTCGGATATAAGAGTATGGAATATCCGGTGAAAGCACAGCAGACTATCAATGTGACCTTGGGCGAAGATTCAAAAGCACTTAATGAAGTGGTGGTTGTAGGATATGGTACACAACGCAAGGCGTTGGTGACTAATGCAATCAGTTCTTTTAAGCCCAGCGAATCGAATATGCGTCCGGTGTTGACTCCGAGTGAATTACTACAAGGACGAGTGGCGGGTGTTACGGTATCGACCGGCTCCGGCAATTTGGGAAGTTCCGAACGAATGAGTATCCGCGGTGCGGCCTCTTTGAGTGCCAGCAACGAACCTCTGTACGTGGTGGACGGAATTCCCATCCTTAACAGTAACGCTTCCTTATTCAATATGGGGGAAGATTTGAGTTCGATGGCAGTGTTGAATCTGACGGACATCGAATCTATTGAAGTATTGAAAGATGCCGCTTCGGCAGCTATCTACGGTTCGCGGGCAACGAATGGCGTGGTGGTGATTACAACCAAATCCGGTAAGGAAGGCCGTTCGGATATTCGTTTGAATGTCAGTACGGGAATCTCCAAATTTGCCAATAAAGGACGCATCAAATATGCGGATTCCGACTTGTATGTGGAAACCTACAACGACGGAGTCGAACGTTATAATCGTCAGAATGGCTATACCGTAGGTTCGGCGGGATATGTAGTACCTATCTCCAACCCATTCCAGGGAATGCCCGATACGGATTGGCTGGATTTGATTACTCAAGTGGGACATTCTTACAATGTAGACCTCTCCTTTTCCGGTGGAAGCAAAAAAACTAAATTCTATGTCGGAGCCAATTACAATTATCAGGAAGGTATTATTAAGACTAATGATATAACCAAAATTAATCTGAAAGCGAAGATTAGCCATGAAATGGCTTCGTGGTTGGAAGTCGGTGCTAATGTTAGCGGTAATTATCTGAAAAACAACCGTGTTCCGGGAGCCAATATCGGTTCTACCATCGTAGCCCGTGCCGTTGAACAGCGTCCTTTCGACCGCCCTTACAAGCCGAACGGAGACTATTATTTAGGTGGAACTGATGAACTGGCACGTCATAACCCGCTTCAGATTCTGAATGAAGAAGTATCCTATATTGATACCTACCGTTATTTAGGAACGTTCAATGCCGACTTAAAATATAAGAAGTTCAGTCTGAAGAACTCTGTCAGCACCGACATCGGATATACATATGACTATGTGTACTACAATGAGAATCATCCTTATGGAGCAGGCGGCGGACGTATTGTGGAGTATAACCGCTTGGTGAAGAACTTATTGATAGAGAATGTATTCAACTATAATGATAAGTTCGGTGATTTTGAAGCGGGTTTGATGCTAGGACATTCTTTCCAGAAGATGTCCACCCGTACATCTTCCATCGACGGACGCGGTTTTCCGTCTCCGGTATTCGATACGGTCGGCACGGCTTCCGAAATCTATAACGCTTCGGGCGGCATCTCCGAGTTTGCCATGGAGTCCTACTTCGGACGTATCAACCTGTCTTATTTAGACCGTTACATTCTGAATGTGACCATGCGTTCGGACGGTTCATCCCGTTTTGCCCCTTCCGACCGTTACGGATATTTCCCCTCTGTCTCTTTAGGTTGGAATGTTTCGAAAGAATCTTTCTGGAAATTCCCTCAGACAGACTTGAAGTTCCGCCTGAGTTATGGTAAGACCGGAAATCAAGATGGAATCGGCAATTATGCTTGGCAACCGTTAATGTCCGGCGGTATCAACTACGGCAATAATAGCGGTATGGCTGTCACCAGCATGGGAAACAACAAACTGACATGGGAAACTGCCGACCAGTATGACTTCGGCTTCGACCTGGGCTTCTGGAACGGCAAACTGAATATGATAGCCGATATTTATCTGAAGAATACGAACAACCTGCTTTATTCAATGCCCTTGCATGGAACAAGCGGTTTCACCAGTATCATCAGCAATATCGGCTCGATGCGGAACTATGGTGTGGAGTTTTCCATCAACGGACATCTGAATATAGGGAAAGTCAACTGGACTTCCTCTTTCAACATCTCCCACAACAAAAACAAATTGACTAAACTGCTGGGAGACGACTTACTTCCGATAGGTGCTAACCGCGCCTTGAAAGTAGGTGAGGAACTGGGAGCTTTCTACCTGTTCCAGATGGACGGGCTCTACCAATATGACGGTGAAGTGCCGCAACCGTTGTACGACCTGGGTGTACGTGCCGGTGACGTGAAATATCATGACGCAGATAATAATGGCATTATCAATGACAACGACCGTGTATTGACCGGTTCTTCCAATCCCGATTTCTTCGGCGGATGGAACAATACTTTCAAATACAAAGGTTTCCAGTTGGATGTGTTCTTTACGTATATGTACGGAAATGATGTGTATGCCGAATGGGCGGTGACCGCTACCCGTCCCGGATACCGCATGGCTATTACGGAAGATGTTGCCAAGAATCGTTGGACGGCTCCGGGAAGTTCTGATAAATATCCGCGTGCGGTCAATACGCTGTGTGGGCATAACAGCAAGAACTCCACCCGTTTCCTTGAAGACGGCTCTTTCATCCGCTTGCGTTCTCTTACATTCAGTTATACATTCCCGCAAGTAATGTTACAAAAGATTCGATTGAAAGGTCTGCGTCTCTATGTGCAAGGGGATAACCTGTTGCTGTTCTCCAAATACTCCGGCTGGGACCCTGAAGTGAGTAAGAACATGGACCCGCAGTACTTTGGCGTCGATTTGTATGGAGTCCCGCCTTCCCGTTCGGTCAATTTCGGAATAAACCTTAGTTTCTAATCATAAACGCTCACAATGATGAAAAAGATTATTACTATATTTCTGGGATGCCTGTTGCTGGCTTCATGCAGTGGCATGCTTGATATCGAATCCCACTCCGCCGTATCGCCGGGAAGTGTGACGCCCAAAGACTTATCGGCTTTACGCATGGGAATGTACAATAAGGTACAGAACTCTCCGGCGCGTGAGTCATATATTACATTCGATATATTGGGCGGAGACTTGACTCAAAGTACAGGGAATGCACGGGACTTGATAAACTCTGTACTTTCCTCACTGAATTCAATCGTAGCCAACAGTTGGAACGGCTATTACAATGCTTTATATCAAGTGAATAATGTTATCTCCATCGTAGAAGACCTTCCTGAATCCGACCTGCGGAATCTGATTATCGGAGAAGCGCATTATTTCAGGGCATATATCTATCATTCACTGGTGACACGCTGGGGTGGTGTGCCTATCCAAAGAGTGAATACGATGGACAAGCCTTTCCGTGATTCGGAAGAAGCGGTGTGGGCATTTATTGAGGAAGAACTCGAAACAGCCCTTGCTTTTCTGGGGACTTCTTCCAGTTGTTACTATGTATCCCGCGATGCCGCCCTTGCACTGAAAGCCCGTGTGATGCTCGAACGTGGTAAAAAGACGGAAGCGGCTGCACTGGCGGAAGGTCTGATAAAGGATGGAAAATACAAACTGGATAGCTTCGACAAGATATTCCGTGGAAAGACCAATACGGAAGTTATCTTTTCCTTCCAATGTCTGGCGGAAGAATCGAATATCACCATTTCCACCTTATTCTATACATATGCTCATCCCAATCACGGCAGCTATGTGTATCGTCCCACGAACGACGTGATGAATATGTATGACGACAAGGATAAACGGAAAGAAGTTTCCATTATCAATGTAGGTGCCGAACCTTGTATCAATAAATATCCGAGCGGACAAACCGGTACTGACCCGGTGGTGATGAGCCGTCTGGCTGAAATGTACCTGATAAGTGCGGAAGCGCAAGGACTCTCCAAAGGTCTGGGACGGCTGAACGACTTGCGGAAAGAACGCGGGCTGGATGCCGTAAATCCGAAGGATGAAGACGAATTTATAGAATATATCCTGGACGAACGCCGGAAAGAACTGCTTGCCGAAGGTTTCAGATATTATGACCTCATACGTACGAATAAGGCAAAGACAATGCTCGGACTGAAAGATTATCAGTTGGTATTGCCTATACCGGGCAAGGAAATGATTTCGAATCCGAACCTGGAGCCGAATCCCGGATATTGATAATGATTGTATTTATACTTATTAAAGAGACAAAATGATGAAAAAACTGATATATGATTCCGCTCTTCTTCTTTTGGGTTGTCTGCTATGGACGGGATGCAATAATGATGAAGACCTGACCGTCTATTCCACCGAGGGCGCGAAAACGGAGTTGGGACAGAAGATAATTGCCGGAAGTGACGGATACGTCGGACAATATTTCTCGGACACTACTTACATGTTGGCTCCGGGTGTAAAGGCTTTGGAGATGGAAATCCTTTCTGCCACAGGTATAGCGGTAAAGATGTTTGTCCTGGAAGTCGATTTGAAAGACACGCACCTGACGATGAAGGCTTCGTCTCCCAAAGACGAAGGTAAGCTCAAGACGAAACAACAAATGACGTTGCAGGCATTGGCACACGACAAACAGGGCAGCCGTGTTCTGGCTGCCGTGAATGGTGATTTCTTTGCTACGGACGGAACACCGCAAGGCATTTACTACCGGAACGGGGTATGTCTGAAGAATACGATGACCGATAATGTATGTACTTTCTTTGCCGTCACGAAGGGTAAGAAGGCGGTGATTGGCTCGTATGACGAATATGATACTTATAAGGATGAGATTCAGGAAGCGGTGGGCGGTCGCGTGCGTTTGATGACGAACGGGAATGTGCTTCCTCAGACATCGACGGCGCTGGAACCCCGGACGGCTATCGGCGTGACGGACAATAATGTCGTTTATATTTTGGTTGCCGACGGACGTAACTTTTGGTACTCCAATGGCATGAGGTATGCTGAAATGGGAGTTGTCATGAAAGCATTGGGAGCGAAGGATGCTATCAATCTGGATGGCGGCGGTTCGTCTACGTTCATTATCCGCTCGAAGGCGGGATTTGAAGAGAACCGTTTTGCTATCCGCAATTGGCCTTATGATAATGGCGGTGTCGAAAGAGCGGTTGCCAACGGGCTGTTGGTGGTGACTGATAATTAATAGTTTGAATCTTAATAGTTGAATCATTATGATACGAAATAATAGAATGTATAGTTGCCGGCAAGGTCTATGGGGAATCATCTGTTGCCTGTCCTTGCTGATGGGTATGGCAAGCTGTCAGGACTTTACGGATGATACGGGACGCACAATGCCCGAACCGGATTTGAAGTTTGTGGACGGAACGCTGAATCTTCCGTTGGAAGAAAAGGAATATACGGTGGATATCGAATCCAATCTGCCTTGGCGTGTGAAGACTTCCGCCACTTGGATTGACTTGCTTTCATCGAACGGGATGGGTACGGGAAGTTTCAGAATATCGGTATCCAAGAATGCGAATGTAGCTCCCCGCGAAGCGGAAATTGCAGGCTGGATTATCGAAGGTGCCGAAACAAAGCTGAGAGTGGTACAGGAAGGAGTGGGTATCGCTTTAAAGAAACGTGCGGTGAAAGTAGGAGCGGAAGGTAGTGCGGAAGAGGTGATACCTTTTTCGACAATGGTTACTTACACATACGAACTGTCCGAAGGATGCGACTGGATACACGTTACCGACGGGGCGGCAATTACTCCGGGCGTCATCAATGATTCGGAACTGAAATTGGTGATTGACCCTTATATGGATATAGACGAGGGACGTACCGCCTCATTGTACTTGAAAGGTTCGAATGGGATTACCGACGTACTGACGATAACGCAGGATAAGAAACCCTTGGGGGACATTGATTATCTGCGAATGTTTTACGAAAGTGCGAACGGAGATAATTGGACGAAGAAATGGAACTTTGACGCTCCACTGGAAACTAACCCGACAAACTGGTTCGGATTGAAGTTTGAGAATAAGAGGGTGGTTGAGATTGATATTCAGTCCCCGAATAATATCGAAGGAGATATTATCCCCTTATGCAACTTGTCGGAACTGAGAAGCATAAAGTTCAAACATCAGAAGTTAGCAGGTATTCCCGAGGAAATAGGACAACTGTCCCAGTTGACCACTTTATGGATAATAGAATCTGCTGCAAGCGGAAACTTGCCGGAATCTTTGGGAGAATGTGAATTATTGACTAGCTTTAACATCTCAAATCATCCAACTTCCACTCCGGCCGGATTTAACAACACGTTTACCGGCAATCTGGATATGTTGATAAATATCCCCGGTATGGTGACAATAAAGGCATATTGTAATAATTTGAGCGGGCCGCTTCCGGTTATTCCGTTAGACGGAAACAATAAACCGACCACTTGGAAGAGCCTGAAAGAGTTTATGATTTATACCAACGGATTCAGTGGAAGTATCCCTTACGGATATGGAACGGTAATCGAGAAGAGTGGTTCGAGTGGTATATTCAGAGTGAATGATAATCAGTTGAGTGGACAGATACCTGCGGATATCAAGGCATGGTCGCAATATGCAACCCGGAAAGCTGCGTGGATATTGCAAGGGAATAGTCTTACTGAATAAGATAACTTGATGAATTTATTAACTTAACACATTTATCTGTCTATTTACAATGAGAAAATACTTCGTTATCCTTGTCTTAGCTCTCTGTTCCGTCGGAACATTGAAAGGGCAGACCGCATCAGATTCTTTGGCAATCGTTTCCGTACAATGGGAGATAATACATGCTCAAAAGGGAATTATCCACAAGAGTGCGTCTATACCTCAGCTTTATCAGTGCCCCCAAGTTATCAACCTGATAGAGATTGACCCCGGCAAAGGGATGAAAGCGGGCATTGCCCTATCGGACGGTATGAAAAAGACAAGCCGGATAGCTTCCGAACATCATGCGCTTGCGGCAATCAATGGTTCTTATTTTGATATGAAGCATGGGAATTCTGTCTGTTTCCTGAAAACAGACAGGCAAGTGATTGATACGACAACGATAAACGAGTTTAAACTACGTGTCACGGGAGCCGTTTACGAACGGAAGGGAAAGATGAAGCTGATTCCCTGGAACAGACAGATAGAAAAAAAATATAAGCGAAAGATGGGTACAATATTGGCATCCGGACCGTTATTATTAAAGGACGGTCGGGTATGCGACTGGAGCTTGTGTGGAAGGGACTTTGTCCGGACCAAGCATCCCCGTAGTGCTGTTTGCATGACGAAGGACGGAAAAATACTGCTTGTCACGGTGAACGGACGTTTCCCGGGGCGTGCCGAAGGGGTGAATATCCCCGAACTGGCACACTTGCTTCGGATATTAGGCGGTAAGGATGCGTTGAATCTGGACGGTGGCGGTTCCACAACATTATGGCTGTCGGGAGCACCAGATAATGGCGTTGTCAATTATCCTTGTGATAATAAACGTTTCGACCACGCCGGAGAACGCGGAGTGCCCAACATCATTTATGTTTATGAATAACCTTATTGTTTATCAGCTATCGCACGGCTTGAAGCTGCGAATAAAATGGAAAATGAAATGAAGAAACTTTTAAGATTGTCCCTGTTGGGGCTATTATTATTGTGCAGTGTCGTTGTAAACGGAGCACAAGTCCCCAAATATATCTTCTTGTTTATTGGTGACGGCATGGGATTCAACCATGTGGAAGCAACTCAAATTTATGCGGAGAAAGTAGGAACAGATACGGGCGAACGCTCACTGTTATTCCCCACTTTCCCTGTGATGACTCAGGTATGCACACGCTCGGCTTCTCACCTGATAACTTGTTCATCCGCCGCGGCTACCGCTTTGGCTACCGGAGAAAAAACGACGAACTATGTAATCGGAATGGATGCGGAAAAGAATCACGGGTTAAAATCCCTGGCACGCCAACTGAAAGATAAAGGTTATAAAATAGGAATAATCACTTCTGCCTCTATCGACCACGCTACCCCCGGTGGATTCTATGCTTCACAGCCCGACCGCTCTATGTATTACGAAATAGGAGTGGATGCTGCCAATTCCGGTTTCGATTTTTTCGGTGGGGCGGGATTGCTCGAACCTCGCAGCAAGCGGAACCTTTCGGCGCCTTGCCTTTACGACTTGTTCAATCAGAAAGGCTATACGATGTTTCGTGGAATGGACGCTTATAACCGTGCTACTGCAAAGGATAAAATTCTCCTTTTCCCAACCGACACAGTGAGCAAAAGCCTGAAATATGCGATGGACCGTTCCGCCAAAGACTTGAGTTTGCCTGACTTGACAAAAGCCTGCCTTGCTAATTTTCAGGAAACTGCGAAGAAGGGTTTCTTTATGATGGTAGAAGGCGGAAAAATAGATTGGGCGGCCCATGCCCACGACGGTGGCGCTGTTGTGAAGGAAACCATTGATTTCGACCAATGTATCCGCTTGGCTTATGATTTCTACAAAAAGCATCCGAACGAGACATTGATATTAGTGACTGCCGACCACGAAACGGGCGGTCTTGGACTGGGCAACTCCGATATGAACCTGAATATTGACTTGCTCCAATACCAGAAGTGTTCACAAGAAGTCTTGACTGCTGCTATGCGTGAAATGAAAAGCGGAAAGATGATTCCTTCGTGGGAAGACATGAAAGCGTTTCTGAAAAAGAACCTGGGCTTTTGGGAGCAAATTAAGATTACCCCGCGTGAAGAACTTGAATTATTGGTTTGCTACGAAGAGTCTTTCTTGAAGAAGAAGTCGAAAGATGTGGTCAGCCTTTACGCGAAAGATGAACCTTTAGCGGTGGCTGCTATTGCCTTGTTGGATAAGAAGGCGTCATTGGGATGGACAACTAAAACTCATACGGGAGCGCCTGTGCCATTGTATGCAATAGGAAAGCAAGCTGTTCTTTATTCGGGCAGGAGAGACAATACAGATATGGCTAATGTTTTGCGGAAGTTATTTAACAGTAAGCAGTAGGTTGCTTTATGGCTTTGGCAGAGAATAATTAACCTAATATAAAAAATAGAGCCAGCGATTCCATAGGGAGAGTTGGCTTTATTTTATTCATTATTTCTCTGCTTTCTGCAAATCCCGCCCTTCATACTTACATATCGCCTCTATCCATTCCTTAGTCAGTGGCATGGATTCATGTTTCTCCAGGTCGAAAGTCACCATGATAGACTTGCAGACACATTTAATCTCGTTTGTTTCCGTATCAATTACCCGTTGAATCAGATGAAAACTTTTAGTGCCTATCTTAGAGACAGCCGTCTGCACAGCAATATGGTCTGAAGCAAAAATCTGCTTTACGAAATCCGCTTCGATATGAACGACAACGATGCCAATCTTCTCCCAATCCACTCCCGGACATACTGAAGCGAAGTATTCAGTCTTTCCTAAATCGTAAAAAGAGAAATAAACAGTGTTGTTGACATGACCGAATTTGTCTACGTCATTGAAGCGCAACTGAATAGGCAGCGTGTGGTGAAATACGATTTCTTCCATTGTTTTCACTTAATCTTTTTGAATTCGGCGCAAAAATACTACTTTTGCGTGTTATTCTCAACAGAAATTAATCAAGAAATGATAGAAGATATTAAAAAAGCCTGTCAGGTGATGAATGAAGGAGGAGTGATTCTCTATCCTACCGATACCGTTTGGGGTATAGGCTGCGATGCGACTAACGAAGAGGCTGTACGCCGTGTATATGAGATTAAGAAACGTGCTGATAGCAAGGCTATGCTGGTACTGGTAGATACTTCTGTAAAAGTGGATTTTTATGTACAAGATGTGCCGGATGTGGCATGGGACTTGATTGAAGTTGCCGACAAGCCGTTGACGATAATCTATTCTGGGGCACGTAATTTGGCTCCGAATCTGTTGGCGGAAGACGGAAGCGTGGGCATACGCGTCACAAACGAGGAATTCTCAAGACGTCTTTGCCAGCAATTCCGCAAAGCGATTGTTTCTACATCGGCGAATGTGAGCGGGCAACCCGGTGCTGCCAATTTCAGCGAAATCAGTGATGAAATCAAATCGGCAGTAGATTATATCGTCGGCTTCCGTCAGGATGATATGAGCCGGCCGAAACCATCAAGTATTATTAAGTTGGACAAAGGTGGAGTGATTAAGATAATTCGCGAATAATGAAAGAGGAAAAACAGAGTTTATTACAGCGTTGCATCAAGTGGCGGGAAGCTAATATAAAGGAAAAGCAATTTATCCTGATATTAAGTTTCCTGGTCGGAATCTTCACAGCGTTTGCAGCTTTGATATTGAAGTTCTTTATCCATCAGATACAGAATTTCTTGACTGATAATTTTAATGTAACGGAAGCCAACTACCTGTATTTGGTATATCCGGTTGTCGGAATTTTCCTGGCGGGCTGGTTTGTGCGCAACATCGTTAAAGATGACATCAGTCATGGGGTCACCAAAATCTTGTATGCTATTTCCCGTCGGCAAGGTCGTATCAAGCGGCATAACATTTGGTCATCTACCATCGCCAGTGCGATAACCATCGGTTTTGGTGGTTCGGTAGGAGCAGAGGCACCGATTGTTCTGACGGGTTCGGCTATCGGTTCCAATTTGGGAAGCGTATTCAAGATGGAGCACCGAACGTTGATGTTGCTCGTCGGCTGTGGGGCGGCAGGTGCCATTGCCGGTATCTTTAAAGCACCGATTGCCGGACTGGTCTTTACATTGGAAGTGCTGATGATTGACTTGACCATGTCTTCTCTGCTTCCTTTGCTGATTTCGGCAGTGACAGCGGCTACCGTTTCGTACATTGTTACCGGTACGGAAGCCATGTTCAAGTTCCATCTCGACCAGGCGTTCGAATTGGAGCGTATTCCTTTCGTTATCCTGTTAGGTATCTTCTGCGGACTGATTTCTCTCTACTTCACACGCGCCATGAATTCAGTGGAAGGTGTTTTCGGAAAACTCAAGAACCCCTATAAGAAACTGGCTTTCGGTGGTGTGATGCTGAGCGTATTGATTTTCCTTTTCCCGCCTCTCTACGGTGAAGGATACGATACGATTAATCTTCTGCTGAACGGTACATCTGCCGCGGAGTGGGATACGGTCATGAACAACTCCATGTTCTATGGCTATGGCAACCTGCTGCTGGTATATCTGATGTTGATTATCCTGCTGAAAGTATTTGCGTCCAGCGCAACGAACGGTGGCGGTGGTTGTGGCGGTATCTTTGCTCCTTCGCTTTATCTGGGCTGTATTGCCGGATTTGTATTCTCACATTTCAGCAATGATTTTGCGTTCTCGGCTTATCTGCCCGAAAAGAATTTCGCTTTGATGGGAATGGCGGGAGTCATGAGTGGAGTCATGCATGCCCCATTGACAGGAGTGTTCCTGATTGCCGAACTGACAGGCGGATATGACCTGTTCCTTCCGTTGATGATTGTCTCTGTAAGTTCGTATCTGACGATTATCGCGTTCGAGCCTCATAGTATCTACTCCATGCGTCTGGCAAAGAGGGGACAACTGCTTACTCATCACAAAGATAAAGCAGTGCTGACATTGATGAAAATGGAGAATGTGGTGGAAAAGGACTTTGTTGCCGTGCATCCCGAAATGGACTTGGGCGAATTGGTAAAAGCCATCGCTGCTTCCCACCGAAACGTATTCCCTGTAACAGACAAGAAAACGGGTGAACTGTTGGGAATTGTCCTGCTTGACGATATCCGCAACATCATGTTCCGTCAGGAACTTTACCATCGTTTCACTGTTAACAAGTTAATGGTATCTGCTCCCGCCAAGATATTCAATACAGACGGGATGGAACAGGTAATGCAGACATTTGACGGCACCAAAGCCTGGAATCTTCCCGTAGTTGACGAGGAAGGACGCTATGAAGGCTTTGTCTCTAAATCGAAGATATTTAACTCATACCGGCAAGTACTGGTACATTTCTCGGAAGATTAGCCGACAAGGTGCCGGAGCCAGGTGTTTATGCAGATAATAAGGTGATTATGAAAAAAGAAGACTTAAGAATAGTATATATGGGTACTCCCGATTTTGCGGTGGAGGCCCTGCGACAGTTAGTAGAAGGTGGTTACAACGTTGTGGGTGTGATAACGATGCCCGATAAACCTGCCGGACGTGGACATAAAATACAGTATTCTCCTGTCAAGCAATACGCGCTCGAACAGAATTTGCCATTGCTTCAACCGGAAAAGTTGAAGGATGAGGCTTTTGTGGAAGCATTGCGCGAATGGAAAGCGGATTTGCAGATTGTAGTAGCCTTCCGTATGTTGCCGGAAGTGGTATGGAATATGCCGCGACTGGGCACTTTTAATCTTCATGCGTCTCTGCTTCCCCAATATCGCGGGGCTGCTCCCATCAACTGGGCAGTAATTAACGGTGATACGGAAACGGGTATTACTACTTTCTTCCTGAAACATGAGATAGATACCGGAGAAGTAATCCAGCAAGTCCGTGTGCCTATCGCGGATACGGATAATGTGGAAGTGGTGCATGATAAACTGATGCTGTTAGGCGGTAAATTGGTGGTTGAAACGGTAGATGCCATCTTGAACGATACGGTGAAACCGATACCCCAAGAAGAAATGACTGTTGTCGGTGAGCTTCGTCCCGCTCCGAAAATATTCAAGGATACCTGCCGGATTGACTGGAACCAACCGGTGAAGAAAGTCTATGATTTTATCCGCGGACTATCCCCTTATCCTGCTGCCTGGAGCGAACTCACTACTCCTGAAGGCGAAACTGTAGTCGTGAAAGTCTTTGAAACCGAGAAGATTATCGAATTTCACCAACTGCCCGTCGGAACGATTGTATCGGATGGAAAGAAATACATTAAGGTGGCTGCATCGGATGGATTTGTATCTATCCTTTCATTACAGTTCCCCGGCAAAAAACGTCTGAAAACGGATGAATTGCTTCGCGGATACCGTCTGGCAGATGGGTGTAAGATGAAGTGATAAAATAGAAGATTACTGTTTCTAACCTAAAATAAAAGAATTATGAAACCAATTATCGCTCCTTCCATTCTTTCCGCTGACTTCGGATATTTGGCGAAAGATATTGAAATGGTAAACCGCAGTGAAGCGGAATGGGTGCATATTGATATTATGGACGGAGTATTTGTCCCTAATATATCATTCGGCTTTCCGGTACTGAAATATGTTGCAAAGTTGAGCAAGAAACCGCTGGATGTGCATCTGATGATTGTAAACCCGGAGAAGTTTATTCCGGAAGTGAAAGCACTGGGCGCTCATACGATGAACGTGCATTATGAAGCTTGTCCGCACTTGCACCGCGTGATTCAGCAAATCAAGGAAGCCGGAATGCAACCTGCCGTGACAATCAATCCGGCAACTCCGGTAGCTTTGCTCCAGGATATTATCCAAGATGTATATATGGTGCTTGTCATGAGTGTTAATCCGGGATTCGGCGGACAGAAGTTCATAGAACATTCAGTAGAGAAAGTACGCGAATTGCGTGCCTTGATTGAACGGACAGGTTCGAAAGCCTTGATTGAAGTGGATGGGGGCGTAAATTTGGAAACAGGTGCCCGTCTCGTAGAGGCAGGAGCCGATGTCTTGGTGGCGGGCAATGCAGTCTTTGCAGCCCCGGATCCTGAAGGGATGGTTCGCCAACTGCATAACTTGTAGTTATAACGCGTTGAATACGTTTTATCTTCATAAATATCCATCTATACGCCTGATTATCCCTTGGATAGCAGGCGTTTTTTGTGGTGACCGCTTTTTCGGTTGTTCACCGCAACTCTTCTGGGGAATTCTTGTATTCTGCTTTTTCTTTGGATTGTCCATAGCCTTTTATTTCCTTGAACGTTACGCATTGCGCTGGTGTTTCGGGATTATTGCCTTTGCTCTTTGTTTTACAGGCGGATGGATGGGGATGACTTGGCAACTGCAACAAACAACGGATTATACTTTTCCGAAAGAGGAGACTGTTTATCGGGTTTTGATAACGGACGTGCCTCAAGCTAAAGAACATACTTATCTCTGCCAAGTATTATTAAAGGAACATTGTGACTCTATCGACAGCTACCCGATAGAACGAAAATCCATCCTTTATTTGCAACGGGATTCGGCAAGTTCCCGATTAAAGAGCGGAGATGAACTGTTAGTATACACCCGCATATCTCCACCTGTCAACAATAAGAACTTCGATGAATTTGATTATGCCCGCTATCTGACGAGGAAGGGGATTAGTGGAACAGGCTACGTCCCATCCGGAAAGTGGATTCTGTTATCTTCAAACTCATCCCTTAATCTTAGGAATATAGCCAACTCTTGTCGGGGGAAAGTAATCTCTCTTTATCGTGAGTTAGGATTTGATGGTGATGAGCTGGCTGTGCTTTCTGCATTGACCATAGGAGATAAGACAGACCTGAGTGAATCAGTTCGTGAGAGCTATTCTATAGCCGGCGCAAGTCATATTCTTGCTCTATCCGGTCTGCATATCGGGCTTTTATGTGCCTTGCTTCTCTTTATCTTGAAACCACTAGCCAAAAGAGGGAAAACAGGCCGATGTGTACGTGCTGTTTTGCTCTTTCTTTTATTATGGGCTTTTGCCTTTCTTACAGGACTTTCGCCATCGGTAGTCCGTTCGGTCACTATGTTTTCTCTTTTGGCTGTTGCGGATATATTCGGCCGCCAACCTTTTTCTTTGAATACATTGGCAGCTACTGCCTGGATAATGTTGCTTTGTAATCCGGTATGGCTGTTTGATGTGGGCTTTCAACTTTCTTTTGTTGCAGTAATTTCGATTTTACTTCTTCAGCCATCTGTCTACCGTCTGTTTACAATGAAGAATAAAATAGGTAAATATGTTTGGGGAATACTGAGTGTATCCATTGCTGCACAAGTGGGGACGGCTCCACTGATAATGTTTTACTTTTCCCGCTTCTCCACACACTTTCTGCTGACTAATTTAGTTGTTATTCCTTTGGTAACCATTATCTTGTATGTTGCTATTCTTATGTTGTTCCTCACTCCGATTTCGTGGCTTCAGGTATGGGTAGCAGAAGGACTAAGAAGACTATTGGAAGTTCTGAATCTATTTGTAAGGTGGGTAGAACAACTACCTTATTCATCTATTGATGGAATATGGCTTTATCAATTGGAAGTATTCGGTATTTATGTCTTTCTGTCTCTGTTGTTCTATTATTTCAAGGTTCGACGATGCAGGAATCTGATAATCTGTCTTTGTTCCATCCTGTTATTAAGTGTTTGCCATGTTATGATGTATTGGATTGACCGTCCGCAGTCCAGCCTGGTCTTTTATAATGTGCGCGGTTGTCCGGCCGTCCATTGCATTGAGAGTGACGGGCATTCCTGGATAAATTATGCCGATACACTCCCGGACAAGAAACTTCTGAAACGGGTGGCAACTAACTATTGGAATCACCATCACCTTCTATTGCCGGAAGAAATAACTGCCGATTGTCAGACCGGCGCATTTTCCCGCCGGCAACAAATAATATCCTATTACGGATGCCGTGTCTGTATGGTGACCGACAACCGTTGGCGGAACAAATCGGCTGTTTCTGCGTTATATACTATTGATTATCTTTACTTATGCAAAGGCTATGACGGTCATCTGGAAGAACTAACCAAACTCTTTGCTCCCGGCTGTATCCTGTTGGATGCCTCTCTTTCAGAACATCGCAGAAACCGTCTTGAAGAGGAGTGCAGGCAATCCGGTTTGCGTTTTATCTCTTTATCCGAAGAAGGTTCTGTTTGCTTTTTGCTCTAAGTACAAAGAATTATCGTACATTTGCACCCTGATAAAATAGATGAGTATGTTAACAAAAGTAATAGAACAAGCCAAAATAGACCATTTCACAAAATGGTTCGAACGAGCTGACAAAATAGTAATTGTATCTCATGTATCTCCTGATGGCGATGCCATTGGTTCCTCACTGGGATTATATCATTTTCTGGACTCACAGGAAAAGACAGTAAACGTAATCGTACCTAACGCCTTTCCCGACTTCCTGCGATGGATGCCGGGGAGCAAGGATATTCTTCTGTACGACCGTTACAAGGATTTTGCGGACAAACTGATAGCTGAAGCAGATGTAATCTGTTGCCTGGATTTCAATGCATTGAAGCGTATTGACGATATGGCGGATGCCGTAGCGGCTTCTCCTGCCCGTAAGATAATGATAGACCATCATTTGTATCCCGAAGAATTCTGTAAGATAACCATGTCTTATCCCAAGATTTCTTCTACTTCCGAACTGATATTCCGCCTGATTTGCCGGATGGGTTATTTCAGCGATATATCCAAGGAAGGTGCCGAATGCATCTACACAGGTATGATGACAGATACCGGTGGCTTTACCTACAACTCGAACAACCGGGAGATTTACTTCATCATCAGCGAACTCCTTTCCAAAGGAATTGACAAGGATGATATCTACCGTAAAGTGTACAATACCTACTCTGAGAGCCGTTTGCGCCTGATGGGATACGTATTGTCGAACATGACTGTTTACTCGGATTATAACGCTGCCTTGATAACGCTGACAAAAGCCGAGCAAAGTAAGTTTAATTATATAAAAGGCGATAGTGAAGGCTTTGTCAATATCCCTCTTACCATCAAGAATGTTTGTTTCTCTTGTTTCCTGCGGGAAGATACCGAGAAGCCGATGATTAAGATTTCCCTTCGTTCGGTAGGGACTTTCCCATGCAATCAGCTAGCTGCCGAATTCTTTCACGGCGGCGGGCATCTGAACGCGTCCGGCGGTGAATTTTTCGGAACGATGGAAGAAGCAAAAGCGGTTTTCGAGAAAGCATTGGAGAAGTATAAACCATTACTAACAGCCAAAAGCTAAAGATGGAAGGTTAAAAGTGAATATGGAAAGGTTAAAAGATACGAACTTTCAACTTTCCCCTTTCAACTTTTGATGATTTTAAGATACATTTGTACGGAATATAGCTAAATAACAGATAATGAAGAAACTTGTATTTTTATTTCTCTCCTTGTTAACCGCCGGAAGTCTGTTCCAGGCATGCGACGATTCAAAGACCTATGCAGAAATGCTGGAAGATGAGAAAAATGCTGTAGAGAGGTTTATCAAAGATAGTGCGATTCATGTGATTTCTGTAGATGAATTCGAGCGGAATGATACCGTGACGAAAGCGAAAGCGAATGGAGATGCTTATGATGAATTCGTCTTCTTTTCCAGTGAGGGGGTATATATGCAGATTATAGACCGTGGTTGTGGTGATTATGATCCGAATAAAGATGAAGAAAATAAAGGGTATACAGATGAGGAAAAGGAAAAAGACAAGTTTGTAGACGGCAACATCATCTGCACCCGTTATGCGGAAACAAACGTTGATACCCGTGAACTCGCAGCCTTCAATATTCCTTTGGAAGAATACATGGATGCCGGACAATTATATGCTTATCCTGCCGTATTCCGTTATGTGAAAGCAGAAACTTACTCAGCCGGTACATTCATAGAGATGGACTATGTATGGGGACAATATTATGCAAGTACTGCCGTGCCTCAAGGATGGCTTTTAGCATTGCCTTATCTGCGTGACAATGCTCACGTACGTCTTATCGTTCCTTCAAAAATGGGACACCAGTCAGCGCAACAATACGTGACTCCTTACTTCTATGATATCACGGAATTCCGTAAAAGACGAAGCTAAGACACTAACATTTAAATAAATCTTTTAGTAAGAAACCTATGACTCTAATCAAATCTATCTCTGGCATCCGCGGAACAATCGGCGGAGGCGCGGGTGAAGGACTGAATCCGCTTGACATTGTTAAATTCACCTCAGCTTATGCTACTTTGATTCGCAAAACTTGCAAAGTACAGAGCAACAAAATTGTAGTGGGACGTGATGCCCGCATCTCAGGTGAAATGGTAAAAAACGTAGTAGTCGGCACCTTGATGGGAATGGGCTGGGATGTTGTAGACATCGACCTGGCTTCTACTCCGACCACAGAACTGGCTGTAACAATGGAAGGTGCTTGTGGCGGTATTATCCTGACAGCTTCTCATAACCCGAAACAGTGGAATGCACTGAAATTGCTGAATGAACATGGCGAATTCCTCAATGCAGCCGAAGGTAACGAAGTACTTCGTATCGCCGAAGCTGAAGAATTCGACTATGCAGATGTAGACCACCTGGGTTCTTATCGCAAAGACCTTACCTACAATCAAAAACATATCGACAGCGTATTGGCTCTTGACCTGGTAGATGTTGAAGCTATCAAAAAAGCTGATTTCCGTGTAGCTATCGACTGTGTAAACTCTGTAGGTGGTATCATTCTTCCCGAACTCTTGGAACGCCTGGGTGTGAAACACGTAGAAAAACTCTACTGCGAACCTACCGGAAACTTCCAACACAATCCGGAACCGCTTGAAAAGAATCTCGGTGACATCATGAACTTGATGAAAGGTGGAAAAGCAGATGTAGCATTTGTTGTAGACCCCGACGTTGACCGCCTGGCAATGATTTGCGAAAACGGTGTAATGTACGGTGAGGAATATACACTGGTTACTGTTGCCGACTATGTACTGAAGCATACTCCGGGCAACACGGTATCAAACCTGAGTTCTACCCGTGCCCTGCGTGATGTAACCCGCAAATATGGTATGGAATACAATGCTTCTGCCGTAGGCGAAGTGAACGTAGTAACGAAGATGAAAGCAACCAATGCCGTTATCGGTGGTGAAGGAAACGGTGGAGTAATCTATCCCGCCAGTCACTACGGTCGTGACGCATTGGTAGGTATCGCTTTGTTCCTCAGCCATCTTGCTCACGAAGGAAAGAAAGTCAGCGAACTCCGCGCTACTTATCCGCCTTACTTCATCGCCAAGAACCGTGTAGACTTGACTCCGGAAATTGACGTAGACGCTATTCTTGCTAAGGTAAAGGAAATCTATAAAGACGAAGAAATCAATGACATCGACGGTGTGAAGATTGACTTTGCAGACAAATGGGTGCACTTGCGCAAGAGTAATACGGAACCCATTATCCGTATATATAGCGAAGCATCTACAATGGAAGCTGCCGAAGAAATCGGTCAGAAGATTATGAATGTGATTAATGAACTGGCGAAGAAATAACAGTCTCATTTATATCGAAATAAAAGAAAGGAGAGCTTGAGGACCAAGCTCTCCTTTCTTTTATTTTAATTTATTAGATAGAAGACCATGTGTTCCTATACGAGCTTTATTGCTAACCTATTTCTTTTGTTTTTCTGTCGGTAAATAGTTCATATTCGTACGGAGATGAATCAAAACAGTACTGAAGTAAGCCGAGCCATGTACTTGAGTTACTCAAGTCTCCTATATCATTTCATTGAGTGTAGTACTTACCACAGTCAAGTCTCCTACTTATTACAGCTAAATCTCCTACCAAATATAAAAAGTAAAAAACCGCCTTCAGCTTTCAGTTCTTCAAAAAAGTCCCTTTTCATCGGTGTTTTTGGCTGAAGTCACTCCTGAATGCAAAAGTGTATAACTTAACCACGTGCCACCCACTTTTGCCCGGGTGATGAATCTATATACCCCGCATGGTGGGCATATAGATCCAGTACGGTGAGTATATATACCTACCACGGTGAATATATAGAGCTACTGTCAAGTCTGAAAATGAAAAAACTGAATGCGCTGAAAGCACTCACCCCTGGCTACAACCTATTCTCGCAGGGGGTATTTTTTTTCGCCTTCAGCCGCTATCACCTTCTGACAAGGCGTTTGCGAATAAAACTGAAACGGCTGAAACCGGATTATAGCATAAAAATTCAGTAAGAGAGTTTTAGCTAGTTTAGATACTGTTAATTAGAGATTTCATTCATTTCCGTACTGTGATGAGTTGAAACTCAATAGAGTAAACTGAAGCTTTGTGACAGAACTGAAATTGGTATTGTTGAATTTAATTCCTGGGGTTAGCTTTTGGTTTATTGTTTCTTAGAGAACCACTCTTTGAACTCCGCCACCCGTGCCTTGCTGACCAGAATCTTTTCCTTGATTCCGGGATATCGCACATTGATGGATAACCGGCTGTTGAACCATAAATCAATGTCTTTGATAGCTTCCCGTGAAACCAGATATTGGCGGTTGGCACGGAAGAAAAGGTGGGGATTGAGACAGTCGGCGAGTTCGTCCAGTGTTTGGGCGAAGTTGTATTCTGTGCCGTTGGTTAATACTGCTTTAACTTGGCAATCTTTTATATAAAATAATTGTATCATATCTACGGAGACAGGCAAGAGCTTGTCTCCTTTCATTGGGATAAGAAAGTGCGTCTTATAGTTCTCCTGCTTTTTGAGCGAATGGAAAAGTTGTAACAGCTCTTCTTCCTGGTGTGGGTTGTGGCGCGGTTGAGAGTCGGGGGTGTCGGTATGTTGTAAGTTTCCAAGTTTGGTGAGGGCACGTTCGATGTCCTCCTTGCCGATAGGTTTCAGTAAATAGTCGATGCTGTTCACTTTGAAAGCCCGCAGAGCATACTCGTCATAGGCGGTGGTGAAGATAATCGGGCAAGTGATACTGACATGATTGAATATCTCAAAAGCCGAGCCGTCCGCCAGATGAATGTCCATGAATACCAAGTCCGGCATCGGATGAGAGCCGAACCATTCGATAGTGGAACCGATACTGTCCAGTACGGCGGCAATTTCCGCGTCCGGCTTTACTTCGTTGAGCAGTGAGGAAAGGTTGCGTACCGCTGCCTTTTCATCTTCTATAATGACAGTCTTCATGGTGTCTTTTTATCTGTAAATCACTGTTTTTTTTATTGTGCTTCGTCAATCAGAGGAATAGAAACGGTAAATTCTTTATCCTCTGTGATTTGTATCTCTTGCTTGAATAAAAGGTGGTATCTCTTGGCAAGATTAACCAGCCCGATACCCGTTCCGGGGGGGGCAGTCCATTTGGGCTGAATGTCGTTGCTGACGGACAAGAAGCCATTCCCGTCTGTGGTGATATGGATAGCCAGCGGTTTCCGGTTACTTATTTCATTGTGTTTAACGGCATTCTCAATCAATACCTGCACAGCCATTGGTGGAAGCCGGAAATCTTCGTATGCTTTGTCTATCTGTATGTCGAACTGCAAGTTGTTCTCAAAGCGCATCTTTAGCAGGAAGATATAAGCGGAAGCGAATTCCATTTCTTCCCGAAGGCTGACGCTCTGCGATTCGTTGCCTTGCAGCGTATATCTCAGTACCCGGGAAAGTTCCTGGATATAATCCTGGGCTTTGTCCTGATTCTCACGTACCAGTGAGCGCAAGGTATTCAACGAATTGAATAACATATGCGGGTTGAGCTGGTTTTTCAACACCTCATACTGGTTGCGGATATTTTCCGCTTGGAGTTGCTCGTTCTCAATGAGTACCTGCTGCTGGCGGTATATCAGATGGATGATATAACAACTGCTGGTGACAAGACACGCCATGATGAAATCCCTCAATGGATGCAGATAATGGTGTACCATCGCGTCGATAGCTGGAATATCGAACGTTTTGTGCAGGAAGACAAAGACTTGCCCCAACAGATTACTCAATATCCACGTCAGGATGAAAGAGAGCAGAATCTTTGTTCCCGTAATCTTGATAGACGACTGGTTGAAATGGAACAGCCGTGTATTGACAGCGAAAAGCAGGAGCAGAGACAGAAAAGTAAAGAGTATCTCATTAGCCACATCCATAAACTTCATTCCGGGAAATAACGAATGGCTCTCGAACCGGTCGAAAAGGGATACGGACTCCGGGAAATGGATTAGCACCGCTACAGCCATCGAGATAATGACTGTGGAAAGCACATATTTGTCTTTTTTTATTGCCTTTACTATCATACTGCAAAGATAGGAGAATTTTTTAGTGATTAATCGTTTTTCTGAATATGTGCCGTGACATACATGCCCGGTCGGAATTGTGCGTTTGTCTCTTTGATAGAAGAATAAACTTCGAGCGAACGGTTGGTTTCGTCTACTTTTTGTCCGATGGAGACTACTGTTCCGTTGAAAGTCTGCGTTCCCATCCCGTTGACGCGGAACTGCACGGGACTGCCCACTTGTATGTCTGCAAGGTCTTTTTCGTAAGTAGTCAGGCAAAGCATCGGGGAACTTTTGTCAATAATCTCACAAAGAGCTTCTCCCGGATTGATATATTTGCCTATATTCATTGCCACATTGGCTGCATATCCACTGATGGGGGCTTTCACTTCCAGCAATGGCTGGATGCCGTTCTTTAGCAATGTCTCCGGGGCGACACCCAGCAGTGAGAGTTGTGCGGCAGCGGCATCCTGGCGGCTTTTCATGGAGAGATAATCCGCTTTGCTCTGCTGAAACTTCTTTTGCGAAGCCGCCTGTTCGGCGGAAAGTGCCTTTTGACGCTCGTATTCCGCCAGAAGATATTCCGCTTGCGCATGACTGTCAAGATAAGTTTGTTGCAGGGTAATGAATTCCGGATTTTCCAAGGTGGCGATAACTGCGTTCTTAGCTATATGTTGTCCGGGCAACAGAGAAGTGTTCTTGACTACCCCACCCATCGTTAACGCTATGGTCGCCTGTCGTTGGGGTGGAAGGACAATGCGCCCGTTGAATGAAACCTGATTAGGTTTCGAAGTCGCGGAAGTGACGGCATCCACTTCGGTTTGTTTCGCCACGGTGTCTGCCGCAACTTCAGTTGCGGAAACCATACCAGTTTCGTTATCCGTAATCTGTTGGTTGCCCATACAAGCTGTCAAAGCAAGTAAAAGGACAGAATAAAATATCTTCTTCATCTTCATATACTGTATTTTATAATAAAATGTATTATCAAAACTCTCAATTCTCAACTCTCCACTTATCTAAAGAGTTCATACTCTAATGCGGCAATGTTATATTGGTAGACAGTCTCGATATAGCCGCGACGAATATCCCGGGCGGTTGTTATGGACTGTATGTATTCCGCTATACCCGTTTCGCTTTGTTGCAACTGGAGATTGGCAGCCTTGGTCAACTCGTCCGCTTCTTTCAAGGCGGAAGAAGTGTAGTAGCGTAAGCTCTCGTTGTATCTGCGGAGTGAAGCTTCCAGTTCAAGCACTTTGTTTCTCAATTCGCGAATATTCGCGTCTGCCTGAATCTGTGCTGAGGTAGCAGATAACCGTGCTTGCTTCACCTTGCTCTTTTGGGGCAGGAAGTAGATAGGGAAGGAGGCACTCACCATCCATGCATTCAGATTCTTCAACGGAAGAATATCCTGGCGGGTATATCCCACGCTGATTTCCGGAAAGAAATGGCTCCGCTCTACATGAAGCATTGCTTTCGCTTCGTCCGCCTGACTTTGAAAGTAAGCAGTGTGCGCTCCCGATAGCGTCCCGTCTGAAAGGCTGGTATAAAACAGCGATAAGGTAGAATCTGCCGGAACAATCGGCTGGTCTGAATAACAACTCCAGCGGAAGCGTGCCAAAGCCATTTTCTCTTCTTCCTGTGCCTGGAACCAACGGTTGTGCAGTTCGGCGGCGACGGTTGTCATCATATTCTTTTCGAGCAAGGTGATTTCCCCCTGTTGATAACGCAGTTCACCGATATGCTGTAACTTTTCCGCCATCTTATCCTGGTCGCGGTACATGGCACAGAGGTTGGCGGCATATTGGTAGTATGCCCATGCCCGCTTCACTTCTGCCGTGACTTCCTTCTCCACCATCTGACGATAGAATGTGGTTGTTTTCACTTGTCGGTTGACTAATGCATTCTTGTAGAACGGAGTCAGCAGAGAACCCAGGCTTTGCTCGAAAGCCAGTTCCTTGTCTTTCTTGTTCTCTCCGTTGAGTTGTCCCCAGGAATAGCTGAATGAGGTAGGGGACGCTTCTACAATCTCTCCACGGGTAGCCTTGGCTTGTTGGATGGCGTTTGTTGCCATTTTCAGACGGGGGTGATTCTGTTTCGCTATCTCGATGGCCTGTTCCAAAGTAACGGTCGATGCTTGTTGCGCAGAAACGAAAGAAGGAATCAGCAGGAACAGGGGAAGAAGGACGAAGAACGGCAGGTGAAACTTGGCTCCCGGACGTTTCCAGGTAGCCAATGAATTCACAATTTTGTAGAACACCGGAATGATAAGCAACGTCAACACAGTGGAGATAATCAATCCGCCAATAACGACAGTTGCCAGCGGGCGTTGCACCTCGGCACCGGCGGAAGTGGCGATAGCCATCGGGACAAATCCCAATGATGCCACCAAGCCTGTCAGGAATACGGGACGGAGCAGATGCGGAGTTCCCTTGGCGATGATTCGGTTTGTAGTCATGGAGTAAGCGTTTTGTTTACGAAGTTCGTTGAAGTGATTCACCATGAGGATACCGTTCAGCACCGCCACACCGAATAATGCGATGAAGCCTACACCCGCCGATATGCTGAACGGAAGCCCGCGCAGCCAAAGGGCGATGATACCGCCGATAAGCGACAACGGAACGGTGGAGAATACCATCAGTGTATAGGTGATATTCTTGAAAGCAAAGAACAGAATCAACAGGATGAGCATCAATGCTACCGGAATGACAATAAGCAGTGTGTGAATGGCGTTCTGCAAGTTCTCGAACTGACCGCCGTATTCGAAGTAATATCCCGGTTTCAGCTTGACGTTCCTGTCCAATGTCTTTTGTATGTCCGCCACCACTTGCTGTATATCTGCGTCACGCACATTGACACCGATGACGATACGGCGTTTCGTAGCGTCGCGGTTGATTTGGAGAGGTCCGCTGACGAGGTCTATGCTCGCTACTTCTCCGACCGGAATCTGGATTCCTTCGGAAGTGCGCACAAACAATTGGTCGAGATTCAAATCCGCTACTTTCTCCTGGTCGAGACGGACGACGAGGTCGAACCTCCGTTCGTTTTCAAACACTACGCCGCTGGATTCTCCGGCATAGGCGGTTCGGATAATCGTGTTGAGTTCTTCTATGTTGATGCCGTAGCGGGCTATCTTGCTGCGGTTGTATTTCACTACGAGCTGGGGCAATCCCATCGTCTGCTCTACGATGACGTCCGACGCTCCGGGCACTTTTTCTACATAGGCGGCGGCTTCTTTTGCTTTTTCGTAGAGTTCGTGAGTGTCTTCTCCGTACAGTTTGACGGCAATGTCCGCTTTGGCTCCTGTCATCAGCTCATTAAAACGGAGCTGTATCGGTTGCGAGAAGTTGAATTCGGCACGCTCGGACAGCGGTTCGAGTGCTTCCTTCATCTTATCCACCATTTCCGCACGGTTTTCTGCGCTGGTCCATTCTTTGAAAGGTTTCATGATAATCATCACGTCGGCGTCTTCTACTGCCATCGGGTCGGTGGGGACTTCCGCCGTTCCGATTTTGGCAACCACATGCTTGATTTCCGGGAATTTGTCCATCAGCGTCTTTTCTGCCAGACGGGATACTTCGATACTTTCTGATAGCGAACTTCCGGCAGGCAATGTCATTTGCATGGCAAAGTCGCCTTCGTCCAGGGTCGGGATAAATTCGGCACCCAGCCGGGTGAAGAGGAAGAGCGAACCGATTAGCGCGGCAAAGGCTACGATGACGGTACGCCACTTGTGATGCAGGCAGGAACGAAGGCAGCGTTGATATACGCTGTTCAGTTTCTCGAAGAAACGGTCGGCAAGTGTCGGTTTCACCACGATGGTATGTTTCAGGAAGAGCGATGCCATCATCGGGACATAGGTGAGTGAAAGAATCAAGGCTCCGATGATGCAGAATACAAGTGTTTTTGCCATCGGGGTGAAGTATTTCCCTTCAATTCCGTTGAGGGTGAGGATGGGGAAGAATACTATCAGGATAATCAATACGGCGAAAGTTGCCGAGCGGACTACAGCGGATGCTCCTTTTTCCACTTCTTTGTCCATCTCTTCACGGGTGAATGTCCGTCCCCGGAACTGCTTGCCGTAGATATGGGCGAGGATGCCTTCCAGTATGACGATAGAGCCGTCCACAACGATACCGAAGTCGATGGCGCCAAGGCTCATCAGGTTGGCGGTGACATCGAAAAGGCGCATCATGATAAAGGCAAAGAGCATCGCCAGCGGAATGACTGACGCGACAATCAGTCCGGCACGTACATTGCCGAGGAAGATGATAAGTACGAGGAATACGATAATTGCACCTTCAATCAGGTTGTTGACAACGGTTGAGATATTCCGGTTCACCAGTTCCGAGCGGCTCAGATAAGGTTCGATGCTGACACCTTCGGGCAGCAGGTGCTGTATCTTCTCTACTCTTTTTTCAAGTTCCTGGGTGACGACGTTGGCATTGGCTCCTTTCAGCATCATCGCGATTCCGCCTACACACTCGCCTTCGCCGTCCATTGTCATGGCGCCGAAACGTTTGGGAGAGCCGAAACGGACTACGCCTACATCGCTGATATGTACCGGAATCCCGTTCCGGTTGGCTACAACGATGCGCTCGATGTCCTTCGTCCGGGTAATCATACCTTCCGACCGGATATAATAGGCATTCTTCGCTTTTTCTATATAGCTTCCGCCTGTGTTCTGGTTGTTGCTGCTGAGGGCTTCGAATACTTCTCCGATGGTGATGTTCAGTGAGAAGAGCGCGTCCGGGTCGACGGCGACTTCATACTGTTTCAGGTAGCCGCCGAAACTGTTGATTTCTACGATACCCGGTATGCCGGACAACTGGCGTTTCACCATCCAGTCCTGAATGGTGCGGAGTTCCATGGCATCGTATTTCTCTTCGTAACCGGGGGCTACTTTCAGTATGTACTGGTAGATTTCTCCGAGTCCGGTGGTGATGGGCATCATTTCCGGTGCTCCTAGTTCGGGGGGAATCTCTCCGGCAACGGTTTGTATCTGTTCGTTGATAAGTTGCCGGGCATCGAGGGTAGGGACGTTTTCTTTGAACACGACGGTCACCACCGATAGCCCGAAGCGGCTGACGGAACGGATATCTTCTACATTCATGATGTTGCTCATCGCTAGTTCGATAGGCATGGTGATGAGCTGTTCTACCTCTTGCGGTGCGAGGGTGGGCGACACGGTCACAATCTGTACCTGATTGTTGGTGATATCGGGCACGGCGTCGATGGGCAATGTCAACATCGCGTAGATACCGCCGATAAGCAGGAAGAGGGTAGTGAACCCTACAAACAACTTCTTCTTGATTGAAAAACGTACAATAGCTGTAAACATGATTTTCTTTGTGTTATTATTTCATGCTACAAAACTACGGACTATCTGTGTTCGTGATAGCCGGAAACGTTTGAAGCGGAAAGATTGCAGGGCGAAGTGACGAAATGACGGTTTGGAATGTTTATTGTATATAGCGCGGCGATGGGGAAACCTTGTCAATATCGGATGAAATATCGAGAATAATGCGATGTGGAGCAAACATTTTGTCAGACCGGTTCGTTTAATATGAAACGAACTAAATACGTGTTGAGTATGAAATCATTTATTTTAATGGTGGTAGCTATGGTGTGTGCAATATCTTTGGAAGCGCAGAACAAGTCTTTCTACGACTTCACTGTGCAAACGATTGACGGTAAGGAATTTCCTCTTTCGTCCTTGAAAGGAAAGAAAGTGCTGGTGGTGAATGTGGCTTCAAAGTGTGGATTGACACCACAATATGCCAAGTTGCAGGAATTGTACGAGAAGTATAAGGATAAGAACTTCGTTATTATCGGCTTTCCCGCCAATAACTTTATGGGGCAGGAACCGGGAAGCAATGAGGAGATTGCCAAGTTCTGTTCATTGAAGTATGATGTCACTTTCCCGATGATGGCTAAGATTTCCGTCAAAGGCAAGGAGATGGCTCCACTTTATCAATGGCTGACGGAGAAGAAACTGAATGGAAAAGAAGATGCACCCGTTCAGTGGAACTTCCAGAAGTTTATGATTGACGAGAACGGAAACTGGATTGGGGTCGTTGCTCCCAAAGAGAGCCCGTTCTCGGAGAAAATCATTACTTGGATAGAGAAGGAATAAGGGATACTTTCTTCAGTTCTCCTTCAAAGTTGGGAGTGAAAATGCCTTTTCCCAGGTTCTCTTCTATTTCTTCGATGGTCCAGAATCGTCCGCTGTCCAGTTCGTCGCTGGGGTGGATTTCACCATCGTAGACGGTCTTATGAACGAATACGAGTTCTTTCTCGCGGTCGGACTCGAAAACATAATGAGTCAGAAGCTCGGGAGTAAAGTCCGTGATGCCCAGCTCTTCACGGACTTCCCGTTTAAGGGCTATCTCTACGCTTTCGCCTAAATCGATATGTCCGCCTACGGCTGTGTCCCATTTCCCAGGTTGGATGTCTTTCCATTCGGGACGTTTTTGCAGATACAAATCCCCTTTCGTGTTGAAGACGTGCAGATGGACGACCGGATGAAGCAATTTGCTGCCGCCGTGGCATTCTCCGCGGGTGGCGGCTCCGGTGATATTTCCCTGTTCATCGACGACGGGAAACATTTCTTGGTTATTATCGCTTGACATCATTGTTTCTATTGTTTTTATAGGAAGGGTTATCGCAATTTACGATACCCTCATGGTATTTGTAATATCCTTACGGCATTAATAAGGAAGAATCTCCGTAACTCAGGAACCGGAAATCGTGGCTCAGGGCATAATCATAAATCGTGCGCCAGTCTCCTTTTACAAAAGCGGAGACCAAAAGTAATAAAGTGCTTTGCGGCTGATGGAAATTAGTAACCATTGCTTTTACTATTTTATACTGGTAGCCGGGGGCAATAATTATCTGTGTACTGGTATGAAGTGCTTCAAGCCCGTTTCTGTCGAGATAGCCCAATATTTTTTGTAACGCAACTATTGGGGGAATCTGGTCATACTTTTCATAAGGCTGCCACTGTCTGACGTGTAGTTCCTCTTCCGTAGCATCCGGATTATCAGCCAGTGTGACTCCGATATGATACAGGCTTTCGAGTGTGCGTACCGAAGTAGTCCCTACGGCAACAGCGCAACCGTCATGGTCGATAAGTTTCTTGATAGTGCTCCGATTGACAGATATATACTCCGTATGCATTTCGTGACCTTCAATCTCTTCACTTTTCACAGGCTTGAAAGTTCCTGCGCCTACGTGCAGAGTCAGTTCTTCAAGCTCTATTCCTTTCTCTTGCAGTGCATCCAATACTCGGGGAGTGAAATGCAGTCCGGCGGTAGGTGCGGCTACCGAACCTTTAATTTTTGAATAAACCGTCTGATAAGTTTCTTTATCGCTTTCTTCCGTCTCCCGGTTTAGATAAGGAGGGATAGGAAGCTCCCCGAATACTTCGAGAATATCTGTGAAAGTCACTTCCGGATTATCCCATGAGAAGTCTACCCAATGGCTGGTTCCTCTGCTTTCTCCTCTCTTTGCGGTCAGCGTGATTGGCAATCCTTTTACTGTCATTTCCCGTTTCAGCGTTCCGTCTTTCCATTTCTTCAGGTTGCCAATCATGCAAAGCCATGCGGCATGTTCTGTTTGCTGGAAGTTCAGTACATAATCATTGGGCTGAATGGGCTCGAGGCAGAACACTTCAATCAACGCCCCCGTTTCCTTGCGGAAATGTAGCCTTGCCTGAATTACTTTTGTATTGTTGAATACCATCAAAGCACCTTTAGGCAGATACTCGGGCAAAGAGGTGAAAGTATCTTCGCTTACTTCACCGCGGCGGTACACTAACAATTTCGATTGGTCTCGGACAGCTAACGGGAATTTGGCAATGCGTTCATCCGGCAATGGATAATTGTATTCGCTGATATGGATATGCTTCGGGTCTTCTTTCATTGTTGTCTGGTATATTTCTAGGTAAATATGTTCCAAATGTGTTCCACTAAAAAATGAATCAGCCACTTACTAAATTGTAAATGGCTGATTTCCAGTAGTCGGGATGACAAGATTCGAACTTGCGACCACACGCCCCCCAGACGCGTACTCTACCGGGCTGAGCTACATCCCGAATTGCGGTTGCAAAAGTACGGATTAATTTTGAAATAGCAAATAATTTCTGTGAATTTTGTAGTATACTTCCGCAGTTTCTGGTTATTTTTTTGATGATAAGTAGAATAAAGTACGGAATATTTTCTAAGTTTGCGTTATAAATGGTGGTTATGATTATAGGGACTTTGGCAATATTGTTTTGGATATCTTTGTTAATAGGTTGAACTTCTGTTTTATTTGAATTAGTAAACAAACTCATCTTTTTCATTAAGTAGTTCGAAAAGACAATGTTTGCATAAAAACACTATTATATACTGGATAGTATATAATAAGAACTAAATGAGAAATTACGAAACGAACTATCAATCAGTGAGTTTGTTTATGAATTAATGCAAATAAAGGGTGTATGACTTCTTTAGTGTGATACTGTATTTCCTTTTAGGGCGCGCAGTATTTTAGGAAGTTATACATTTGTAGTATAAGACTTAGTTTAGAATAGAAAGGTGTTAAATGTTAGACATTAAAAATAGAGAGACATTAGAGATATACGTCATGGGTGACGATTTTAAATTTTACCAGAATCTGAAATATCTTCCTCTAACTTCTTATCCTTCTAATATCCAGTCAGCTTTGATTGTATATTGTTTGAGTGGAAGGGCGAAACTTACAGTACACGAAGATGTGCACTGGATACAGCCGGAGGAACTTATTATATTATTACCCGGACAATTTGTTTCATTCTGTGAGCCTAGTGAAGATTTCTCAACCGTTTCGATGGTGATCTCGTCTTCCTTGTTTAGTGATGCGTTGAGTGGAGTTCCACGATTCTCTCCGCATTTCTTTTTCTATATGCGAACCCATTATTGGTATCCGCAAATGGAACGTGATATTCCCCGGATATACAATTTCTTGGGAATGGTAAAAGAAAAAGTGAAGTCTCAGGATGTATATAGACGCGAGTTAATAACCCATTTACTGAGATACCTCTATCTAGAGTTGTTCAACGCTTATCAAAAGGAATCCGCTTTGATGACCGTACGTAAAGATACGCGTAAAGAAGAACTGGCTAATAGATTCTTCGGGCTAATCATGAAACATTTTAAAGAAAATAAAGATGTGGCTTTCTATGCGGATAAATTATGTATTACTTCCAAGTACCTGACTATGGTTATCAAGGAGACAAGCGGAAAGTCTGCTAAAGACTGGATTGTGGAATATATCATATTGGAGATTAAGGCTTTGCTGAAAAATACCAGTTTGAATATTCAGGAGATAGCAATTAAAACCAACTTTGCCAATCAGTCCTCTCTCGGACGTTTTTTCAGAAAGCATACCGGAATGTCACTGTCTCAGTACCGGATGAGTAGTTTGGACTAAGACAGCGCACATATGATATTTGCCAATAAGTATGGGGGTTAAATCCCCATACATTCGCGATAGAAGTCCAGCATTTCAAAAATGGTGTCTTTGTCGGCAGTCTGATTAATGCAAATATCTCCGATGTCTTTCAGTAAAGTGAAATTAATCGTTCCCGAAGTATTCTTTTTATCATGTGTCATGTATGCATAGAGCTGTTCATACTTCTTGCAGTCGAATGCAAACACACCGTAATTGTCTTTAATAAATTGGATGGTTTGTCTCATTTTCTCTTTCGGGAAACCTACTTTGGTGTGAGACAGATACAATTCGCATACAATTCCCCAGGCTACTGCATATCCGTGCAAAACTGGACGGTTTTCTGCCAATGCCATGCTTTCAAATGCGTGTCCTACGGTATGTCCCAGGTTTAGCGCTTTACGGATGCCATGTTCAAAGGGGTCTTGCTCCACAATATCCTTTTTTACTTGCACTGATTCGCCGACCAGTCGTTTGAGGGCGCTATAATCGATATCGGATGTGTTGAAACTTAGTAATTCCGCCCAATGTGCAACATTACTTATCAAACCGTGCTTGAGCATCTCCGCATATCCGGAAAAGAAATTGTACGCGTCCAGCGTACGCAGGAATTCCGTTTCAATCAGCACGCTGCTTGCCGGAGCGAATGCACCGATTTCATTTTTCAGTCCGTTGAAGTTGATACCTGTCTTGCCGCCGACGGAAGCGTCCACCATAGCCAGCAGGGTGGTTGGTATGTTGATATAAGAGATGCCACGTTTGAATGTAGCTGCGGCAAAACCGCCCAAATCTGTCACCATCCCCCCACCAAGGTTGATAAGTAAAGAGTGGCGCGTAGCTCCTTGGGTACTCAATGCCATCCATACGGAAGCAAGTGTTTCCACCGTTTTATGTACATCCTCAGCTCCGATACAGATTTCAACGGCGTCTTTCAGTAAGGTGGTTTCCTTCAGCGAAGGCAGGCAGAGATGCCGGGTATGCTCGTCTGTGAGGATGAATAATTTGTCGTGCGGACACTGTTCAATGGCACGACTTAGGCTTGTTTCCAAGCTTTCACAGAGAATGACTTCTTGTTTACTCATGATTCTTTTGCTTTTTTACCCTGCAAATGTATGTAAAATATCTTTTTTATACTTACTTTTGTCCCATTAAAACGTTCAATCATTCAATCATGAAAGCATTATTACCTGTATATTGTCGTCCTTTGGGATATGTGATCCTGTTGATAGCCCTGTTTATACCTTTTATCCTGGTGATGCTGGGGATGGTGACCGATAATAATCTGTTATTTTATAAGGAATGCACAAAGTTGCTGATGATGGCGGGATGCTTGTTGATAATCTTTGCGTTGAGCAAAGATGAGAGCCGTGAAACGGAACGAATCCGTAATTCGGCTGTTCGTAATGCCATTTTCCTGACTTTTCTTTTTGTCTTCGGGGGAATGTTATGGCGTGTCATACAAGGAGATGTGATTAATGTGGATACTTCTTCTTTTCTTACTTTCTTGATCTTTAATGTGCTTTGTGTGGAGTTTGGTCTGAAAAAAGCGCTTGTAGAACGATTCTTTAAAAGATAATTTTCTTTCCAATTAAACCTTTTGCGATTCTATTTGTCAAACAGACATTGTTATTGCTACTAATATAATCGTAAATTAGGTAAATGAAGAGATTTTTTGCAGGGGTGGTGTTGATGCTATGCACCCTCTCAATTTTCGCACAGAATAAGGTGATTACCGTTTCGGGACGTGTTGTGGAATCCGACTCAAAGGAACCCGCGGCACAGGCTACTGTCCAATTGTTGTCATTGCCCGATAGTGCTTATGCTGCTGGTATAGCCAGTAGTAATCAAGGTTGGTTTACTCTCCCTAAAGTGAAAGCCGGGAAATATGTGTTGAAGGTTTCCTATATCGGCTTCCGTACTAAACTTGTACCGGTTCAACTGGCTGCCAATGCACCCGACAAGAAGTTGGGAACGATCACGTTGGAACCGGATGCTGTTATGCTGAAAGAAGCAGTGATTACTGCCGAGGCTCCCCAAGTGACGGTAAAGGAAGATACATTAGAATATAACTCGGCTGCTTATCGTACTCCTGAAGGTGCCATGCTCGAAGAATTGGTGAAGAAGCTTCCGGGAGCCGAGATTGATGATGACGGTAATGTCAAAATCAATGGTAAGGAAGTGAAGAAGATTATGGTGGACGGTAAAGAATTCTTTGGCGGTGACGTGAAAACAGGATTGAAGAATCTACCGGTGAACATGATTGACAAACTGAAAACGTATGATAAAAAATCGGACTTGGCGCGCGTCACTGGAATAGACGACGGGGAAGAAGAAACAGTCCTCGACTTGAAAGTGAAAAAAGGAATGAATCAAGGTTGGTTTGGTAATGCAAGTGTTGCTGGTGGTACGGAAGACCGCTATGGAAGCAACTTGATGCTGAACCGATTTGTCGATAATAGTCAGTTCTCTTTGATTGGTTCGGCAAATAACGTGAACGACCAGGGGTTTTCCGGTGGTGGCGGACCGCGTTTCAGGAATAGTAATGGTCTGACTGCTACCAAGATGATTGGAGCTAACTTTGCCACTCAGACGGAGAAGTTAGAGTTAGGTGGTAGTGCCCGCTATAATTATAGCGACCGCGATGCAATATCTACAAACTATTCGGAACTTTTTTTGCAGGATGGAAACTCTTCTTATTCTAATTCCACTAATAAGAACCGTAATAAGAATATGAACTTTAATGCTGATTTCCGCTTGGAATGGAAACCGGATACATTGACTAATATCATTTTCCGACCAAATGTTTCCTATGGGAAATCTAAAGGGTATTCTATTTCTGAATCGGGTACTTTCGATGAAGATCCGTTCAACTTGGTGGCTGATCCTAATAAGTTTTTGAATAAAGATGTATGGGGAAGTAGTAAGGACCCATTAGAAAGTAGTAATGACCCATTAGATCGAATTCGTGTTAATGCCAGCAACAGCGAGTCTGCGTCTGAAAGTAATAGCTTGTCTGCCAACGCCTCTTTGCAGGTGAATAGGAGGTTGAATAGTATGGGGCGAAATATAACTTTTCGTGGGACGTTTGGTTATGGAGATAATGATAGTGAGTCATTTAGTGAGTCTTTGACTCACTATTTCAAAACAGGGAATAGTGATGTACGTAAACAATACATAACTTCTCCAACCAAGAATTACGATTATACAACTGAATTAACTTATAATGAACCGATTGCGAAAGCTACTTTCTTGCAGTTCCGTTATAAGTTCCAATATAGATATAGTGAGAGTGACAGAAGTACATACAGCTTGATTCCAGAAACAGAAAAAAATCAAGATTGGTTTTGGAATTTCGGTGACGGGCTACCTGAAGGCTACGAAGCTAATAAAGATATGAATTTGAGTAAATATGCTCAGTATAAATATTATAACCATGATATTAATGCAGGGATGAATATTATCCGAGAGAAATACAGATTTAACTTTGGAATGTCCTTACAACCACAAAATACTAGACTAGATTACAAAAAAGCAGAAATAGATACAGTAGTAAAAAGAAATGTGTTCAATTTCGCTCCTAATGTTGATTTCCGTTATCGGTTCTCTAAAGTGAGCCAGTTACGTTTTACGTATCGGGGACGTGCGAGTCAGCCGAGTATGGAAAACCTGTTGGATGTAACCGATGATTCGAATCCGCTGAGAATCACTAAAGGTAATCCGGGGTTGAAACCGTCTTTCACTCACTCTATGCGTTTGTTCTATAATACTTATAATGCAGACAAGCAGCGTGGAATGATGGCACATGCTAATTTTAATATGACTCAAAACAAAATCACTAATGCTACCATTTATAATCAGACGACTGGTGGAACAATCTCACAGCCAGAAAATATTAATGGTTATTGGACTGCCATGGGTATGTTTGGGTTCAATACAGCTTTGAAAGACAAGCGTTTCACAATCAATTCTTTTTCACGTGCAAACTATACGAACGATGTATCTTTCCTTTATAATGAAGGTACCAAGGTGAATGATAAGAATACAAGTACATCACTGACTTTAGCAGAGAATCTGAATGGAACATTCCGTAATGATTGGTTTGAGTTTACTATCAATGGTTCAATCAACTATAATTTTGAACGTAATAAGTTGAACCCGGACACTAATCAGGAACCTTATACTTTTGGATATGGTGCCAGTACCAATGTCTCTTTGCCTTGGAATATGACGTTGTCTACCAATATAACCAACAATTCACGTCGTGGCTATCGTGATGCCAGTATGAATAGAAACGAACTTATCTGGAATGCTCAGATTGCCCAGAACTTCTTGAAGGGAAATGCTGCGACCATCAGCTTTGAAGTCTATGATATTTTGAAACAGCAATCAAATATCAGCCGTTCATTGACTGCTGATATGCGTTCTGTTTCTGAATATAACGGAGTCAACAGCTATTGTATGCTTCGCTTCTCTTACCGTCTGAATGTTTTCGGTAATAAGGAAGCGCGTGGAAATATGCGTCAAGGTGGTTTTGACGGTGGAGGTCATCGCGGTCCGCGTGGACCTCACGGTGGCGGTCCAACTCGGATGATGCGTTTTTAAAAGTAAACAAGATATTGTAAGATAAGAAATCCCGATGCAACGGTGAATAGTTGTTGTCGGGATTTTTTGTTTATCCGATAATTTACTCTATATTTGTTGTTCAGTATCCGTTTAAAAGGAGATTCCTATGATTGATTGGAACTATATACTCAGCCAAATAGCAACAGTGGCTTTTGATATTCTTTATTTCGGAGCCATTATTGGTACGATTGTCATTATCATTCTTGACAACCGTAATCCTGTTAAGACTATGGCATGGATACTGATATTACTTTTCCTTCCTATCGTAGGTCTTGTCTTCTATTTTTTCTTTGGTCGAAGCCAACGTCGCGAACGCATTATCGGTCAGAAGAGTTACGACCGTTTACTAAAGAAGCCGATGGCGGAATATCTGGCTCAGGATTGTTCGGAAGTCCAATATGAATATTCCCGTCTTATCCAACTGTTTCAGCATACCAACCAAGCATTCCCTTTTGAAGGCAATCGCGTAGCTGTCTATACCGAAGGTTATACGAAACTGCAATCATTATTGCGTGAACTCCAGAAAGCGAAGCAGCATATCCATATGGAATATTACATCTTTGAGGATGACGCTATCGGACGTTTGGTCAGGGATGTATTGATTGAAAAGGCTTCTCAAGGAGTTGAAGTACGAGTGATTTACGACGATGTAGGATGCTGGCATGTCCCCAATCGTTTTTTTGAAGAAATGCGTAATGCGGGTATTGAGGTACGTAGCTTCTTGAAGGTACGTTTTCCCTTATTTACCAGTAGAGTGAATTACCGAAACCATAGAAAAATTGTTGTTATTGACGGGTGTGTAGGCTTTGTGGGTGGAATGAATCTCGCAGAACGTTATATGCGTGGTTTCTCTTGGGGGATTTGGCGTGATACACATATCATGCTGGAAGGCAAAGCAGTACATGGCTTACAAACAGCCTTCCTGCTCGATTGGTACTTTGTAGACCGTACGCTGATAACAGCATCCCGTTATTTCCCGAAGATTGACTCTTGTGGTAGCTCATTGGTGCAGATTGTCACCAGTGAACCTATCGGACCTTGGAAGGAAATCATGCAGGGACTGACCGTAGCAATAACCAATGCCAAGAAGTATTTCTATATGCAGACACCCTATTTCTTGCCGACAGAGCAAATACTGGCTGCTATGCAGACAGCAGCTTTGTCTGGAGTGGATATACGTCTCATGTTGCCTGAACGTGCCGACAACAGGATTACCCATCTTGGTTCCCGTTCCTATCTGGCGGACGTGATGCAGGCAGGTGTGAAAGTTTATTTCTATAAGAAAGGATTTTTGCATTCCAAACTTATGGTTTCGGATGATCTGCTTTCTACGGTCGGTTCTACCAATGTAGACTTCCGCAGTTTTGAGCATAACTTTGAAGTGAATGCTTTTATGTATGATGTGAATACAGCACTCGAAATGAAAGAAATATTCCTTCAAGACCAGCGTGAGAGCACACAGATATTTTTGAAGAACTGGGTTAAACGTTCGTGGAGACAAAAGGCAGCGGAGTCTATCATACGTTTATTAGCTCCGCTACTCTAATTCTTAATAGGGATTTAACCGGGCTTATCGGAAAAGGGAGAAGTTTACACTTCCATACACTCTTCTTTCGATGAAGTGCGGATTCTCTTCGAAGTTATTATCTTTTCCGTGTTCCAGTACAAACAATCCTCCTTCTTTGAGAAGGTTGTTTTGAAAGATAAGCTCGGGTATTGTTTCCAGTTCCTTTAACGCATAAGGCGGATCAGCAAAGATAAAATCGAACTGTTCATGGCTGCTCTTGATAAACTTGAATACATCTCCCCGTATCGGCAGGCATTTGTCTGTCTGCACCTCTTTCATGATTTTTGTGATGAATGAGTGGTGAGCAGGCTCTTTCTCAATACTGATAACGCGGTCGCATCCCCGGGAAACGAGTTCGATACTTATACTTCCGGTTCCGGCAAACAAGTCAAGTGCAGTTATTCCTTCTTCAAAATCAATATAGTTATTGAGTACGTTAAACAGATTCTCTTTGGCGAAATCTGTTGTGGGGCGTGCTTTAAATGTTCGTGGCACGTCAAATCTTCTTCGTTTGTATATACCGCTGATTACTCGCATGTTAATAAGGCTTGCATGTCAATATTAGTAGCAGGATTCATAATGAATACCTGCAAGATAAACTTTTTCAGTTCGTTCATCAGGATTTCTTTGTCCGGGAGCGTTCCGGTGAGGTGCAGTTCATCCCGTTCCTGATTGAATTCCAGTTGCTTCCAAGCATACAGCAGATAGTAGATACGGTCTTCTGTATGCGTACATTCAAAGGAGTTGGCAAGAAGGAGATGTCCTCGTTCGAAACAATAGATGTCGATTCCTTCTTGACGTACGGAAGCGTACATCTTTTTGCTGTTTCCCAATCTACTTTTGACAGAGAAATAGTCAATGAGCGGGGTGGATTGGGAGTAAAAACGAGCTTCGGGATACTGCTCCTTTAGAAAAGTGCAGGCACTTTTGTCTATACTAAAGATGACCGCCACATTATTCTTCTGTAGAATATTGTAAGCCACCGTTTCGTTCTCCCGTTTCTGGTGATTGTGATAAAATAAAAGCTCCGCCTGTTCCTCTTCAAACAAATCTAATGGGACAATCGTAAAACGTTTGCCTGCCATCATGATATTCACTCGTTTGTAGGGATGGCTTAAGAAGTCCGATTCGTGGAAAACTGTTTTCAGGTTGGCAGTGAGGGATAGAGAAGATTCTATCTCTTTCTCTATGATTGACAGAGAGTCGTCGTGAATCGGGTTATAGATAGAAAAAGAAAATCCATCCGTACTAAGACGGATGGATAAAGTATATTGTTTTGATTTAGTAAAATCAATCATTATTCCCAGTTACCAGCACCATTGTTCGGAGTGTCGATAGAACCTACCATCAAACCGCAGTATCTACCCAATTTGTTCTGAACATCTTTTAAGTTAATGATTTCTTGTTTGTCAAGTCCGCCCAAATAAGTTTCGTACGGAGCTTTTACTTCGAACAGGAATACAGGAGCACCAGACTTAGCAGTATCGTTCTTAACATTCATTTCGAACTGTGCACCGCCTCCGTAAGGAATGTATCTCATAGAGTCTGCATTGAATCCTTTCGGGAAAATAGTATCCATAACGGCTACCCACATGGTGTCGCGTTTGAAGTTTTCAAGTCCCCATTTCTTAACTTCGTCATATTTGCCTGTCTTCTTCGCTTTGTTGATGATAGACATAGCTTTCTTTTCTGTCAAACCCTCTTCCAGTTGCTTGTCTGTCAACTGTCCCATTTTCATAACGAACGGCAACTTTTGATTTTTAACGAAATCAATCAGTGAGTCAAATTTGTCTGTGTACATTCCGTGGTGAAGCGTGCGGTATTCCTGCTGTGCTTTACGGATGTCAATCAAACGGGCAATGACTGCTTTTTCTCTGTCTTTTTTTGCGTTTTCAAAATTGATAGGACCCATAATGCTGTTGTAGCAGATATAAACCAATGCGGCAGCACAGAGCACTAATACAATATTAAATACTGTTTTCATGATAAATTATGTTTTTAGTTGTTATATTCGCATCGCAAAAATAGAATAAATAAATTTAAATACGATAGTTCAGGGAACTTTTTTCTCGTACAAAAATGATAAATAACTATTTAGAAAGGCAAATTAAGGAAAATTTTCCTTACCAACCAACTTTAGAGCAGGAAATTGCTGTAAAATCTCTTTCAGAGTTTCTTTTGTCCACTTCGGTGGACGAAGTTTTTATCCTCAGAGGTTACGCCGGTACAGGTAAAACATCTCTTGTAGGTGCCTTGGTGAAAACGATGGACCAGTTGCAGCAAAAATCAGTTTTGTTGGCTCCGACAGGTCGTGCGGCGAAAGTTTTTTCGGCATATGCGGGACATTCGGCTTTTACTATCCATAAGAAAATATACAGACAACAGTCCTTCTCCAATGAGTTGAGTAATTTTTCAATCAATGACAATCTGTCTACAAATACATTGTTCATTGTTGATGAAGCTTCCATGATTTCAAATGAGGGGCTGTCCGGTAGTGTATTCGGCACAGGACGTTTGTTGGATGACTTGGTACAATTCGTATATTCGGGGCAAGGATGCCGTCTTCTGTTGATGGGAGATACGGCACAGCTTCCCCCTGTAGGAGAGGAGTTGAGTCCGGCGCTTTTTACCGATGCGTTGAAAGGTTATGGGCTTGAAGTACGTGAGGTCGATTTGACTCAGGTAGTCCGCCAAGTACAAGAGTCCGGTATTTTGTGGAATGCTACACAGTTGAGGCAATTGATTGTGGAAGATGAATGTTACTCTTTGCCTAAGATAAAGGTGACAGGTTTTCCCGACATAAAGGTAGTGCCGGGCACGGAATTGATTGACGAACTGAACAATTGCTATGACCATGACGGAATGGACGAAACGATTGTTATTTGCCGTTCTAATAAACGCGCGAACCTATATAATAACGGAATACGTGCTCAGATTCTTTGGCGGGAAGATGAATTGAATACAGGAGATATGTTGATGGTTGCCAAGAACAACTATTACTGGACAGAGAAATATAAAGAAATGGACTTCATTGCCAATGGTGAAATTGCTATTGTCCGTCGTGTCCGTCGTACCTGCGAAATGTACGGCTTCCGTTTTGCAGAAGTCACCCTCCGGTTTCCCGACCAGAATGATTTTGAGCTGGATGCTAATTTGTTGTTGGATACTTTGCATTCAGACTCTCCTGCATTGCCGAAAGCGGATAATGACCGATTGTTCTATACGGTACTGGAAGACTATATAGATATTCCCAATAAGCGTGACCGGATGAAGAAGATGAAAGCTGACCCGTATTATAATGCGTTACAAGTAAAGTATGCCTATGCGGTGACTTGCCATAAAGCACAGGGCGGACAGTGGCAGAATGTATTCTTGGACCAGGGATATATGACGGACGAGTATCTGACTCCCGATTATTTCCGTTGGTTGTATACGGCGTTCACACGTGCGACGAAGACTTTGTATTTGGTGAATTATCCGAAGGAGCAGGTGGAATAGTTGCCTTGGATAAATAAGTATAATATGGAAATTCTTTTTTTATGGTCGCATAGTCTTCTATAGAAGTGTTGGATAAATATAAACTGGGGACATCTGCCAATATCAAAAAATTGCGTAAGGCAACATTGGAGAAAGATTTAATTGATATACTTCTGGGAATGTAATTGAAATTCAGGACCCGGCATTTGAGTATTGGTTGTAGTATGTGTATAAATATCATAGTAATTGAAATATGAAAACAGCAATAATCAAGTTTCGGACTTTACTATTGCTGTTTTCTTTTCTATTCATAAAGACTTTTATAATGTCTCTCTTGGCGATATTTTAATCACTTATTAATGACTCATACCTATTGAAAACTGTTCGTTACATCATTTACGTTCAATTTTGTATTCGGTAGCAAGTTCCAAGTTTGGGATAGTTTGGTCAGGTTTTAAGTAAAGAGTCTCTACATATTCTCCATTAAATTTGAAAGTGTGCAATACCGGACATTGAGTCAGGTCAATGCGTTCGACATAATCGCTACCTGGACGTTGTACTTTCATGTTGATTGCTTGGAGATTGTCACTGATAAACACTAAATCCTCACAACCGGAACCGAAATATCTGGCGGATAATAAATCAAATGAAGTGATCGGATTATCTCCAAAATTGAATTCTTTCATATAAATAGTGGCAGTATTTGTAATTGTCAGTAACGTTACTTTATGCAACTTGGATATGTCTACTTTTTCTAAATCACTGCTACCTTTTATCTGTATGGTAGTCAGGTTGGGGAAATATTCCAATCCGTTGAGGTCATTTACCGTTTTTGTACAGGTAAATTCGGTTGCCTTCATTCCGTCTTCTGTAATGATGTATTCATTGTCGGCTAATCTCACTAGCCATCCGTTTGTTTCGGCATATTCTGCGATAACCCAGTTTGAAATAGATGCAACTGGTGTATTCGGATCTGCTTGGATGATGCTGATTTCTGCATTTTTCAAACTGTTTTCCACACGGACAGAACCGACTCTAGCATTTGAAGCAGCCAAAAGTTTGTAGGATAATGTGCTGGTTGTTATACCTCTGTCATCTGTTTGCTGCTTGGAAATCGTTTGATTAGTAATCCATTCTGCGCCGCTTACAACTGAAGGCGTATACTCAAGATTACTTTCTACCGTGAAGGAAATAGTTTGTTCCGATAAATCATATTTCTGCGATGTCTCTGACGGGGTGATTGTAAAGTAAGGTACACAGGCTTGTGTGATATTTACTACTATCGGTTCGTCAAGAAGCGGACTTTCCAAAGTAACGTCGGCTGAACGGATTTTGTATGTCTCGTTTTCGGCAACGGAGAACAATAGTGTTGTTTTACCGATAAATTCGCTTTGTTTTTCTAATGTCAGCCACTCCTTGCTGTCATCGCTGTAAGTAATGGTAAAATCGGAAACATTACTTTCAAACTTGATAGACACATCACTTTTCTTTCGGGGCAAATCGATTTTTTGGTCGGTTAGTAAGTCTACAGCATATACTGGGGGACATTCCACTTGCAGGGGGACTACTGTAGAACCAACGAAGAATTTGAAAGTTGCAGTGCGGATTTCATCCAACGAGTTGGGATCAATGGTGAATGTAACTTCGTCTCCACTTTTTCCTGATGTAGCTGATGGATGTGCCCAGTCGTATGTGCCTGCTAATCTCCAGTCGTCCGAACTTGTGACGGTTACGGCAACTTCGCCTCCTAAACCGTTTATTTTTATTTCATTTGTTGATAATGAAAGCGAGTCATTCATTTCATTTACCGGTTCGTCGCTATCAGAGCAACCCCACAGAAAGAGGGTTGCTGACAATACTATCGATATTCTTTTTAATAGATTCATTTTATGTATTTTATTTAAGCGTTAAAAGAGTTATATATTAGCGTTCCGTACGAACAGTACTGTTTTTGGGATAATAATAACTTGGACGTATAAGGCTCTCGTCATACAATCCTAAGCAAACATTTTCGCAATATTTTAGCTGGTCTTTTCCCTCTTCGTCCGAAATATATTTGGGAGGAGTGGGAGAGAAAAACATATAGTAACCATATCCTTTATTCTTTTTGGAACGTGCAGTGCTGGTACTTGTATCTCCTCTATCCCGAAAGAGCTCAATAGACATACCTGCACATTGTTTCAATGTCATGCCTATGCCCGGATCTTCTGATCTTCCATAATCTGCTACGGAATAGTCGCAATATTGTCCGGGTTCTACTCCATCGATAATTTTTAGTTCATCGGCATATAAACTTCCCAAACTATATAGTGATACAATCTTTTCCGGCATAGCTTTCTTACATTCATACATTAAGCGGGAACCAGCTTCTACAGACTGTTCCGCCAGCCAAGGATTGGAAAGCACCGGATCATTCGAATATTCATCGTCAAAGGCTACACCGTCCAAGTTATATCCACGACAATAAGCGGCTATTTCACGGGCAAACTCTTTGGCTCCCATTTCAGAAAGTTGGGCTACGCCTGCTTGATCATGATTTCCCAGGATGCTGATGATAACCCTCATGCCAGCTTTGCGGAGTGGTTGGAGATACTCATCATTGTGGTCGAGTAGGAATTGTACATTATCGTTGTTAGATATATATACTCGTTGTTTTTTGGCATCCCAGTTTATATTGGCTGCAAAAAGAACTACGTCATCAAAGAAATATTTGCCACTGGCTGTTTTGAATTCTAATGCATTAAGAGGATTTGCCTCATTCACTTCAAAGTAAATTACGGTTTTTACAGCATCTTCTCCTTTGTCATGATTGGCTTTATGACGACAATCCTGTACTAACAATACCATATGTTTGGACATTTCGGAAAATGAGATACTTTTGGTCGGTGAAGTTGCAGACAATGGGACGATGTACGTTTTATCTTCTTCCATGCCTTCAAAAGCAGTAAGTGTTACTTTCAGACCGGGAGTTGTCGTGTCATCCGGTGCGAGCAGACAAGCACCGTTGTTGGTGATTGTTACATTTTCTGCAGGAAACATTTCGAAATCCGTATTGTGGATGGCATTGTAGGTGGTTACATAGGATTCGTCTACGGTAATCGTTACATCTACTCCCGTTTTCGGTTGTTTAGAAAGACGGAATACAATATCAGTTGATTGTTCGTCATTGCGCAGTTCCACTATTGAGTTATTCTTGTTAGTGGCTGCATCAAGCAACATACCGTTGATTTGTGTGGCAGAAAGAAAAGCGCTTTCATCTGCTGTAAATTCAAGTTCTTCATCACAGGATGTAAAAAGCCCTGCGGTAAATACTGCCAATGGCAAAAAAGCATATTTAATGTGGTTTATCATATTCATATTCTGTTAAAAGATTATTTGTAAAGAGGTAACAGGTTATTTTTCGGGTAAGGTAACGAATTCCCATTTTGGAAGATTCTCGATGGTCAAGTTATACCCGCTTGCGCTGTGGTCTTTCACTGTTTGTTCTTCGCCTTCATCAAATTTCCAGTATGCTATCAAGCCTTCCGAGGCAGGATCTGCTGTATAGAAATGGTTGACAGCTTGAATTTCTTCGGCTGTAAGAGCACGGTTCCAAATACGCACTTCAGCTACTGAACCGTTGAAGAAACGTTGTTCATTGTAAGAATATCCAATCCAGAAACAGCGTGCTTGTCCACCGCTTTCGTCCGAATGTTTGGTTCCTAAGCTGACTGTCTTCAATCTTGAGAAATTTTTTGAGGCTTTTTCTATTCCGTCAATATATATCTTTGCCTCTCCTTCCTTGAAGGTGACAGCCACGTGATACCATTTGTTGCCGTCAAACTGTAAGTCGGAATTGGTAAGATTGCCGTTAGAGGTAGCGAGTTGAAGCTGGTTGGAAGGTACGCCTGCGTCGCCGATACGAAGTAGATACTCGCCTTCGATGCCCATCAGTGTGCTTATCTCATTTTTGAGTTGAGAGGCTTTAAAGAGTAGCTCCAGTGTATTTTCTTTCATATTATTGAATCTTGTATCATTGTTGAAGTCCGGATAGGCACGATTTTCGTTTAGGTTGCACACTACGTTGATAAGTGAGGCTCCATGAAACACATAGTAATAATTCTTAGCGCTTTGCAGTACTTCGATTCCTTCGACAGAGTGGATGGTGACGGGCAATACATAAGTAAGGTCTGCGTCCAGTTCTCCTGTATTGATAAATTGAATAGGTAGTATGTTGCTGGAAACAGCACCGGCTTTAATGGTCACTTTGTTCTCTTCCATTACATAATGTGTTTCGGGAAGTAGTATGGCTGCGTCGTCGTAATATGCACTCCGGTAGGTATCCAGTAATTCCGGTGCCGGTGCCATTGTTACTTTGATATCATGTGCTTCCGGTTTGGCTATTTTCACCGAAAGCTCTTTTACTATATTGGTGTCTCCTGCTTTGAACAGGATTTCCTGAGTGAAGGCTGTTGTGGAAAGGAAAAGTTTGTTGTCGTAATGCTGTTCGTCTTCATTACTCTGACATCCGGTCAAGGTGATGGAGAAAGCGATGAACATCATCATTATTAATTTATTCAGTTTCATAACTTGTTTTTTATTTAGCGGTTGGACTAAGGATATTAATTGCTTCTCTGACGTTGGGGTATACTTTTGCAGGATTGAAATAAAAATAATCCTGCTCTACTCCATCCACAGAGATTCCGGCTTTTATATAATCGGTTACTTCTTGCAGCGTCCATTCGGCAGCGGCAACGATGGCAGATTTCCCATTCACCATACCATATTGGTCACCCATGTTGCTGAGATATGGAGTGGTTACTCCCATAATAAAGCGGTCGGTCGGTACGCCTTTGGCAGATGCCATCAGTACGAGATAAGACATTTCGTAGAGATTTTTGGCACTGTGGGCGTTGACAATGATATACTTGCTTTCTACCAATATCTCTTTACCGATGACGTTCTGCGGACTTCCTTTGAAGATGAGTTCTTTGTCCGCATGAGCGACTTTCCACTCTGCCAGCAGATTGAAGAATGCACCTTGGCGTGCTGTTTCGGCAGCTGTCTTTTCTTCATCTTGCAACAGGGAGTTGAGGTCGAAGCCGGTGAAGTTAATCACTATACCGTCTGTTCCCAGTGCATTGATGGCATCCAATTGCCTGGCTGTTTCTTTTTTGCAGTATTCGATGAAACGTCGTGCATCGGCAATAGCTGGATCTTCATCTGGTGTTTCATCTTCGCTCTCTAGTTCGTTTTCTTTCTCTGAAGTTTCCGTGTTGGAGGCATCTTCTGCCTCTTTTTCAAGAATGGCTTGCCAAGTGCTTTCGATGGCGTCAAAGTTGATCAGCCCTAATACTTTTGTTCCTTTTTTGCGGACTTTATCCATTTCAGTGATATGCATCTTATTCACGTCGAAGATGTTATTCAGGCAGATATAATCTACGCTATCGGGTAGTGCCGTGAGGTGTTGGCTCTGATTGGCAGGGGGCGTGCTAAGGTTGTTCATGGAAACTATGACAATGGAATGTTCACTGGTCTTGAAGTTGTTGAGTGATTTCAGGTATTGAGCGTATAGTTCCGGATTCTGCTCTTCGATGGAAGGGTAACGGAGAGTAATGCTTTCCGATTCCGTCCATTCCGAACATGCTGCCAGCATCATCGGGCAGGCGATGAGTACAGGAAGTGTATATTTGAATATCTTTTTCATATTATTATAGTATAAAATAGTTTTTTGTTTATAGGGGTTGACTTACTACTAAGTTCTCCAAGTACTTGGTAGAATCTAATAGCAAGATATTCAGGAAGGTATTAGATTATTTTCATTTTTCTCAGAAAAAAAGAGAAACTAGACTAAGTGTTTATTATATTAGCGTTGTTTTATTAGCAAAAGGGAGGAGAAAGTCGACATTCTCCTTTTTAGAGTTTAATAAAAGTATAACCGCTAAATTAAAAGTATGGAAAGCAAACATTCGCTTCGAAAGTCGAATCTATTTCGAGCTTTACTGATTCTTTTGTTCATGGTAGTTCCCTTGCAGTGGGCTACAGCACAGTTGACCCTATCAACTCACCGTACAACTTTAGGGAGTGTAATAAAACAAATTCAGTCCCAATCAAAGTATCAATTCTTTTATAACGACAAACTATCGACAATCACAGTTGATCCTTTAAATGTAAAAGATGCTTCATTGGAACAAATACTGAGTACGCTTCTAAAGAATAAAAATATTTCTTATAAGATAGAAGATAATATTATTTATCTATCAGAAAAAGAAGCATCAAGTGGTAACCAACAGCAAGTTGGTAAAGAACAGACTATAACAGGACAAGTTATAGATTCCAAAGGCGAACCTTTAATCGGAGTCAGTATTCTAGTAAAAGGAACAACTGATGGAGCTATAACAGATTTAGATGGTAACTATAAAATAGTAACCAAGAGTGCTAATCCTGTGATTGTGTATTCTTATATTGGATATAAGACACAAGAAGTTCCCTTGAAAGGTCAGTCTTCTATAAATATAACATTAATGGATGATACACAAGTTATTGATGAAGTAGTTGTCACTGCCCTAGGTATCAAAAGAGCGACAAAAGCTCTGAGTTATAACGTTCAGGAAGTAAAAAGTGATGACCTTCTAACTAACAAGGACGCTAACTTCATTAACGCACTTTCCGGTAAAGTTGCCGGAGTTACGATCAATTCCAGTTCATCAGGCGTAGGTGGTGCCAGCAAAGTGGTGATGCGTGGTGCAAAAAGTATAGAGCAATCCAGTAATGCACTTTATGTAATAGATGGTATTCCAATGTACAATTTAAGTGGAGAAGGCGGACAAGTATTCGACTCAAAAGGTTCCACAGAAGCTATTGCTGATATAAATCCAGAAGATATTGAATCCATGTCCGTATTGACTGGTGCAGCAGCGGCAGCTTTGTATGGTAGCCAGGCAGCTAATGGTGCTATCGTTATTACCACAAAGAAAGGTAAAGAAGGACGTGTTAGTTTGACTGTTACACAAAATACGGAATTTATCCGTCCGTTCAGAATGCCGGAATTCCAAAACCGCTATGGTACAGGTAATTTGTCAACAGGAGCAACAACTGGTGACCTTAGCTGGGGACATCTATTAAACAACAGCAATTACATGGGGTATGATCCGGCAAGTGACTTCCTCAGAACAGGTGTTGTTACGACCGAAAGTGTTGCACTTTCAGCTGGTACAGATAAAAATCAGACTTATTTTTCTTCCAGTGTTGTGAATTCAAAAGGCATGGTCCCCAACAATGACTATAACCGCTATAATTTCACATTCCGCAATACTACTTCTTTCTTGAAAGATAAAATGATATTGGATGTGAGTGCTAGTTATATCAAGCAGAATGATAAGAATATGGTCAACCAAGGTACTTATTCAAACCCATTGGTTACTGCTTATCTGTTTCCACGTGGAAATGACTGGGAAGAATATAAGATGTACGAGCGTTATGACACAAATCGCAAAATCTATACTCAATATTGGCCCAATGAAATGCTTTCCAGCTATACAGGGCAAAACCCTTATTGGATTGCATATCGAAATTTACGTGAGAACGATAAAGAACGTTATATGTTAAGTGCTAATCTGAGTTATCAGATTCTTGACTGGCTGAGTGTTTCCGGTCGTGTGCGTGTAGATAATGCAAATACAGATTATACAAAAAAGTTATATGCAACCAGCCATAATGTACTGACAGAAGGTTCAAAAAATGGTTTCTTTGGTTTAGCAAGAACTCTTGATAAACAGACATACGCTGACGTAATGGTAAACGTCAATAAGACATTTAAAGAAATTATTTCTTTGCAAGCCAACATTGGTGCGTCTTACTCTGATATGAAACAAGATGTTATGTCTAATGAAGGCCCAATCCGTAGTGATGGAATTGCCAATATGTTCAATATCATTCAACTGGATGATGTCAAGACAAAACGTAATCAAAGTGGCTACAGAGAACAAACCAAGTCCCTTTTTGCAAGTGTTGAACTGGGTTATAAGAGCACATATTATTTAACTTTAACCGGACGTAGCGATTGGCCTTCTCAATTAGCTGGACCTAATTCTGCAAAAAGTGCATTCTTTTATCCCTCAATAGGTGGTTCCGTCATTCTATCTGAATTATTACCGATGCCCAAACAGATCCAGTATTTAAAATTAAGAGGCTCATTCGCATCAGTAGGTTTACCTTTCCCACGTTTCTTGGCAAGCCCCACTTACGAATGGGATAATGCAACCAAACAATGGATCACTAAGACTCATTATCCATTGTATGAGTTGAAACCGGAAAAAACTAACTCTTGGGAAATTGGTATTACAGCAAGATTCTTGGAACATTTTAATTTTGACTTAGGATTATATACAACAAAGACTTATAATCAAACATTCAATCCTCAGGTTTCTGTATCTTCAAAATATTCAACGATGTATGTACAAACAGGTAGTGTACGAAATAAAGGTATAGAACTATCACTCGGATATCAGAATGAATGGAACAAGAAAATCAGTTGGTCGTCTAACTTTACTTTTAGTGCCAACAAAAATGAAATACTTAATTTATTAGAGAACTATATTCATCCGGAAACAGGTGAGTTAATCACAAAAGAACGTTTGGATGTCGGTGGACTTGCACAAGCCAGATTCGTACTGAAGAAAGGCGGAACATTAGGAGATATGTATTCTACCGCTGATTTACTACGTGACAACCAAGGTAATATTTATGTTGACGCAGAAGGAAATGTAAAAGCCAATTTTAAATCTGAAGATATTAAATTAGGCAGTGTTTTCCCGAAATGCAATATGGCGTGGAGAAATGATTTCCGTTGGAAGAATCTGAATTTTGGATTTATGTTATCCGCACGTATTGGTGGCATTGTCTATTCTGCTACACAAGCTACTCTTGATCTTTATGGAGTATCAGAAGCCAGTGCAGCAGCACGTGACTGTGGTGGCGTACTTGTTAATGGCGGTGATATAATTGATGCACAAAAATGGTATTCTGTGATAGGTTCGGAAAGTGGTATCCCTCAATATTATACTTATAGTGCAACAAACTTACGTTTACAAGAAGCTAGCATCGGTTATACAATACCTAAAAACAAGTTATGGGGTGTAGCGGATATTACAGTTTCATTGGTAGGGCGTAACTTATGGATGATCTACTGCAAGGCTCCATTCGATCCGGAAGCGGTGGCTACAACCGGTAACTATTATCAAGGTATTGATAATTTCATGATGCCAAGTTCACGTAACTTAGGATTCAATGTTAGACTTAAATTTTAATAGTAGTAGCTATGATAAAGAAATCAACCATAAAATTAATTCTTGTCGGCGGTGCAATAGGCATTTCCGCATGTACAAATAATTATATAGATTATAACACTAATCCATACGAAGCAACCAAAGACCAAATGAATGCAGATGGCTATATTTGGCGGTCGGCTTTAGTAAATATGCAAGGTTATGTTGTTCCGGCAGAACCTAACACTCTTCAATATACTGACTGTTTGTTGGGCGGTACATACGGTGGTTATTTGGGAGAATCGAAAGCAAATGACTGGAATAATCGTTTTTCTACATACAATCCTTCACAAGCATGGATTGGAGTGCTTTACAATGATATAGTTCCCAAAGTATTACCCAGCTTAAGCCAAATAGAAGTCAATACAACAGATGAAGTTCCTTTGGCGGTAGCACAAGTTGTAAAAGTTGCAGCTTTGCATAGGATCACTGATACATACGGTCCCATTCCTTATTCTCAATTAGGTGCTGATGGTAAATTAGCTGCTCCGTTTGATTCGCAGCAAGATGTTTACACCAATATGATTAAAGATTTGGATAATGCTATTAACATTCTTACAGCCAAACAAACAAATACTTTTAATCCTGATGCGGATAAAGTATATGGCGGTAATGTGGTGAAATGGGTAAAGTTTGCTAATTCTCTGAAATTACGTTTGGCAATGCGTATGGTATATACCAATTATAACGTGGATGGAAAAACGCCCCAAACAATAGCTGAAGAAGCCGTAAAACATGAAATAGGAGTTATGACTTCAAACGATGATAATGCAATGTTTACACCTAACGAGAATCCTTTTTATAAAACAAATTATGAATACAGTGATTATCGGGTTGCTGCCGATATAATGTCTTATATGAAAGGTTATCAAGATCCCCGTATGGAGAAATATTTCACTAAATCCACTTTTGCTGATAAAGATTATCATGGTATTCGTATTGGTACTGGTGTCTTGACTGATTCAGAAATGAGTCACTCGTATTCTAATATGCTAACAACTCTGAACTCTAAACTAATGTGGATGAATGCTGCCGAAGTTGCATTTCTGGAAGCAGAAGGAGCTTTGAGAGGTTGGGACATGAAAGGCGGAGATGCTAAATCATACTATCAGAAAGGCATCACGTTATCTTTTGAACAATGGGGCGTTAATATTACAGATAGTTATCTTACTTCGCAAAGAGTGCCACAGATATACAAAGATCCTGCCGAAACGTTCAGTTATACTGGTTCTGTTTCAGATATTACAGTAAAATGGAAAGAAATCGGTGGATTTGATGAAGAAAATCTAGAACGTATTATTACTCAGAAATGGATTGCCAACTTCCCGTTAGGTATAGAGTCGTGGGCCGAGTTTCGCCGTACAGGATACCCAAAGTTAATGGAAGTAGACAAAAACCTAGGAACTGATATAGTCAAAGGAAAGTTTGCACGTCGTTTGTCTTATCCACAGGATGAGTATAGAAATAATGGGGATAACATGCCGAAAGCATTGGAATATCTAAAGGGAGCAGACAAAATGTCTACTCATGTATGGTGGGATTGTAATCCAAGATTAACTCAAGAATAAAAATCTAGTGAATTATGAATAATAAAACAAATATAATAGTAACATTGCTTTTTGCAGCAAGTTGTGCTTTTGTTTCATGTGATGACTGGACGGATGTAGAAAGTATCGGCATCAAACAACCCGGTATTGAGGAACAAAATCCTGAACTATATGCTAAGTACTTGGAGAACTTATGTCAATACAAAGCCGATGCGGAACACAAAAAAGTGTATGTGTGGTTTGATAATAGCGAAAAGAAACCATTTAGCCAGGCGCAACATCTGGTAGCTCTTCCGGATAGCATTGATGCGGTTGCATTGGAGTGTCCCGATAACTTGGCGGATTGGGAAAGGAACGAAATGTCGGAGATGCAGACTAAAAAAGGAACAAAAGTTATTTATGATATAAACTTTGATTCTATAAAAGTAGCTTACAACAGACAGCAAGAGGTTGTTCAGGAGGCCGAACCCGTAGCACAGGAGTTTGAAACATTTTTAATGGATTCTTTATCAACTGCTCTCAAACTGTCGCAAAAGTACGACTATGATGGCATCTGTGTAAGTTATACAGGCAAGGTGAGCACTCATATGACTGAGGAAGAGAAGAATGAATACATTCAGAATGAGACATTTTTTATGGGCATTATTAACGACTGGCATTTGAGAAACTCTGATAAAATAATAGCCTTTAAAGGAAAACCTCAGAACCTGTATGCAAAAACGTATCTGAAAGAGTACGATATTATTTTCGCATTGGGCACGGAGGCCACCAATAGAGATATGCTTACTTATGAATATTCTCTGGCAACAGGTCAGGAAGTGCCCGAAAATCGTGTAGGAATTATAATCTCGACTCCTTCATTGGATTCCTCGGATAAAACGACAGGATATTTGGGTGCTGACTTGGCTATTGATAAAGTGGCCGAATGGGCTGCGCTTCCGCAAAGTGGAAAACAAGTAGCGGGTGTGGGCATTTACAATGTTTCCAACGATTATTTCTACACAGATAAAAATTATAAATACACTCGGAAAGTGATTTCTTCACTTAATCCGCCGATAAAATAAAAGGAGGTCTTAATATGAAAAATTATAGTTCGTTTTTTAGTTTTCTTATATTGTCTCTGTCGTTTGGCTTGACAGCCTGTCAGGAAGACAGTGAAAACTTCGGCAGTAAGGTCATTGCAGGAAATGCAACAAAGAAAGTGGATACATATTTATTAAAGCCCGGAATGAATGAAATGAGTCGAACTTTCCAGGCAACCATTCCACGGCCTGAAGAAACGGAAATACATATTACGTATAAAGCTGACCCTACGCTGGTGGAACAATATAACAGCGCCTATTATAATGAGGCTATTGCATTGCCTGAAATATGTTATGAACTGACCGAACCAACAGCTGTCATCTATGCGGGAAGCATTACTTCTACGGATGTTACCATACATTTCAAGGAGTTGACCTCTTTGGACAATAATCTCATTTATGTGCTGCCTATCACTGTGGCAGAATCTAATTGGTCGCTTCTTGAAAGTACGCGCACTAGTTATTATGTATTTAAAGGAGCAGCTTTGATTAACGTTGTAGCTGATATCAAAGAAAGAAGGCTACAGCCCTCCTTTACCGATGCCTCCGTCTTGAACAACTTGCGTACCATCACCGTAGAAGCATTGATACGTGCCAATGAATTATACGACAAAATCAGTACCTTGATGGGGGTGGAAGGCAAGTTTCTGCTTCGCTTTAGTGATCAGGGATTGCCGGGAAATCAGCTTCAGATTGCAACGAGCGCTGGAAACACGACCAATCCTAACTGGACGATAGAGACCGGAAAGTGGGTACACGTTGCTGTTACTTACAACGGTGTTACGGGACAGGCGGAAATGTTTGTAGACGGAGAATCGAAAGGTGTGGGAAACCAAAGGCCTCGCGTAACGGTCAACTGGGGCGTCTCTTATCCAAGAGAAGAAGAGAATGATAATAAACGTGGCTTCTGGATTGGCTATTCATATGACACTCCACGTTATTTGGATGGCGATATAAGCGAGTGTCGCGTATGGAACCGTATCTTGACACCGGAAGAGATTCGCGAAAAAGATCATTTTTATTATGTAGATCCGGCATCTGACGGATTGGTTGCTTACTGGAAATTTGATGACGGACAAGGAGGAAATATCACTGATCATGCAAATGGAAATAATCTCATAGCCAATAACGAACTGACGTGGAAAGCGGTTGAGTTACCAAACAAAAAAAAATAATCCATAGCCTTAAAAATGAAAACAATGAAACGTATAAATAAAATTAAGATGTATTGCACAACTGCTGCAATAATGATATTAGGGTGTTCGCTGCTTTCTTCTTGCGCAGAAGAGGTCGTAATAGCCGATGTCAACGAAAGCCAATATGAGTCGACCGATGAACTGTTAGGTTATTTGACCGATAGTCAAGGTAAACATCTTAAATCCGAAGTAGAGTTTCACTCCTCCGGTGAACTAGCACTGTATCTCAATCTGACGAAAAAGTCATCTTCGGATTGCATGGTATCTGTCGCATATGATGAAAGTGTGCTCGAAGAATACAATGCGAAAAATTCGTCCTCATATGCACTGTTTCCCAAAGAACAGACTTTACTGCCCCAAGAGCCAACAATGAAGGTAGAAGTTGGAAAACAAAAGTCGTCTCCACTGTTGATGTCTTTCACATCCGATGGAACACTTGATGCCGATAGCCGATACGTTGTTCCGTTGAGAATAAGCATAACTTCGGGTGACATGAATTTGGCGCAGGAAGAAAATACCCGTCTCATTTTCGTTACAGATCGCACCGGTATTCCCGATTGCAATAAAGAAAGCGGTGTGAAAATTCTCAGTTGCATGGAAGTGAATGATACGAATCCGTTGAACAATCTCAGCTTTACATTGAAGAAAAGCGGCAAACTGCTTACGGATTTCCTCATTATATTTTCCGGTAATATGAAGTACGACCGGGAAAAGGGTGCAGTCATGATGAAATACAATAACAATGTGCAAGCATTGCTCGATGGATACGACCATTATCTGAAACCTCTAAAGGACCGTGGAATGAAAATAATTATGGGGATAATGCCCGACCACGACGGCTCCGGATTATGTAATCTTGCACCAGAAACTTGCAAGGAGTTTGCATTGGAAATCAAGGCGATGTGTGATGCTTATAATCTAGACGGCATTTTCTTGGATGAAGAGTATGCTGATTACAATAATTATAACTTGCATTTGACAGTTCCCGGGTTCGTCAGACCGGTCGCTTCGGCCTGTTCACGCTTAGCGTATGAGGTACATAAACTTCAGCCCGAAAAAGACATCATAGTATATGCATATAGTACTATTTACAGTCTACCGGCGATTGAAGTGGACGGGCGTACGATACAGTCGGGCGAATACGTGACTTATGCGGTACGTGACTATGGCGTAAGCAGTGATTTGGGGGCTTCCTTTCCCGGTTTGCCGAAAAGTAATATGGGAGTGTACTCGCAAGAATATACCGGAAGATTCATTGCTAGCAAGACACACTTACAATGGATGGTTAATAACGGATATAAAACTCACATGATCTTTGCTATGGACCCTTATCGAAGTAATTTTGAATATCAACAACTTCCTTCCATGCAAGATATTGCAGAAGTGTTCTTTGATGACGAACTTGTGTTTGATGGAGTGAAGTATCCCAAAGACTGGGAATAATAAAAGTATAGAACATTAAAATTAAGATAGATATGAAGATGATAAATAAAATCATATTTCCGGTAGCTATGATACTCTGTTTTGTAGGATGCAGCAGTGACAACAAGCTGGAAGTATCACTTCCCGCATCTCCGGAGTTAGTGATTGGTGAGGAGGTTCTCATGGTTAAAATCGGTGAAGAAAATAAGGCGGAACTCAAGGTCTTGCAAGGAGGAGGAGACTACAACGCTTTTTCTGCTAATGAGAATATAGCAAAAGCAGAAATCATAAATGAAAAGATTATGATAGAAGGCGTCGGTATGGGCAAAACTTACATCATTGTCTCCGATAAAAACAGTTATTATGTAAAACAGCCTGTATCGGTATATTTTACCGATGTACTCGAATTGGATAAAACTGAAGTGGAGGCTAAATCTCCTGTTGGAAGGCCGGTTACTATAACCGTAGAAGTCACCAATGGAAATGGTGGTTACAGAGCAGTATCCGACAATGACAAGGTTTCTGTTTCCATTACGCAAGCGGGAACAATTACTGTAACAGGGCAACCGGATGATGCAGAGACTGAAACTACGGCAACGATAACAGTTACAGATAATTTGGATTTAACAGCGACTTTAAAAGTCCGTATCACTCCAACAACCAATCCTTATACCGATGTAGAGTTGGAGAAAATACTGTCCGATAGTTCGCGTCGTTATTATTTGGATGAAAAGAACCAAGTCAATCCGGACTGGTCGGTGAATTTCCGAAATACAGAGGAGAACGAACGAATTACTTATGGATGGGATTATTATTCCTATAATTTCCTGCTTACTTTTACCGGTGGCAAAACTGAAGGGAAAAAGACAGATGCTTCTCTTTCATGTTATAACTATGTAGGATGGGATTTTGTAACTTATGAAAACCAGGTCATAAATTTAGAAATCATTAAGAATGATGGCACACATATATGGGGTGTATATTCATTTACAAAAGATGGCACATTGTATCGGGGATATTTCTGTGATACTACTAACCCTTAAAAATAAAATAGCGTGAATGTGTGACTTTAAAAGGGGATATTCAGTAAATGTTCCTCTTTCTAATAAATCAAGAGAAAAGTTTTACTTTACGTGAGTTTTTCTCTTGATTTTTTCGTTCAACTCCTTAGTCTTCTATCTTTTTTATGGGATATTGTCTACATATTCTTGTTTTTCCTTCCTCCCCATGCATTATGTACATGTCTTTTTTAGGGGAAGTTAAAACCTTTCCTCTTTTCCTCTTTTAGTTAGTTTGATATAGTTTTAACTGAATTTATATCAGACTCACTTCTTTAAGGGTGATCTTTTTTCAGAAAAAACTTTGCTTAGAATATAAATCTCATTCCACCTTTCTTCTCCGCCTGCTTGTATTTACAATCAACAGGCGGCTTTCTTCTTCGGTGAGTGAAGAGCCTTTTATTGCTGTGGAGTGATGAGAAACGAAGATTCCGGGCATTAGTTCGAAATTCACAGCCTTTTTCAGTTTTAATTCCTTAAATTGCTCTAGTAATGGTTGTATGGACATATTGTTGATTAGCTTTGCAAATATAAACAAATGATTGAGGAATATCCAATTATCCGGATATGATTGACTCAAATCTCTCTTATTGAATATTTACACTATTATCCGGTTTCAGCCGTTTCAGTTTTGTCTGCAAACGCCTTGATAGAAGGAGATAGCGGCTGAATGCGGAAAATGTCATCCCCTGCAGGAATATGCTGTGAACAAGGGGTAGTGCATTCAGTTGCTTTCAGTCTTGTTGGTAAATCTATATATTCAGCGTGGTAGGCATATAGATTCACCACGTGGGCAAAAGTGGGTAGCATATGGGGTTAGGGTTGTTTATCTGTGGGGTGAAACTCGCCGACACGTGGGCTGGATGAAACAAAGCCTCTATCTTGATGAAACAGAACCTCTGTTACAATGAAATACAGGCTCCGTTTCGTTAAAATAGAGTCTACATTTCAAGAAGATATAGTATCAAGGAAGTAAATTATACACTTTGGCATTCAGGTTCGCTTTCAGCCAAAAACTTCGATGAAAAGGGGCTTTATTGAAGAACTGAAAGCGTTTTTTTATTTTTATTAATCAGTAGTAGAATTGACTGGAACAAGTACTACACTCAATGGAATGATGTAGGAGACTTGAGTGAGTCTAGTACATGGTTGGCCTTGCTTCAGTACTGGTTTTGACAAGTTCATCTACACATAATTTTGTTTTGTACTGTATAGTCTTGAAACAAACTTTAGGTGGGGCTGTCCTGGTTTATCGAGCGAAAGCAGAGAAAGAAAATCAAAAACAATAGCCTGAAAGCAGATTTCTTTGCTTTCAGGCTATCGCTTTCAGCCAGAATCCCGATGATTAGCTACTTTCAGCCGGAAACTGAAGGCTGAAACCGGGATGGCGACAATTTTATAGAGAAAGGATTATTGCTCTTTAGAAAAAGAATAAGGCATATCCTCTTCTTGCGTTCCTCTGTTCTTATTCGGTTGGTTGCTCATATCTACCTTGATAGTGCCACCTTTGAATAAGTCTTCGTGACGGAGATAATTCTTGGTGTAATCAGTACCATTGATATTCAGTGAATTGACATAGAAATTCTTTTTGCTGTTGTTCGGAGCATCAATCACTAAACTATTGCCATTTTCAAAATGAAGAGTAGCTTTCTTGAATAACGGGGAACCTATAATATATTCGTCCGTTCCCGGGCAAACAGGGTAGAATCCCAGTGCCGAAAATACATACCAAGCAGAAGTCTGTCCGTTGTCTTCGTCGCCGCAATAACCATCCGGTCCCGGAGTGTACATTTTGTCCATAACCTGACGCAGCCAGTATTGGGCTTTCCAGGGCTGACCGGCATAGTCATACAAGTAAATCATGTGCTGGATAGGCTGGTTGCCATGTGCATAGTTCCCCATGTTCATAACAGTCATTTCACGTATTTCGTGAATCACTTGTCCGTAGTAGCTGTCGTCAAAGACAGGCGGTACGGCAAATACGGAGTCCATCATTGTGATAAACATATCCTTTCCACCCATCAGGTCGATAAGTCCCTGAGGGTCGTGGAATACAGACCAAGTGTAGTGCCAGCTATTTCCTTCCGTGAAAGCATCCCCCCATTTCAGCGGAGAGAATGGAGACTGGAATGTACCGTCTTCGTTGCGTCCGCGCATCAGTTTGGATTCCTTGTCGAAAAGATTCTTATAGTTCATGGCACGTTTGGCGAAGAGGTTAATCTCTTTCTTCGGACGTTTCAGTTCTTTGGCGAGTTTGTAGATGCACCAGTCGTTGTATGCATATTCCAATGTACGGGCAGCGTTCTCGTTGATTTTCACATCGTAAGGGACATAACCCAGTTTGTTATAGTACTCATATCCCAATCGTCCTGTGGAAGAGACTTCGGGATGCACGCTTTCCGTTCCGTGAATCAATCCTTCGTACAATGTCTTTATGTCGTCCACTTTCACGCCTTTCATATAGGCGTCTACTAGAATTGAAGCGGAATTATTACCGATCATGCAACCTCTGTGACCTGGACTTGCCCATTCGGGGAAGAATCCGCTTTCTTTATACGTGTTGATTAGCCCTTCCTGCATTTCCTTGTTGACCGACGGATACATCAAGTTCAACAACGGGAACAAGCAACGGAAAGTATCCCAGAAACCGGTGTCGGTGTACATATATCCCGGCAGAACCTGACCGTTGTACGGGCTGTAGTGAACCGGTTGTCCGGCAGCATCCAGTTCGTAGAACTTGCGGGGGAAAAGCAGCGAACGATACAGGCAGGAGTAGAATGTACGGTATTGGTCGAGATTGCCACCCTCTACTTCTATCTTGCCTAATTCCTGATTCCAGGCTTCTTTTCCTTTCTTGGCCAGTTGCTCGATATTATCTTTGCCCAGCTCCTTCATGTTGACAGCCGCTTGCTCGAAGCTGATGAAAGAAGAAGCGATTCGGGCATGTACCTGTTCGCCTTTGTGTGTCCGGAAACCGATGATAGCTCCCGCATGGTCGGTTGTCTGTTCGGCAACGTTTTCTTGCAGATTGCCGTTGGCTACCGTAGCTTTGTAAGTGAAAGGCTTGTCGAATTCAATGATGAAGTAATTCTTGAAGTTTTTGGGAACTCCGCCGCTGTTGCGTGTGGTATAGCCGATAATCTTGTTTTCTTCCGGGATTACTTTAATATAAGAACCTTTGTCGAAAGCATCCACCACGACATAAGAATGGTCGTTTTCGGGGAAAGTGAAACGGAAAAGAACGGCACGTTCCGTCGGAACCATTTCTGTCACTACATCATGCTCGGCAAGATATACTTTATAATAATAAGGAGTGGCAGTCTCGCCTTTATGAGCAAACCAACTGGCACGCTTTTCTTCATCAAACACAGGCTTGCCTACTATCGGCATGATAGAAAACTGCCCGTAGTCGTTAATCCACGGACTGGGCTGATGGGTCTGCTTGAATCCGCGAATCTTATTGGCGGTATAGGTATATTGCCATCCGTCTCCCATTTTTCCGGTCTGCGGAGTCCAGAAGTTCATTCCCCAGGGGCGGGCGATGGCGGGATACGTATTCCCTGTTGATAACTCGAAAGTAGATTGGGAACCCATCAGCGGGTTGACATACTGTGTCCAGTCTTTGGCTTTTGCAAAGAGCGTGCAACTGAGTACACAAGCTATTAGTAATAGTCTTTTCATGGCATAATGTGTTTTAATAGTTAGCAATCAAACGTATTATTTTACTCCCCATTCCGTGGGCTGGGCGGTCATCTTGATTTCTATCGTTCCGCCGCTCACGATGTCCTGATGGTTGAAGAATGGAGTATCCAGCGGTTTGCCGTTCAGCGTTATGCTTTCGATGTATTTATTCTTTTTCGTATTGTTCTTCACTACAATGCTGAATTTCTTTCCGTCGGGCAGATTGACTACTGCTTTATCGAAAGCAGGGCGACCGATGGAATATACCGGTTTGCCCGGACATACCTGATAGAATCCCATAGAGTTAAGAACGTACCATGCAGACATCTGACCGCAGTCTTCATTGCCCGACAACCCGTCTATGCTGTTGGCGTACTGGCTCCGGTAGACACTGTCTACCAACTCCTGAGTTCTCCACGGGCGGTTTACGTAGTTATACAAATGGATAACATGATGGCTCGGCTCGTTGCCATGCGCATATTGTCCGATAAGACCACTGATGTCCGATGAGGTCGTTTCGCCTTCGAGCGATGAATCAACAGTGAACAGAGAATCGAGTTTCTGTACAAATGCTTCCTCGCCACCCATCAGATTGACCAATCCCTCTACGTCATGCGGCACAAACCAAGTCCACTGCCACGCTGTTCCTTCGCAATAATCATCGTTGCGGTGGGTCGAAGCACGCGGGTTGAACGGTGTGCGCCATTCGCCTTTCGAGTCGAGCCCGCGCATGAAGCGGGTTGACTTGTCGAAGTAGAATTCGTATGCTTTGGCAAAACGTTCGTATTTGGCTTTGGATTCAAAATCGTTCATAGCTTCCGCGAAGATAGAGATGCACCAGTCGTCGTACGCATATTCCAGCGCTTTGGCTACCGATTCGTTTTCGCGGTCGCAGGGGATATAGCCGATGGCGTTCTTGTAATATTTGGCTTTCGGCATGAGATGCGGTAATACCAAATCCGGACATTTGATGCCGGTAGTATCATATTCGGCTGCACGCAGGCAGGCTCTGTACGCCTCTTTCGCGTCAAAATTGCGGTAGCCTTTCATATACGCATCCACGATGACGGGCACGGCATGATAACCAATCATCGTACCGGTATAGTTGGAAGCCAAATCCCACATCGGGTATATTCCGCCTTCCTGATGTTTCTTTATCAGCGAGTTGATGAATTGATTGTTCAAATCGGGGTCGATGATTGTCATTAACGGGTGCAGTGCACGGAAGGTGTCCCACAATGAGAATACAGTATATACAGGGTTGACCGTATCTCCCTGATGCACTTCGAGGTCCATCCCTAAATAACGTCCGTCTGCGTCGGTGAACAGGTTCGGACTGATGCCCGTATGGTAGAGGGCGGAGTAGAAGATGGTCTTATCTTCCTTGTCGGAAGTAGTGATGTCAATTTTCGACAAATATTGGTTCCAGGCAGTACGTGCGTCTTTGCGTACCTTATCGAAGTCCCATGCGGGGATTTCCGATTCCACATTCTTGCGTGCCCCCGCTACATCGACAGCGGAAACACCGACTTTCACGAGTACCTGTTCATCTTTCTTCGTGTTGAAATGCAGTAACGCTTTGCAGGCAGGAAGCCGCTTGCCGTCGTTCATAGTGACAGAATCGGTGACGAGCGTGTAAGAGAACGGTTTGGAGAACTTGGCGTAGAAATTAATGTACTGGTCGAACGCCCAATAAGTAGTTTTCTTGTGTCCGCAGATTTCCGTGTCGCTAATCACTTCGATTTCCATTTCCGAGTTGGTCTGACGTTGTAGGCTGTAATCGAGGTCGATGATAAAGCCGGATTCGGTGCTTTCGGGGAAAGTGTAGCGGTGGATAGCGCCGCGGCTGGTGGCTGATATTTCGGCTTTTACCTGATAAGTATCCAGAAATACGGAATAATAACCCGGTTCTGCCGTTTCATTCTCGTGTGAGAAGACAGAGGCATAGGCTAGTGTCTGGCTTTGAGGGTCGGTAGTCAGATATTGCTGCTTGCCGACGGTGGGCATGAGCAGCACGTCTCCGTAGTCGCAACAGCCTGTACCGCTGACGTGCGTATGAGAGAAACCATTGATGGTGGAGTCCGCATGATAATATCCCGAACAAGCATCCCATCCGTCAATCCGTGTGTCCGGACTGGGTTGAATCATGCCGTGTGGAACTACTGCTCCGGGGAAAGTGTGTCCATGTCCGCCTGTCCCGATGAAGGGGTTGACATAAGCACTGTAGTCTTTTACGCTAGTGGGGGCTGTGCAGGAGCTAAGTGTGAATATTCCTCCTAAACATCCTACTATTAGGAATGTTTTCAATTTCATGGTGTTAATAGATTTTTAGTTCCGCCGGACTCATCTCTCTTATTTGGGAGAAATAAAGATGTTGCTTCCGACAATTTTATAATCAATAGGGATAGAGTTCTGCAATGATTTCAATACAGATTCGATATCCGCTTTCCGTTTCAGTACACCGGAGTAGGTCTTGTTCGACTGAATGTCGGGAGACAAGATAATCTTCACGTCGTAGAAACGTTCCAAAGCCTTGGTGATGGTGAAGATATCCGCTTTCTGGAATGGAATCAGGTTGTCGTGCCATACGGCGTCCATCTTGGCATCCACTTGCTTCACGGTCAGTCGTCCGTTGTTCTTGTTCAGTTCCGCACGCTGTCCGGGGGCGAGGATGATTTGTCCTTCTTCCTTGTTGCCTTTCACTTCAATTTCGCCCTCAATCAGTGTCGCTTCCGCTATCCGGCAACGTTTGTCGCACTTGAAGTTGAACCTTGTCCCCAGTACACGTATACGCATGGCGTCGCTCTGTATGGTGAACGGCTTGTGGCGGTTCTTGGTCACTTCGAAATAGGCTTCTCCTTCCAGATGTACGTTGCGCTCTTTCTCGGAAAACTCGCGTGGATATTTTAATATTGCCGAGTTGTTCAACCAGACTTTGGTGCCGTCCGGCAGGACAACTTCCTTCACAATGCCTTCATTGGCAACGGCAACCATCATTTGCTGGTCGGTTCCGCTCTGATAGAACCAGTATCCGGCTCCGCCACCGATGACCAATATGGCAGCAATGGCAGCCGCGTATCTCATCCAGCGATGCATACGCAGTATTTTGTTCTGTTTTCCTTTTTCGTCGTCCAGCTTCTTGTAGAGCTGTTTTTCCGCACGCACCATCCGTTGCCCGTCGGCATATTGATTGAATTTACCCAAATGATAAATCTCTTCCATGCGAAATAACTGACGGGCATTCTCTTCCGATTCTTTCATCCAAGTATTTACTTCGATGAGTTCCTCTTCCGTGCATTGTCCTGTCAGATATTTGTTGATTATATCTTCACTTAGATTACTCATTTTCTTTTCCTTCATATTAATAATACAATTCAGAACACAAAAACACTTATCAATCTTGCCATAAAAATAAGAAAAGGATTATCCAAAGTGGATTGAGGCGACTGCGCAAGTACTTCAAAGCCTTGTACATATGCGCTTCTACCGTGCGGAGCGAAACTCCGAGAGCGTCGGCTATCTCCTTGTTTTTCATGTCGTGAAGATAGCTGAGTTTGAAAACTTCCTTGCATTTGTCCGGCAGTTCGTTAATCGCGTCGTAGATTTCTTTGCGAAGCTCCCTGTCTTCAATCCGCTGAATCACTTCGTTGTTGTCCGGCTGATAAAACTGTGCACGTCTCTGGTTGATTTCTTCCATGGCGGCACAGTAACCGTCTTCCACGTTCCGGTGTTTCAGAACGTTGAGGGCACGGGTATAGACGGCACGATAGAGAAAGGCTTGAATCTGGTCGCCTATTTCTATGCTGTCTTTCCGTCTCCATAGCTCCACAAACACATCCTGTACCACATCTTCCGCATCTTCCTCGCCCACCAGGCGGGTGGCGTAGAAGATGAGGCTGGGGTAGTACCTGCGAAATAACGTCTGATAGGTTACATCGAAGTTTTCATTCATTCTCTCGATAGTTTAGTTCGGTTTAATTTATGGATTCTTTTCTTCGAAGATGACTCCTATTGCCTTGGGAGTCTCACCCATTTCGAACTCGACGGTAGTTCCGCCCATGATTTGCTCGTGGGTGAGGTAGGTCTTGTCGTAGGGGTGTCCGTTCATTTTGATGGACTGAATATAGATATTCTTTTTGTTTACGTTGGGGGCAAGTACGGTGAAAGTCTTGCCGTTCGCCAGGTGCAACTGCATTTCCGGGAAAAGGGGAGTACCTATTTCATACTTTCCGCTGACGGGGTTTACGGGGTAGAATCCCATGGCGCTGAAAACGTACCATGCCGACATCTGTCCGCAGTCTTCGTTGCCGCAAAGTCCGGCAGGCTCGTTTTTATAAAGCTCGTTCATTACTTTTGCTACGTAATATTGAGTCCGGTCGCTGAAGCCTATCGAGTTGAACAGGTAGATGACGTGATGGCTCGGTTCGTTGCCGTGCGCGTACTGGCCTATCATTCCCGTGCTGAAAAGCGGAAGTTCGGCATCCGCTGCCGGATGGTAGGTGAACATACTGTCCAGTTTTTCGGCAAATCTGTTTTTACCGCCTACAAGGTCTATCAGTCCGTCAACGTCGTGTTGTACCGACCAGAAATATTGCCATCCGTTGCTTTCGCAGATGTGCGGGGTGTAGTCGTCGGCTTTGAAGTCTTTGATAAAGGCTCCCTTGTCGTCACGTGGCTGCATGAAAGAGGTGGCGGGGTTGTAGACGTTCTTGTAGTTCTGCGAACGTTTGTAGAACGTCTCGGCGATGTCCTGCTTGCCCATCTTCTTTGCCATTTCGGCGATGCAATAATCATCGTAGGCGTATTCCAGTGTCTTGGATAACGACCAGTTTTCGGCGTTGTAGTGGTCTGTCACGTTGTAGGGGATGTATCCCAGTTCCTTGTAGAGTCCGATGCCGCGGTAGTTGTCGAGGTTGGCGGTTGCTACACAGGCGTTCAATGCTTTTTCTGCGTCAAAGTCGCCGATGCCTTTCAGGTAGGCGTCTACGATGACGGGTACGGCATGATAGCCAATCATCATGTCTGTCTCGCTTCCGTAGAAGTTCCACACGGGCAGGCGTCCGTTCTGTTCGTAGAAGGCGATGAAGGATTTCACCATGTCGTTGACGCGTTCCGGTTCGGTGTAGGTGAAGAGTGGATGGGCGGCACGGTAGGTATCCCACAGGGAGAAGGTGCTGTAATTCACCCAGCCGTCGGATTGGTGTACTTTTTTGTCGGGGCCGTAGTAGGCTCCGTCTACGTCGCTGTAAATGGTGGGGGCAATCATTGAATGATAGAGGGCGGTGTAGAAATTGACTTTGTCATCCTCGTTGTCGCCTTTTATTTCAATCTTTCCGAGTTGCCGGTTCCAGTTTGCTTTCGTTTCGGCGAGGTATTTGTCGAAGTCGTTTTCGGGCACTTCGGCTTGCAGGTTTTTGGCTGCGCCTTCCATGCTTGTGCCGGAAATAGCTGTGTTTACGAGAATCTGTTCGCCTTCCTTGGTGTTGAAGTCGAAGCGGGCGATGACGGCTGTGCCGATGCGCTTGTTTTCCTTGATGATGGCTGTCGTGTCCAACTCCATTTTCTCAAAAGGACGGGAGAAGCGGGTGCGGAAGTAGATGTGTTGGTCGCGTGCCCAACCGTCGGAGAAACGGTAGCCCTGGATGGTGACAGAGTCTACTACTTCGATATGTGAGTCGTTGGTGAAATCCCAGTTCATGGCTTTCTTCAGGTTCAGGAAGATGGCGGATTGGGCTTCGGGAAAGGTGTAGCGCTGGATGCCGCAGCGTTCGGTTGCGGTCAGTTCGACATTGATATTGTAGTCTTTAAGGCGCACTTGGTAGTAGCCGGCGTAGGCACTCTCGTCTTCATGGGAGAATTTGGAGTGGATGCCCAGTGGGGCTTCGGCTTCTTTATAAGGCAGGGTGACGGGCATGAAGGAGATATCGTACAAATCTCCTGCTCCGGTGCCGGAGAGGTGTGTGTGGCTGAATCCGGCGATTGTGCTGTCCGGATAGAAATAGCCGGAGATGCGATCCCATCCGGGGAGTCCGTTGTCGGGGCTGAGTTGCACCATGCCGAAAGGGGCTTGGGCACCTGGGTAGGTGTTTCCGGTAAAGTCGGTTCCGATAAATGGATTTACATAAGACGTGTAATCTGTTTCGTGTTTTTCTTGCGTAGGGGTACAAGAAATGAGCATGCAGGTCAACAGCAGGCATAGATAAGTAAATGTTCTCATCATTCTTTAGGTATTAGTGATTACTTATTTTATTTATTTGAAGGATAAGAAAAATAATTAATCTGTTTGCAAAGGTAGAAAAAAACTGTAACAAGCCTACTGTATGGACTTAATATTTTTTTAATGAGGGAGATGGGACGCTGTTGTTGTGTTTTTGTTCCCAGGTGTCGGACATGTCATTCCCCGGTGCCGGACGGTGTGTTCCCCGGTGGCGGAATCCGTGCCTAAAAAAAAGGAGCTGTTGAGAAAAACAGCTCCTTTTTATTTTTATCTTACTCTTAGATTCCTGCGAGTTCCAGTACCTTTTCGACTGCCGCATTCAATCCGTCGGTATTCTTACCGCCGGCAGTTGCGAAATGGGGCTGACCGCCGCCACCACCTTGAATCAGTTTGGCAGCTTCTTTCACCAGATTACCTGCTTTCAGACCGGTTGCTACCAGATTGTCGCTCAGCATCACTGTCAGCATCGGCTTGCCGTTGTCCGTGCTTCCGGCTACGAAGAACAAGTTCTCTGTAATCTCACCACGAAGTTGGAAAGCGATGTTCTTCACTACTTCTGCCGGCAACGGAGAACAGAACTTGATAACTTTGACACCGTTAACTTCCTGTATGTTCTTCAACAGTCTTTCTTTCAGGGCAGCTTCTTTTTCTTTCATGAAGTCTTCTACCTGTTTCTTCAATCCTGCGTTTTCATCCAGGTATTTGCGGATAGCGATTCTCAAGTCGGGAGCATTGTTGAAGAGTGCCTTCAAATCGCTGAGTGTATCCTGGATAGTATCCATCAATTCCTCTACGCGTGCTCCGGTATAAGCTTCGATACGGCGGACACCGGCAGCAACGGAGCTTTCCGACATGATTTTCACCATACCGATGTTTCCGGTTGCGGCTACGTGCGTACCACCACAGAATTCGATAGAAGAACCGAACTGGATAACACGTACTTTGTCACCATACTTTTCACCGAAGAGGGCGATAGCTCCCAATTCCTTAGCTTCTTCGATAGGAATATTGCGATATTCCTTCAAAGGTATGTTGACACGGATTCTTTCGTTGACGATGTGTTCCACTTTGCGGATTTCTTCGTCGGTCACTTTTTGGAAGTGTGAGAAGTCGAAACGCAATGAGTCTGGAGTCACCAGCGAACCTTTCTGTTCGATATGCTCGCCCAAAACTTCGCGCAGGGCAGCGTCCAGCAAGTGGGTAGCCGAGTGGTTGGCTGCACAGGCAGCGCGTTTGTCGGTGTCTACACAAGCCATCATCGGAGCTTCCGGATGTTCGGGCAACTTTTTGGTAATATGTATCGGAAGGTTGTTTTCTTTCTTGGTGTCTACCACTTCAATCGTCTCGAACTCGCTTACCAATACACCGGTATCACCTACCTGACCACCGCTTTCTGCATAGAACGGAGTACGGTCAAGCACAATCTGATACAATGTCTGGTTCTTCTGTTTGATTTGACGATAGCGAAGGATAGATGCTTCGTATTCGGTATAGTCGTAACCTACAAATTCGGTCGTTCCCTCTTTCAGCGTAATCCAGTCACCGGTTTCGATGGCAGCGGCGTTGCGGGCACGCTGTTTCTGCTGCTGCATCTCTTCGTTGAATTCTTCGATATTGACAGTCATTCCGTTTTCGCGGAGAATCAGTTCTGTCAGGTCGAGCGGGAAACCGAACGTATCATATAAGGTAAAGGCGTCTTTACCGCTGATTTCTGTTTTTCCTGCTGCTTTCGTATCTTCCATGGTCTTGTCGAGCAAGCGGATACCTGTCTCCAATGTGCGCAGGAATGATTCTTCTTCTTCCTTGATTACTTTTTCAATCAGTGTCTTTTGTGCAATCAGTTCGGGATAAGCGTCTCCCATGTTGTCGATAAGCACGGGCAGCAGTTTGTACATGAATGCCTGCTTCTGTCCCAGGAATGTGTATCCGTAACGAACAGCACGACGAAGGATACGACGGATTACGTAACCTGCTTTAGCGTTGGACGGCAACTGACCGTCTGTGATGGAGAAAGCAATCGTACGGATATGGTCGGCAATCACGCGCATAGCGATGTCCTGCTGCTTGTCTTTTCCGTATTCTGTGTTGGACATGGCTGCGATGGCTTTCAACATCGGCTGGAATACGTCTGTATCGTAGTTGGAAATCTTGCCTTGCAATGCCATGCACAAGCGTTCGAATCCCATACCGGTGTCGATAACTTTAGCCGGAAGCGGTTCGAGACTGCCGTCTGCCTTGCGGTTATATTGCATGAACACGAGGTTCCAGATTTCAATCACTTGCGGATGGTCGTGGTTGACGAGGTCGCGACCGCAGATTTTGGCACGTTCTTCTGCCGGACGAAGGTCGATATGGATTTCGGAGCAAGGTCCGCAAGGTCCTGTATCACCCATTTCCCAGAAATTGTCGTGCTTGTTGCCGTTGATGATATGGTCTTTCGGCAGGAATTGTTCCCAGTAAGAAGCGGCTTCGTCGTCGCGGCCCAGTCCTTCTTCAGGGCTTCCTTCGAATACGGTGGCGTAGAGATGTTCCGGATTCAGTTTCAGTACGTCTACCAGATACTCCCATGCCCAACTGATGGCTTCTTTCTTGAAGTAGTCACCGAATGACCAGTTGCCGAGCATCTCGAACATGGTATGATGGTATGTGTCGTGTCCTACTTCTTCCAGGTCATTGTGCTTTCCGCTTACGCGCAAGCATTTCTGAGAGTCCGCGACTCTTTGGTATTTCGCCGGGTGGTTGCCCAAAATAATATCTTTAAACTGGTTCATACCCGCGTTGGTAAACATCAGGGTAGGGTCGTCTTTTATCACCATGGGAGCCGACGGAACGATGTGGTGTCCTTTCGACTCAAAGAAATTCTTGAATGAATCTCTGATTTCTTTTGCAGTCAACATATCTTCTATATATCTATCGTTGAGGTTAATATTCTCAAAAAACTGTGCAAAGATAGCGTGTTTTTATTACTTTTGCCGTATTAACAAGCGAAATATTTCCAAAAAGATGCGCAAAGTATATTACATCTATAATCCACAGACCCAGACTTACGACCGAATCTACCCTACTGTGCGGCAGCGTGCACTCAGCATTTTGCGTCGGCTTTTTTATGGAATGGGACTGGGAGCGGGGTGTTTCATCGTGTTGCTTCTAATCTTCGGCTCTCCGTCGGAGAAGGAGTTAAGAATCGAAAACAGCCGCCTTCTGGCACAGTATAACGTGCTTTCCCGTCGTCTGGACGACGCAATGGGAGTGCTTCAGGATATTCAGCAACGTGACGACAACCTCTATCGGGTTATTCTTCAGGCAGACCCGGTTTCGCCGGCTATCCGCCAGGCGGGGTACGGTGGCACGAACCGTTACGAGGAATTGATGGATTTGGCGAATTCCAAGTTGGTTGTGAATACGACTCAGAAATTGGATGTGCTCTCCAAACGGTTGTATATCCAATCCAAGTCTTTTGACGACGTGATAGATATGTGCAAGAATCACGATGAGATGTTGAAATGTATTCCTGCCATCCAGCCTATTTCAAACAAGGACCTTCGGCAGACGGCATCCGGTTACGGTACGCGTGTTGATCCGATTTATGGTACGACGAAGTTCCATGCGGGGATGGATTTCTCCGCTCATTCGGGGACGGACGTATATGCTACCGGTAATGGAACGGTGGTGAAAGTCGGATGGGAAACCGGATATGGCAACACGATTGAAATCGACCACGGCTTTGGTTATATGACCCGTTATGCACACTTGCAGGGATTTAATACGAAAGTAGGAAAGAAGGTGGTGCGTGGTGAGATTATCGGAAAGGTAGGCAGTACTGGAAAGAGTACCGGTCCGCATCTTCATTATGAAGTGCATGTGAAAGGGCAGGTTGTGAATCCGGTGAATTACTATTTCATGGATTTGAGTGCGGATGATTACGAAAAGATGATTCAGTTGGCTGCCAACCACGGTAAGGTGTTCGATTAATCTTCTAAAAAAGGAATGTTATGCTTAATACGGATAAAGAACTGAAACTATATTATTCAATAGGAGAGGTGGCAGATATGTTCGGTGTCAATCAATCCCTGCTTCGTTTTTGGGAAAAGGAGTTTCCGCAAATCTCGCCCAGGACAATAGGAAGAGGAATACGCCAGTACCGCAAGGAAGATGTGGAGACAATCGGGCTTATTTATCATTTGGTGAAAGAGAAAGGTATGACTCTTCCGGGAGCCCGGCAACGTCTGAAAGATAATAAGGAAGCTGCGATTCGTAATTATGAGATTGTGAATCGGTTGAAGGCGATAAAGGATGAACTTCTGGCAATTAAACAGGAGTTGGACGGACGTGAGTAGAGTTATGATTTTTTTAGGCACGTATTACACGGATTTCACGTTTTAAAAGCTTGATTAACTGAAACCGTGTATTCCGTACGTGCCTACTGTTTTACTCTTCTACGCGGCTCACCTGCTTGATATTCTGAATCTTCTTCAAGTTGTTGCAGATTGTTTTCACATCTTCCACATCATGGACCCATAGTTGTATTTTACCTTCAAAGATGCCATCCTCGGTTTCTATGGTTAGTTTGCGGATGTTTACGTTGAGCTGTCTTGAGATGACTTGGGTTACTTCGTTCAGAAGTCCCATACTGTCTATACCTTTTATATATATAGAGACAAGGAAAGAAAGCTCTTTATGTGTATCCCACTCAGTTGCCAATATACGATTTCCATAACTGCTTTTCAGTTTGGCGGCAACGGGGCACTGGCGTTTATGAATAATAATCCGGTCGTTTTCGTCCACATAACCTAACACGTCATCACCTGGAATAGGGTGGCAACATTCTGCCATGATATATTTCTTTTGGAGGCTTTCTTCTGTCAGTTTGAGTATCTGTTTCGGATTGATTTTTTCTTTTTCTTGTGCCTCTTTCTCTTCCTGTTGTTTCTCTTTGCTGTTGCCGAAAGAGAAAGTAAGGTATTTCTTCCAGTTGCTGGTTTGTTTTTCCTTCAGTTCATTCTTGTCCGCTTCTCCCAAGATGATAGCTTTACTGCCGATAGCCGCCAGCAATTCTTCTTCATTCTTGGCGTTGTGCAGTTTGCGTAGCTTTTCGATAACGGTTTCTTCCGGGCGGATTTCTTCTTTCTTCAGAAACTCGCTGAGAATTTCTTCACCGATTTTCTGGTTTGCCTTCCGTTCTTTGCGGAGAATTGCCGCTATCTTGGCACGTGCGCGGGCAGTGGTCGCAAATACTTCCCATTGCGGTTGCACACGTTGGGATTTGGAAGTCAGGATTTCCACTTGGTCGCCACTTTGCAACTTGTGGCTTAAAGGCACTAATTTATGATTCACTTTGGCGCCGATACAATGGCTGCCAATATCCGTGTGCAGAGAAAAAGCGAAGTCGAGTGCCGTTGAGTTCTGCGGCATGGTCTTCAGTTCCCCTTTCGGTGTGAATACAAATATTTCGGAAGCAAATAAGTTCAGCTTGATGGTATCCAGGAAGTCGATGGCATCCGGTTGCGGGTCATCCAATATTTCCTTGATGGTTTTCAGCCATTTCTCCAATTCGCCTTCATCTTCGCTGCCGCCCCCTTCTTTGTATTTCCAATGGGCGGCAAAACCTTGTTCGGCAACATCATTCATTCGTTCACTACGAATCTGGACTTCAATCCACTGACCATTGTTGCCCATCAAAGTGACGTGCAATGCTTGATAGCCATTTGCTTTGGGGTGGCTCACCCAGTCGCGCAAACGGTCGGGATGCGGTTTGTATATCTTGGAGATAGAAACGTAAATGTCGAAACAATCGTTGAGTTCCTCTTCTACATTGCGTGGTTCAAAGATGATTCGGACAGCCAGCAAGTCATAGATTTCTTCGAAAGGAACATGCTTGGTCTGCATCTTGTTCCAGATAGAGTAGATTGATTTAACGCGGGCAAGTATCCGGTATTTCAATCCCATCTTGTCAAGTTGGGTACGGATAGGAGCGGTGAAGTCTCTGAATACTTTGTCGCGTTCGGCGGCAGTGGCGTTCAATTTCTCTTCTATCTCAGCATATTCTTCCGGATGTTCATATTTGAAACTCAAGTTCTCGAGTTCGGTCTTTATCTTGTAAAGTCCCAATCGATTGGCTAATGGGGCATAGATATAAAGAGTTTCGCCTGCAATTTTGTATTGCTTGTTGGGCAACATGGAGCCGAGGGTACGCATATTGTGCAAGCGGTCGGCTATCTTGATAAGGATTACCCGGATATCATTCGACATCGTGAGCAGTAACTTCTTGAAGTTCTCTGCCTGTGCCGAAGCACGGTCGCCAAAGATTCCACCGGATATCTTGGTCAGCCCATCCACAATTTGGGCAATCTTCGGACCAAAGATATTCTCGATATCTTCCACCGTATAATCCGTGTCTTCGACTACGTCATGCAGCAAAGCGGCACAGATAGAAGTGGAACCAAGCCCTATTTCATTGCATACGATACTTGCCACAGCAATCGGGTGCATGATATATGGTTCGCCAGAACGGCGTTTAATGCCTTTATGCGCTTGATTGGCGAAGTTGAAAGCTTTCGTAATGATTTCAACTTTCTTGCGATGTTTAGTACTGAGGTAATCATTCAGTAGTTCGTGGAACGCCTGATTGATCATCTCTTCATCAGCTATTTCTTTGGGGGTCAGATTATCCATAATTGTTATCCTTTCACTTGCTTAGTTTTGCAAAAATAAGCAAATTTCCGAACGATGCAAGCGGGATGCCGCTTATTTGTATATTTTCAATCGTTTTCCTGCTGCAATTTTCGTGCTGGACAGTCCGTTCCACCGCTGTATATCCTTGACACTAACGCCATATCTTCCCGCAATTGATGACAAAGTGTCTCCACTTTTTATTGTATGATAGGATAATTTTCCCTTGCCGGCAACGGCTGTTGCCGCTTTACGCGTTGCAGGTGTAATATCTTTCACTGCCACTGTCTTACGGTTGCGGAACAACTCGTCGGCGCGGTGTGCATAGATGGTATCTTGTTTGTCGATAAAGTTGCTGATTGCTTCGATGGGCAATCGAAGTGTATAAGGTTTGCTAGCTCCCGGAATCATCATCTTCTTATATTGAGGATTCAAACTCTTAACTTGATCTAACGGCACATTGCAAAGATCGGCAATCTGTTCGAAATGCAGGTTCTTGTTGACTTGCACCGTGTCCGTGCTTGCCGGGATGTTTGTTTCCATCGGGCAGATGTTATGGTCGCAATAGTAAGTCATCACGTAGTTGGCTGCGATAAAGGCTGGTACATATCCGCGCGTCTCTTTCGGCAGATAATTATAGATTTTCCAATAATCCGTTTCGCCATTAGCACGCCGGATGGCTTTATTGATAGTGCCGGGACCGCAGTTATAAGCAGCTATCACAAGGTTCCAGTCTCCGTAGATGGCATACATCTCCTTGAGGTAGCGGGCGGCAGCCCACGTTGCTTTTATCGGGTCGCGACGGTCGTCTACCAGGCTGTTGGATTCCAAACCATAGATTTTGCCTGTACCAATCATAAATTGCCATAGACCGGAAGCTCCCGCACGGGATATGGCCGATGGATTCAATGCTGATTCGATGATCGGAAGGTATCTCAGTTCCAGCGGAAGTCCGTATGCGTCCAGTGCTTCTTCGAAAATCGGCATATAGAAGTTGCAGGCACTCAGCATGAACGAAACCTGATTGCGCAAGCGTCCTGCATACATATCGATGAATTTGCGTACAATATCGTTGTAGGGCATTTCCATGACAGCCGGGATACGTGACAAGCGGTCGATGTAAACAGAGTCGCTGAACAGGGGATTGATTTCCGCTGTACTGCAATCTTTGCCTAGGTCGATGTAATTTTTAGCTTTCCAGTCGTTCAGCAGACTGTCGAGAGGGTATGTCATACTTTTAGGCAGGTCGATGCTTTCTTTGCGTTCAGTTCCATTTTCACGAATTACTACATCTACACTTTGCGCTTTTACCTGAGACGTTGCTACCAGTAAAAGGAAAATAATCGAACAATAGTTTACTAATTTCTTCATGCTTCAATAATAAGATCAATCTAAATTGTGTTTTTAAAATCGTAATACGCATTGCAAACCAACCGACTTACTTTTTAAACTACTTGAGCGGAATTGATTGTTATTGTCAATAACGGCCGGTTCCACTTTCATGCTTAAGTCAGGAGTTATATCGAAGTTGGACAACTCTGCATCTACATAAGCGTCGATGATAGAGATAAGGTAAACTCCGATAAATGCAAATATACTAAGATCCCGGTAACGCCGGAACATATCTTTTCTTCGTTTTAATGTATTTTTCAATTGCTCCTCATTGTAAGTAGCGTTGGGGGGCAGCAAATCTTCGTAACTTTTAGTATTCGGATTGCTGTCCATGATGTCCAGATAGGCTTGTGAATAGTCTTTGTACATCTTTCCGTTCCAGCTCAAAGCATAGGCGCAACCTGCGAACCCACCATATATAATAGGTAGCTTCCAGTATTTGCGATTGTAAATCTGTCCGCCACCGGGGAATACGACGGCAAGCCAGGTCGCTTTGGTGGGATTCGGGATAAATATCTTCTTGTTGATATCCTGTGCAGGTGGAACACTGTCTGCCTTGACAACGATAGATGCCGGCTGTTCTATCTTTTTCAGTTCTTTCTTGTTGACCGCATCCAGACTGTCTGCTATCTGTATCTTGGCTGCCGACAAGCTATCAACGGACGGAAGTTCCTTGGAGGGTATGATCCGGATGGAATCTTTCTTGAGCGAATCCTGTGCCGCCGGTTCACGATGCCTTCGTGCACGGGCTTTCGGTGCTTCCCGTTGCATGATAGTTGTGTCTTTTTGCACTGGAGTTACAGTGGATTGTGCATACACATCAATCCCTGCCACCTGGAAAAAACAGAGAAGCAGGGTGATGACGAGTGACTGATATTTCTTACTTTTTCTAGTCATTTATTTCTTTAGCGTGTCGAAGATTTCCATGATACGTTCCAATTCCTCTTCGTTGCTGAAAGGAATGCTGATTTTTCCTTTTCCTTTTTCGGAGCAGGTGAGTTGTACCTTGGTATTGAAAAAGCCTGTGAGTTGTTGCTTCAGCAAGTTGAACTCTTCCGGAAGTTTGGCACGTTTCGGGGTTATTTTCCGCGTACCGCTTTTCACAGCTTCTCCTTCGCTTAATGATTTAACAATTTCTTCTACTTTGCGGACTGAATATCCGTGTTCTTGTATCTCTTCAAATATTTTAACTTGTAGTTTGGGATCGCCCAGTGAAATAAGTGCACGTGCATGTCCCATGTCTAACTGTTTGTTTTGTAAAGCCATCTGTATGGGAGCCGGCAATTTCAGCAGGCGCAGGTAGTTGGCGATTGTTGTCCGGTTTTTGCCGATACGTTCGCTCAGGCGTTCCTGTGTCAGTTCGTACTGGTCGAGCAGGTGCTGGTAGGCAAGTGCGATTTCTACGGCATTCAAGTCTTCGCGCTGGATATTTTCAATCAGCGCCATTTCCATCATGTTTTCGTCGTCGGCTGTACGGATATATGCGGGAATTGTTTTCAGCCCTGCTTTTTGCGAAGCACGATAGCGACGCTCTCCGGCGATGATTTGATATTCGTCGTCCGACACTTTACGTAAAGTAATAGGTTGGATAATTCCGATTTCAGCAATCGAATCAGCCAGTTCCTGCAATGCCGTTTCGTCAAACTCACGGCGGGGCTGGTTGGGATTGACGGCAATCTTCGCCAACTCTATTTCATTAATGGAAGAAGAACCTTCGGTTTTCACATCATCCATTGAGAGCAAGGCGTCAAGTCCGCGTCCTAATGCATTTCTTCTTTGTGTTGCCATATCTTCTTCTTTTATTTATTTCGGTTGATAATCTCTTTAGCAAGAGCCAGGTGATTCTTGGCACCGGTAGAGTCCGCATCGTAAAGGATAGTCGGGATACCGTAGCTGGGAGCCTCGCTCAGTTTGACATTCCGTTGAACAACGGTGTTGAACACCAGTTCTTGAAAGTGTCTTTTCACTTCGTCGTAGATTTGATTCGCCTGACGCAGGCGTGAATCGTACATCGTGAGTAGGAAACCTTCGATTTCCAAGGCTGGATTCAGTTTCGATTTGATGATTTTAATGGTGTTCAGCAACTTGCTGATACCCTCGAGAGCAAAATATTCGGCTTGTACGGGGATAATCACAGAGTCGGCTGCTGTCAGGGCATTGATAGTAATGAGTCCCAATGAAGGCGAACAGTCTATCAGTATATAGTCATATTCTTTCTTCAAAGGTGTGAGCACTTCTTTCAGAATCTTTTCGCGGTTTGGGAGGTTCAACATTTCAATCTCTGCTCCTACAAGATTGATGTGCGAAGAGATTACTTTTAAAGAATCAATTTCAGTGTCGAGGATAGCGTCCTGTACGTTGGCTCTTTCAATAATGCATTCATAGATAGTGCATTCCGACTGCTTAATATCTACTCCCAGGCCGGAAGAGGCATTAGCTTGCGGGTCGGCATCTATCACGAGTACCTTTTTTTCGAGTGTAGCAAGCGAAGCTGCGAGGTTAATCGTAGTCGTTGTCTTTCCTACACCACCTTTTTGATTGGCCAAAGCAATAATTTTTCCCATATTCTCTAAATTTATTGGCAGCGAAATAAGTGATAAATCCTTAGAGCGCCTACGAAAAAAGAGAAACTTTGCAATTTCTGTTGATAAGTCACCTGTTTTGTTAATAACTGTCGGACGAAACAGCTACAAAAAACTGCCAGGTTCTTCATCTACTATTCTCTTTCTGAGCTTGCAAATATACATATTTATATTGGATATTTATTTCTTTTTTTGCTCGCTTGCAGAAGATTAAGATTTGTAAACGGGTAAGGGCAGGGTAGGGGAGTTACTTTTTCATCTGGAGGAAAGTGGGTTTGGCGGTACGGCTTCTTTTTGTTACTTTTGTGCGAATATTAAAAAGGAAAGGATTGAATATATGGAAAATGAAAAGCCGTTGATTCTTGTTTCGAATGATGATGGCGTGATGGCTAAGGGTATCAATGAATTAGTGAAGTTCCTTCGTCCGCTGGGAGAAATCGTTGTAATGGCACCCGATTCACCGCGTTCGGGCAGTGGTTGTGCGCTGACGGTGACTCAGCCTGTTCATTATCAACAGGTCAGGAAGGAGGTTGGACTGACTGTATATAAATGTTCGGGAACACCTACCGATTGTATTAAGTTGGCACGCAACACGGTACTCGACCGGACACCGGATTTGGTGATTGGCGGTATTAACCACGGGGATAATTCGGCTACGAATGTACATTATTCCGGCACGATGGGAGTGGTGATTGAAGGTTGTGTGAATGGAATCCCTTCTATTGGCTTCTCTTTGTGTAACCACGAACCGGATGCCGATTTTGACGCTGCCGGTCCTTATATCCGTAATATCGCCGCAATGGTATTGGAAAAAGGGCTTCCTCCTTTGACTTGTCTAAATGTGAACTTCCCGAATACTGCCGATATTAAAGGAGTGAAAGTCTGCGAGCAGGCAAAGGGGTGCTGGACTAACGAATGGGTTGCTTGTCCCCGTCCGACCGATCCGAATTATTTTTGGCTGACTGGTGAATTTACTGACCACGAATCCGAAAATGAGAAAAACGACCATTGGGCATTGGCTAACGGATATGTAGCTATCACTCCGACTATCGTTGATGTGACAGCTTATGATTTTATCGATGAACTTAATAAGTGGTTTAATTAATGAAGTATTATCTGATTGTCGGCGAAGCATCCGGCGATTTGCACGCTTCCCATCTGATGGCTGCCTTGAAGGAGGAAGACCCGCAAGCTGATTTCCGGTTTTTCGGGGGCGACCTGATGGCTGCTGTTGGTGGAACGATGGTGAAGCATTATAAGGAATTGGCTTATATGGGGTTTATTCCTGTGTTGCTCCATTTGCGTACTATTTTTGCAAATATGAAGCGTTGCAAGGAGGATATTGTTTCCTGGAATCCCGATGTGGTCATCTTGGTAGACTATCCGGGATTCAATCTCGATATTGCCAAGTTTGTGCACAGCAAGACTCAGATTCCGGTTTACTATTATATTTCTCCGAAAATATGGGCTTGGAAAGAGTATCGTATCAAGAATATAAAGCGTGATGTGGATGAGCTTTTCTCTATTCTCCCTTTTGAAGTGGAATTTTTCGAAGGGAAGCACCAATATCCTATTCATTATGTCGGAAATCCGACTGTCGATGAGGTAACTGCCTATCAGGAAGCGCATCCCAAAAACTTGGCAGCGTTTATTGCGGAGAACCAATTGGAGAATAAGCCGATAATCGCTCTTTTGGCAGGAAGTCGTAAGCAGGAAATAAAGGATAATCTACCGGATATGTTGAAAGCAGTTTCCGTTTTTCCTGACTATCAGCTTGTCTTGGCGGGTGCTCCTTCCATTGCTCCCGAATACTATAAGCAATTCATAGGTGATGCGAATGTGAAAATCATTTTCGAACAGACGTATCGTCTTTTGCAACATGCGGATGCCGCTTTGGTTACTTCGGGGACGGCTACTCTTGAGACGGCTTTGTTCCGTGTTCCCCAAGTCGTTTGTTATCACACTCCGGTCGGAAAGTTTGTTTCGTTTTTACGTCGTCATATCCTGACAGTGAGATTTATTTCATTAGTCAATCTGATTGCCGATCGCGAAGTCGTGAAAGAGTTGGTGGCTGATACAATGACTGTGAGGAATATGCAGCAGGAATTGAAGAATATACTTGAAAATGAGAAGTATAGAAACCGAATGCTTAAAGAATATGAGTATATGGCGGAACGATTGGGACCTGCCGGTGCTCCCCGTCACGCAGCACGTGAAATGCTGGACTTGTTGAAAAAATAACTTTCTTTTTCTGAATAAACGTAAAGCCGATGCAGTAAATGCACGGCTTTTTTATTTATAGTACAGAAGATTAAAAAAAGAAAGGAACCAATATGAAAAAATTTAAGTGGATTTTAGGTGTTTTAGTGTTGGCATTAGTGCCGATGTTGCAATCATGTGATGATGACGACGGTTATTCTATCGGAGACTTTAGTTGGGATTGGGCAACTGTTCATACAACTGGTGGCGGAGGGTATTATTTGGAAGGTGACCGTTGGGGAACGATTGATCCGGTTAGTACTTCTATTCCTTGGTATAAACCTGTAGATGGCGAACGTGTAGTGGCATTCTTCAATCCTTTGTATGATGTGGAAAATGGTGTTCAGGTGAAGATGGAAGGGATACGAGATGTGCTGACAAAAGAAGTGGAAGAGATGAAAAACGAAGAACAGTCCGAGGAATTTGGAAACGACCCTATCGTGATTTATGAGGGTGATATGTGGCTGGGAGGAAAATTTCTGAATGTCATCTTCCGTCAGGATATACCTCGTTCGGAAAAACATCGTATCAGTCTTGTGCAAAATCTGATAGGTGTAGAAGAACCGACACCTCTCGAAATAGCTGAAGACGGTTATGTGCACTTGGAACTGCGTTATAATACGTATGATGATAAGACCGGCTATTGGGGATGGGGACGAGTTTCTTATAATCTGGAGAAATTTTTTCCTACACCAAAAGATTCTTGGGTAGCACCAAAAGGTTTTAAGGTTACAATAAACTCAAAAGAAAATGGAGAAGGAAGAGTTATTGTACTTGACTTAGATCATCCGGTTGGTGTACCGGAAAATGCTAAGGACGTACATTCTACTTCTTCAATCCGATAACCTCTAACTATGATTTGCTGTGTGTGAAAAAGGTCGGGATACTAAAAGAAGTTCCCGACCTTTATTATTTTATTATAATTATATTCCTCTAAGAAAGAATGGTTTAAAATCCTGTCAAGGCATACAAATAAACTACTGCTGCCGGAATAGCCATTAGGGCGCTGTCAAACCGGTCGAGCATTCCGCCATGTCCTGGAAGGATGTTTCCCGAGTCTTTAACATGTAGCTGGCGTTTGAATAGTGATTCCGTCAAGTCGCCCCATGTGCCGAATATAACGACTACTAATGCCAGTCCGGCCCATTCCAACATGGACATGAATGGGAAGTAATGGGCAAGTATAAAAGATACCCCGATAGCTACTATTCCGCCACCAATAGAACCTTCCCAGGATTTCTTCGGTGAAATACGTTCAAATAACCGGTGTTTGCCGATAAGTGAACCGATGCAATATGCGCCGGTGTCATTCATCCAAAGGAATATAAAAATGGATAGCGGCAAAATCGGGTTGTAACTCACGCTACTGTATTCCGGGTTGTTATGAAATGCCAGTATGTTCAGCATAGCGAAAGGCAGACCGATATAAAGTTGGCTGAGCATTGAATAAGCCCAATTGAGTACCGGATTCTCTTTCTTGAGGTATAATTCACTAATCATCATATAGAGTAGCAGAAGTACATATGGAATAAAGATAGTTGAACCTTTCTGGCTTGCGTTGGTGCAGAATCCCATTATTGCAAGGAATAAATAGGCTCCTCCCAACATTGCAATGGTCTTGTTTATCTTAGCTCCTTCCACTCGCATATTCACTAACTGTCCGAACTCATAAATGGTCAGCGCACTGATGATAGTGAACAGAATACCAAAACTTAATGGATTATAAAGGATGCACCCCACCAAGATGGCAACAAAAAGTACACCTGTAATAGCTCGTTTTATAAAATTGTTAATCAAAATCAGTGTGTTTTAATTAGTTGGATTTGGTAGCTTATTTTTCCTTGTTAGTTTCAGTTTCCGTAGTTGTATTTCTTTCTACGGTCACTTTTGTTCCTTCTGCGGTAACTTTCGTTTCCATAGAAGCTTTTTCTTCTTCGGTATTTTTAGCTTCCTCTTCTTTAATCTCTTTTTCTTCTTTTTTCAACTTTTCAGCAAGCTGCTTTTCTGCATTTGCTGCATCCTGGCTTTTTTTTGCTGCCATGATTTCTTCCGAACGGGAAGCCCAGGGACGTTTGCCGAAGATACGCTCAACATCTTCCGCAAAGATTACCTCTTTGTCAATCAATAGTTGCGTCAGTTGGTTATGCCCTTCTCGATGTTCGGATAAAATCTGTTTGGCACGTTCATATTGCTCGTTTACCATCTTTTTAACTTCTTCATCAATGAGTTCGGCAGTCTTTTCGCTGTATGGACGGTTGAAAGAATATTCTTCATTGTTATAATAGCACAGGTTAGGCAATTTGTCACTCATTCCTAGATAAGCAATCATGCCGTATGCTTGTTTGGTAACTCTCTCTAGGTCATTCATGGCCCCTGTTGAGATACGTCCCATGAATAAATCTTCAGCCGCACGTCCACCGAGAGTTGCGCACATCTCATCAAGCATCTGCTCTTTAGTAGTAATCTGGCGTTCTTCCGGCAGATACCAGGCAGCGCCCAGCGCACGTCCACGAGGAACGATTGTTACTTTAATCAACGGATTGGCGTATTCCAATAGCCATGAGATGGAAGCGTGACCTGCCTCATGTAAAGCGATAGAGCGTCTTTCGGCTTCGGTTGTTATTTTGGTTTTCTTTTCCAAACCACCGATAATACGGTCTACGGCATCCAAAAAGTCCTGTTTGCCTACGAACTTCTTTCCGTGACGGGCGGCAATCAATGCCGCTTCATTGCAGACATTGGCAATATCCGCACCGGAGAATCCCGGAGTCTGACGTGCCAGTAAATCTACGTCTACTGTGTCGTCTATTTTAATCGGGCGCAAATGTACGCCGAATACTTCTTTACGTTCGTTTAGGTCGGGCAGGTCTACATGTATCTGACGGTCAAAACGTCCGGCACGGAGAAGTGCCTTGTCCAATACGTCTACTCGGTTGGTAGCGGCAAGGATGATAACACCGCTATTAGAACCGAAACCGTCCATCTCTGTCAGCAATTGGTTAAGGGTGTTTTCGCGTTCGTCATTTCCACCCATTGCAGGGTTTTTGCCACGTGCACGCCCTACAGCGTCAATTTCATCAATAAAGACGATACAAGGAGCTTTTTCCTTTGCTTGCTTGAATAAATCACGGACACGGGATGCGCCTACACCCACAAACATTTCCACGAAATCGGAACCTGCCAATGAGAAGAAAGGTACATTCGCTTCGCCGGCAACAGCCTTGGCAAGCAAAGTTTTACCGGTTCCCGGAGGACCTACTAGTAATGCCCCTTTGGGAATTTTACCACCCAAATCTGTATATTTCTGAGGTTCTTTCAGGAACTCTACAATTTCTTCCACTTCTTGTTTGGCTTCTGCCAGACCTGCTACATCTTTGAATGTAACTTTGATAGAGCCGCCTTTTTCAAAAAGCTGGGCTTTTGATTTTCCTACGTTGAATACACCGCCGGGACCACCGCTACCACCGCCGCTCATGCGCCGCATGAAGAATATCCATAAAGCAACCAGCAGAACAAGCGGAAGTATCTGAATCAGGATAGCAGGGAATATATCCGATTTAGGGGGATAATCCGATGTGCCGTCGAAATGACCAGCTTCTTTTTCAGTCTGTAGAAACTCTTCCAGTTTATCAGTAGATGGGGTTCTACTTGTGATGATAGGGTTACGTCCTACCTTTGTAGAGTCCGCACCAAATACGGCACCTACTGCAGTTGGTTTCAGATATGCCTCGATAGACTTGTCTTCATAACCCAATACTTTGCTGATATACCCATTTTTAACGTAATTCTGAAACTCGCTGTAAGTGACAGCTTTGCTTCCAGCACCCTTTGAATCACTGCCCCACCAGAGGCCGAGAAGCATCAGGGCAATAATCATATACATCCAGTTCAGATTGAACTTCGGCAAATTAACCTTATTGTTAGGTTTATTGCTGCTGTTATTATTGCTATTATTGTCCATAATCGTAAATTAGTCTAAATCGGGGATTTGAGTAAGTTTAGCATCTGCCCAAAGATGCTCAAGGTTGTAAAAATCTCTTGTTTCCGGCAAAAAAACATGCACTAATACATCAGAATAGTCCATAGCTACCCATTCCGCATTCCGAAGTCCGTCAATGGCAAAAGGTTTGCTGTCAGCGCCTTTGCGTGTAAATTCTCTGATTGAATCTACAATGGCACTTACTTGGCTGGGAGAGTTTCCCTGACAGATAACGAAATATTTACAGATGGTATCTTCTATACTGGTTAAATCGGCAATAATTATGTTTTTACCTTTTTTCTCTTGAATTCCTTCTTTTATTTTTTCAATTAATACTTTAGTATTGTTCATTCTTACAATTGAAATTAATAATTCATGTTCTTTTAGTTTATAACAAAAAAAGACAGTCCTTTGTTTCTAGTTATAAACGTGATATTTTTGACAAATATACGCTGATTTATTGGATACAAGAAAGTTATACCCCAATTTTTGTGTTTTTTAGTGGAGATACTTGCCAATAAAAAGCTAATTTTAGGATTTTAGCAAAAAAAACAGCAGAAATGTTTTGATTTCCCAAATTATTTGTATCTTTGCACCCGCAAACGAAAAGCATTGGGCTATGGTGTAATGGTAACACTACAGATTCTGGTCCTGTCATTCCTGGTTCGAATCCAGGTAGCCCAACAAAATACCAGCTTTTTAATGACAAAACCCGCTAAAATTGCATTTTTAGCGGGTTTTTTGTGCTTTGACAAATACCATCCGAAAAAAGTTTGACGCTAATTCGGTGACTAATTCGGTGGCACGAATGCTCTTTTTTTGATATTCTGTAACGTGTAGATAACAAAAAACAGGTTTTATCACCTATAGGCGTGATAAAACCTGTTTTTTATATTTCTAAATCAAGCAGGGAAAGGTTACTCTTCTGTCTTTATTGACTCATCAATCACCTTGATTTTCTGTAATACCAGCTCCAAATCCGCTTTCAATTTATCTACTTTGCGGTTTAGTTCGGTCAGCAAGCTGCTGCCCTTTTTGGAAGTAGAAGTAAGGAAGCCCAGATTGTTTTCGTAAGTCTGGAGTTCGTTCTTCATATTCTCATAAGTACGCATCAGTTTCTCGCGTTCTCTGTACAGGGATTGAGAGCCGCCGCCTTGTATGTTGCTGATATTCGAGCGGAAGTTACTCAATTTCTTGTTAGAAGCACTGATGTTGAAACGGTCAAACAATTGGTCGATGATACCATGATATTGTTTGTATAATCTGTCTTTCTCTTTGAATGGTACATGGCCGATGGCATTCCACTCTTTCATCAAATCGCGTACGAGTGTATTGGCTTCTTCGGTATCCATGTTTTCGTCAATGGCAGACAACTTTTCAATTAACGCTTTCTTTTTCTCCATATTCTCTATTTCGACAGAGCGTTGGGAAGAAGTAGCTTTGTTCTTTTGTTCAAAGAAATAATCACAGGCTGAGATAAAACGTTTCCAGACAGCATCCGAATGTTTCTTGGATACCGGACCGATTGTTTTCCATTCTTTTTGGAGTTTGGTCAACGCGTCAGCGGTTGTTTTCCAGTCCGTGCTGTCTTTCAACGCTTCCGCTTTTTCGCAGAGCGCTTTTTTCTTTTCCAGATTCTCGTTCATTCCTTCTTTCAGGCTCTTGAAGAATTCTCCTTTTTTCTTGAAGAAATCGTCGCAGGCATGACGGAAACGTTCGAAAATCTTCACGTTCATTTTTTGGGGAGCAAAACCGATGGTTTTCCATTTGTTCTGCAGGGCAATGACTTCCTGGGTCTTGTTTTCCCAAGCTGAGAATGTTTTCAGCTCATTGTATTCTATTGCTTCTACGATTTCGCAGATAACCGTTTTCTGATCCAGGTTATGCTGCTCCGTTTCTTTCAGAGCCTCGAAGTGCTGCTGATGGCGACGGTTGACAGCGGTAGACGCAGCTTTGAAGCGGTTCCAAATCTCATCACGCAATTCTTTTGTCACCGGACCCGTATCACGAAATTCCTGGTGCAACTTCTGGAGTTGGTGGAAAGCTGAAACCACATCTTCCTCGTCAGCCAACTTTTCAGCAGCTTCGCAGAGATGCATCTTTATTTCCAAGTTCTTCTTGAAGTCATATTCGCGGAATTCGTTGTTCAGTTTCAGTAAATCGTAGAACTTCTCTACATATAATTGGTAGTTCTTCCAAAGTTCATTCACTTTGCCTTGCGGCACCAACTTTGTTTCATTCCATTGTTGTTGCAACTTCTTGAATTCCGTATAGGATTTATTGGCGTCATCGCCGGATTCCACCAATTCCTTCAGTTCCTCTATAATGGAAAGTTTAACTTGCAGGTTTTCTTCTTTCTGCCGCTCTTGCTCGGCAACCAGTTTGCTCCTTCTGTCTTTAATGACTCCCATCAGACGCTTGAACTCTTCTTCTATCGGATCTTCTTGGGCAACAAAGTCTTCAACGGCGCCACCATTGTCTGTAAACTGCTTCTTGGCAACTTCCAGCTCAGTATTATGTAACTTGTAGAATGATTGTTTCAGGTTGTCAATTTCCTGCTTGTTTGCATTCTCGGCATCCTGCGCAAGCTCTTTCAATCGGTTTAGTACATCTTCCTTAGTGGCAGGTTTAAGAGCTGCTTCAGGTTGAACTTCGGCAGTAACTTCTTCAGTTGGAGTCTCTGTAATAGGTTCAGAAACCTCGACTGTTTTCTTTTCTTCTTCTAATTCCCCTTGGTTCAAGGGTTGATTAGTGTCATGGGCGTCCATCATTGTATATTAGTTTTGGGTCACAAATTAATGAAATAAAACGATTACTTCATACTATTTTGCTTATTTTTTTTTGTTTACTTCATTTTTATGATAATAAAACCGTAATTCCCATGTACAACATCATGCCGATGATGTCATTTGTAATGGCTATAAACGGACCTGTCGCTATGGCGGGATCGATTTTAAGTTTTTCAAGAGTCATCGGCACCAGTGTTCCGAAAATGGAAGCGAACATCACCACGGCAAACAAGCTGATAGATACGGAATAAGTAACCGTAGCCGTTGCTCCGAACCGGATAAAATTGTAGGTATATACCAATAGCGAAATAATAGTAGCATTGATTAAGGCCACTACCGCTTCCTTCGTGATTTGTTTGAATGTATCTTTAGCGTCCAGCGAACTGTTTGCGAGTCCTTGCACGATGATAGCCGAAGACTGTGTTCCGACATTCCCACCTGTACCACCGATTAGCGGGATATACAACGCCATTTCTGGATGAGCGGCGAACGTAGAGTCGAAATTGCCTAATATCATGGAATTTCCGATTCCGCCAATCATGCCGATAAGCAGCCATGGAAGGCGAGCCGTTGTTTGTTTGAGCACGTTGTCGTCCGTTTCTACGTCCTGCGAAAGACCGGAAGCCAACTGGTAGTCACGTTCCGATTGTTCACGGACTTCGTCCATGACGTCATCGACCGTAATCTGTCCGACGAGCCGGCCGATACTGTCGACAACGGGGATAGCCACCAAGTCATACTTTTCAATTGCCTGTACCACTTCGTCGATAGGCGTATCCACATGTACCGAAATCGGGTCTTTCTGCATCACGTGTTTCACTTTTGATACAGAAGGGGAGGTTATCATTTTCTTGAGCGGGAAAATACCTCGCAGGCGTTCGTCGTCGTCGATGACATATACATAATAGATTTCGTCCAGCTCTTCCGCCTGCTGGCGCATCTCTTTCAGACATTCGGGCATACTCCAATTCTCATTGACAAGCACCATTTCCGTACCCATCAAACCACCGGCGGTATTTTCATCGTACTTCAACAAGTCTACAATGTCACCTGCCTGTTCGATGTCCTCAATATGCGAAAGAACCTCTTCCTGTTTGTCCTCGTCAAGTTCACGCATCAGGTCTACGGCATCGTCCGTATCCATATAGTCGACGAAACGTTTGGCGATAGTTTCCGAAGGAAGCATTTCGAGAAACTCTTTACGGGCATCCTCATCCATTTCGACCAGTACGTCGGCGGCTACCTCGTTATCGAGCAGTCGGTAGACTAACTTGGCTTCTTCCGGGTTCAGGTCATTGCATAATTCAGCGATGTCGGCCGGATGAAGGTCGATGAGAAGTTCTTTTACCTTATCGGCATCTTTCTGTTCGATAAGATGTTTTACGTTGTCAATGTATTCCTCGTTCATTGTTGTCTATTACAAATTACGAATTACAAATTCCCGTTCTCTACTCATTTTGGTTTGTCAACAATTCGTTGCTGCCGACCGTCTTCAATGCTTGTTCCACTTTGTTGGTCAAGTCGATAAATTCCTCTACGGATAGTTGTTCCGGGCGTTTATTAAATAATATGTCCTCTGTCAGCGGGCAATCCTTGCCTAAAATCGGTTTGATAGAGTTGCGTAGTGTCTTGCGGCGTTGGTTGAAAGTAGTTTTTACTACCTGCTTGAACAGCTTGGGGTCACATCCCAACTCCTTAGTCTCGTTGCGTGTCATGCGGATAACGGCGCTTTTTACTTTTGGGGGCGGGTTGAATACATGTTCGCTTACAGTGAACAGATATTCCACTTTATACCACGCTTGTATCAGTACGCTGAGAATACCGTATGTCTTGCTGCCCGGTCCGGCAGCGATACGTTCCGCCACTTCCTTCTGAATCATTCCCGTGCAACAAGGTATAATATCCTTATTGTCCAGCATCTTGAAAAAAATCTGGCTGGAAATATTATACGGGTAATTACCGGTCAGAACGAAAGGTTTGCCGTCGAACAACCGGTTGAGATTCATCTTCAAAAAATCATCTTCAATGATATGGTCTTCCAGTGACGGATAGGCTTCGCGGAGATAGGCAACCGATTCATAGTCAACTTCTACGACTTTTACCAACCGATCTTTTTTTACCAGAAACTGAGTCAGTACTCCCATGCCCGGTCCTACTTCGAGAACGGGCAATTCGGGGAAAGTGTCGACTGTATCGGCAATATCCTGCGCAACTTTCAAATCTTTCAGAAAGTGCTGTCCGAGAAACTTTTTAGGCTTTACTAATTTCATTTACCAACTAAATAATTACTTTTGCAGCCGACAAAGGTAATTCTTTTAAATGAAGAACCTGCCACTATTTAGAAAATAAATGATGTGTCGGCGAAGCTAATGAAGAATAAAGGATGAAGAAACTGTTAAAAAAGACGCTGCAACTTATATTACCGATTGTTTTGGGCGGCTTTATTTTGTTTTGGGTATATCGTGGCTTTGATTTTACAAAGGTGGGCGATGTATTGCTACATGGCACAAACTGGTGGTGGATGCTTTTTTCACTGTTGTTCGGAGTTCTTGCCCAAGTGTTTCGTGGCTGGCGGTGGCGGCAGACGTTGGAGCCACTGGACGCTTTTCCGGAGAGAAGCGATTGCGTGAATGCCGTTTTTGTCTCTTATGCTGCCAGTCTGGTCATTCCCAGAATAGGCGAAGTGAGTCGTTGCGGTATATTAGCCAAATATGATAATGTATCATTCGCCAAATCACTGGGTACGGTAGTTACCGAGCGGCTGGTCGATTCACTGACAATCCTTCTGATAACAGGGATTACCGTGTTACTGCAAATGCCGGTGTTTGTCACTTTCCTTCAACAGACAGGGACGAAGATACCTTCCATGCTGCATCTGCTGACATCTGTCTGGTTCTATATTGTCCTGTTTTGTTTCATCGGAGTAGTGATACTTCTTTATTATTTAAGGAAGACGTTGTTTTTTTATGAAAGAGTGAAAGGATTTGTCCTCAATATATGGGAGGGAATCATGTCATTGAAAAGCGTGCGCAATATCCCCCTCTTCATATTCTATACATTAGCCATTTGGACGTGTTACTTTTTTCATTTCTATTTTACGTTTTACTGCTTTGCTTTTACTGCCCATTTGGGTATGATGGCAGCTTTAGTCATGTTTGTAGGCGGTACGTTTGCCGTGATTGTGCCTACTCCTAATGGAGCGGGGCCGTGGCATTTCGCTGTTATTTCTATGATGATGCTTTATGGAGTAAATGTGACAGATGCTGGAGTATTTGCCCTTATTGTGCATGGCATTCAAACTTTTCTGGTTGTTTTGTTGGGTGTCTATGGTTTGGCAGTTCTGCCGTTTACTAATAGACATCGGAAATGATGTTTTTTCAAAAGAAAATCCTTGGATGATATGCGAATGTTGTCTTTGAAATGAATGTTTTTGTTAACGTCCTTTGCTATCTGAAAACTTTTCCATAACTTGCCACTGTTTAATTATTAGATTTAAAACAGTGTTAAAATATTTGTTATGAGTACAATTCTTTCTCTAGCTCCACAGAATGTGTGGAAGCATTTTTATTCGTTGACTCAGATTCCTCGTCCGTCAGGGCATATGGAAAAAGTGACTGACTTTCTAATTAATTTTGGAAAGGGCTTGGGCTTGGAGTCTTTTGTCGACGAAGCAGGTAATGTTATTATCCGCAAGCCTGCGGTTCCGGGTATGGAAAACCGGAAGGGCGTTATTCTTCAGGCGCATATGGATATGGTTCCTCAAAAGAACAACGATACAGTGCACGATTTTGAAAAAGACCCGATTGAAACATATATAGACGGTGACTGGGTAAAAGCGAAAGGTACTACCTTGGGGGCTGACAACGGTCTTGGTGTAGCTGCCATCATGGCTGTGCTCGAAGCCAAAGACTTGAAACACGGTCCTTTGGAAGCCCTTATTACTAAAGACGAGGAAACCGGAATGTACGGTGCATTCGGTTTGAAACCGGGTACGTTGAATGGGGAGATTCTTTTGAATCTTGATTCTGAGGATGAAGGCGAATTGTATATCGGTTGTGCCGGTGGTATGGATGTTACTGCTACTTTGGAATATAAGGAAGTGGCTCCGGAAGAAGGAGATATCGCAGTTAAAGTTACGCTGAAAGGTTTGCGTGGCGGACACTCCGGTTTGGAAATCAACGAAGGACGTGCCAATGCCAATAAATTGCTGGTTCGCTTTATCCGTGAAGCTGTTGCAAGTTACGAAGCTCGTTTGGCTGGTTGGGAAGGTGGCAATATGCGGAATGCCATTCCGCGTGAAGCGCATGCAGTCGTAACCATCCCTGCCGAGAATGAAGAAGAACTGCTGGGTTTGGTGAAATATTGCGAAGACTTGTTCAATGAAGAGTATTCGGCTATCGAAACTCCGATTAGTTTCACGGCAGAACGTGTGGAACTTCCGGCAGGTCAAGTGCCCGAAGAGATTCAGGATAACTTGATTGATGCGATTTTTGCTTGTCAGAATGGTGTGACACGTATGATTCCGACTGTACCTGATACGGTGGAAACCTCTTCCAATCTTGCCATTATTACGATTGGCGAAGGTAAGGCGGCTATTAAGATTTTAGCTCGTAGCTCCAGTGATAGCATGAAGGAATATCTCACTACCAGTCTTGAGTCTTGTTTCTCTATGGCAGGAATGAAGGTAGAGATGACAGGTGGCTATTCCGGTTGGCAGCCCGATGTGAATTCACCGATTCTGCATGCGATGAAAACATCTTATAAACAGCAGTTTGGCGTAGAACCTGCAGTGAAAGTTATTCATGCAGGTCTGGAATGTGGTATCATCGGTGCTATTATTCCGGGATTGGATATGATTTCCTTCGGTCCTACATTGCGTTCACCGCACTCACCGGACGAAAGAGCGCTGATTCCTACCGTACAGAAGTTTTATGACTTCCTTGTGGCTACTTTGGAACAAACCCCAATAAAATAATTCTTTCCTATTATATAATAGGTATCCTATGGAAAAGGCACGGATGACATTTCTTCCGTGCCTTTTTGTCTTATTTGTTGCCGGGATTGTTGTAAATTTCTTCTTTAATAATTAAATTAATTGATGCAAATCAATTAATATGCTATAAAACATAAAATATCTCGTTTTTATGTGCGATGTATAAACAAAGGCTGTATTTTTGTGTTGTATAACATGTAAATAGGAGGATAACAAAATGAAAAGTTTAAAAAGATTGTTTAGAAAGTTCGGTGAAGCCGATGTACATGTTTGGGGATATTCAACGATTAATATAAGCCCCAAAGAAAAGTTTTAGTTTTCAGGAATTAGTAATTTAAAGATTTAAAGATTATGGCAAAGAAAATGAGTTCTTTAGTAAGAAAAATCCTCAGTGAAGTAGGTCGTAACGAAATGCTTGCATGGGGGTACAGAATTGAAAAATGAGAAAAAGTACATTAACTAAGTTTATAGTGGGGATACGTTATTGAAAACGCTATCCCCACTTTTTTTATGTCTAGGCGTAATACATTATATGTTAAGTCTTAATTTCCCGTTCCCAGGTTCGTAATTCCCGTTCCCAGACAGGTCATTGTCGTTTCCCTATATGGAAATTCGAGTTTCTCTACGTGGACACTGTCGTTTCCATAGCTGGAGACCGGAGTTTCTATATATGGAAACGGAACCGGATATGCAGAGAACTGTTGATAGCAGATGTGATATAAACGAAATGTTGCAGGTGGCAGATAAAAACGAAAAAATAAATTTGTGGAGAGGGGAATTATTGGGTAATTACTGTTGTCATAACAACCGTTATTATTGTACAAATCTATTATATTTATTCAAAAAAAGATGATTCTTTAAACTTTATTTCTTTACTTTGTTATTTATACTGTGATATTTATAGCGAACTTAAACTAAAAAGATTATGAAAATAAAGCAGATTTGCATGATGGTGCTGTTTGGGTTAGGAGTGATTCCGGCAGTACAGGCACAAACTTTCGACAAATTATGGAAAGAAGTAGAGCAGGCGCAAAAGAAGAGCTTGCCTAAAACGGTAATCAAATTGACTGACGAGATTTATCAGAAAGGAGAGAAAGAAAAGAACTCCGCCCAAATGCTGAAAGCCTATATGTGGCGGATGAAAACTCAGGAGACTTTGACTCCCGACAGTTTCTATGTCGGTCTGAAAGGTCTGGAACAATGGGCAAAGCAGACAGAACAGCCGATGGACCGTGCAATATTACACTCCTTGATAGCAGGCATCTATGCGAATTATGCTGCCAGCAACCAATGGCAACTCCGGCAAAGGACGGAAATTGTAGGGGAAACCCCTTCTGTCGATATGCGCGAATGGACGGCAAATATGTTCGTAGAGAAAGTACGGGCAAATATAAAGGAAGCGTTGGCTGACTCGGTATTGTTGCTTAAAACTTCCTCACGGAATTATATCCCTTTTATTGAATTGGGCGAGACTAGCGAATATTATCACCATGATATGTATCATCTGCTGGCTTCCCGTGGCATCGAATCTTTGAATCAAATAGAGAGACTGGGGCGCATCGGCTTCAATGACACCATGCCTTCACCTGTGAAACAGGATATTAAAAATATCTACGGCAACATGATTGCCGCCTATAAGGCTGCCGGTCTGAAAGAAGGATACATTTTGACTGCACTCAACTATTTGGAGTGGAGACGTAATGCGGATAGAAGTGTCATGCTTTTAAAAATTAAGGCAGGGCGTCGGGGATTGACTGAAGATACGTACCTGACAGCGTTGAATACATTGAAAAGCAAGTTTGCGTCGGAACCTGTTAGCGCGGAAGTCTATTTGGCGCAGGCCCGCTATGCTATTGAGAAAGAACAACAAATCAATGCCTTGCAACTCTGTGATGAGGCGATTCGCCTTTATCCGAATTATCGCAGGATAAATGCAGTGAAGAATCTTCGGGAAGAGATTTTAGCGCCTTCGTTGAACGTCAGGGCAGCGGGGCAGGCTTTTCCGAATGAAGAGATAAAGCTGGATGTCTTCCATAAGAATCTGGACGGATTCACCCTACGGCTGTATCGGGAGAAAAAACTGGTGAAAGAGCAGCATTACTCCGTTCTTCGTCCGCAGGATTACCGTACACAAGATACAGTATTCACGTTCAAGGCTCCCGACCTCGGTTCTTATGTGATGCGCATCGTGCCGGATATTCGTGCGAAGCGAGATAGCGAAAGCAACTTTAATGTGACACGTTTCAAAGTGCTGACATGCCGTCTGCCTGGGAATCAATATGAAGTGGTGGCATTGGACGGACAGACCGGTCATCCCGTTCCCAATACAAAAATTACACTATATAATAATGTAGAGAAAGTATTGCAGGAGTTTACGACGGGAGAAGACGGTAGGGTCGTATTCCCTTGGAAATCCGAATACCGGTATCTGAAAGCTTCGAAAGGTGCAGATACGGCGATGCCGAGACAAGGCATTTATGGTGGAAGTTTCGGGTATTACGGTGATGCGTACAAGGTGACTGAAGGTATGACGCTGTTGACCGACCGCTCTCTGTATCGTCCCGGTCAGACAGTGTATGTGAAAGGTATTGCTTATACACAGAATTCGGATACGGCAAACGTGCTTCCGAACAAAAACTACACAGTCGTTTTATTGGACGCAAATAATCAGGAAGTGGGACAGAAGTCCGTACGTACCAATGACTTTGGCTCATTTACTGTTGATTTTGCATTGCCTTCGGCTTGCCTGAACGGAATGTTCTCTTTGACGGCAGGAGACGGCAGGACGAATATCCGTGTGGAAGATTATAAACGTCCGACATTCGACATAACTTTTGAAAAACAGATGGGAAGTTACAAGCTCGGAGATGAGGTGCAGGTGAAAGGGAAGATACAATCTTATAGCGGTGTGCTGCTTCAAGACCTTCCGGTGAAATATACCGTGAAGCGTTCTACTTACAGTTTTTGGAGAATCTCGGAATCTACACAGCTTGCTTCTGGTGAAGTGACTGCCGACGCGAATGGAGAATTCACGATACCGGTTCGCCTGGAAGAAAGTGACGCTTATAAGAATAATGATAAGGTTTACTATCGTTATTCTGTTGAAGCTACTGTTACCAATGTGGCGGGTGAAACTCAGTCCTCTACGGACGTGATTTCAGCAGGTAGCCGTTCGTTGGTTTTGCAGCCGGAGTTGCAGGAAAAGACTTGTAAGGATACGCCGTTCAGCATCGTGTTTAATGCGCAGAACTTGAACGGACAACCTGTGGAAGTGAAAGGAAATTATGCCCTGTATGCTGCGAAAGATAAAGATTTTAAAGATTTGGGCGAGAGCCCGGTTGCGACGGGAACGTTTACTTCCAATGAGGACATGATGCTCAACTGGGAGAATATTCCGTCGGGAGCTTATGTACTGAAAGCATCGGTAAAAGACAGCCAGGGCAAGGAAGTGACGGCAGACACCCATACCATTCTTTTCTCCAAAGAAGATAAACGTCCGCCTGTACAGTCTACCGTGTGGTTTTATGCGCCGAATACGGAGTTTGATGCTGCCCATCCGGCAGTGTTCTGTTTCGGGACTTCGGAAAAAGATGTCTATGTGATGATGAATGTGTTCTCCGGTGATAAACTGTTGGAAAGTAAGATGCTGAACCTATCCGATACGATTGTGCGATTTAACTATCCGTATGAGGAAAGTTATGGTGATGGTATCTGTGTGAATTTCTGCATGGTGAGAGACGGGCAGGTATATCAGGAACAGATTCAAGTGAAGAAACGCCTGCCGGATAAGACGCTGACAATGAAGTGGGAAGTGTTCCGCGACAAGTTGCGTCCCGGACAAAAGGAAGAATGGAAACTGACAATTAAGACCCCGCAAGGACAGGCTGCCGATGCGGAAATGCTGGCAACGATGTATGATGCCTCACTGGATAAAATATGGAATCATAAGCAGGAATTACGGGTGTACTACAATCAGATACTCCCTTATTTTAATTGGATGAGCGGGTATGCCGGAAATAATTCGTTCAATTACTGGTGGAATAACCAGTATCTAAAAGTGCCTGCAATGTTGTATGACAGATTTGTCGTGCAGCCGGGATTTGGCGTTGAAGAATTGCTTGCGGTAACGAACAATGCGGCAATATATGGTGCATCGGCACAAGGAAGGATTATGATACGTGGAGTGGCGAGCCGGAGCGTGAAGAAGGAGATGTCTTCACCGGCTATGGTAGCCGATGCTGCCCAAGAAGTAGAATTTACGGCAGGTTGGGGACAAACAGAAATACTGGATAAAGCGGATACGTCCTCCGAAGAGGAAACACTTCCCGAAGCCCCTGCCGACCTGCGTACGAATCTTGTCGAAACAGCCTTCTTCTATCCGCAACTCCGTACCAACGAGCAAGGGGAGATTTCCTTCTCATTCACCATGCCCGAAAGTCTGACACGCTGGAACTTCCGCGGATATTCTCATACAAAGGGAATGTTGATAGGAACACTGGACGGTGAAGCCACCACCAGCAAGGAATTTATGCTTACTCCCAATTTGCCGCGTTTCGTACGTGTAGGGGATAAAACTTCCATTGCAGCTTCTATCTCCAACATGACAGGTAAGCTGCAAGCGGGAACAGTAAGCATGGTTCTTTTCGACCCGATGACGGAAAAGGTGGTCAGTACACAGAAACAGAAATTCTCCGTTGAGGCGGGAAAGACGATTGGTGTGAACTTCATGTTTACCGTAAGTGATAAATACGAAATACTGGGATGCCGGATGATAGCCGATAGCGGCACATTCAGCGACGGAGAACAACAATTGCTTCCGGTGCTCAGCAACAAAGAACATCTGGTAGAGACGCTTCCGATGCCTGTACGTGGAGAAGAAACCCGTACTTTCTCACTCGATAGCCTGTTCAATCAGCACAGCAAGACGGCAACCGACCGTAAACTGACAATTGAATTTACCGGAAATCCTGCTTGGTATGCTATTCAGGCATTGCCCTCTTTGAGTCTTCCGGTCAATAATAATGCTATTTCGTGGGCTACTGCTTATTATGCGAATACATTGGCTTCATATATAATGAACGGCCAGCCACGTATCAAGGCAGTGTTCGATAGCTGGAAACTTCAAGGTGGTACAAAAGAGACGTTCCTCAGCAATCTGCAAAAGAATCAGGAAGTGAAGAATATCCTCTTGTCCGAATCGCCGTGGGTACTCGAAGCGCAGACCGAAGAACAACAGAAAGAGCGTATCGCTACACTGTTTGATTTGAACAATATCCGCAGCAACAATATCGCTGCCTTGACAAGGTTGCAGGAGTTACAGAGTTCCGACGGCGCATGGTCATGGTATAAAGGTATGAACGGCAGTAGTTATGTTACTGCTTATATTGCGGAATTGAACGCCCGCCTTGCCTTGTTGACTGGCGAGAAGTTGAGCGGAACCGCGCTTTCTTTGCAGACTAATGCGTTGAAGTATCTACACCAGTCGGCTTTGGATGAGTATAAGAATATTCTTAAAGCACAGAAAGAGAGAGCGAAGTTCACAGGAGTTTCAAGCGGTATCCTGCAATATCTGTATATTATCGCCATTTCCGGCGAACAGGTTCCTGCGGCTAATAAAGCGGCTTACGCTTATTATCTCTCCAAGGTAAAAGAACTGCTTCCGTCAGCTTCGATGGATACCAAGGCTATCGCTGCTATCGTGCTTGATAAAGCCGGACGTAAGCAAGAAGCGCAGGAGTTTGTCGCTTCCTTGAAAGAACATCTGACGAAAACGGATGAACAGGGCATGTTCTTTGCTTTCAACGAGAATCCTTATACGTGGGGCGGAATGAAGATGCAGGCCCACGTAGACGTGATGGAAGCATTGGAATTGATTGGCGGCAACACGGAGACGGTAGAGGAAATGAAGCTCTGGTTGCTGAAACAGAAGCAAACGCAGCAGTGGAACTCTCCGGTGGCTACTGCTGATGCGGTATATGCGCTACTGATGAAAGGCACTAACCTGCTCGATAACCAGGGCGACGTACGTATCGTGATTGCCAATGAAGTGATGGAAACAGTTTCACCGAGCAAGACTACCGTTCCGGGACTGGGATACATCAAGCGTTCGTTTACGCAGAAGAATGTGGTGGACGCCCGCAAGATTGAAGTGGAAAAGAGAAATCCGGGTATTGCCTGGGGGGCTGTTTATGCGGAGTACGAATCACCGATAAGTGATGTGAGACAGCAGGGCGGTGAATTGAATGTACAGAAGCAATTGTATGTGGAACGTATGGTGGACAACGCGCCGCAACTGCAACCTGTTACGTCAAAGACGGTGCTTCAGGTGGGGGATAAAGTCGTTTCACGCCTGAGTATCCGTGCAGACCGTGCAATGGATTTCGTACAGTTGAAAGACCAGCGTGGAGCTTGCTTCGAACCTATCGGCAGTGTATCCGGTTATCGCTGGGACAACGGAATCGGTTATTATGTAGACATCAAGGACGCTTCCACCAACTTCTTCTTCGACCATCTCGGAAAAGGGGTGTATGTGCTGGAATATAGTTACCGCGTGAGCCGTACAGGAACCTATGAAACGGGACTGGCGACCATGCAATGTGCCTATGCGCCGGAATATGCTTCACATTCCGCCTCAATGACGGTGGAAGTGAAATAATTATTTATTAACGGTGAACGTTTGGCGTTCACCGTTAATAATCCTTTCAATCCAATCAATATCTCATCTAAAACAGCTACATTTGTGCACCAAATAAAATGTATCGCATGAAACGTAGTTTACTATCTATATTTTTTCTACTTACTGTCGCTTTGGCAGCCGTTGCCCAACCCCGTATCTCTTCGAATAAAGAGACACACAACTTTGGACAAATAGAGTGGAAACGTCCGGTGACAGTGGAATATACAATAACTAATACCGGTAACCAGCCGTTGGTTCTTACTAATGTCACTACTTCCTGTGCCTGCTCCGTTGCCGACTGGACAAAGGAGCCGATTGCTCCGGGAGCGAAAGGAACGGTAAAGGCTTCTTTTGATGCGAAAGCATTGGGACGTTTTGAAAAGTCGGTCGGGATATATAGCAATGCTACTCCGAATCTGGTTTATCTGAAGTTTACCGGAGAGGTGGTGCAGGAAGTGAAGGATTTTACAAAGATTCTTCCATATGCTATCGGAAATATACGTCTGGACCGTGACGAGTTTGCTTTCACTGATGTATATCATGGTCAGCAGCCTTCATTCACCTTCAATATAGCTAACCTGTCCGACCGTCCGTACGAACCGGTATTGATGCATTTGCCGCCTTATCTCAAAATGGAAGCGGAACCGAAAGTCCTGTTGAAAGGAAAGAAAGGGACAGTCAAACTGACGCTGGATGCCAGCCAGTTGAAAGATTACGGATTGACACAGACTTCGGTTTACCTTTCCCGTTTCGCCGGTGATAAGGTGAGCGAAGATAACGAAATACCTGTCTCGGCTATTCTTCTTCCCGATTTCTCACGTATGACGGCTACAGATTCTCTGAATGCTCCTGCTATGCGTATTTCGGAAACGGATATCGACCTCAGCGTGCCGTTGATTAAGAAGAAAAAGGCTAGTTATGATATATTGATTGCTAATGCGGGAAAGACGCCGCTGATTATTAGTAAACTGCAAGTCTTTAATTCATCGGTAGGGGTGAGCCTGAAGAAAACGGTACTTCCGCCGGATGGAATGACGAAGCTCAAAGTGACGATTCGCAAGCGTGATGTAGGTAATAAGAAACATCATTTACGTATTTTGATGATAACAAACGACCCGATGCGCCCGAAAGTCGAAATCAATATCAAACGCTAAATCTTATTGTCATGGAACATCCTGAAAATGGTGAAGAATACAAAGGACTCGTTGTCAACAAAGGCATTGAGCAACCTTCGTCTGTGAATCCTTATTTGAAACGGAAACCTAAAAAACGCCAGCTTTCGGTAGCTGAGTTTGTGGAAGGTATAACAAAAGGTGATGTCACTATATTGAGTCAGGCTGTGACACTGGTGGAAAGTGTGAAACCCGAACATCAGACTGTCGCCCAGGAGGTGATAGAGAAGTGTCTGCCATTCTCCGGCAATTCTATCCGGGTAGGAATCAGTGGTGTTCCCGGTGCGGGAAAGAGTACGTCGATAGATGTATTCGGTCTGCATGTGCTCGAAAAAGGCGGGAAGCTGGCTGTATTGGCTATCGACCCGAGCAGTGAGCGCAGTAAAGGCAGTATCTTGGGAGACAAGACTCGCATGGAGCAGCTTTCCGTGCATCCTAAATCATTTATCCGCCCTAGCCCTTCGGCTGGTTCGTTGGGTGGTGTGGCACGCAAGACCCGTGAGACGATTGTGCTTTGTGAAGCTGCCGGATTCGATAAGATTTTTGTGGAAACGGTTGGCGTAGGACAGAGCGAGACGGCTGTTCATTCAATGGTGGACTTCTTCCTGCTGATTCAATTGGCGGGGACAGGAGATGAATTGCAGGGTATCAAACGCGGTATCATGGAAATGGCGGACGGCATTGTGATTAACAAAGCGGATGGTGATAATCTGGAACGCGCCAAACAGGCTGCCTCTCAGTTCCGCAATGCGTTGCATCTGTTTCCTGCATCCGAATCGGGCTGGACACCACAAGTTCTGACATATTCCGGCTTCTATAATTTAGGTGTCAAGGAAGTATGGGACATGGTATATGCGTATATTGACTTTGTAAAAGAGAACGGTTATTTTGAATATCGCCGTAACGAACAAAGCAAATATTGGATGTATGAAAGCATCAACGAGCAACTGCGCGACAGTTTCTATCATAACCCGAAGATTGAAGCGATGCTTCTGGAAAAAGAGCGTCAGGTGTTGAGTGGCAATCTGACTTCATTTATTGCTGCCAAAAGTTTGCTTGATACTTATTTCGATGATTTATCTTTAATCTAGAGAAAATACGTTAAAAATTTCATTGTTCATTCGGGATGATGTGCTTTTCGTGTGTATTTACTATAGAGCGAAAAGTATAGATATATGACATGAATAATTTTTATCGACTTAAATACCTTATGAACAAAACCTTGTTAACCGGTCTTTTGTGCTGCACCCTCACAGCGCAAAGTTTTGCAGACCAACCATTAGAGGGCTTTACGTATGCTTCGGTGAATGCCCCGACAGGAAATGAATGGGAATCTCCCGAAAATCTGGCATTGAATAAGGAACAGCCTCATGCTTATTTCTTTTCATTCCAAAATTTGGAAAGCGCCCGTAAAGTATTGCCTGAGAACAGTAAATACTGGCAGTCGCTCGATGGGGACTGGAAGTTCCATTGGGCTCCTGACCCGGATTCCCGCCCGAAGGATTTTTATCGGACAGATTTCGATGTGGCTTCATGGGATGTAATCCCAGTGCCGTCCAGTTGGAATATTTACGGTATTCAGAAGGACGGAAGTCAGAAGTATGGAACACCTATTTATGTCAACCAGCCGGTTATCTTCCAGCATAGCGTGAAAGTGGACGACTGGCGCGGGGGAGTGATGCGTACGCCGCCTACTAACTGGACAACGTATAAGGTTCGTAATGAAGTGGGTTCGTTCCGTCGTGATTTCGATATACCGCAGGATTGGGACGGACGTGAAATCTTTATCAGTTTCGGTGGGGTGGATTCTTTCTTCTATCTATGGATTAATGGTAAATATGTAGGTTTCTCCAAAAACTCACGCAACACTGCCAATTTTAATATAACTCCCTATCTGCATAAGGGTAAGAACACGGTAGCTGCCGAAGTATATCGCAGTTCGGACGGGTCGTTCCTGGAAGCTCAGGATATGTTCCGTTTGCCGGGTATCTTCCGTACGGTAGCTCTGTATTCGGTTCCCAAGGTTCATTTCCGCGATTTGGTGGCTACTCCTGATTTGGATGCGGCTTATACGGATGGTTCTTTGACTATCAATGCCGATATCCGTAATTTGGATAAGAAAGCGGTGAAAAACTATAAAGTGTATTATTCACTGTATACCAACAAGCTCTACTCTGATGAGAATACATTGGTGGATGGCGTTTTATCTCCTGTCATGGAGAAAATTGAACCGAACGGAACGGGCAGGATTCAGACTGTATTTCATGTAAAAGCTCCGAATAAATGGTCGGCAGAGTTTCCTTATCGTTATACGCTTGTAGCCGAATTGAAGGATAAGAAGAATAGGACGATTGAAACGGTTTCTACTATTGTAGGGTTCCGTAAGGTGGAAATCAAAGATACTCCTGCATCGGCGGACGAATTCGGGCTTGCAGGACGTTACTACTATATCAATGGAAAAACTGTCAAACTGAAAGGCGTAAACCGCCATGAATCTAATCCGGCAGTGGGACATGCCATCACCCGTGAGATGATGGAGAAGGAAATTATGTTGATGAAACGTGCCAATATTAATCATGTACGTAATTCGCATTATCCGGATGACCCTTATTGGTATTTCTTGTGTAATAAGTACGGCATCTACTTGGAAGATGAGGCGAATATTGAATCGCACGAATATTATTATGGTGCTGCTTCCCTCTCTCATCCCGTTGAATGGAAAAATGCGCATGTAGCGCGTGTGATGGAGATGGTACATGCGAATGTCAACAATCCGTCTATTGTTATTTGGTCATTGGGCAACGAAGCCGGACCGGGTAAGAATTTTGTGGCGGCTTATGATGCGTTGAAGAAGTTCGACTTGTCCCGTCCTGTACAGTACGAACGAAACAATGATATTGTGGATATGGGCTCTAACCAATACCCGTCTATTGGCTGGGTACGCGGTGCGGTCAAGGGGAAATATGATATCAAATATCCTTTCCATATTTCGGAGTATGCCCATTCGATGGGTAATGCCTGCGGCAATCTGGTGGATTATTGGGATGCTATGGAGGCTACCAATTTCTTTTGTGGCGGTGCTATTTGGGATTGGGTAGACCAGTCGATGTACAATTACGACCCGAAGACGGGGACACGCTATTTGGCTTATGGCGGTGATTTCGGTGATACTCCCAATGACGGGCAGTTTGTAATGAACGGAATCGTATTCGGTGATTTGGAACCGAAGCCACAATATTATGAAGTGAAGAAAGTATATCAGAATATAGATGTAAAAGCGGTCGACCTTGAAAAAGGTGTATTCGAAGTCTTCAATAAATATTATTTCAAGAATCTGGCAGACGATTATTATTTGATGTGGTCGGTTTATAAGGATGGCAAAGCTGTTCAGGCGACTCTGATAAAAGACATAAATTTGGCTCCCCGTCAGAGGATGCAAATATCTCTTCCCTATAACCGTACTGCGTTTAAAAAGGATGCAGAATATTTTGTGAAGATGCAGTTCATGCTGAAAGACCAAAGGCCATGGGCTGGCAAGGACTTTGTGATGGCAGAAGAACAGGTATTGGTTAAGGAAGCTACGGATCGTCCGTTAATCAGTGAAGTGGCTGCTGCTACTGCTACCGGAACTTTGAAGACTAACATGAATCCGGATACAAAAAAAATCGAGATAAAGGGAGAAGGTTTTGATATGAAGTTTGATTTGCAAACCGGAAGTCTTTATAGTCTGAAATATGGTGATGAAACGATTATTGCGGATGGCAACGGCCCGAAACTGGATGCGCTTCGTGCTTTTACAAACAATGATAACTGGTTCTATGCTCCCTGGTTTGAATATGGCTTGCATAACTTGAAGCACAAGCTGATAGAGTTTACCACTCGTGAGAAGGAGGGTAAGATGGTATTGAACTTTACCGTAGAATCTCAGGCTCCGAATGCTGCAAGCATCAAAGGCGGCACAAGTTCCGGTAAGAATAGTATTGTGGAACTGACAGACAAGGTCTTTGGCAATAATGACTTTAAGTTTATTACCAATCAAGTATGGACGGTATATCCGGATGGCTCTGTCGAATTGCAGTCCGGCATCACTTCCAATCGTCCCACTCTGACTTTGCCCCGTCTTGGCTATGTAATGAAAGTTCCTCAACAATATACTAACTTTACTTATTATGGTCGTGGCCCGATTGATAACTATGCGGATCGTAAAAGCGGTCAGTTTATTGAGCTGCATACCAATACGGTCGCGGGCGAGTTTGTGAATTTCCCAAAACCGCAGGATATGGGCAACCATGAAGATGTCCGCTGGTGTGCGTTGACCAATCAGGCAGGACAGGGAGCTAGTTTTATAGCTACCGATCGTCTCTCGGTTTCGGCACTTCAATATTCTGCTCTTGATTTAATTCTGGCGTCTCATCCTTACCAGTTGCCCGAAGCAGGTGATACCTATTTGCATCTGGATTGTGCGGTTACCGGTTTGGGTGGTAACAGTTGCGGTCAAGGTGGTCCTCTCGTTCAGGACAGGGTATTTGCCGGTCAGCATAATATGGGATTTATTATTCGTCCTGTTCGTGGCAAGGAGTTGGCTGCTGTTGCCAATGTTGCTCCGGCCGGGGATATTCCTTTGTCTATTACACGTACTCCTGCCGGAATAGTAGAGTTGACATCAGCAAGAAAAGATGCTGTATTCTGCTACACGATTGACGGCAGTAAGAAAGTACAGGAGTATACGGAACCTATTCCTCTTCGTAATGGCGGCATTGTGAGAGCATGGTACAAGGATAATCCGGATATCAGTGCCGTTATGAAGTTTGAAAAGATAGAAAGTATCCAGATGCAGGTGGTGTATGCCAGCAGTCAGGAATCGGGTGACGGGGATGCGGCTAACTTGGTTGATGGTGATCCAAGCACAATATGGCATACAATGTATTCTGTAACCGTTGCCAAGTATCCACATTGGGTAGACCTTGATGCTGGCGAGATGAAGGAAATTAAAGGCTTTACATATCTGCCTCGTCAGAATGGAAATAACGGTAACATAAAGGATTACTCTATTCAAGTCAGCATGGATGGCAAAGAATGGGGCGACCCGGTCCAAAAAGGAACTTTTGCTAATAATTCAAAGGAAAAGAGAGTCATGTTCAGCAAGCCGGTGAAGGCTCGTTATATTCGCTTTACTGCTTTGAGTTCGCAGAACGGACAGGACTTTGCATCCGGTGCGGAAGTGACGATTCTGGCAAATTAGACTGAAACTATTTAGGCACGGATAACGCTAATAACACGGTTCTTTGATTTACTAAAACCGTGAACTCTAGCTGGTCCGTGTCTAAATATTGATTATAGACTATTATAATTCCTTTCCCGCTTTCTCGAAATCAGCTCTCGACTTGCTTTGCGTCACAATATATACTCCAAGAAATACAAGTGCGATGGCAAGTCCTTTCTGCCAGCCAAAACTACCGATTCCCATAATAATGGCAGCAATCGTAGCTACAATCGGTTGCATATAATTATACATACTGACAACCGTAGGACGAAGCAGTCTTTGTGCTGTCATAATGCAGAGATAGGCAAGGAAACTTCCCCCTAACACTACATAAAGCACTTGAATGATAGCGACAGTAGAGATAGAAGCCCACTGGATAGTGGAAATGTCGTAATAAGAGAACGGTATATAGCACATTGAAGCATAAACGAACATCCACTTGTTGATGGTCACTGCCGAATATTGCTGAGTCAGTCCCTTGAATACGGTTAAATAAATGGAGAAACTGATTTGTGCAGTTAGGCAAAGCAAGTCGCCAATCAAACTTCCATTGCCATTACTTCCCGCTTGGCTGCTCAGGATAAGAATAAGTGCTCCCATGGCGCCTACGAAAATTCCCAGTACTTTTTTGTTTGTAACCGGCTCTTTCAGATAAATAGCAGCTACAATCATGGTCACAATCGGTAAAGTCGTCGTAACAATCGAAGCGTCGATAGGCGAAGTCATGGACAGCCCGAAAATAAATACTCCCTGATTAAATACCAAAGCAAACAGCGAAGCGAAGAAGATTCTCAGCATATCCCGATGATTCACTTGTTCCTGTTTACAAAACATGGAAAGTATCCAGAAGGCTGCCGCTGCTCCCACCATACGGAAGGTGGTAACTGAAAGGGCTGAAAACTCTTGGAGGGCAGACTTGCCGATAGGTGCCATCAGCCCCCACATGACGTTTGCTGTAAGTGCAAATAGGTGACCGTGCAAATTCTTACTTTTGTTCATGTTGACAAGATTTAGTTTGCGATATATTTTCTTAATAAGAATAACATCTGAAAAGAGAAAACGGCTGCAAAGGTAGTTTTTTATTCTTGTATTTTCTGAATTTGATGAGTTTACTAGCAACTTTGTCGGATGATTTATTTATATTTGCCTTGATTAAACTTGAATATTATGGAACAACAGGCCAATTATATCCGTCGTATCGAAATCCATGGGCTATGGGAGCGCTTTAATATAGGATGGGATTTGCGTCCCGATGTGAACATCCTTTCCGGCATCAACGGAGTGGGGAAGACCACCATTCTGAACCGTTCCGTTGGTTATCTCGAAGAACTTTCCGGCGAAATGAAAAGTGACGAAAAGAACGGAGTGCGCCTTTTCTTCGACAATCCCGCTGCCACCTATATCCCTTACGATGTAATCCGTAGCTACGACCGTCCCCTGATTATGGGTGACTTCACAGCCCGCATGGCAGATAAGAATGTAAAGTCCGAACTCGACTGGCAGCTCTATCTCTTGCAACGCCGTTACCTCGACTACCAGGTCAACATCGGCAATAAAATGATAGAAATGCTTTCCAGTACTGATGAAGAAGAACGCCGCAGGGCAGCCACCCTGTCCATAGCCAAGCGTCGTTTCCAAGATATGATTGACGAACTTTTCAGCTACACCCGCAAGAAGATAGACCGAAAACGGAACGACATCGCCTTCTATCAGGATGGTGAACTGCTATTCCCCTACAAACTGTCTTCCGGTGAAAAGCAAATGCTCGTCATCCTGCTCACCGTACTCGTGCAGGACAACAGCCATTGCGTACTCTTTATGGACGAGCCGGAAGCCTCACTCCACATAGAATGGCAACAAAAACTGATAGCCATGATACGTGAACTGAATCCGAATGTACAGATTATCCTGACTACCCATTCGCCTGCCGTCATTATGGAAGGCTGGCTGGATGCCGTCACGGAAGTGAGTGACATCTCGACGGAAGCAGACGGATTTAAAGTATCCCCCGTCCATTAATCACTTATCACTAAACCGTTAATCACTAACTACATGGCAACTTCACTACGAGATAACCTGACTTCTTCCTACTTCAACGCAGCCCACAAACTTTATTCGAAGAAGGCTCGCCGGCGTATCATTGCTTACGTAGAAAGCTATGACGATATCGCATTCTGGCGTACGCTGCTTGAAGAGTTTGAAGATGACGAACACTATTTCCAAGTGATGCTCCCTTCCGCCAACTCCCTCGCGAAAGGGAAAAAGATGGTTCTCATGAACACGTTGAATACAGCCGAGTTGGGAAGAAGTCTGATAGCCTGCGTAGACAGCGATTATGACTTCCTGTTGCAGGGAGCCACCAATACTTCCCGCAAAATCAACCGGAACAAATACATATTCCAAACCTATACGTACGCCATTGAGAACTACCATTGTTTTGCCGAAAGTCTGCATGAAGTATGCGTACAAGCCACATTGAACGACCGCTTTATCTTTGATTTCAATGCTTACCTGAAAAGGTATTCCGAAATCGTATATCCTCTTTTCCTGTGGAATATATGGTTCTACCGCCAACGGGACACCTACACCTTCCCAATGTACGACTTCCACACTTATACTGCCTTGTGTGAGATAAGCCTCAAGCATCCGGAAAAGAGTCTGGAAGCATTGCAACAGCGTGTCAACCAAAAACTGGCGGAACTGAAGAAACGTTTCTTCAGCAGCATCAACCAAGTGAATGCGTTGCGCACTGAACTGCGAGAATTAGGACTGATGCCGGAAACCACTTATTTATATATGCAGGGGCATCATGTGATGGACAATGTGGTGATGAAACTTCTCACTCCGGTGTGTACGGTACTGCGCCGGGAACGTGAACAGGAGATTAAACGGCTTGCCGAACATAATGAACAATTCAAGAACGAATTAACTTGTTACCAGAACAGTCAGGTGAATGTGGAAATTATGCTGAAGAAGAATGTTGCCTACAAACGGCTGTTCCATTATGACTGGCTGAGACAAGATATAAATGAATATTTAGGAAAAGGAAAATAACAGCCTAAAAATAAGAAGAGAGAATGTTGCTTATGGAAGATGTAAAAGAAGTGATTGACATAGTGCCTGTTGCATTAGCTGACGGAGGGATACAAGATACCGGTAATGCAATGATGCAAGGCGTGAATGACGTTTTGTTGTCAATGGGGGTGGATGAAGTCTGGGCGGATAAGATTGATAACTTTATCATATTGTTGCTTATTATCGGAGTAGCCCTGTTAGCTAACCTGGTCTGCCGTAAGATAATATTGCGCACAGTTTCCAGATTGGTGAAACAGACGAAAGCTACTTGGGATGATATTGTATTCAATGACAAGGTGATGGCAAACCTTAGTAGGATGGTAGCGCCGATATTGATTTATGTAGCCATTCCTATCGCATTCCCCGAACATGCAGATTCCGCCTTGCTCGATTTTCTTCGCAGGCTCTGCATGATTTATATACTGGCAGTCTTCCTGCGTTTTGTGAGTGCGCTCTTTACTGCCATCTATCTGGTGTACAGCGCACGCGAGCAATATAAGGACAAACCCCTGAAAGGGCTTCTTCAGACAGCACAAGTGATTCTATTCTTTATAGGAGCTATTATCATCATCAGTATCCTGATAAAGCAAAGCCCTGTGGTGCTATTGACCGGACTTGGGGCTTCTGCCGCCGTGCTGATGTTGGTTTTCAAAGACAGCATCATGGGCTTTGTCTCCGGTATCCAGCTTTCCGCCAACAATATGTTGAAAGTGGGAGATTGGATTACCATGCCGAAATACGGTGCTGACGGCACAGTGATAGAAGTAACTTTGAACACTGTGAAAGTACGTAATTTCGACAATACCATTACCACTATTCCGCCTTACCTGCTGATTAGCGATTCTTTCCAGAACTGGCAGGGAATGCAGGAATCCGGCGGTCGCCGTGTGAAACGCTCCATTAATATAGATATGACCAGCGTACGTTTCTGCACCCCGGAGATGTTGGCGAAATACCGCAAGATACAGTTGTTGAAAGATTACGTAGAGCAAACGGAAAAAGTGGTCGAACAATATAACAAGGAACACGATATTGACAATTCAATACTGGTGAACGGACGCCGCCAGACCAACCTGGGAGTTTTCCGTGCTTACCTGACCAACTATCTGAAGAGTCTGCCTACTGTCAATCAAGAAATGACTTGCATGGTGCGTCAACTTCAGCCTACGTCAACCGGTATTCCGATGGAACTTTACTTTTTTTCCGCCAATAAAGTTTGGGTTGCGTATGAAGGCATACAGGCGGATGTTTTCGACCATGTACTTGCTATCATACCCGAATTTGACTTACAGGTATTCCAGAATCCTTCGGGTGCGGATTTGCGCCGGATAGGAGTAAAGATAGAAGACTGATAAGCACAATAAAACAAATGATATTCCAATAAAATCACAATAAACTACTTATGTTATGAGCACACCGTTACCTAATCAGATAATCCGCGAGATTACTCCTTTGTCAGACAAAGACTGCTTTTATATTGCGGAACGTTATAAGACAGAATTCACTTATCCCATTCACAACCATTCCGAGTTTGAGCTGAACTTTACGGAGAAAGCGGCGGGAGTGAGGAGAGTAGTTGGAGATTCTTCCGAAGTGATAAGCGACTATGACCTGGTCTTGATAACAGGTAAAGACCTCGAACACGTATGGGAACAGAACGAGTGCCGTTCGAGGGAGATACGGGAGATAACGATTCAGTTCTCTTCCGACCTCTTCTTCAAGAGTTTCATCAATAAGAATCAATTCGATTCTATCCGCCGGATGCTGGATAAAGCGCAGAAAGGACTTTGTTTTCCGATGTCCGCGATTCTTAAAATATATCCGTTGCTGGATACGCTTGCTTCTGAGAAACAGGGATTCTATGCAGTCATCAAGTTTATGACGATTCTCTACGAACTTTCCCTTTTCGAAGAAGAAGCCCGCACGTTATCCAGTTCATCGTTTGCCAAGATAGATATTCATTCCGACAGCCGACGTGTGCAGAAAGTGCAGGAATATATCAACTCCCATTATCAGGAAGAGATTCGTTTAGGACAGTTGGCAGATATGGTCGGAATGACGGATGTATCATTCAGTAGGTTCTTCAAACTGCGTACAGGAAAGAATCTTTCTGATTATATCATTGATATCCGTCTTGGTTTCGCTTCCCGCCTGTTGGTGGATTCCACCATGTCGATAGCTGAAATCTGCTATGAGTGCGGATTCAACAACCTTTCCAATTTCAACCGTATCTTCAAGAAGAAAAAAGCTTGCTCGCCTAAAGAATTCCGTGAGAATTACCGGAAAAAGAAGAAGCTGGTTTAACAAATCGAGTGCTCTGTCACAATTAAATGATGATTCGGAATTAGGCATGGTTGATTATACTCTCTGCAGGGAGTAATTGGGAAAGCCATGCATGAGATAGTTTCCGCCATGCTGGAACTAAATGTTTTTCATGTACTGAAACTAAAAGTTTCATGCCGGGAAACAAACCGTTTCACGCCGAGAAACAAAGTGTTTCAAGTAGTGAAACGAAGTGTTTCAACCTATGAAACAAATTTTGAAACTGGCGGATATGATTTCTCTTCATTCTGATTCTTCAGATTATAAAGTTTTAGGAAAGTTAAAAGAGGTTGTGCCAGCGTTTTGACATAACCTCTTTTTCAGTTGTGCAGTCTCGACCGGTTCTTGTTTATTATATCCCGAACGAGAGTTTATCAATAGATTGATAGACAATACTTGCAATACCCAGTCCGATGATGCCCAGCGTACAAAGAGCCAGTCCCCATTTTGTACAGCGGTCGCTGCGGAAAGTAGGAATCGGATTGTCGGAAGGAGTGATATACATTGCCTTCACAATCAGCAGGTAGTAGTACAATGAAATCACTGTATTGACCAATGCGATGAATACCAACAGGTGGAATCCTGCATTGAAAGCTGCCATGAAGATAAAGAACTTGGAGAAGAATCCGGCAAACGGCGGGATACCTGCCAATGAGAACAGGGATAAAGTCATCAGGAAAGCTATTTTCGGATTCGTCTTATAAAGTCCTGCATAGTCTTCGAGCGTGAACTTCTGGCTGCGTAGTGCTACGATGGTGATTACGGCAAATACACCGAGGTTGGCGGCAGCATATACAAGCACGTAATACACTAATGCCGTCATTCCCTGTGCCGTTCCGCCGATAACGCCAAGCATGATATATCCCGCTTGTGAGATACTGGAGAATGCCATCAGACGTTTTAGGTTCTGTTGGCGGATGGCGAATATATTGGCGATAGTGATAGAGGCGATAGTCACCCAATAAAGTACTTCCTGCCAGTCGTTTATCATCGGCGCGAATACTTTGATAAGGATAGCCAGCAGAACGAAAGCTGCCGAACCTTTTGAAACGACGCTCAGATAAGCGGTAACTGTACTCGGCGCACCTTCATATACGTCCGCTGTCCACAGGTGGAACGGAACGAGTGACAGCTTGAATGCCATACCCGTGAAGAAGAACACGAATGCCATAATTTGTAACGGATTTCCGTCGATATGAGCGGGAAGGTCGTCAAAGTACAATGTCCCGGTAGAGCCGTAAATCATAGACAGACCGAACAGTAACAATGCGCTGGAGAAGAGGGCGGTAAGGATATATTTGGCTCCCGCTTCGGCAGAGTTGTGGCGGTATTTGTCAAAGGCAATCAGAGCGGCCATCGGGATAGATGCCGTTTCCAGTCCGATAAAGAACATCAGGAAATGTCCGGCGGAAATCATAAGATACATACCAAACAGGGTGGAAAGTGTCAGTACATAAAATTCTCCTTGTTTGAATGAGGTATCTTCACGTTTCATCCATTCGTGTGCCATCAGGAAGACAATCAACGTACCTACATTCAGGATTGATTTGACAACCGTATGCATGGGTACATAATGGTACATGCCGCCGAATATGTCGCAGGCAGTTTCCGGAACAAGGTTGATAGCTGTATGAATCGCCATCAAGATGACGGGTAACATGGTGTTCAGCCGTGCCTTCCCATCATTCTTGTGTGCGTCCGGACTCATGAAGAGGTCGGCCAAAAACAGTAGTATCAGGACAACTACGAGCGACAGCTCTTCTCGCATATGTAGAAATTGTGAATAATCCATATTGTTAATTTACTATTTAACGATTTACAATTTACTATTTAGGGTATCAGTTGTGAGACAACCGGCAATACGCTTTCACCAATCATGTGGCTGACCCAGAAAGGAGCCATACCCAGTCCGGCTACACAAACGATGAGGCAGATGACTGCTACACGCTCGTCCCATGTTGCGTCGGTCAGCTCGAGGTGGTGCTTGTTGGTGCAGGTTCCGTATAGAATCTTACCTATCAGGCGCAGGATATAGACTGCTGTAATCACAATCGAAGAGCAGGCGATGATAGTCAACGCGCGATGGAATACTTCGTTGTTCTGGAAAGAACCAACGAAGATAGTCATCTCGGCAATGAAACCACTCAGTCCCGGCAGGCCGAGGTTGGCAAGACCGGCAATCACGTAACATACGCTGAGGAACGGCATAATCTTCATCAGACCGGCAAGCTCGCGAATGTCACGGGTGTGTGTACGTCCGTAAATCATACCGATAAGGGCGAAGAACAGGGCTGTCATCAATCCGTGCGAAAGCATCTGAAGGATAGCTCCCGTTGCAGCCGTCTGGTTCAGCATCAGGATAGCGAAGAGAACCAGTCCGCAGTGGGATACGGAAGAGTAAGCATTGATATATTTCAAGTCTGTCTGTACACAAGCGGAGAAAGCTCCGTAGACAACAGAGATACCTGTCAGTATCAAGAATATCCACGAAAGTTCGTTAGCAGCTTCCGGCATCAGATATATGGCAATGCGGAAACATCCGTAACCGCCCAGTTTCATTAAGACTCCTGCATGGAGCATGGATACTGCTGTCGGGGCGGAAGCGTGACCGTCAGGGCTCCAGGTATGGAACGGGAAGAGAGCACCCAGTACGCCAAAACCGAGGAAAGTCAGCGGGAACCAAATGCATTGCTGTGCAAAAGGTATATTGTGCAGTTGTGCGATTTCGAGCAGGTTCATTGTCGTCGCTCCCGAACCGAAGTAGATTCCGAGGATTCCAATCAGCAGGAAGGCGGAACCGCCCATCAACATCAGTGTCAGCTTCATGGCTGCGTATTCCTTGTGTCCCGAACCCCATACGCCAATCAGCAGGTACATAGGTATCAAGGCTATTTCGTAGAACATAAACATGGTGAACAAGTCCACGGATATAAAGAATCCGAACACTCCCATTGACAATAGGGTGAACCAAAGGAAATACTCTTTTGTCAGTGGTTGCAGACGCCAGGAAGCAAATGTTCCGGTGAATACGATGATGGCGGACAGTAACAGCATGGCTACTGAGATTCCGTCTACGCCTACCGAGTATGAGATATGAAGCGGTGCATACCAAAGAGTGTCTGCACGGAAAAGCATTTCTGCTGTGTTTCCGGCACTACGTTCTCCCAAATACATGAATGTCAGTACGACAGAGGCTATCAGGAGTGCCGATGCGCCAGTAACCATAACCCCACGGATGGCTTTTATTCCTCGTGCTGCCCAAAGTCCGGCCAGCATCAGGATGGGGATAAGTACGAATATTGATAAGAAATTCATATCGTTCTGTGCTTTATAAGATTAATAGTAAGATAAGTGCCAGTGCACCGCAAAGGAACACATATGCATATTGCTGTACCTGACCGCTTTGCAAACCGCGGATTTCGTCGCTTGTGGTATTGGTAGCCCATGCCAGGAAGTCAAAGAATCCATCTATTACATGACGGTCAAACCATGCGATAGGAGTAGAGATGCAGCGGAAGATAATCTTATGCGTAATGAACTGGTATATATCATCAATATAGAAACGATTATAAGCAGCCTTGTGCAATCCCTTGAACTGCTTTGCCAGTGAATCGGCAACAGGCTGTTTGGCATTCTTATACATCCAAGTCGCGATTGCAATAGAAATAATGGCAATAACGACGCTTGTGATAGCTACCGACGGGTCGAGATGGATTGAGTAAGACTCACCGTTCGAACTGATGAAATGTCCGAAAGGAATAAATCCGGCACCACAGGTAACGGCTGCCAGGAACATCAATGGGAATGTCATAGCCAACGGACTTTCATGGGGCGTGTGGTGAGCATGAAGCTCTTTATTTTCCTTGCCCCAGAAGATGCCGTAGTAAAGGCGGAACATATAGAAAGCAGTCATTGCGGCAATTACCGTCATCACCCACCCCATTACAGGACTGTATTGGAAGCAGGCAGCCAAAATCTCATCTTTCGAGAAGAAACCGGAGAACGGGGGGATACCTGCAATGGCAAGGCAGGCAATCAGGAATGTCCAGTGAGTGACAGGCATATATTTGCGTAATCCGCCCATGGCTGACATCTCATTGGAGTGTACCGCATGAATGATGCTACCTGCGCCCAGGAAGAGCAATGCTTTGAACATGGCGTGTGTGAAAAGGTGGAACATGGATGCCATGTATCCCAATCCGCCTTCGTGTGGGTTTATCGAAGTACAAACGCCTAAAGCTACCATCATAAAACCAATCTGAGAGATAGTAGAGAAAGCGAGTACCCGCTTGATATCCGATTGTACACAAGCTACACTTGCTGCATAGAAAGCGGTGAATGCCCCCACCCAGGCTACCATATGCAATGTATTCGGAGCATAAGCAATGAAAAGCGGGAACATACGTGCCACCAGATAAACTCCGGCAACTACCATCGTAGCCGCGTGAATCAAAGCGCTGACCGGAGTAGGGCCTTCCATTGCGTCGGGCAACCATATATGCAATGGGAACATCGCACTTTTACCGGCACCGCCCACGAACATCAATCCGAGAGCTAACGGAAGCATGGCAGCTCCACCGCTGACCAACGATACCGTATCCGGAGTGAAACCGAACGTTCCGCCATAATATCCGTAAATCAGGATACCGAGCAGGAAGCCCAAGTCGGCAAAACGAGTGACAATAAATGCTTTCTTTGAAGCGGAGATTGCAGCAGGTTTTGTATAGTAGAATCCGATTAATAAATAAGAACTTACACCCACCAATTCCCAAAAGAGATACATTTGGAAGATGTTTGTCGCTACTACCAGTCCCAGCATAGACATGGTAAACAGGGAGAGGAAAGCGTAGTAACGTTGAAAACCAGTCTCGCCTTTCATGTAGCCGAAGGAGTAGATATGCACCATCAGTGACACGGTAGAGATGACAATCAACATCATCACAGATATAGGATCGAGCAGGATGCCCAGGTCGAAGTGTAATGTCTCTGTAAAAGGAAGCCACGTGAAATTGTAAGGTATCAATGTGGCAAATGTTCCGTCTTCCAGCCGTGGGGCGGAGAAATATTGGAAAGCAGTCACATAAGACAGTACTGCTACCGTTCCCAGTATCAGAGTACCGATGGTACCCGCTGTCCGATGCGACATCCATTTTCCCCCGATTCCCAATATGAGAAAGGAGAAGAAAGGAAGAAGGAGTATTAGAATTGTTAGTTCCATACAGTTTTATTTAATTACTTGTTTTATTATTACTTATATTATAATATCTCACAAATTCATCCGTCCGTCTATTCATCCGAATGAAAACCTGGAAGTGGCACCTTGCCACTACCATTTCAAGTCGTCGAGGTTGCGGACTTGGATGCTTCGGAGATTACGGTAGATATTGATCATGATGGCGATAGCTATTGCAGTTTCCGCGGCTGAGATGGCGATGGAGAACAGTGCAAAGAAATAACCTTCCATTCCTCCCGGGAAGAGAAAACGATTGAACACGGCGAAGTTGATGTCCGTGGCGTTCAGCATTAACTCTACGGAAATCAGGATAGCCAGCGTGTTACGGCGGGTAAAGAATCCATAGATTCCTGCAAACATCATGATGGTAGAGACTACCAGATAATATTCCATGTGTATCATATTCAATTCAATGTTTGATAGTTAATACTTTCGTTCTTATCTCTTTCGGGCAATCATGATACCACCGATGATACAAGCTAGTAATAAGATACTGACTGCTTCGAAAGGCAATACATAGCCGTATTTGTCACTACTCAGCAAGGCATGTCCGATAGCGTGGATGTTTATCTCCTGCGGGGCAAGGTTCGCTGTCTGCATAAAGTTATGTTTCAGCGTGATAAACAGGATAATTGCCAAGCCGGCAACCATTGTAAAAAGTCCTGCCAGGAACCTGCTTCGTTTTAGTTTCTCGGCTCGGTCGCCCTCGCCACTGGTCAGCAGGATGGAGAATACATAAAGCACAACGATACCACCAGCGTAAACCATAATTTGGACGGAGCCTAAAAAGGTGTAGCCCAGCAAGAAGTAGATGCCGGCCGTGCCGAAGAGCACGAAGAGCAGGTAAGTAGCCGAGCGGACAATACGTTGGGTAGTCACCGTCATGATGGACATAGCAGTAATAAATGCTGCCAAAAAGTAGAATACTACTGTTTCAAGAGTTGCTCCCATATCTAAACTTCTTTTTTCTTTTCTATTACTTTACTACCGTCATGATTCAGTTTCAAGACGAGCTTGGAACGGTCGAATACTGCATGCTCGAAGTTCTGGTCGAACATGATAGCATCGTGCGGACAAGCATTTACACAAAGTTGGCAGAATATACAAGCGCCCAGGTCATATTCATAGGTCGCCAGGATTTTCTTCTTCTTGCCGTCTTCTGTTTCAATCGTTTCGCTGGTCACTTTGATTGTGTCGTTCGGACAAGCCATCTGACATAATCCGCAGGCAACACAGCGATGTTCATTATTCTCATTGTGGGGCATGTTCAGCGTTCCGCGGAACCGGTCGAACATCTTCAGCTCCTTCCGGTTTTCGGGATATTGCTCGGTCACTTTCTTGCGGAAGTAAACCTTGATGCTGGTTTTCATACCCGTTGCCAGTGTACTGATGCCATGCACCAGACCACCTAAGTACGTATATTTTTTATCTTTATATTCCATAATCTAATCTGCTAGAAGTGAAAGCCGAAGGCTACGCAACATGCCATTAATAATAGATTTACCATAGAAATAGGAACCAGGTACTTCCATTCCAGATTCAGAATCTGGTCGATACGTAGACGGGGGAATGTCCATTTAATCCACATCAGCAGGAATACCACAAAGAACGCTTTGCCGAAGAACCAGATAAATCCGGGGATATAATCCATTACGGCATTAAATCCGTCCAAACCGACGATGTGCAACGGCATCCATCCTCCCAGGAAAATGGTGGCAGCAACACTGGCTACGATAAACAGGTTCAAGTATTCTGCCAGATAGAAGAAACCGAAACCCATACCGGAATATTCGGTGTGGTATCCGGCAGTCAGCTCACTTTCCGCTTCGGGAAGGTCGAACGGACCACGGTTACATTCGGCGTTTCCGGCAATCAGGTAGATGATAAAGGCAATCACGGCGGGGATATGTCCCTTGAAGATAAACCAGCCATTGGCTTGCCCTTCCACAATTTCAGAAAACTGCATGGTTCCCATCAACACGACCATTGTCATAATGCTCATACCAACAGAGAGCTCATAACTGATAATCTGCGCGCCACTTCGCATAGCACCAATCAGAGAGAACTTATTGTTACTACCCCAACCGGCAAGCAAAATACCAACTACTTCGATGCTGGAAGCTGCCAACAGAAAGAATACCCCTACATTGAAATTCAGAATTTCCGCTCCCTTATTAAAAGGAATACAAGAGAAAGTAAGGAACGAGGCGATAATCACCATGAACGGAGCCAGATTGTAGAGGAAATGGTCGGCACCTTTTGGCATGAAAATTTCCTTGGTCATCATTTTGAGCACGTCGCATACTACTTGGATAGAACCCCATTTGCCCACCCGGTTCGGACCGAGACGACACTGGAAGAACCCGCAGACCTTGCGCTCCATGTAAATCAATATGATAGCGAGGATGGCATACAATGCAACAATGCACACGCCGACAGCCACACATTCTATAAATACAGCCACTCCCTCAGGCATAATGGAGAGAAGCAGCTCATGTATCCAATTTGTTACTATACTAAAGTCGAACATATTTAATTAGTGTTTAGTGTTTAATGATTAGTAATTAACATATTGATGCATTCTTTTCCGTTAATCGTTCATCACTAAACGTTAATCGTTAACTTACCGGTCTATATCCGGAACCACATAGTCCAGCGTTCCGCCAATGGCAATCAGGTCGGCAATCTTCGCTCCACGACAGATCGTGTCGATGGCGGCTACAAGCGGCAGCCCCGTGGCACGATAGTGCAGGCGATACGGCATCTTGTCACCCTGGCTTTCGAGGAAAACACCGAATTCACCGCGGCTTCCTTCCACAGCAGCATAGTAGCTGCCTTCGGGAACACGGATGATAGGTTTCATCTTCTCCTGATACGGCCCTTCGGGGATATTATCTATTAATTGCTCAATGATGTTCAGACTTTCCATGATTTCGTCCATACGCACCAGATAGCGGGCGAAGCAGTCGCCTTCCGTATAAATGATTTCTTTGAAATCCACTTTGTCATATACACCGTACGGTATCCGCTTGCGCACGTCGCAGGCCCAGCCCGAAGCACGGCCTGTACCACCGGTGCAACCGAAAGAAATAGCATCCTCGCGACTTAGTACACCCACGCCTTTCATACGGCTTTGAGCAATGATATTGCCTGTGAATATATCGTGATATTCGTGAATAATACCTCTCATATACGGAATAAATTCTTTCACCCGTTTGACGAAGTTCGGGTGAAGGTCAGCCTGTACACCGCCAATCGTATTGTAGTTCATAATCAAGCGTCCGCCACAAGTCTCCTCAAAAATATCAAGAATCTTTTCACGGTCACGGAATCCGTAGAAGAAAGCCGTCAGTGCTCCGAGGTCCATGGCAAGGGCGGAAAAGAATAACAGGTGAGAGTCGATACGTTGCAACTCATCCATAATCGTACGGATATATTGTACACGCTCGCTGACTTCGATACCCATCGCCTTCTCGATGCACATACATAATGCATGCCGGTTCTGATGCGCACCCAAATAATCAAGACGATCTGTAAGAGCCAATGTCTGAGGATAGGTAAGACTCTCGTTCATCTTCTCGATACCCCGATGGATATATCCGCAGTTTGCGTCAATCTTACGGATGATTTCACCTTCGAGAGAAACACGGAAACGCATTACACCGTGAGTTGCAGGGTGTTGCGGGCCGATATTGACTACGTATTCTTCTTCTCCGAAGAGTTTTGTTTCTTTGTTTTTGATTGTTCCGTCCGGGTTGAGTTCTATTTCCTGAGTCGTGTCGAACGTTTCCTCATTGGTCATGCAGAGCGGATTATCTTTTTCCGGATCATTGTCTTTGCGCATCGGATAACCTATCCAGTCGTTACGCAGATACAGACGACGCATATCGGGATGACCGATAAAGGTGATGCCGTAATAATCGAAAACTTCGCGTTCGTAGAAGTCTGCTATCTTCCATATATCGCTGACAGACGGTATTTCCGGCAAGTCACGGTTGGTTGTCGCAGTTTTCAGCGCCATCCGTTCGCCCGTGACGGTAGATTCCAGATGATAGACTACGCCTAAACCGCGGAGTTTCTCCGGAGCGTCTTTCTCATCCGCTGCTCCCCAGTCCATGCCGGTGAGGCTTTCGAGAAAGTCCATCTGCTTTTCATTTCGCAAGCGCAGCATCTCGTCGTGTAATGCTGCAGGAGCTATAAATTGTATTTCTTGCATAAATCAAATTAAATTAAGAACGTAGAGTCATTCTTCATTTTTTATATAATCCGGTTTCTTCTCTTTCCTGTTTACTCCACCAAAGAACTTTTCTATTTTCACTTTGCGTTGCAACTGCATCATGCCATAATAGAAAGCTTCGGGACGCGGCGGACATCCGGGGATATATACATCTACCGGAAGAATCTTGTCCACTCCGTTCACCACATGGTAGGACTTCTTGAAAGGACCGCCGCTGACAGCACATCCGCCTACGGCAACCACATATTTCGGGTCGGGCATCTGGTCGTACAGACGTTTCAGTACCGGAGCCATCTTGTTCGTGATTGTTCCGCATACCATAATCATGTCGGCCTGGCGCGGACTGGCACGGGCTACTTCAAACCCGAAGCGGGCCATATCATAACGCGCGGCACCCAGTGCCATAAATTCGATACCGCAACAACTGGTAGCGAAAGTAAGCGGCCACAGCGAATTGCTGCGTCCCCAGTTGATAAAGTCATCAAGAACTCCGAGAGCGACGTTTGCCCCTCCTGCATTAAGTTCCCTGACCAACTTTTCCAATGATTCATTGTCGATGAACTCCTCATACGGAATTGATTTTATTTTTGGCTTTTTGGTTATTTCCATTCCAAAGCTCCTTTCCTCCAGGCATAAGCAAGACCCAGAACTAGAATGATAAAGAAGAAGAGAATACTAATAAGTCCCTGTGGTCCCATGTCGCGCATGACCACTGCCCACGGAAACAGGAAAGCTGTTTCAACGTCGAACATCAGGAACAGGATAGCAAACAAGTAGTAACCTACACGGAACTGCATCCATGATTTACCACGTGTCGGTATACCACATTCGTAAGCTTCAAACTTTTGCACATTGTACGAACGGGGTGAAATAGCACGTGAAAGAGCTATCACTACACCGACAAAAGCAAGCGCTGTCAGTAAAACAACAACTAAAAATGTAAAATTCATAATTCAATAGCTGTTTAGATTGAATATTATAGAAATAAACAACTGGATTATCCACCCTCTGGGGGACGAAACCAACTGTAATATAAGTGACGGGTTAAAAAGCCGACTGTACTGTCGTCTAAACCACAATCTTTCTTAACCCATATATATAATAGGAGATAGGATCGTAGTAACAGGTGGGAGCGTGGAGCGATATAGGGTAAGGCGGAATTTGAAGTTTGTAATGCTCGCGGAAATAGGCTATTAGCAATAACACACTCTTGTCTGCCGGAACATGTGCAACTTCCGTATGACTCATATCGCAGGATTGGGTAGAATAAAAGTTATAAAGGCGTTCCAAAGCATTGTGTGCCGGATGGTCTTGGGATACATAGCACTTCTCCTGCCTGTAAGCCGGGGAAGAAACCTTGCAAATATTTTCTATTGCTCCATTTGTTGTGCAATGAATAAGCAAAGTCAGTACCAAAAGTAGTCCGAATTTTAAGCTTTGTTTCATCTTTTCCTTTTAACGGCTGCAAATATAGGACTAATATTTATACTTTTTGCAAAGTCCGGGTAGCAAAAAAGGTTTTTTTAGCACTCGACTTGATACAAATCAAGTCGAGTGCCTAGTTTTTCTTCCAGAAGTCGGAAGTGAAAAGCAACAGTACCGTAAATAATTCCAAACGTCCCAAAAGCATTAAGAAGGAAAGCAGCCATTTGGCAAGAACTGGTAATTCGCTCCAGGAGAAAGCAGGGCCGCATGTACCGAGTCCCGGTCCCATATTACCCATACTTGAGATGACTGTTCCGATTGATTCAAGGAAACCTACCCCAAGTCCCATCATGATAAGTATGCTGATAAGGGCAATCACTGCATACAAAAAGGTGAAAGCCAATACTGTGGACTGGATGGAAGGGGAGATAACCTGCTTGTTTACACGTACCGGAAGCACGGCATTGGGATGCAGGATATGTTTGAATTCATTTTTCACTACCTTAAATAAGATCACCATACGGATACACTTGATACCACCTGTCGTACTACCGGCACAGGCTCCGATAATCATCACAATAAGAAGGCATCCCCAAAGAATGGAAGGCCAAAGCATATAGTCGGCTGTGGCGAATCCTGTGGAAGTCTGCAATGAAATTACTTGGAAAAGTGATTTACGGAATGCTTCTTCCGCACCCATCGAAGATGTCTGGTAGAGCCAGGCTGCAATAAATAGGGTGAAGAAGGAAACGCATATAAAATAGAACTTCAATTCCGCGTCATGGATAAACTTCTTTATCTTGCCGTTGAACATTAACAGTAGCAGTGTGAAGTTGATCCCTGACAAAAACATGAAGATAGAGATTACATAATCTATATAGGGAGAGTGATAGTATTCAATACTGGTTTGCTTGGTAGAGAAACCACCGGTACTGGTCGTTGTGAAAGCATGGCATATACTGTCGAATACGCTCATGCCGCCAAATACTAACAATACAATGAGAGTTCCCGTCATTCCTGCATAAATACCCCAGATCCATTTGGCGGTAATGCCAATGCGGGGATGCACTTTGTCATGAGTAGGACCGCTGGCTTCTGCCGCAAATACCTGAATACCACCGACACCGAAAATAGGCAGGACGGCAATGGTAAAGAATACAATACCTAAACCGCCAATCCATTGCGTCATGGCGCGCCAGAAGAGTATTCCGTGCGGCATTGATTCGATGTTATTTAAGATAGTGGCTCCCGTACTGCTGAAACCCGACATGGTTTCAAAGAATGCGTTGGTGATACTTGGAATATATCCTCCTATATAATAAGGTAACATTCCGAAAAGAGAGAACGTGACCCATGCTACGCTGACAATGACATATCCGTCACGTCGGTTGAGTGATTTTTCCGCACCTTTGCCGATGGCAAGCAATACAATACCGACACCGGCAGTAATAGCCGATGAAACCAGAAAACTCTGCAAGTCATTCTCTTTGTAGAATAAAGAAACAACACCGCAGCATAGTAACATCGCAGTTTCTATGAGCAGCAGAAAACCCAGAATCCGGTATATCATCTTCGAGTTGATCATAAACAAATGTCAAGTATTACTTACTACCTAATGAAAGAATTTCTCGATTTTCTTAATCATCATACTCAAGCAGAACACTACTACATGGTCGCCCGGTTGAATCAGCGTATCACCGGTAACCAGTATTCCTTCTCCGTTGCGAATCATACCGCCGATAGTCGTCCCTTTCGGTAGTCCGAGGTCTTTGATCAGATGCTTTGTTATTTTTGCTCCGGCGGGTACAGTAAATTCTGCGACATCCGCATTGGCAAACGTCAGACATTTCACATTGGAGACGTCGGCATCCAGCATCATTTGATAAATATGGCTGGCGGCAATCATCTTCTTGTTGATGACCGTACCGATGTCAAGGCTTTCCGCCATGCCGATATAGTCGATATTTTCGACTTCTGCTACGGTCTTTTCCACCCCCATGCGTTTGGCGGCAAGACAAGCCAGTATGTTGGTTTCGGAATTTCCGGTCAGGGCAACGAAGGCTTCGGTATTCTTCAATCCTTCTTCGATGAGCAGATCCATGTCACGACCGTCCCCGTTGATAATCATCGTTTTGTCGTCCAACAGTTCTGTCAGCCGGTTGCAACGGTTAATGTCATTGTCTACGATTTTCACTTGCATATAGTCCGGCACGTATTGGGCGGTACGGACTGCGATGCGGCTTCCGCCCATAATCATCACGTTACGCACGTCGGCATAATCTTCCTTGCCGGCTATCTTACGTATATAAGGAATATATTTGCGGGTGGTGGTGAAATAAACAATGTCATGCAGTTTTATCACATCGTCTCCACGCGGAATAATGGTTTCCGTTCCGCGTTTGATGGCTACTACGTGATAAGGAATGTCCGGTGCCCCCAACTCATAAAGGGGAATATTCAGTATCTCCGCTTTTTCGCGCATCTTCGTACCGATCAGTACGAGTGCTCCGTCACAGAATTCCCACCATTGGCGTACCCAGCTCATGCGCATGGAAGATACGATTTCTTTGGCAGCCAACATCTCAGGGTAGATTAACGAATCCACTCCCAACTTTTGGAAGAACTCTTTGTTTTTGGGCAGAAGATATTCGTAATTATCGATACGTGCCACTGTCTTTTTAGCTCCCAGATTGGTAGCCAGCATACAGGCAGTCATGTTTCGGCTTTCGTCCGGAGTAACTGCAATGAAGAGGTCGGCTTCTTTGACACCTACCTCTTTCAGGCCGGAGATAGAAGAAGGAGAGGCGGCAACTGTCAGCAAGTCGAAATTGGAGCTGAGAGCACTTAGTTTCTCTTCGTCATCATCCATCAAGATAATATCTTGCTTTTCGCGCGATAACAGTTTTGCCAAATGGGTGCCTACGTTGCCGGCACCGGCGATAATAATCTTCATGTCAATTGATAAATTCTTTTATTTTAGTCAGAATGCCTTCCTCGTCCATGCCGCAGATGTGATAAAGTTCGGCCACTGAACCGTGTTCCACAAATATATTGGGGATACCGATACGCTTCACTGTCGGTTTGTATTCATTGTCTGCCATAAATTCGAGGATAGCGCTGCCCATACCGCCTTTGATAATGCCGTCTTCAACGGTAAGGATACGCTCGAATTTGCGACCTATTTCATGCAGTAACTCCTCATCCAGCGGTTTTAGGAAACGTAAATCATAATGGGCGATGGATTTACCAAGCTTGGCTTCTGCCTGGGCAATGGCGCGGGCGGCAGTGTTTCCTATCGGTCCGATAGTAATAACCGCAAGGTCGTCACCATCTTTCAACTTTCTTCCTTTTCCTACCGGAACTTCTTCTAGCGGACATTTCCAGTCCACCAACACGCCGCGTCCCCGTGGATAACGAATCACGAACGGACCTTTGTCCGGCAGTTGTGCTGTGTACATCAACCGGCGTAACTCGTGTTCGTCCATTGGCGAAGAAATAGTCAAGTTAGGTATCGGGCGCAGGCAAGCCATGTCAAAAGCTCCGTGATGTGTAGGCCCGTCCTCACCGACAAGTCCGGCACGGTCGAGACATAGTATCACAGGAAGATTCTGTATCGCTACGTCATGTATGATATTATCCTGTGCCCGTTGCAAAAAAGAAGAATAGATATTGCAGAACGGCAGCAATCCGTCTTTCGCCATACCGCCAGAGAAAGTCACGGCATGCCCTTCGGCAATACCGACATCAAATGCGCGTTTCGGCATTTTCTCCATGAGGATGTTCATCGAACAGCCGCTGGGCATGGCGGGAGTTACACCGACAATCTTCGGGTTGGCTTCGGCAAGCTCTACCAGTGTATTTCCGAATACATCCTGGAAGAGAGGCGGCATTCCTTCCGTGTTGGCAATGAAACGTTTGCCGGTGACGGGGTCGAACTTGCCCGGAGCATGCCATTCGGTAGCATGTTCTTCTGCCGGGGCGAACCCTTTTCCTTTTATAGTGTGTAAATGCAGGATTTTAGGTCCTTGCAAATCTTTAATATCATGCAGTACTCGGGCAAGATTCCTAACATCGTGCCCGTCTATCGGACCGAAATAACGGATATTCATCCCTTCGAAAATATTCTGTTGCTGTGCAGCCATCGACTTCAGGCTGTTGCCAAAACGTATCAGTGCTTTGCGGCGTTCCTCATTCAAGATACCGAGTTTGAACAACACACGTGACATGCTGAAACGCAACTGGTTGTAACGGTTGGTGGTCGTCAGGTTGAAAAGATACTGTTTCATGCCACCGACGCTGCGGTCGATAGCCATATCATTGTCATTCAGTATAATAAGCAGATTGTTCGGGGTGACAGATGCATTGTTCAACCCTTCAAAAGCCAGTCCGCCACTCATGGAACCGTCACCGATGATGGCTACCACATGACGTTTGGAATCTCCTTTCTGAGCGGCGGCAACAGCCATGCCAAGGGCAGCGGAGATTGAATTAGAAGCATGCCCGCATGTAAAAGTATCGTATTCGCTCTCTTCCGGTGATGGAAAAGGGCGTATTCCGCCAAACTTCCGGTTGGTGGAAAAAACTTCGCGACGTCCTGTCAGAATTTTATGGCCGTAAGCCTGATGTCCCACATCCCATACAATACGGTCATAGGGCGTATTGTAGATGTAGTGCAGAGCTACCGTCAGTTCCACTGTCCCCAGACTGGCGGCAAAATGTCCCGGATTGCAGCAGAGTTCTTTAATAATGTCTTGCCGCAGTTCATCGCATACTTCCGGCAGTTGGTCTACGTTTAGTTTCCGTAGGTCTTCGGGGTAATTAATAGCGTTTAGCAAGTTATATATCGGTTCATTCTTCATGATTCGAGAAAATTTAGTGCAAAAGTACGAAAAGAAAGTCTACTTTTGCATACGAAATGTAATAAAGTGATGGAAAATCGTATGAACTTTCAAACATCTGTGGAATTACCTGCCGGGCTTCCGCCTGTCAGCCATGCAGACCATATCCTTCTGATGGGCTCTTGTTTTGCCGAGAATATAGGCGCTTTGCTAATGGATGCCAAATTCCGGCTGAACCTGAATCCTTTCGGCATTCTTTATAATCCTTTGTCTATCTTATCCGCTTTGCGGGAGATTGCAACGAAAAAAGAATACACGGAGAAAGACCTGTTTGCTTATAGAGGACTGTGGCATAGCCCTATGCATCACGGCTCCTTTTCCGCATCCACTCCGGAGGAAACCTTGCAGAATATCAATGACCGTTTGCAGCAAGCCTGTCAGGTTATGCAACAACTTGATTGGCTGATGCTGACTTTCGGTACGGCTTATGTCTACGAACAAAAAGAAACGGGAAAAGTTGTTGCCAATTGCCACAAACTGCCTGAGAACAACTTCAGCCGCAGGCTTCTTCTTGTAGACGAAATTGTCGATGAATACACTTCGCTGATTACCAGTCTGGCAGCCTGCAATCCGAATCTGAAGATTCTGTTTACGGTGAGTCCCATCCGTCATATCCGCGACGGGATGCATGCCAACCAACTAAGCAAATCCACTTTATTACTCGCTATCGACCGCTTGCAGCAACTCTTCCCGCAGCAGGTCTTCTATTTCCCTTCCTACGAAATAGTACTGGACGAATTGCGTGATTACCGCTTTTATGCGGACGATATGTTGCATCCGTCTCCATTGGCAGTCCGTTACCTGTGGGAACGCTTCTCTGAAACTTTCTTTTCAGCTGACACAAAGCAGGTTATGGCAGAAGTCGAAGATATCTGGCGCGACCTGGCTCATAAGCCCTTTCACCCCGGTTCAGAGGCCTATCAACGCTTTTTAGGACAAATAGTGTTAAAAATAGAACGACTTATCGGAAAATACCCGTACTTAGATTTTCAAAAAGAAACAGAACTATGTCATATGCGATTAAATCCATAGCCCAAAGTATCGGTGCCCGCCGTGTGGGCGACTACGAAGCGACTATTGATTGGCTGTTAACAGACAGCCGTTCCCTGAGTTTTCCTGAAGAAACTCTTTTTTTTGCTTTAGCTACCAAACGAAATAGTGGTGCCCGCTATATCCCTGATTTATATGACAGGGGAGTGCGCAATTTTGTTGTCTCCGAAGAAGACTTTAAAGAAATTGAGAGTGGAGAATTGAGAATTGAGAAATCTGTGCAGCATGATGGCGCGCAGCCAATTCTCAATTCTCAATTCTCAATTCTCAATTTCCTCATCGTCCCCAATCCCTTGAAAGCTTTGCAGAAGCTTGCCGAAGTGCATCGTGAGAAATTCAAGATGCCGGTTATCGGCATTACCGGTAGTAACGGAAAGACGATTGTGAAAGAATGGTTGCACCAGTTGCTCAGTCCGGACCGCTGCATTGTCCGTTCTCCGCGCAGCTATAATTCACAGATTGGTGTTCCTCTTTCTGTATGGCAACTGAATGAAGAGGCGGAGTTAGGAATCTTTGAAGCCGGCATTTCCGAAATGGGAGAGATGGGAGCTTTGAAGCGGATGATAAAGCCTACTATCGGTATCTTGACCAACATAGGCGGTGCCCATCAGGAGAATTTCTTCTCATTGCAGGAGAAATGTATGGAGAAGCTGACGCTTTTCAAAGACTGTGATGTCGTAATCTACAACGGTGATAATGAACTAATCAGCAATTGCGTTGCAAAATCAATGCTGACAGCCCGTGAGATTGCCTGGAGCCGTACCGATATCGAACGTCCGCTGCACATCAGCCGTGTGACAAAGAAGGAAGACCACACCATTATTTCCTACCGTTATCTGGATATGGATAATACTTTCTGTATCCCTTTTATTGATGATGCTTCCATCGAAAATGCGCTGAATTGTCTGGCAGCCTGTCTCTACCTGATGACTCCTGCCGACCAGATAACAGAACGTATGGCACGTCTCGAACCGATTGCGATGCGTCTGGAAGTAAAAGAAGGAAAGAACAACTGTGTGTTGATAAATGATAGCTATAATTCGGATTTGGCATCTTTGGATATAGCCCTAGACTTCCTTGTCCGCCGCTCTGAAAAGAAAGGGTTGAACCGGACGCTTATCCTCTCGGACATACTGGAAACCGGACAAAGCACGGCAACACTCTATCGGCGTGTAGCCCAACTGGTGCAAAGCCGTGGAATCAATAAACTGATTGGCGTAGGACCGGAGATTTCTTCGTGTGTCGCCCGGTTTGATGCCGGCATCGAACGCTATTTCTTCCCCAATACCGAAGCTCTTCTGGCATCAGACGTGCTTAAATCCCTTCATTCGGAAGTAATTCTGATAAAAGGTTCCCGTATATTCAACTTCGACAAGGTATCCGAAGCGCTGGAACTGAAAGTGCACGAAACTATCTTGGAAGTAAACCTGCATGCCATGGTCGAAAATCTGAACCATTATCGTTCCATGCTCCGCCATCCCGAAACGAAGATGATATGTATGGTGAAAGCTTCTGCCTACGGAGCCGGTTCATATGAAATTGCCAAGACCTTGCAGGAACATCATGTCGATTACCTGGCGGTGGCCGTTGCCGACGAAGGCTCCGAACTTCGCAAAGCGGGCATCACTTCCTCTATCATGATTATGGACCCGGAACTTACGGCGTTCAAAACCATGTTCGACTATAAACTGGAACCGGAAGTGTATAATTTCCATCTGCTCGACGCACTTATCAAAGCCGCCAAAAAAGAAGGAATTACCAACTTCCCGATTCACATCAAACTGGATACAGGTATGCACCGTCTCGGCTTTGCCGTGGAAGATATACCTTTGCTTATCCGTCGCCTGAAGAACCAGAGCGCGGTGATTCCCCGTTCGGTATTCTCTCATTTCGTAGGAAGTGATTCTCCCCAGTTCGATGCCTTTACACGCCGGCAGATAGAATTGTTTGAAAAGGGCTCGCAGGAGTTGCAAGCCGCTTTCCCGCATAAGATTTTGCGTCATATCTGCAATACGGCGGGAATCGAGCGTTTCCCCGGTGCGCAGTTTGACATGGTACGGTTGGGAATCGGGCTTTACGGAGTCAGTCCGATAGACAATTCGATTATACATAACGTAAGTACCCTCAAGACAACGATACTTCAGATTCGTGATGTGCCCGAAGAAGATACCGTAGGGTATAGCCGTATGGGGCATCTGACACGTCCTTCGCGTATCGCCGCCATTCCTATCGGTTATGCCGACGGGCTGAACCGTCATTTGGGACGTGGAAATGCCTACTGCCTGGTGAATGGGAAGAAAGCGGTTTATGTAGGCAATATCTGTATGGATGTCTGTATGATAGACGTAACCGACATCGACTGCCGCGAAGGCGACCAGGCGATTATTTTCGGTGATGACCTGCCGATAACGATTCTCTCCGACAAGCTGGATACGATTCCTTACGAAGTTCTTACCAGTATATCGACACGGGTGAAACGGGTATATTATCAGGAATAAAACCGAGGGAGATAAACAAAAACAGAGAACCGATAATTGGATAATCAGTAAATAACAAAATGGTAGACAGTAAACGGTAAATGATGAATGAAAGTGAACTAACATAAATAATTCATTGTTTACCGTTTACAGTTTGCCGTTTTTCTTTATATTTGCACCAACTAATAAAAACCTCTTTATCGAATAAACGTATGACAAACTTATTATTATTAGGTTTCTTGCCTAGTGGTTCCGAGTGGATTATTATTGCTTTGGTTATTCTCCTGCTCTTTGGTGGAAAGAAAATTCCCGAACTGATGCGCGGCTTGGGCAAAGGAGTGAAGAGCTTCAAAGATGGAGTGAATGATGCAAAAGAAGAAATAAATAAGGCAAAAGAAGACCTGGATAAACCGGCGGACTCAAGTAAGTAAAATAAGTACCGATGGCAGAAATGACCTTTTGGGATCATTTGGATGAACTGCGCAAGGTACTTTTTCGGGTGATTGGAGTTTGGTTTGTATTGGCAATAGGTTATTTTATTGCTATGCCTTATCTTTTCGATCATGTGATTTTGGCGCCATGCCACAATGATTTCATATTCTACGATTTATTACGGCATATCGGACAGACATTCGATTTGACCGATGACTTTTTCACACAAGAATTTCAGGTGAAGCTAGTCAATATAAACTTGGCGGCTCCCTTCTTTATACACATGTCGACAGCCTTCTGGATGTCGGTCGTGACCGCCATGCCTTATATTTTCTTTGAAGTATGGCGTTTTATCAGTCCCGCTCTTTATCCTAACGAAAGGGAAGGAGTACGCAAGGCATTAACCATCGGGACAGTGATGTTCTTTATCGGTGTCTTGCTGAGCTATTTCATGGTTTATCCGTTGACGCTCCGTTTTCTTTCCACCTATCAGCTAAGTTCGGAAGTGGAGAACATTCTGTCACTAAATTCCTATATCGATAATTTCATGATGCTGATTCTCTGCATGGGGCTGGCATTTGAATTGCCATTAGTGACGTGGTTGCTTTCATTGCTGGGAGTAGTCAATAAGTCCTTCTTGCGGAAATACCGCCGCCATGCCGTTGTCATCATCGTGATAGCTGCTGCCATTATCACTCCGACGGGCGACCCGTTTACGCTGAGCGTTGTAGCTATCCCGCTTTATCTGCTCTACGAAATGAGTATTCTGATGATAAAGGATAAAAAGAAAACAGAAGAAGAGATTGAAGATGAAGTTGCCTTGTCAGAAAAGTGAAGCGATAGAATCTTATGAGTTACTTTTGGCTGTTTGCCGGGTGGAAGACACCCGGCTTGCCGTAGGGTACAAGCAAATGCGTGACTTGCTTGAACGCGTCTGTCGGTCACAAATGCAAAATGAAAGTTTGCAGATGACCGACCTCTCCGCACGAATCAGCTTTATCGCTGCAAAGATAGACCTTTCGGCAGGAGAACAAAACCGGCTGCATACTTTCCGCCTGACTTCCAACCAAATTCTGAACCGCCGTCTCGAACCGACTAGGGAGAACCTGTTGCGGGATGCTAAAACACTGGCTTTCTTAATCCGTAAACTTTCGGAAGAAGACATACCCGAAGAACTGTACCGATTGCTTCCGAAAGCGGATGCTACTTATCTGGCAGCCCCTCCCGCCCGTAAACGTGTGCAACGGATGCGCGTATGTTTTCAGTATGCAGATGAGCAATACCTGTATGTAACTCCATTGGACGAAGTTTCGGAAACCCCGTGGCTTGTCCGTTACAATATCCCTCAAATAAATGAAGAGTTTGCGGAGACATGCAAACTACTCTGGCGTCACACCCAACTGAACTTATTAGACGTAGCCATTGACGATGAGGGAATACTGACCCCCTCGTTTATCGTTCTCGAACCGGATTACCTGATTGACATCAGTTCCCTTGCCGAGTGTTTCCGCGACTACGGGCATCATCCGGCAAATTATTACCTTTCCCGTCTCCAGCCGATTGAGAATGCACGCCCCCTGTTATTGGGAAATATAGCGAATCTTTTCCTTGATGAATGGATTCACGCGCAGGATGAAGAAATAGACTACCGGACTTGTATGCAGAAAGCCTTCCGACGCTATCCTATCGAGTTGGCAGCCTGCCCCGATTTGCGGGATAAGGAAAAAGAACGCCAATTCTTTGACGACTGCAAACTGCACTTTGAGCATATTCGCGAAACGGTGAATGACACCTTTTATGCCGCCGGATACGAACTTGATAAGACGGACGCTGTGCTCGAACCCTCTTATATCTGCGAAGCACTCGGACTACAAGGGCGCCTCGACTATATGCAGCGGGATATGTCTTCTTTCATAGAAATGAAGTCCGGCAAAGCCGACGAGTACGCCATTCGCGGCAAAGTAGAACCCAAGGAAAACAATAAAGTGCAGATGCTTCTCTATCAGGCTGTTCTCCAATATTCTATGGGGATGGACCACCGGAAAGTAAAAGCCTATCTGCTCTATACCCGTTACCCGCTTCTTTATCCGTCCCGTCCTTCCTGGGCAATGGTGCGCCGGGTAATTGACTTGCGCAATCGGATTGTAGCCAATGAATACAGCATCCAATTACGGAACAGCCTGGAATATACGGAACAGAAACTGGCAGAAGTCAATGCCGCCACCTTGAATGAACGAGGACTGCAAGGACGCTTCTGGGAAACCTGGCTACGTCCGTCTATCGACAACTTCCAAGAGAAACTGAAAGCTCTTTCGCCACTGGAAAAGAAATATTTCTATGCCGTATATAACTTCCTTACCAAAGAACTTTATACTTCCAAATCCGGCGATGTAGACTATGAAGGACGCACGGGAGCCGCTTCTTTATGGCTTTCCACATTAGCTGAGAAGTGCGAGGCAGGGGAGATTATCTATGATTTGCGAATAAAGGAAAATCATGCTGCTGATGAACATAAAGCCCACTTGTTGCTGACACGTTCACGAAACGGAATACAAAACGTACTTCCCAACTTCCGCCAAGGCGATGCCATCATCCTCTATGAACGAAACCATGAGACGGATAACGTAACCAATAAAATGGTATTCAAGGGGAATATCGAGTTTTTGGCAGATGATGAAATCTGCATCCGTCTGCGCTCTACGCAGCAGAATCCTTCCGTACTTCCTGCAGGAAGCCTTTATGCCATAGAGCACGATACGATGGACACCACTTTTCGTTCCATGTATCAGGGATTGTATGCTTATCTCTCTGCTAGACAAGACCGCCGTGACTTGTTGCTTTCGCAACGTCCGCCGAGGTTTGACGAATCACTGGATACCCTTATCTCTCAAGCAAAAGATGATTTCACCCGTATTGCGTTGAAAGCCAAAGCCGCACAGGACTATTTTCTTCTTATCGGCCCTCCGGGAACGGGCAAGACTTCCTGCGCACTAAAGAAAATGGTAGAGACTTTCCATGCCGACAAGGATACTCAAATACTGTTGCTTTCATATACCAACCGTGCCGTTGACGAAATATGCAAGTCGCTGGCTTCTATCCGTCCGATTGTCGATTTTATCCGTGTCGGAAGTGAATTGTCCTGTGACGAGAGCTACCGTTCACATCTGATAGAAAACGAACTGTCGTCTTGCAACCGTCGTTCGGAAGTCTACGAACGTATCCGGAACTGTCGTATTATTGTAGGAACAGTCGCTGCTATTTCCGGTAAACCGGAACTATTCCGTCTGAAACATTTCAATGTCTCTATCATAGATGAGGCTACCCAGATACTCGAACCTCAATTATTAGGAATTCTTTGTGCCCGCGGCGAAGATGACCGGAACGCCATTGATAAGTTTATCCTGATTGGCGACCATAAACAGCTTCCTGCCGTTGTGCTCCAAAATACAGAACAGTCTGCTATTTATGATGAAACATTACTGTCGGTTGGTTTGACAAATCTGAAAGACTCGTTGTTTGAGCGCCTTTACCGGAATTGTTCTTCTAGCAACGATAGCACACCGTCTGTTATTGCCGACAGCGCATCATCCGTTACTGCCGATAACACATTGTCAGCTACCGGTCGTTCATTCGACATGCTTTGCCGTCAAGGGCGCATGCATCCCGAAGTTGCTTTGTTTGCCAACCGTGCTTTTTATGGCGGTCGTCTGATTCCCGTCGGATTACCTCACCAACTGGAAGATTCCGAGCATATTTCCCGTGTCGCCTTCTATCCTTCCGTGCCGGAGCAAGCAGGAACGTCTGTCAAGATAAACTCTTCGGAAGCTCGGATTGTTGCCAAACTAGCTTCCCGGATTTACGAAAGCAACCGTGCGAATTTTGACGAATCCCGCACATTAGGAATCATAACCCCTTACCGGAGCCAGATAGCTCTTATTAAAAAAGAAATAGAAACATTAGGTATTCCCGCCCTCAATCGGATACTGGTAGATACTGTCGAACGTTTTCAAGGCAGCGAACGGGATGTGATTATCTATTCCTGCTGTATTAATAGTTATTATCAGTTAAAATTTGTCTCTAATTTAACAGAAGAGGATGGAGTACTGATAGACCGAAAACTGAATGTAGCCCTTACCCGTGCGCGGAAACAGATGTTTCTGACGGGTGTACCAAAGTTCTTGAAAGCTAGTCCGCTTTACCAAAGTTTATTAAAATTAATAGAGAACCGGGAGTGATTTGCTAATTTTTGCAGATGTTAGTCTTTATTCTCTCTTTATGCGATTCATTAACACCTCTATAATGAACAAACGCCTATATTTGCAGCACGTTTTTTTCATAGAGATTTAGATTTAAGGTTAGAAGAATTGTGGAAGTCGTGAGACTTCCCTTTTTTTCATCTTAACGTTTACTATTCTTCATTATTGGAATGCAAAGACACTGCTTTATTAGTGTTTCAATTCCTTTTTATAGTTGCAGGATGGTGATGCAGGGTAAGTAAACCTAAAAAGCCTTCTTCGTGAGAAGAGGCTTTTTTGTTTTTTCATTGAAATAAAATTTTGTGAAATTAATAGAGGGCGGCTCGTGATGAGTCGCCCTCTTACATTATTATAATAATCTTGAGATTGGATTGCTTAGTCCAATACGATAGGTTTGTACTTCGGTACTAATGCCTTCATGATTATCCAGCCCACCAGATAAGCTACGGCACAGATACAGAACATGATGAAATATCCGGCAGGTTTGCCTTCAAATCCCATAAATGTCATGTGTGTTTCGTCAGCGTGAACAAACAGAAGACCTGCGCCGAACTGCATCAGCATAGAGCCTACGCCACCGGCCATACCGCCGATACCTGTAATACTTGCAATCGCTGTTTTCGGGAACATATCACCTACGGTAGAGAAAATGTTAGCCGACCATGACTGGTGGGCAGCGCCACCGATACCGATAAGGATAACTGGGAACCACGGAGAGAACGTACCCAACGGTTGTGCCAGCAATACTACCAACGGGAAGAATGCGAAAATCAACATCGCCTTCATACGCGCAGCATACGGATTCATACCCGTCTTATTGATAAAGATAGTCGGAAGTTTACCACCATAAATAGACAGCATAGTCACAGCGTAAAGTGTGAAAATCAATGCCATACCCAATCCGTCGGAAGTCTTGATATCAAATTGGGTGTTCAGGTAAGACGGAGTCCAGAATAAGAAGAACCACCACACACCGTCCGTCATAAACTTACCGGCAGCAAAAGCCCATGTCTGCTTGTAAGTGAAACATTGAAGGAAGCTCATCTTCTTTTCGTCTTTCTCTTCAACAGCTACAGGGGCAGCACCTTCTTCGTATTTATCCTGCTCGATGTAATCCAATTCGGCTTTGTTGACGTGCTTACTCTTTGACGGAGCATCGTACATGAATACCCACATACCCATCCAGACGAAACCGAGTGCACCGATAACGATAAATGCCATTTCCCATCCCCATGCTTTCGCAATCAGCGGGATAGAAACCGGAGCAATCAAGGCACCGATAGAAGCACCGGCGTTGAAGATGGAAGTAGCGTAAGCGCGGTCTTTCTTAGGGAAGTATTCTGCTGTTACTTTGATAGCAGCCGGGAAGTTACCCGCTTCACCGAGAGCCAGGATACAGCGTGCGGCAAGGAAACAGTACATACTTACGGTAGCCAGTACCACCACTACGTCGCCCGTAGCCGCCATCAGTTCGGCTGCGCTATGCAGACCTACATATTGTTCGGTTACGATTCCGCAAAGTGCGTGCATACAAGCACCTGCCGACCATACACCGATTGCCCAGAGGTATCCCTTCTTCGTGCCCATCCAGTCGATAAAGCGACCGGCGAACAACATACATATTGCATATACAATAGAAAAAACGGAAGTAATCGTACCGTAGTGAACTTCGTTCCAATGAAATTCCGGCTTAATAAACTCGTCCCAGGTAAGGGAAAGCACCTGGCGGTCGAGATAGTTAACTGTAGTAGCAAAGAATAGCATAGCACAGATAGTCCATCTGTAGTTTGTCATTTTCTCGCCTGTTTTTTGAAATGCATTCATGATAATGGATTTAAATAGATTTTGATTCGTTGACAAAGGTCGGTATTTCGACTGGATTTCATTTGTAAAATTTGGTCGAATTCATGTATTATTCGTTACATTTATATGCTATTTGTTTCAAAGAGTATATTTATCGTTTCATAACACGTCTAGTCTGTAACGTTGGGGGGAGGTTGAAGTATATAAAACCCGGAAAACTTCATCCCTTCTCCCGGCGGGGGAAAGGATGAAGTTTCTCGGATTTTATATATGTAATGCAGAGCCGCGCAACGATTAGCGCATTTCTGTATATTTGAGCTTGTCCATGTCTCCGTAGTCGAGGTTTTCACCAGCCATACCCCAGATGAACATGTAGTTGCTTGTTCCGGCAGCAGCGTGGATAGACCATTCCGGTGACATGATAGCCTGTTCGTTCTGCATCCATACGATGCGTTCTTCCTGAGGTTCGCCCATGAAATGACAGATGGCGTTGTCGGCAGGCACATTGAAATAGAAGTAGGCTTCCACACGACGGCTGTGAGTATGAGCCGGCATTGTGTTCCATACGCTACCCGGTTTCAGTTCGGTCAATCCCATTTGCAGTTGGCAAGGGCCTTCTTCAAGTACATTGTTCACAATCAACTGGTTGATAACGCGGTCGTTACTTTCTTCCATCTTTCCTGCTGCGAAAGAGTTAGCTTTCAGAGAACCTTTGCGTCCGTCGATAGTAATCAACTGAGTCTTGTATTCCTTGTGGGCAGTAGCGGAGTTGATATAGAACTTGGCGGGATTACTTGAATCTTTGCTTTTGAAAGTCACCTTCTGCTTGCCTCTACCTACGTACAGAGCATCTTTGAATTTCAAAGTATATTCTTTTCCGTCAACAGTTACGATACCTTCGCCACCAATGTTGATGACACCCAGTTCGCGACGTTCCAGGAAGAATTTAGCTTTCAGCGGGTCGATAGTTTCCAGTACCAGTTCTTTAGTTGTAGGAACAGCACCACCGAAGATAAGGCGGTCGTACATAGAATAAGTAAGGTTGATTTCGTTCGGAGCCATTACTTTTTCCATCAGGAAGCTACTACGCAGGCGGTTTGTATCATACGTTTTCACGTCTTGCGGACTGCAAGCCACTTGCATCTTGTAATTCACCTGGGCAGAAGCAGACATAGCTGCGATGCCCAACATCATTGCAATTGCTAATTTTTTCATCTTTCGAATTTTTATTTGGATTATATATTATATACTACTCATTGTCAGTTACGGGTTTTCAACTTATTCCTTGTTACCGTTCAATGCATTTTTCGCATCGTTTCTAGTCATGCGGATACGGTTGTAGATTGCCATTCCGAGTGCAAGAACCACGAGGATGGCAGGACCGATAATCTTCAAACTGTAAGTCAGGTGGAAGATACCCCAGCAGAAAAGGCTGGAAGCGAAGTCGAGTGCGCCGCCTTCAAAGCCTGCGGGAATATTCACTGTCGGGTCGCCCGTAGCGGCATATACGTCTTTAGCAGCCAAAGTGAAGAATCCTGCAAGTTCAGTCACGAAATACAGACCGACGATTAATGCTACCAAGCCGATAATGAATGACTTCACTACGTTACCTTTTGTAATAGGCAGAATCATCGGGAACAAATAGAACATACCTGCCAGGGAAGCCAACGGTAAGAAACGATTGCCCGGGAGGATAACTGCAAGGAAAATGGTTACAGGAATCAAAAGCAATGAAACCACCAGCGTAGTCGGATGACCGATAACCAGTGCGGGGCTCATACCGATGCTCAGACCTGTATTGCTCTTATATTTTTTAGCGATAAGTTCGCGGGTAGCGTCAGAGATAGGTTTCAAACCTTCGATGAAAAGACTGGTGATACGGGGAATCAATTCCATTACCGCACCCATCTTGATACCCAGTCCGAGAATGCCCGGAATACTGTCTACCACTTCTTTCCAGCTTCCGCAGCCCAATGCCCCGATAGCGCAACCAATCACGATACCCAGGAACAACGGCTCGCCCATCAGACCGAATTTCTTCTTCATACCTTCCGAGTCGATATTCAGTTTGTCGAATCCCGGAATCATATCGAGCAGTTTGTTGATAACAATAGCGAACGGAACAAAACTTTGGCAGAACGGTTGAGGAATAGAGATACCGTCCATTTTATCATAGAACTTCTGGAAAGCGGGAGCGGTCATATCAGCCATTACCAGCGTAATGATGTAGCAGATGATGGCAGCGAAGAATCCCCAGTAGATATTGTCGGAAGCAAAATAAACGATGGCTCCGATAAATGCGAAGTGCCAATAGTTCCAAAGGTCGATATTGACGGTACGTGTTGTCTTGGTAACCAACATAAGGATGTTGACACCCAAGCAAACCGGGATAATGAAAGCACCGACCGAAGTATTGTAGGCTACTGCTGCCGCAGAAGGCCAACCCATGTCGAAAATACCCAGTTCCAATCCGTAGATTTCTACCATTTTACTTAGTGCAGGGCCCAGGCTGCTGGTGAGCAACGCTGTCACTACCGACAATCCGACGAAACCGACACCTACTAATAAACCGCTTTTCAGCGCTTTAGCAAATTTAATTCCGATACATACTCCTAAAATTGTGAAAATGACCGGCATCATCACTGCCGCCCCAAGACCGATAATGTACTTGAATACTTCTTCCATTCTGTTCTATTTTTTCTCTGTTTTAAATGATAAATAACTGTGTTTCCCCCAGAGGGTATTAGTTGTAAACCGTGCCAAAAGTACGACCTTTTCCGCTTTCTTCCAAAACGAAACTATTAATTTATTAGATATTGCATCAAAAATGGACATTTTTGACGTTTACGTGCACAAAATTAGTCGTTTCCGTGCACGAAAAACAAAAAATGCACCTACTTGATTAAAAAATCCAACTGGCTTTGGCGGAAAAACACTACTTTCGTACCGTGAAAGACTCGTATGTTTAATCCTTAAAATAACAAACCATGAGACGAACCCTTTTTTATAATTTTTTTATATTGGCTCTACTGGTCTCAATAGCCCTTCCGGCATTCTCCCAGCAGGTAGACAGCAAACTGCCCTGGTCTGTACGGATGACTGAATCGGAGATGATTCGCTATCCCGAATCCTGGCAACTCGACTTCCAGCCGAAGTTGAAGTGGGATTATTGCCACGGACTGGAACTGGGAGCCATGCTCGACGTTTACGATACGTATGGCGACAAGAAAATTCGCGATTATGCCATCGCGTACGCAGACACGATGGTGCACGATGACGGAACGATTACCGCTTATAAATTAACCGATTACAGTCTCGACCGCATCAACTCCGGAAAGATTCTTTTCCGTATCTATGAGCAGACGAAGAATCCTAAATATAAGAAAGCGCTCGATTTGCTTTACAGCCAGTTCGCGGGACAGCCCCGCAACGCGGACGGCGGTTTCTGGCACAAGAAAATTTATCCCCATCAGATGTGGCTGGACGGACTTTATATGGGGGCTCCTTTCTATGCGGAATATGCGTTCCGCAACAATCTTCCGCAGGACTATGCGGACGTAATCAACCAATTTATCACTTCTGCTCGTCATACATACGACCCGAAAAACGGTCTGTACCGTCACGCTGCCGACGTAAGCCGCACCGAACGCTGGGCAGACCCGGTGACCGGACAATCCAAACACAGTTGGGGACGTGCTATGGGTTGGTATGCCATGGCTTTGGTGGATGCTTTGGAGTTTATCCCGAAGCATGAGGCCGGAAGAGATTCCCTGCTTGCCATTCTGGATAACATTGCCGTTCAAGTGAAGAAACTGCAAGACCCGAAGACCGGGGGATGGTATCAAGTGCTTGACAAGAGCGGTGAGAAAGGGAATTATCTCGAATCATCCTGTTCTGCCATGTTTGTTTATTCCTTATTCAAGGCAGTTCGTTTGGGCTACATTGATAAGTCTTACCTCGATGTAGCGCTGAAAGGATACAAAGGTTTCCTTGATAACTTTATCGAAGTGGATAAAAACGGATTGGTGACCATCACCAAAGCCTGTGCCGTAGCCGGACTGGGCGGGAAGGTGTACCGTTCTGGTGATTATGAGTATTATATCAACGAAACTATCCGCAATAACGACCCCAAAGCAGTAGGACCGTTTATCATGGCAAGCTTGGAATACGAACGCTTACAAAAATAATTTCTACCGATGAAAAGGGCATTTTTTAAAGGAATGATGTTGTTGCTCCTGCTTGGTGCGGGGGGAACATCGGTCTATTCGCAACAACAGCAACGCAAAGATACGTTAGTTGTCGCACGCGACGGGACAGGAGATTATCGGATTATTCAGGAAGCAGTGGAAGCCGTCCGCGCTTTTATGGACTACACGGTGACTATTTATATCAAGAATGGCACGTACAAAGAAAAACTGGTGATTCCCTCTTGGGTGAAGAACGTGCAGTTGGTGGGCGAGAGTGCTGAAAAGACGATTATCACGTATGATGACCATGCCAATATCAACAAAATGGGAACATTCCGCACCTATACTGTCAAGGTGGAAGGCAATGACATCACTTTCAAAGACCTGACGATTGAGAATAATGCGGCTCCTTTGGGGCAGGCAGTGGCCCTTCACACCGAAGGCGACCGGCTAATGTTCGTCAATTGCCGTTTTCTCGGCAATCAGGATACTATCTATACAGGTTCGGAAGGAGCCCGTCTTTTATTTACCAACTGCTATATAGAAGGTACTACCGACTTTATTTTCGGTCCTTCTACGGCACTTTTTGAATATTGTGAGCTGCATAGCAAACGTGATTCGTATATCACCGCCGCTTCGACTCCTCAAAATGAAGAGTTCGGCTATGTCTTCAAAAACTGTAAACTGACCGCTGCTCCGGGAGTGAAGAAGGTATATCTAGGTCGCCCTTGGCGTCCGTACGCCGCTACGGTGTTTATTAATTGTGAGTTTGGCGGCCATATCCTCCCCGAAGGATGGCATAACTGGAAGAATCCGGAGAATGAAAAGACAGCCCGTTATGCGGAATTTGGAAATACAGGCGAAGGTGCAGGTACATCGGGACGTGTGGCATGGGGGAAACAGCTCACAAAAAAGGAAGCATTGAGGTACACACCGGAGAATATCTTTAAAGAAAGCAGTAACTGGTATCCTTATAAGTAGAAACATTAGCGCTTCTGATAGGTTCTACGCTACGAAATGTTTGTTTCCATTACTTGAAACTTGAGTTTCTTCAGCGTGAAACTAAAGTTTCTATTGCTTGAAACTAGAGTTTCATCAGTAGGAAACTAAAGTTTCTGACGCTTGAAACTAATAGTTTCAAAGCAGAAAACGAAGTGTTTCAAGCCTTGAAACACTTTGTTTCACGGCATTGAACACTTTGTTCCAATAAGGATGAGCAAACTTGGATACGAGAGAAATGTAGCTTCCGGTAGCTTTTGGAAATAAAGAAATAAAGAAGGTTGGGAAGCGGTGATAGGTGATAGATTGGGTGATAGGTTGAAAAACAACCTATCACCGCTTGAAATGCCGATGAATAGGGCGTTTGATGGATGTCGGTGATAGGTGAAAGATAAAAATGATTTTTTTATTATAGTGTATAGTATAAAGAAATGAAAGAAAATAGAAGTAAATTAGTACTGTTGTTGGCAGTTGCCTTTGTTCTCTGCTCTGCATTTCGCGCGGACAAACCTGTCGTAACTATCTTTATGATAGGGGATTCGACTATGGCTAACAAGAAGTTGGACGGCGGAAATCCCGAACGTGGCTGGGGAATGGTACTTCCCGGATTTTTCTCCGAAGACATAAAGATAGACAATCATGCCGCCAACGGACGCAGTTCCAAGAGTTTTATCTCCGAAGGGCGTTGGGCAAAAGTCATCTCCAAAGTGAAGAAAGGTGATTATGTCTTTCTCCAGTTCGGACATAATGATGAAAAAGCGGATTCTATCCGACACACCGAACCGGGAACTACTTTCGATGACAATCTCCGCCGTTATGTAAACGAAACCCGCGCGAAAGGTGGCATCCCCGTATTGTTCAATTCCATCGTCCGCCGTAACTTCGTCCAACCGCAAGATGCTTCCATCACTAAGGATATCCGCCGGACACCGGGGGAAAAAGAGCAACCCAAAGAAGGAACGGTCTTGTTCGATACGCATGGAGCTTATCTGGATTCTCCACGCAATGTAGCGAAAGAGCTCGGAGTCGTATTTATTGATATGAACAAAATCACTCACGACTTGGTGCAAGAGCTTGGACCGGTAGAATCGAAAAAGCTTTTTATGTTTGTCGCCCCCAATCAGATTCCCGCTTTCCCGAAAGGTCGTGAAGATAATACTCACTTGAATACCTACGGAGCGCGAACCATCGCAGGCCTGGCTGTTGATGCCATCGGCAGGGAAATTCCCGAACTGGCAAAATATATCCGTCATTACGATTATGTGGTAGCCCAAGACGGTAGCGGTGATTTCTTTACCGTGCAGGAAGCAATCAATGCCGTCCCCGACTTCCGTAAAAATATCCGTAGCACGATTCTAGTTCGTAAAGGCACTTATAAAGAAAAGATTATCATCCCTGAAAGTAAGATTAACATCTCCTTGATAGGAGAGGATGGCGCAGTATTGACTAATGACGATTTCGCCAATAAGAAAAACGTATTCGGTGAAAATATGGGAACTTCCGGCTCATCCAGTTGTTATATCTATGCCCCGGACTTCTACGCGGAAAATATCACATTCGAAAACTCATCCGGTCCCGTAGGGCAAGCTGTCGCCTGCTTTGTCTCTGCCGACCGTGCATTTTTCAAGAATTGCCGCTTCTTAGGCTTCCAGGATACCCTCTACACTTACGGCAAACAAAGCCGCCAATATTACGAAGACTGCTACATCGAAGGAACCGTTGATTTTATCTTCGGCTGGTCTACCGCTGTGTTCAATCGCTGCCATATTCACAGTAAGCGTGACGGCTATGTGACCGCCCCTTCTACCGACAAAGGAAAAAAATACGGTTATGTCTTTTACGACTGCAAGCTCACCGCAGAACCGGAAGCTACAAAAGTATATCTTTCCCGTCCTTGGCGTCCATATGCGCAAGCTGTATTTATCCGTTGTGAACTGGGAAAACATATTCTTCCCGAAGGATGGAACAACTGGGGTAAAAAGGAAAACGAGAAAACTGCCTTTTATGCCGAATATGAGAGCTGTGGCGAGGGAGCCAATCCAAAAGTGCGTGCTGCTTTCTCCCGTCAGTTGAAGAACCTGAAGGGATATGAGATAAAAACAGTCCTGGCAGGAGGTGATGATTGGAATCCGGTAGAAGATGGAAATAAGTTGTTGGATGTAAAACGTTGATTGTACCCGAAAGGATATTATTTTCTATTAGAGATATTAATATCCAAGGGTTGAGTTTTTCCACCATTATTAGCTATTATTCTTTTTGAATGTTTTAGTCTCGTTTTCTCTCATGGCTTGGATTTTCTGTTTTAAGGTCGTATCTTTTGTTTTGGTATCCACTGGATTTTAATATGAAATTCGGTGGATGCTTATAGGTAAAAGAACGATGTCTCCATTTAAAAGAATCTCCTGATTCTGTTAAATAGCTGGTAAGGATTGTGTTAAACTACTGTTATTTTCTTATATTTGTTCCTTTGTTATAGCACCATTAATTATTAAGGACATAATAATGATAAAAAAAATCTTATATCTAGCTATTTCGAGTTTACTAGTCTGGACAGCGGTACAGGCGCAGACAAACAGCTTTTTCACCCATTATTCTACAGAAGACGGATTATCACAAAATACGGTGATGAACATCTTGCAGGACCATAAAGATAATCTCTGGTTTGCTACCTGGGACGGAATCAACCGTTTCAACGGATACACATTTAAGACGTACAAGGCACGTCAGGGAAATTATATCAGCCTGACAAACAACCGGGTGGACCGCCTGTATGAAGATTGTTATGGTTTTATTTGGCTATTAACCTATGATAACCGTGTCCATCGTTTTGACCCGAAGACCGAGACTTTCGAACAGGTTCCGGCTGCCGATGAAGAGGGGAGTACCTATTATGTGGGAGCTATCAAAGTATTGTCGAATGGTATCGTTTGGTTATTGACCGAGAGTGACGGTGCTATCCGTGTCAGCACGAATCCCGAAAAAGGGCATCAACTGGATATTGATATATACTCCCGGAAGTCGGGCTTGTTTCCCGCCACTCACGTATATCAGGTCTATGAGGATAAGGCAGGCAATGACTGGCTGCTGACCGATAACGGACTGGGCATGATACCCTCCGGTGAGAAAACACCGGTTTCTTATTTTGTCGATACCAAAGGAAAGTCCGGCGGGATGAACCAGGCTTTTTATGCGGTTCAGGAGCGTGACGAGGATATTTGTTTTGCTTCGGACAAAGGAAGAGTCTGGCGTTATCAGAAAAGTAACGGTGAGTTTCATTTGCTCGAGATTCCTACCAAAGCCAATATTACCGCTATCTATGCCGAACAGGAAAAGGCAGTCATGGCGACAGATACAGACGGGTTCTTCACCTATGACATGAAAACCGGAGAGAGTGTGCACTACTCCCATGTGACTTGCAAAGACTTACCCGATAAACCGATTCTTTCCATGTATGTGGACCGTGCTTCGGAGATTTGGTTCGAACAGGAAGAACTCGGTGTGGTGGTTCATTTCAACCTTGCCACCGGAGTGGTGAAGCGGGAACAGATGAAAGTGGAATATAGCAATGCCGACCGTTCCCGTCCTGCTTTTCACATCCACGAAGATGTGAACGGATATTTGTGGGTGCATCCGTATGGCGGCGGTTTCTCTTATTTCGACCGCGAACGGAACTGCCTCGTTCCTTTTTATGATGATTTGGACAGTCATAACTGGCGTTTCTCTAATAAGATTCATATTGCTTTCTCGGACAAACAGGGTAATCTGTGGCTTTGTACCCATTCGAAGGGATTGGAAAAGGTCACTTTCCGCAATGTCCCTTTCTCCATGCTGACCCCGGTTCCTCACGAATATGAATCGTTAAGCAATGAGACGCGGGCTATCTGTGAAGATAAGCTGGGTAATCTGTGGGTAGGGCTGAAAGATGGAATCGTGCGTATTTATGATTCCAACCGTCAGTATAAAGGTTATTTGACGGAGAGCGGAACGATTGCTCTTTCCGGTGCTCCGATGCAGGGGACTGCTTACTTTATTATGCAGGATTCAAACGGCGTAATGTGGATTGCTACGAAAGGTAACGGACTGGTTTCCGCACGTCAGACTTCACAGACCGGTATGTCGTATCGGCTGACACGCTACCAGCACAATAAGGATGATATGTATAGCCTGAGCGACAATAATGTATATTGTGTGTACGAAGACCATCACGGACGCATCTGGGCGGCTACCTTTGGCGGCGGTATCAATTACATTACTCAAAATCAGGAAGGGGAGACGCTCTTCATCAATCACCGCAATAATCTGAAAGGGTATCCCATTGACTTGTGCTATCGAACCCGCTTTATCACTTCCGATAACAACGGGCGTATATGGGTGGGTACGACAACAGGGGCTATCGCGTTCGACGGGAATTTCAAGAAGCCGGAAGATATACAGTTTCATCATTTCTCGCGTGTACCTAATGATACGAACAGCTTGAGCAACAACGATGTGCACTGGATTATCCCGACTAAAAAGAAAGAACTTTACCTGGCTACTTTCGGCGGCGGACTGAATAAACTGTTGTCTATCGACAAAGACGGTCACGGAGAGTTTAAGTCTTACTCGGTGCTCGACGGGCTTTCTTCGGATGTGTTGCTCTCCATTCGCGAAGACCATAAGCAGAATCTTTGGATTAGCACGGAGAACGGCATCTGTAAGTTCATCCCTTCCGAAGAGCGTTTTGAAAATTACGACGAACGGAGTATCAGCTTCCGGGTTCGTTTCAGTGAGGCGGCTTCGGTATTGACTTCCAAAGGGAATGTGATGTTCGGCACCAGTAACGGGGTATTTATGTTCAATCCGGACTCGATACGGAAAAGCAGTTATGTGCCGCCGATTGTTTTCGGCAAATTGATGGTGAATAATGAGGACGTCACTCCGGGAAAAGCATCTATACTGAAAGTAGATTTGGATGAAACGGAAAAACTGGTGCTTTCGCATGACGAGAATATTTTCTCTCTTCAGTATGCGGCACTTGATTACACGAATCCGCAGAATATACAATATGCCTATATTCTCGATGGATTTGAGAAGCAGTGGACGTTTGCGGATAAACAGCGGAGTGTGACTTATACCAATCTACCGAAGGGCGAGTATGTATTCCGTGTCCGGTCTACCAATAGCGACGGGGCGTGGGTGGAGAACGAGCGTACGCTGGATATTGTTATTCTTCCCTCTTTCTGGGAGACTCCGGTGGCGTATGTGCTCTATGTATTGTTTATACTGATTATTATTCTTGTGGCTGTTTATATCCTGTTCACAATTTACCGGCTTAAACATGAAGTATCCATCGAACAGCAGATTTCGGATATAAAGCTGCGTTTCTTTACCAATATTTCCCATGAGCTCCGTACACCGCTTACGCTGATAGCGGGTCCCGTGGAGCAAGTGTTGAAGAATGATAAGTTGCCGGAGGATGCCCGTGAGCAGTTGGTGGTGGTAGAACGGAATACCAACCGTATGCTTCGTCTTGTCAACCAGATTCTGGACTTCCGTAAGATTCAGAACAAGAAGATGAAGATGCAGGTGCAGCGTGTGGATGTCGTTCCGTTTGTACGCAAGGTGATGGATAACTTCGAAGCCGTTGCCGAGGAACACCGGATTGATTTCCTGCTCGAGACGGAGAAGCAGCATTTGTATCTTTGGGTAGATGTGGATAAGTTGGAAAAGATTGTGTTTAACCTGCTTTCCAATGCTTTCAAGTACACACCGAACGGGAAAATGATTACAATTTTTATCCGCGAAGATGAGAATACTGTTTCTATCGGTGTGCAGGACCAGGGTATCGGTATTGCCGAGAATAAGAAGAAATCGCTGTTTGTCCGTTTTGAGAATCTGGTGGACAAGAATCTTTTCAACCAGGCGAGTACGGGTATCGGGCTTTCATTGGTGAAGGAGCTTGTGGAGATGCACAAGGCAACTATTTCTGTCGATAGCCATTTGGGAGAAGGAAGTTGCTTCAAGGTTGATTTCCTGAAAGGAAAAGGGCATTATGATGAGGAAGTCGAATTTATCCTTGATGATGCGGAAGCTCCCGTAAGAATGGGGCAGGTGGTGGATATTGCCAATGCGTCGCTCCAGTCTGAAACTTTGGCGGCTAATTCCAAAGAGATGATGTTGCTGGTTGAAGATAATCAGGAATTGCGTGAGTTCCTGCGTAGTATATTTACTCCGATGTACAGGGTGGTGGAAGCTGCCGATGGTATGGAAGGTTGGAGCAAGGCGTTGAAATATCTGCCGGATATTATTATCAGTGACGTGATGATGCCCGAAAAAGACGGTATTGAGATGACCCGGGAACTGCGTGCGGATATGACGACCAGCCATATACCTATTATCCTGCTTACCGCCAAGACTACTATCGAAAGTAAATTGGAAGGGCTGGAGTACGGTGCGGATGATTATATAACGAAGCCTTTCAGCGCTACGTATCTGCAAGCCCGTGTGGAAAACCTGCTGATGCAGCGCAAGAAGCTGCAGAGTTTCTACCGCGATAGCCTGATGCATATCAACATGTCTGCTGTCCCCGAAAATTTGCCTGTACCGGCAGAGGTTGTATCAGAGGAAGCAAACGAGGTTGAATCGGGGCAGGGAGCGCAGCCTCAACCTCAACCTACTGTTCCCGATATGTCTCCCAACGACCGTAAGTTTATGGATAAACTGGTGGAACTGATGGAGCAGAATATGGATAATGGCGACTTGGTAGTAGATGATTTGGTACGCGAACTGGCTGTCAGCCGTTCGGTATTCTTTAAGAAACTGAAAACGCTTACCGGGCTGGCGCCTATCGAGTTTATCAAGGAAATCCGTATTAAGCGTGCCACCCAACTGATTGAAACCGGAGAGTTTAATATGACTCAAATTTCGTATATGGTCGGTATTAATGACCCGCGTTATTTCAGCAAATGCTTCAAGGCGCAGGTGGGGATGACGCCGACAGAGTATAAGGAGAAGGTAGGCAGGTAGGAAGTAATAATTGTGACATAATAAAAAAAGAGGAATTAACTTTGTTGAAAGTCTTCCTCTTTAATAATTATCTATTCTATTTTTTAGGGAACAGGTGATTGACCAGGCTGTTCATATATACTTCAAGATTCGTATATTCCGAGCTTAAAGTATATTTGGCTCCGTCTGAAGGGTCATTAGGGTTCAGATTGTGCTTCTTTTCCCATTCGTCAGGAATACCGTCTCCGTCTGTGTCTGGCAAAACCGTCCCGGATTTGTATTCGGGCCATCCGCCTACATCGGACGGCTGGTCAATCATTCCGTTCGTACTTCCGTGAGAACCTTCGTAGGTATAAGTTCCTTTTTCGGTTTCTTCTACGATACGTTGGTCTACGGCATCACGGCGATAGGAAGCGCCTGCAAATTGGAGAACGTCCTTATAGGCTTTCTTTGCCGGTTGTAGGGAAGTATGTTCCGCTATATCAAATGCTTTCTTAGACAACATCTCTTTCTCGGTTGCGAAGTCTTTTTTGATAACTAAGCCGTAGGTATTGTCCATATTCACTTTATAAAGAGCTTCTTTCTGTTTGTCTGTCAACTTAGAACAAGTAGGGTCCATATAGTTTCCTTTGAAGTGGAATACTCCGTGAACGCCTGCGGCATTCTTGTTTTTGCCGTCATCGGCATAAGCTGTGAATAGGCGTTTGAAAGAACCTTTCGTTGCGCTGAAAGGGCCGGGCTTGTAGTAGTTATTGATGAAGTTGTAAGAACCGCCTTCGCCGGCATAAGCGCCGTCGCTACCGTAATTGTAAATCACGTTATTGAATAGCTCTACCTTTTCATCTTCCGGTCTGCCTGTATAACGGCTTCCGCAAAGGCGGGGAGTGCGGTTGGTGTGATGGGCGAGCAGATTGTGGTGGAAAGTGGCAGGTTGTCCGCCCCAAATGCCGCCATAGCCGTGTGCTCCTTTCTCATGGATAGAGTTGGCAAGGCTTTCGCTGATAATGCACCATTGAAGGGTAAAGTTGCGGTTGTCGTAGAAAGTGGCACATTCATCCGTACACCAGCTCATGGAGCAATGGTCGATGATTATGTTTTGGTGAGCTTTCGTGCCGTTTATGGCATCATCACCTTTCTGTTTGATGTCGACTCCCATACGCGAGCGGATGAAGCGGACAATCACGTTGTCCGCCTGGATAGAGAATGTATAGTTCTTCAGACAGATGCCATCTCCGGGAGCAGTTTGTCCGGCAATGGTGACATCTCCGTTATTGACCCTTAGCGGTTTTTGAAGTTCAATGATTCCGCTAATGGCAAAGACAATGGTACGGGGGCCTTTCTTACCGATAGCCCAGCGGAAGGTTCCTTCGGAGCCGTCGTCAGCCAATGAGGTGATTGTGTAGACTGCACCGCCGGCGCCGCCTGTTGTGTACTTTCCGGCACCGTCGGCACCGGGGAAAGCTACGACTTTGCTACGGTCGGGAGCAGGATATTCATTCAATCTTTTTTCATCTGAAATAGCTGCTTGCATGGCGTGCCCCAACAAAGGAAAAGCTAGTACAAAGCTACAGAACGCGATTATATTCTTTTTCATTCTTATTTTCATTTGGGTTCGAATATACTAAAATTATTCCACAACGTTACCACCTGTTGCGCCATTTACCATGATTTCGTGTACCAGGCTATTGAGATACATTTCCAGGTTGGTGTACTTTCCATTTTTGTCGATAGTCGTTTCTTTGCCGTCAGCGGATTTTTTTGGATTCAGCCCATACTCTTCTTCCCAATAATCGGGGATACCATCGCCGTCCGTATCTTTTATGTTTGCGTTGGTAACAGATTTCAATATATCATAAGGGTTATTGACTCCTAATGCACTACAAACATCTGACGGGGAATTGATATATCCCTTCTTGTTTTGTGAATAGCCGGATAGATTGCTCCATTTTGTTGCATCACCTGTGCTGCTCGCCGCTCTGTTTTTAACGTCGCTGATTATCAAGTCATCAATTTTGTCCCGATAGTTGCTTGCTCCTGCATATGCCATTACGCGTTCATAAGCTATGTCTGCCGTGTGGGTAGTAACTTTACCTGCTTCAATAACCGGTGAAGTTGATTTGATTTGGGTATGTTGGTTCCACAGTTCGGTGGTTCCGCAGTTCTTGTTGTCCATTTGTTCAAATACACCTTTTGTCCAGTTGTCACTGCTTACTGTTGCATTGTCTGCTACTTTATTTCCGTTGATATAGAATTTACCCCATTTTTGAAACCATTGGGTATAGGCTGTGCCTGAGTAATTTTGGGGATATACATCCGGTTTGGCAATGCGATAGGCACGTCCTGCTTTGTTGGTTTCGTCAGTTCCGGGTCCCGGTTTATAATAATTATTCACGATATTTGTATGTTGCGCTTCACCGCCGTAACAACCTTCGCCTCCCCAATTGTAGTAGATGTTGTTACGGATATCTACCCGTTCTCCATCGTTATTGTTCAGTGCCAATGTGGTATATCGTGGACCGAGACGCGGAACGCGGCTTTCACAATGGGCTATCAAGTTGTGATGATAAGATGCATGATGTCCTCCCCAGTTACCTCCATATCCGTGAGATGAGAATTTGCCCTTGGCTGCGGTAATTTTGGCATCTGTCACACGTAAGGCTTGGGCGGCTATGCACCATTGTACGGTGGAGTTTTGCATTCCATAGACAGAAAGACATTCGTCACTGCACCAGCTTGTCGAACAGTGGTCGACAATGATATTTTGCTTGTCACTTCCTCCTAATGCGTCACAGTCGATGGCTGTATTTCCCGGCCGGAAGCGCATGAATCGGATGATAACATTGTTGGAATTGATGGTCAATGGATAGTCGGCTATACAGATTCCCCCCGGTGAGGTTTGTCCGGCAATAGTCAGATTGTCTTTCTGCGTCTTCAATTCCGCTTTCAGATAAATGGTACCCGATACATCAAATACAATCGTCTTGGGACCATCTTGTTTCATTGCCCAACGTAGGGTTCCGCTGGTGCTTCCGCTAGCGTCATCTTCAAGGCTGGTGACATGATAGACTTTACCGCCACGTCCGCCGGTTGTGTTGCGACCATGACCTTCGGCATAAGGGAAAGCAAGAAGTTCTCCATAATCCAGTTGTTTGATGTCGGAAGATGAGTTGCCGGGATTGTCTGTCCCACCACCCGGATTGTCTGTTGGGTCGTCAGAAGAGCACGATACTGCGCATTGTCCTGTCATACCGAAGAGTATGGCTAGGTAAAACAAGGATATTTTCTGTTTCATAATCTTTTGAAGTGTTTGGGGATATAAAATCTTATTTGTCAGGATATGAGTTTTCTACCAGACTGTTGAGGTAAACCTCCAGATTGGTATATACTTTGCTCAATGTGTATTTGGCACCGTCGGCGGCACTTTTGGGATTTAGTCCATTGGCTGTTTCCCATTCGTCGGGGATACCGTCCCCGTCGGTGTCTTTCGGACCCGTTTCTTTTTTATAGTCCGGCCAGCCGCCTACATCACCTGCTTTATCGATAAGGCCGTATTCACTGCCATTACTACCGGCCGCTGTATAGTCTCCGTTGATGACATTGGCAATGATGCGTTTGTCTACATCGTCATATCTTAAGGAAGCTCCGGCATACTTTAGTACTGAATTGTAAGCATCTTTAGCTGATTGGGTAAATTCGGATGTATTGTCGCCAATCGTAAATTCATTGTTGGATTGGATTGCTGTTTTTCCGCCACTAGGCAGGGGGACTGCTTCTGTCGCTTTAGGTTGTAATCCTATCCAGTTGTCATTGTTTACGGAAGTAAGCAGAGATTGATATTCAGCTTTCAATTCAGGACATGTGCCATCGAAGTAGTTTCCTTTCAAATAAAAATTTCCCCATACTCCTTTGGCATTCTTATTTGTACCGTCGTCACCATTCGGTTGGAAAATACGGTTTACAATGTCTTTCTTGGTATTGGTGACGGGACCGGGTTTATAATAGTTATTTACGAAATTGTAGCTTCCGCCTTCTCCGGCATAACCGCCATTGGTAGGTCCCCAGTTGTAGAATACATTGTTACGTAAATCGACTTTCTCATTTTCCGGTTTGCCGGTGTAGCGGCTACCGCATAAACGGGGGGTACGGCTACTATGATGAGCTAACAGGTTGTGATGGAACGTGGCAGGAGAACCACCCCAGATACCTCCATAACCGTGGTTTCCTTTGGTATGTACCGAACGGTTCAAACTTTCGCTGATAATACACCATTGCATCGTGAAGTTGGTGTTGTCATAGAAAGAGGTACATTCGTCGGTGCTCCAACTCATAGAGCAGTGGTCAATGATAATGTCTTTATGCTGTTTTCCCCATAAAGCGTCACCGCTGTCTGCTTCCTCTTCGGTCTTAAAATTATCTGACCCCATGCGGAAGCGCATGAAACGGATGATTACATTGTCTGCTTGTACGGAGACGGGATGACCTTTCAGGCAAATGCCAGCTCCCGGTGCGCTTTGACCGGCAATTGTTACATCTCCATTGGTTATCTTTAGGGGGCTTTGTAATTCTATCAATCCGCTGACTGAAAATACTATCATGCGTTTTCCTGTACGGCTTAATGCATAGCGTAGTGTTCCCGGTGTCATGTTGTCTTCAAGCGAATTGACAGTATATACTGTTCCGCCTGCGCCGCCGGTGGTGTAACGTCCCGCACCGTAAGCACCCGGAAAGGCATAGCGCGTTTCGTCAGGTGTGTTTCCACCGCCTTCGTTCTCATTACCACCGTTGCCGGTACTTTGTCCCGGTGTCTCATCGGTGGTAACCGGATCTTCACTGCTGCAGGCAACTGTCAAGTTGAGCATGCAGAAACATACCAGTCCTATTTTAATTAAATTGAGCATACAAATATTATCGTTTTAAAAAACAGAGTTCTTTGTCTCACACACTGTGTTTTACTGATGATGTGACAAAGAACTCTTTATAAAATCTTATTGGTTTTATTCGCTTACCGTACCGTACTGGCTTACGGTTTTCACTGTATAGATATTGCTTTCGTCGGTATTAGTCAGTGTAACGGTTGTGTCAGTAGTCTGGCCTGCATAGTTACCGTTCATAAAGATGAGGTAACCGGAAGCGCCTGATACGGCATCCCATGACAGTTCGTTGCCACTCAGATTGACGTTGCCCGGTGCTGCGAGAGGAGTTTCCATATATTCTTTCGGATTCCAGCCATTGGTTCTCACGATCTTTTCATAAGTGTATTCTGCTGCTTCTGTTGCTGTAAGTACCGTACTTGTGAAGCTGTACTCACCGTTTCCAACAGTTTTTCCTTCGGTAGAAATGACGGTTCCGTTTTTGTCAACCGTATTGTATTCACCATAAAGTGCAGGTATGCTTGACCAGGAAGACCAGTGTGAGGCTATAATATCCATTTTCAGAGTGGTATTAATCCAAACGGTTTTGGTATTTGGCTTGTACGGACGTCCGAAGGAGAAGGCGGTTATGCCACTTTCGCCATCCACTGTACAGTCTTTCATTATGTATCCCCAAGTTCCTGTTTCACCGGATGCAGTAATATAAGCGCCATCTCCTGTATTGTAGAACTTGCTGTTTTCTATGAATACATTGCCGCTTCCCCAAATATAGTCTGTACGGCCTTCAATTAATGTATTGCTGAGATAAGCAAGATTCTCGGAGTAAGCAGTGTGGCGACACCACCATGTATCCTGGAAAGATACGAGTACGCAATTGTATAAAGAGAAGCGGTCGTTGCGTGTAATCAAGGCTTCCGCTTGTCCGTCTTTGCCTAAACCGCCTGTATAGCGGCTGGGCAATGCACCGTAGAGATTGATGATTGAGAGATTTTCGGCATAGAAATCTGTGGCTTCAACTAATACAACACAGTTTTGGTCTTTGGTATATCCTGCTTTCCGAACGGCAGAGTTCGGATTATTACTGGAATATTTCCATGCATCGTCTGTTGCATTTCCTTGTGTTTCATCATTGTAGTTTCCTGCACGGTTCAAAGCATACTGAATTTTTACGCCATCGCGGCTTTCACCAATCAAATGGATAAAAGTTTTATTTTTAGTGATTCGGATACATTCATTGTATGAACCATTAGTGATGAAGATTTTGTAAGGACTGGTCTTTTCTCCGGGAACAGCGTCAATCGCAGCCTGAATGGTGGTAAAGTCACCGTTTCCCTTAGAATCAACAACTGCGTCGAATACCTTTCCACCGCCTGAAATTTCAGATTTTGCGGTGAAGGTAAGAAAGAAGTCTTCATCATAAGCTCTTCCCTGCATATCAGTCAATGCTCCTGCAGGAATTTCGAATGTGCATTCTTTGTTCTCCATGCCGGAGAATGTATAACGTACTCTTTCGTAATTGATAGATACACGTACTATTCCTCCGTTAAAGTAGATTTCTGTATCCGGTGCCTGGCGCATGGCTTTGCTGAAGGTCAGTTCTACATATCCGTTCGGGCCTACTACATCGCCTTCATTTATGTTCTGTGAAATTAGGACAGGAATACTTGTGTCTTCTGCGTCATCGTTGTCGCTACAGGCAACTCCTGTGAAAATCAACAGGAACAGAAGTAAGTATTTACTTATTGTATAGATTGAATTTGTATTCATAATATCTGTTGCTTTTTAGAGAAGGCTCTTCGTCAGCTTTTGTTTCTGACGAAGAACCTTGTGGGGTTATTTAGTTATTTGTTCCAACGTGGATCGCCAATTTTATATTGTTCGGGTACATCTGCTCCATAGATAAGGTTAAGTCCATCTGTTCCTGTACTTGTAAATATCTGGTCTGTTGACATTGGAATCTCATTAATTGTCAGATTATCCCATATGTTGGAAAGTTTACAGTCAGAACTTACATATACATTGCTTCCTATTGTCGTAGCAGGCTTTTCATCTGCCTTATTCAATATTTTCAAACCTGAACCACTAAACAGTACATTCGATATTTTCAATGTTGCGAGATTGAGTTCTCTAAATAAAGTTTGTCCAGAAACACATTTATAGAATGTACATTGCTCAATTGTTGTAGTAACTGTTTGGGTTTTAAGGAAACGGATCAGAGGGCCGGTTGCGTATGCATTACTGCTCGGACTGAATGTTGTACGAGTCATACTGAATGTAACTGTTGTTAATGCGCTACTGCCACTTGTATCAATAATACCATATATTCCTGAACCGGAAGCCGTATGATAACCTAAATCTTCAATTATACAATCGTCTATTTGAATTTCCATTGCCGGCTTGGCATTTGACCTCATGCGAATCAACCCGCGTTGATTTTTTAATGTACATGAAGTAAATTTCAATACATCAGCAGAACCGGCATTGCTGTTGTGATTAATAAGTATGTTGTTGCCGGTTGATGCAATATTCAAATTGTAAAACTCTACTTCTTGAAGTTGTCCGCCGAAATTAAACTCACCAGTATAAGTTAATGTCGGTTGAGTTTCACCTTCACCCCAGAACAGGATTTTGGTTACATTTGTAGGAATCATTTTTTCACCAAATGTAATATCACTGTCTATTGTAATAAGTATACTACCTGATAATGTACTCCATTTACTTTCTGCTTCGCTTAATGTTAATGATTCATCATAGTCAGTCGGCTTACCTTTTTTCGTCGTAAACGTGATACGTGAACAAATAGAACCGTTTGCAAATGCATAAGCTGTATATTCTGTACTGGAAGCCAGACCTGTAATGGTTACTTTATGTGCAGCGATTTCTTCTGCTGATAATTTAATACCCGATTCAGGCACTCCTTCGGTAGAAGGAACACAAGCATATTCATTTACGTCAACTGTTTCTTCCCAAGAGAATATAGCCGAATTAGCTGTAATATCACTGATTGCAGATTCGATTTCCAATCCGGGAATAGTAACAGTCTGCGAACCGCGCAAAGTGTTTCCGTTATAAATACTGATTGTATATTCTGTGAACGATTTCAGATTTTCAATCCATGCTTCGCCTGCTGCAACTTCTGTCGAAGATATGTCACGTGAGGTTACATCTGTAGAGCCGGTTGCTACGATCTCGAAGTGGTCTACTGCTAGTCCGGCTTCCCATGACATACGTACCTTTCCCTGACCTTGCGGCAGATCTTCAGAGGATGGAATATTCAGGATTGCTTCTTCCTTAACGGAAGCAAAAGTCTTTTTATAATTCACCCAAAGAGATTCTTTACCACCTGAAACAGACTTGATACGCAGATAATAAGTTGTATTTGCGCTCAGATTATCTATGGTGTAAGGTGACTTCGTGATGCGGTTTGTCGGATCGTTTCCATATACCTGGCTGTCGTTTTCGTCTGAACCCATCGGAGTTTCATCCGTCATTTCATTCGGGCTGATTTCGATAAGGTAATAGTCCGTGTTCGGTGTTGCACTCCATGTCACTACCGCTCTGGCTACTTTGCTATCAGTTTCTACACCGATTCCGTTTTCATCAGTTCCGAAAGGGCGGCTGTAAGAAGAGTCGATGTCCCAATCACTTTTCTCTGTACACGAAGATACAGCTAGAGAGGCAAGGAGCATGAAAGCTCCCGTTCCCAATATGTTTTTTATATTCTTCATCATTTTACGATTTTAAGATTAATCCGAATAACCATATGAGTTATGTAGTTTACCGTTTGAGGTAGATATTGTAGTGGAAGCTATCGGCAATAAGTAACGATTCTTCACAGATTTATTCAGTCCTCCTGAAATGCTAGGCAAGTTTATTTTCAGATTTTTCTGTTCCTTGTCAGTCGTTTCAGCCCCGAAGAAACTCTTGTTTTCATATCCACTCACTTTGGCTCCAAATACAAGAGAAGTCATATCTATATACATCGGATTGTCCGTGCGATATTTGTAGTTTACATACTGCGGATATGTACCGTTGTATACAGCATTTGTATATTCAGTCTTGAACTCGTCTATTTTTTCACTCAACAGATTCCAACGAATCAGGTCGAACTTACGAACACCTTCGCCTGCCAGTTCCCATGCATTTTCGTCAACGATAGCGTCGAAGAAATTTTTCTGCATTAAGGCAGTCCAGGCTGCGTCGCGTTTATTGGCATCGGTATAAGCACGATCGTGTACTTTTTTCAGTGCTCCTGTGGCTGTCAACGTACAACCTTCGGCTGTCGCATCTTTACCGTGAAGTTCGTTTACCACTTCAGCATACATCAGTAATACTTGTGCGTAACGCATTTTCACTACATTGATTCCGGAACATACTTTCTGGTCACTGGCAAGTACGGCTGCATACCATTCTGTATTTTCCATCATCTTGCGATAATCCCATTTGCCACAGTAAATGCCGAAAGGTGAATTGCCCAACATAGATTCTTTAAATTCTTTGGTATTCTTATCGGTAGAGAGCTGTGAGATGGCACAAGTCAGTTCGCGGCGAATATCTCCTTCACCGAATGACAGATAATAAGGAGCAGTCAGTTTCAACTTGCCGGATGAGTTGCCTTTCGGACCGAACAAAGTGCTGGCACCATTTATACGGTATCCGATAGTATATCCCAACTCTCCGCTTTTATTCAGTCCCATCGGTATTTCAAACAGGTTTTCCTGATAAGTCTGGTCAAGTCGTCCGATATTCATCAAACGCCAGTATTCTTCAACAGAAGGATTCAAGTTATGCTTTCCCGAACCGATGACAGCAACAAGGTGTTTTTCTGCCAATTTGAATAGTTCCTGACGTTCGGCATTACTGCAACGTTGGGTAGGGTAGGTGTCATCACTGTTATTTCCTCTGATATACCCGTCTTTCGCTTGTTCGCGGATAGCATATCCGGCGCGTGTCATTGCGATGTTAGCCAATAATGCGTGAGCATAACCTTTACTGACGTGTTCGGTAGTATGACCGTCTTCACCCGCCCAGGGTAAATATTCGATAGCTTCGTCGAGTTCGAGCATCAGTTCGTCCATGATATCGTCACGGTCTGTCTTGCCGATATAAACATTAGACAAGTCGCTTTGGGAAGTTTCAGTCTTGAAAGGGATATCTCCGAACAGACGAATCATGTCGAAATAGACCATAGCACGCAAGGTCATGGCTTCGGCACGGAACCTCATCATGCTAGTGCGGGTTGCTCCCGGTTGTTGTATCAGTTGGCTGTTGTTGATACCATCCACTACGAGATTGGCATTCTCGATCACTCCGTACATCGCATCCCATACCTTTGAGAGTTGTGCCCATCCCGGATTAGCATTGTAGTTCATATTACCACGTTCGCTTGAAGTATTGCTGGCATCGGCACCCAAACCGTCAATTAATTCACAATCGGTGTTGGTTCCTGCGATGATAGGCATGAAGTTAGAGTAAGTCTGGTCTTGCGTCAGGCTACCGTAAACTTTATTGAGTGCCAATTCTGCATAATAGGCATTATTAAAAGTTGATTCATTATCCAGTTCAGACGGTGAGGTCTGATTTAGGAAATCCGAACAGGAAGACAGGGCAATGAGGCCTATCCCCAGGAATAATGTCTTATATATTTTCATACGATAAATCTGTTTCATGTTTTAATTAGAATGTAACGTTAATACCACCGACGAATGTACGGCTCTTAGGATAAGCAGCGTAATCGATACCCGGAGTCATTGCATTTTTCTTGCTGCTGGTGTCGACTTCAGGGTCTGCACCACTGTAATTAGTCCAACAGAACAGGTTGTATCCTGTCAGATAGATTCTTACATTCTGGATAAATGCTTTCTTAACGATGGTTTTCGGAAGAGAATATCCGATAGTTATGTTGTTCAAACGCAGGAACGAAGCTTTCTCTACAGCATAATCTATCAGTTGCATGGTAGTGGCGCTGGCTGGATTGTACATATTGGCATTAGCGTTTATTTCATTCAGGCGTAATCCTGCGGCATTCATGTCACCATAAGTGTTAAGTACGTCTGTGGAGCTAGAAGACAAGTTCAAACCAGTTTCCGGGTCAATCCAAGTGTAGCGGTTGGACAATCTGAAATCATTGTTGAGGTTGTAACCGGTTCTTGAGCCTGACCGGAAAGAGGAAGCCAGTTTCGTACCATTGACAATTACGTTTCCAACAGAATAGTTGAAGAATACGTTGAAGTCAAAGTTGCCTACACGACCATCAAATCCGAAACCGCCGGTTGTCGGAGCAATTGTGTTACCTAGACGTTGTTTGAGAGGGTTGCCGTCTTTATCACATTCCAGTTTCAGCCCGCCCGGATAGTATTTACCACCTGTGATGGTAGGACTGTTGTCCTGCATACCGTCTTTCAATGTCCATTCACTGCCACCCCAGACAAGTTCGCCGGTAGGGTTGCTGACAGGATCATATACAGTATAGTGACCGTTGGTCTTATATCCCCAAACTTCGCCCAAACGTCCGCCTTTCTCTACGCGGAAGTCTTCGTATTTAGCCATTGTACTACCTGACCAGTTACTGCTTTGCCAGGGAGAATCAGTGTTCAGTTTATCAATGTGGTTACGGTTGTAAGAGATGTTGGCGTTAAAGTTCAAAGAAAAGTTCTTCTTGTCAAACAGGACCGCGGTGACAGAGAGTTCCACACCCTTGTTGGATGTTTGTCCGAAATTCTTATATTGGTAGTTGTAACCGGAAAGAGAAGGGATTTCAGTACGCATCAACAAGTCTTTGGTAGTATTCCAGTATAAGTCGATAGCACCGGAAATACGGTTATTCCAGAATCCGTAATCAATACCGAAGTTACGGGTTACTGTAGTTTCCCATTTTAGGTCGGGATTATAAAGGTTAGTACCATGCTCGAGCATAGTGGTGTTTTCGCCGTTGAAGAACGGGTTGCGCGCGTCATTGCCACCCAATGAATAAGTCGTGGCAAGCAAACCGGAGTTGATGCGGTTATTACCGGCGGTACCGAAGCTCAAACGCAGTTTCAATGCCGACAGCCAGTCTTGAGTGTTTCTCATGAAGGCCTCGTCGGATACACGCCATGCCAAAGCGGCTGACGGGAAAACACCCCAACGGTTTCCTGAACTGAACTTGCTGGAACCGTCCGCGCGTACTGTAACGGCAAGCAGATATTTATCCATCATGCTATAGTTTACACGACCGAAAAAAGATAGTATGTTTTCTTTTGCAGCAATAGTGGACTGGTTGGCAAGAGCTTTGCCCGCCCCCATATTGGCTTTCATATCATCAAAATTCATGGTAACAGGGAAAGCGACAGATACATTTTCTATTGATTTTTTCTGGCTGCTGCTTATTTCGTGTCCTAACAGTACATTCAGTTTGTCGCGACCCTTAAATAACTTCTTGTTATCATAAGTCACAGTGTTGGCATTACGCCAGTTCATAGTTTTCTCTCTTAATAAATAAGCCTGTGGCTGGCCATTGTATCCGTATTTAGAGTTGGATACTGCGTCTACTCCCCAATATTGTTCCGTATCGTCATACTTCCATCCGTAACCGAATTCAGAACGGAATGTCCAGTTCTTGAATGGTTTCCAGTTTAAACCTACGTTATAGTTTTGGTTGAAAGTGTTGCGTGCCTTATCTGTCGCAAGCAAGCGTTCCAATGGAGACTTCTGTTGTGCCGAACTGTTCTCTTCATCATCGTCACTGTATTTCAGTGAATTAACCGGACGGAATACAACTGCGTTGGCTACTGTTGAGTTGGCTGCGTTGGATTCGTTTGTATCGGCTCCACCACCCAAACCGTCGATAGTGGAATAACTTAAACGGGCGTTAAAGTCCAATGTCATCCATTTGCTCAACTCTGATTTGATTTTAGCGTTTACATTATCTTTCTTGAAGCCGGAATTGAGCATGATGCTCTTCTCTTCATTGTGAGCGTAGCTGACACTGTAAGTCAGTTGTTTTGTTCCGCCGCTGACGTTCACATTATATTGTTGTTGGTTTCCTGTACGTCCGAACATCTCATCCTGATAGTCGATACCGCCAATAGAACGCCAAATGTCCATATCGGCAAAGTTACCATAATCTAAGGAACCGATTTCACGCTGGTAAGCAACAAAGTCGTACGGGCTTAACACTTCAGTCAGTTTTGTTACCTGCTTGAAACCGAAAGAAGCACCGAAATCTACTTGTGTCTTACCTTCCTTGCCGCTCTTGGTAGTAACGATGATAACACCATTAGCACCACGGGCACCATAAATCGCAGTAGAAGACGCATCTTTCAGAACGTCAATGCTTTGGATTTCGGAAGGAGCGATATCACTGATACTTGAAACGGGAAATCCATCTACTATATAGAGAGGAGAGTTATCCTGCGACAACGAACCGCCACCACGAACACGAATTTTAATATCTGCATCAGGAGAACCTTCTGTAGTAGTGATGCTTACACCGGCAAGTTTGCCGGTAAGAGCTTCTGTGGCACTTGCTACAGGAACGGCAGCCAAGTCTTTTGAGCTTACGGATGCTACGGAACCCGTCAGGTCTCTTTTGTTCACCGTGCCATAACCTATAACTACGACTTCGTCCAATGCTTTTGAGTCATCGACCATCTGTACGTTGATTGTCTTTCTACCTTGAACGGCTATTTCCTGTGTTTTCATACCTATATATGAAATCACTAATGTTTTCTTACCGTCTACTTTAATAGAGAAATTACCATCTAAATCTGTAATCGTACCGTTGGTCGTATTACCTTTTTCTACAACAGAGGCTCCAATGACAGGCTCTCCGCTGGTGTCTTTCACGTTACCTTTTACGGTAATCGTTTGCGCAGATACGCTAAGCGATATTGCTGAAAATAGCATTAGCAATAAAGAGCGCATGTTTTTCACTTTGTTAGACATTCTTTGCATGTTTATTAATTAATGGTTGTTGTTTGATAATTCATAAAACTCCTGAAAGAGTTCATTCATCGCTACAAAAGTATGATAATACAGATACAGCTATGTGCAATATTTGTTTTTCACCTAGTATTTTTTGTTTTTAGTTGGCTACAAGGTGTAAGAATCTGTTTTGAAGCGTGCTATTTGTGGTTGTGAATTGTGGCAAATATACGAATCCGGGATTTATTAATTGATTTTTTTATCGGTTTTTATCCGCTATTCATCAGCTTTTTAACCCGGAATCGACAGAAAATACTGTAGAAGCATAAAGAAATCCTTAGAAAAGATTCATTCCGGTGCTGGGATGAATCAAAGCAGTACTGAAGTAAGCCGAGCCATGTATTTGACTTACTCAAGTCTCCTATATCATTTCATTGAGTGTAGTACTTGTTGCAGTCAAGTCTCCTACTTGTTACAGCTAAATCTCCTACCAAATATAAAAAGTAAAAAAACGCCTTCAGCTTTCAGTTCTTCAAAAAAGTCCCTTTTCATCGGTGTTTTTGGCTGAAGTCACTCCTGAATGCAAAAGTGTATAATTTAACCACGTGCCACCCACTTTTACCTGGGTGATGGATCTATATACCCCGCGTGGTGGGCATATAGATCCAGTACGGTGAGTATATATACCTACCACGGTGAATATATAGCTCTATTGTCAAGTCTGAAAAAGCTGAATGCGCTGAAAGCACTTTCCCCTGGCTACAACCTATTCTCGCAGGGGATTTTTTTTCCGCCTTCAGCCGCTATCCCCTTTTGCCAAGGCGTTTGCGAATAAAACTGAAACGGCTGAAACCGGATTATAGCATAAAAATCAGTAAGAGAGTTTTTAGCTAGTTTGGATACAGATAATTGGAGATTTGGTTTATTTCCGCATGGGGATGAATCAATTTTTAGGGATATGGCTGTGTCCTGAACCAAATCCCCCAAGAATTACAATTGCGCCCTGACTTTATTGAAACTTAAATAAACGATAGTTATTTAAACCAAAATCCCCTTTATATTCTTATTAGGAATATAAAAGGGATAATTTTATTGACAAGAGTTGCATGGGGTATGGTGAGATGAAATCATAATTGGGGAATAAATTGCACAAGACTTTCACAAGTATCCTCCCGTCAATGCCTAAAATCAAGGCAAAGCTAACTAAATAGTTTTTTGAAATGCAATAATTATTAAAATATCTTATGCTATTTATGATTATTTTGATATATTGAAGATATTTTGGGGCATCTTTTTTTACCTCGTTGATTTTTCTTATGTTTGTAGATTAAATAATGAATGAACAGAATGGATATGTCAACTTCTTTTCTATATAATGATTTTCCGGCTTTCTTGCGTAAGTATTTTCCTTACAAAGTACAAAAGATTTCATTGAATGCTGGTTTTACCTGTCCCAACCGGGACGGGACGAAAGGGTGGGGTGGTTGTACTTATTGCAACAACCAGACTTTCAACCCGGATTATTGCCGGACGGAGAAATCCATCGCTACCCAACTGGAGGAAGGCAAATGTTTTTTTGCCCATAAATATCCGGATATGAAATATCTGGCCTATTTTCAGGCTTATACCAATACTTATGCGGAATTGGAAGGATTGAAACGTAAGTATGAAGAGGCGCTAGAGGTGAAAGATGTCGTAGGTTTGGTGATAGGAACGCGTCCGGATTGTATGCCGGAAGGCTTGTTACGCTATTTGGAAGAGTTGAACAGGCATACTTTTCTCATGGTGGAATATGGAATAGAAAGTGCTTGCGACAAGACTCTGCAACGTATAAATAGGGGGCATACTTATGCGGATACAGCAGAAGCGGTCGGGCGGACTGCTGCTTGTGGTATCCTGACAGGCGGACATGTCATCCTCGGACTTCCGGGAGAAACACATGACACGATGGTGGAACAGGCGGAAATACTTTCGGAGCTGCCGTTGAGCACTCTGAAAATTCATCAGTTGCAACTGATTCGCGGCACGCGCATGGCTCATGAATATGCTGAGAATCCCGTTGATTTTCATTTGTTTGCGGAAGTGGACGAATATATTGATTTAGTGATTGACTATGTAGAACATCTCCGTCCCGATATAGTAGTGGAGCGCTTTGTCTCCCAATCTCCTAAAGATTTATTAATAGCTCCTGACTGGGGGCTGAAAAATTATGAATTTGTAGCGCGTTTACAAAAAAGAATGAAAGAAAGAGGTGCTTATCAAGGAAAGAAGTACAAGGATTCGGAAAAAAGGATTATTTTTGCAGACGATAAATTTACTACCTGATAAATATCTATTTGGGGAATATCGGGTGGTGAGAGAGACTTTTTAATGTAACTTAAAGAATGGAACATAAAACAAGAATTAAAGGAAATGTCCACTATGTGGGAGTAAATGACCGTAACAAGCATAGATTTGAGGCGATGTTGCCATTACCCTATGGGGTTTCATACAACTCTTATCTGATTGATGATGAAATGGTGGCATTGGTGGATACGGTGGATATCTGTTATTTTGAAGTCTACTTGCGTAAGATTAAGCAGGTGATTGGAGAACGTCCCATTAACTATTTGATTATAAATCATATGGAACCTGACCACTCCGGTTCTATCCGATTGATTAAGCAGCACTATCCGGAAATTATCATTGTAGGCAACAAGCAGACATTCGGTATGATTGAAGGTTTTTATGGCGTGACCGGAGAACAATATCTGGTGAAAGACGGAGACTTTCTGGCTTTGGGACGTCATAAACTACGTTTTTATATGACTCCGATGGTACACTGGCCGGAAACGATGATGACATTTGACGAAACGGATGGAATTCTTTTCTCCGGTGACGGATTCGGATGTTTCGGTACGCTGGACGGCGGTTTCTTGGATGCCCGTATGAATGTAGATAAGTACTGGGGAGAAATGGTTCGCTACTATTCAAACATCGTTGGTAAATATGGAAGCCCCGTGCAAAAAGCGTTGCAGAAACTCGGCGGACTTCCTATTTCTGCTATTTGCTCTACCCACGGTCCGGTATGGACGGAGAATATAGCCAAAGTGATAGGTATCTATGACCGTTTGAGCCGTTATGATGCGGACGAGGGCGTAGTTATCGCATACGGAAGCATGTATGGAAATACGGAACAAATGGCTGAGGCTATTGCGGCGGAACTTTCGGCACAGGGAATCAAGAACATCGTTATGCACAATGTGACGAAGAGTCATCCTTCTTATATCATAGCGGATATTTTCCGTTATAAGGGATTAATCATCGGTTCTCCTACTTACAGCAACCAGATTTTCCCAGAAGTGGAAGCGTTGCTTTCAAAGATTCTGTTGCGTGAGGTGAAAGGTCGCTATTTAGGCTATTTCGGTTCTTTCACATGGGCAGGTGCTGCTGTGAAGCGTCTGGCTGAATTTGCAGAAAAGAGCAAATTTGAGTTGATAGGCGACCCGGTAGAGATGAAGCAGGCGATGAAAGACATTACCTATACCCAATGCGAAAACCTGGCGCGTGCAATGGCGGAGCGCTTGAAGAAAGACCGTTAAAACAGTGAATGAGATAATATATTTATTACTAACCTATAAAACAATCGACTTATGAGATTAATTATTCAACCGGACTACCAGTCCGTATCTCAGTGGGCTGCACATTATGTTGCTGCAAAAATAAAGGCTGCTAATCCGACTCCTGAAAAACCATTTGTATTGGGTTGCCCTACAGGTTCTTCTCCTCTGGGTATGTACAAAGCGTTGATTGACTTGAATAAGAAAGGTATCGTTTCCTTCCAAAATGTAGTGACATTCAACATGGACGAATATGTAGGATTGCCGAAAGAACATCCGGAAAGCTACTATTCTTTTATGTGGAATAACTTCTTCAGCCATATCGACATCAAACCGGAGAATACAAATATCCTGAATGGCAACGCTCCTGACTTGGATGCTGAATGTGCACGTTATGAAGAAAAGATTAAGTCTTACGGTGGTATCGACTTGTTTATGGGTGGTATTGGTCCCGACGGACATATCGCATTCAACGAACCGGGTTCTTCCCTGACTTCACGCACTCGTCAGAAGACATTGACAATGGATACTATCATTGCCAACTCACGTTTCTTTGATAATGACATCAACAAAGTTCCCAAGACTTCATTGACAGTGGGTGTGGGTACTGTACTTTCTGCAAAAGAAGTGATGATTATCGTGAACGGTCATAACAAGGCACGTGCTTTGTATCATGCTGTAGAAGGTGCCATCACTCAGATGTGGACTATCAGTGCTTTGCAGATGCATGAAAAGGGTATTATCGTTTGTGACGATGCTGCTACTGTTGAATTGAAAGTGGGCACTTACCGCTACTTTAAGGATATCGAGTCTACTCACTTGGACCCGGAATCTTTGATTAAGTAAGACGAGGATAAACTCTATAAAAAATGGGCTGCATCAGTGTTTAATTGATTGCAGCCCATTTTGTTATAATTGAATTTCCGGCAGGAGAAGAGATTAGTTCTCTTCCAGCCAGCCTTTCCCTTGACGTACGATTTCCGGCTCGTCCTCTGTGCATTTTACTACGGTCGAGGGTTCTATTCCCCCGATTCCCCCGTCAATGACCAAATCTACTATATCACCGAACTTTTCGTCTATAAGTTCGGGGTCAGTCATGTATTCCAAATCCTCATGTTCTTCATATGGTAGGGTGGTAGTCATAATGGGAGCGTCGAGCAACCGGGCAATCTCACGGATAATGTTATTGTCCGGCATGCGGATACCGACTTCTTTCCGGTTGCGGAAAATCTTGGGCAAACGGTTCGTACCGTTCAGGATAAAGGTGAATGGTCCCGGAAGATTATGCTTCATAAGCTTGAATACGCTATTGTCTACTTTAGCATATTCGCTGATACTGCTCAAGTCATAACAGATGATAGACAGGTTGTTCTTTCGCGGGTCTATCTCTTTAATTCGGCATATCCGCTCTATTGCACGCTCTTTCAGACCGTGGCAGCCGATGGCGTACATCGTATCGGTAGGATAGATGATGAGTCCGCCGTCATTCAGGATATCAATTACTCGTTGTAAATCCTGCGGGTTGTTATTTTTATCATATAGCTTCAGAAGCATAACTTCTTCTCCTTCCCATCTTCTTTATTTAAGTTTCTTCTTTAGGAAATCCAGCGCCTTTTCAGCAGCTTTTTCCGTTACTTTCTGCTTGATTGAGTCTTTGTTGGCAGTAGCGGCAGAATCCAGACCCAGTTTCTGACCGAGTTTGCTGATAGCCTCATCGGCTACGGCTTCAACAGCCTGGCTTGCCATACTCTTGGTATCGACACTGACTTTGGGAGAAGTAAACGAACCGCCGATTTTTAGGTCGAGAGTCATTAGTTTGGAGATATTTCCCGCGGATGCAGGCAACTTGATTTTTCCTGTATAATCAATGGTTTGGTCAAGTCCCGTGCTGCCGGAAAGATTCAGATTGTAATCTCCCATCTTAATATCGAACGGTTTCGTTTCTACACGTCCGTCTTTGATGATGAAATCAAGTGTCATATCTTTCACCTTCATATCTTTCAGGCTTGGTTGCTTCACAGCATCGGCAATCTGGTCGATTGCTTTCACTCCGCTTAAACTGAGGTCGCGGGTAGAAAGGCTGCCATCGCCTTGCATCGTATCCAATACAGGGCTCATGGCTGCATCCAAATCTGTCAATACATTGATGCTGCCGGAGAAATTTCCTTTCAGGTTTTCGAAGATAGGAGCCATCTTCTGTACCATATCCAGTTCTTTATAAGCCTGAGCGAAGACGATATTCGACAGTTTGAATCCGGCTTTCAGTTCCGGTTTCTTCACGTTCGCGGTCGAATAATATCCGTTCATGACCACGTTTCCGCCCATAGTACTCATGGATAAATTCTTCATGTCTACCTTACCGTCTTTTACGATAAGTTTGCCGTTCATATTGTTGAAAGACATCTTGTCGAATAATACCTGTTTCAGATTGGCATCCATCTGGAAGTCAATGTTGCGCGGCACTTCAACAATTCCGGTGGAAGTAGGTACAGAATCGGTAGCCGCTGCGTCCGGTGTAGCAGTTTCATCTGCGGAAGCAGTCATGAAATCATTCAGGTTGAAATAGTTGGAACGGATATTCAGCGTACCTTTTAAGGTCGTTCCTTTCAGTACGTAACCGATATAATTTTCAAACCGGCTGTCGGCAGTGATGTCGTTCTTGCCTATATTGACAGTCGTTTCGCTCAACTGGAGATATTTCGGAGTGAAAGTGAAAAGTGACTTCTTAATCTCTACATCCGGCATATCTTTCATTTTCAGCTTCATACCCGTCAGTCCGATGGTGCCGGCAGCCTGCATACGTTCATACTGTTCCTGTTCGATGTAGGAGAGACGTCCCGACATTTGCATATCGGCGTCGATTGTCCCGTTCAATTCCATGTCTCCAAGCGGATATACCTGCTTAATCATGCCCAAGTTGAGAATACCTTTTGCTTCGGCTTTAAAGTCCGGGTCGCTGATTGGAGTTTTCACGTTGGCAGTCAGACTGAACGGATTGTTAGCCAGACGGAAGCTGAACGGATTAATGTCAACGGTAGTCAGGTCAATATTTCCACCCGGATTCTGAACGTTAGCGCTAATATTGATTTGGTCTACGCCTGCCGGTAAAGCCGGATAGCGGAACATGGCATTTTTGACTTGCATATCAATATTGAATGAAGGAACGGTGTCTCCTTGCAGGATACCTTTGGCTGTTGCGGTAAGGGTGGCGGTTCCGTCTGTTTTCAGGCTGGAGAACTCAGTCGCGTAGATAGCAGGAATCAACGAAAGAATTTCCTTGAAACCGATATCATTCGTATTAAGTTTCAAATCCATGTCGATAGCCGGGTCTTTCAAGGCTACCCAGCCGTCGATGCCGGCTTGGATGGCGTTAAGACGAATCGTATTATCCTTTAATGTGTATTTGTTGTTGGCGAGGTCGGCATCTACATCCATCTTTGCGGAGATATTGGCATTTGCCAGGAAAGGAATCCCGTTCATCTTGTAAGTCAGGGATTTAGTTTCCGCTTCCAGTTTCAGGGTAGTATGTTCACTTCCCAAGTCTCCTGCGCAGATAGCGTTGAAGTCGCGGATATCAGCATACATTTTCCCTTGTTGGTCATCATAGACCAGATTCATGTTTTTGATGACGAAACGTTGTAGCTTCACTTTGAAAGGAGAAGATTCTTCTTCGTCAACGGCTGGTGTTTCGTCGGTTGCGGTCGTGTCCGGTTTCATGATGTCCCAGTTGACTTGACCGTCCGGCAATACAATGGCGTGCAGCTTGGTGTCTTCAATGAAGATTTTAGAAATATCATAGCCACTATCTCCGAAAAGTGAGAATAGATTAATGGCGGCAGTAACTTCTCCGGCTTGTACAAGGGTATCGTTTGCGAATTCTCCCGTACCTTTCAGCCAGAAATCTTCGAGAGTGACAGAAGCCTGCGGGAAGTTACGGAACAGGCTAATGTTGAGTTTCTTAAAGTCAAATTGAGCGTTGAGCATCTTGTTGCCTTCTGTCTTTACGATATCGGCTATCTTACCCTGGAAGGCGAAAGGAAGAAGGAGCATCAGAATGATAATTACTCCTACGGTGATAGCTGCGATTTTCAAACCTTTTTTCATTTGCTTCTATTTTAAGAGTCTGATTATATGCAAGGAACAAAATTAATAAAACTTTTTGATAATAAGGGGTAAAAGAGTTTTTTTTAGGGATTCTTATTTTTAAATTAGCAGAATCCAAAGTACGGGATTGTGTTAGGGACGGTTGAGGATAGAGAGTAGGGGATGATAACTTAATCTGTAAATATATTTGCGTGTAGCTCTCCAAAGTAGACAATGGCTTTCCAAGGCGTTGTAAGTGGGGGATTCGTTCCTCGGTGAGCAACGACCTTTTCCTCGGTGGGGAACGGGGCTTTCCTCGGTGAGGAACGATGTGTTGGTCGGTGAGGAAGAAAACGGTCGGTTTCCGTCTTTTTCATTTATATAGATTTATTACTTTCTCTTTTTCTTCAGTTCCTCTGCGATTCTCCATTGTAACGCAGCTTCCACTTCTTTTCCTGCTTTCAGCAAAGCGTCACCGAATAGTTCATGTGCACCGGCATGCTCCGGTTTCAGGCTTGTCGCTTTATCCAGGTCGGCAATGGCTCCTTCCGTATCTTCTGTTTTTAGTCGAAGCTTTCCCCGGTTATAAACAGCTTTGAAATTTGCCGGATGAAGATTTACAGCCGTATTGAAACAGTTCTCCGCATCAAAATATTCTTTGTTGTTAAAGAGCGTGATTCCTTTTCGTATCCAGGCATCCACGTAGTTCGGGTCGAGACTGAGCGCCTTGTCATAGTTGGCAAGGGCGGCACGTGCGTCGTGTGCCTGAGTGATACACTCATTTCCCATTAACAGATACTCATGTGCGTATTGGCGCAGACGTTCCTGCTGTTCCTTCATCTGTTCCTTGAGCTTTTTATTCTGTTCTTTCAAGGTGTTGATGACACCGAGTTTCCGGCGGATGAAGCGGCGCGGGACAGGTTTTTCTATATCATAGCGGGAATGAATAGCTCGGAAAAATTGTTCCAGACACTCTTCCATATCTCCTTTGTCGAAAGCACGTGCGGCTGCGGCATATTGTACATCTGCCTGTGCCTGTTTCAATGCCTTGTCAATGGCTTGTCGGTTATTGAAACGTCCTGCAAAGTTCACAATCTCGGGACGGACGAAAACATCTGCCCTGTTAATCGGCTTTTTGAGCTGGATACCATCCAGTGAAGTGCAACGGCTAAGTGCGACATACGCTTGTCCACCAGCAAATACTCCGCCTGTAAAGTCAATGACTACCCGGCTGAAAGTCAATCCCTGGCTCTTGTGAACAGTAATAGCCCAAGCCAACCGGATAGGATATTGCGTGAAACTACCCAGTACTTCTTCCTCAATCTCTTTCGTCTTTTCGTTGTAACGATAGCGGATATTGCGCCATGAATCCCGTTTCACGTCACATTCTTTTCCGTCATCAGTGATAACGTATATCGTTTCCTCTTCCTCATCAATGCCGGCAATGACACCAATCGTACCATTCACCCAACGACGGTCAAAGTCGTTCTTGATAAAGATAATCTGTGCACCGGGTTTTAATACAAGCTCTTGTGAGGTAGGTAGACTACTTTCGGGAAAGTCTCCTTCGATTACTCCTTCAAAAGTAATCGGTTCTCCCGGAAGTTCGGCCAGTTTCTTCTCATTGATTGAATCTACCGTATCCCTTCGGGTAGCAAGCGTGATATACATATCCGCTTCCGATTCTTCAATCTGACTTCCATATCGGGTATTCAACAGTTGCAAATCCGCAGCTCCGGCAGTATTAGTACGAATGTGGTCAAGGACACCGACAAAAACAGGGTCAGTCTGCCGATAAACCTTTTGTAGTTCGATAGACACCAAATCTATCTGACCGAATACCCGTGCAGAGAAAAAGTAGGGAGTAGGGTAGAATCGGTTTAATATTTCCCGCTCATCGTTCTTCACGACAGGTTCCAACTGGAAGACATCGCCTACCAATAACAACTGTTTTCCACCAAAAGGCTCACGTAAGTTATGGGAATATACGCGCAGGATACGGTCGATGGCATCAATAATATCCGCCCGCACCATTGAAATCTCGTCAATAATCACCAGTTCTATCTGTTCCAGTAACTTCCGGTGTGGTTTGGTATATTTGAAAAACTCGTGGATGCGTCCCCGTTGCAGGCTGAGGTTCGGGTCGTCCGGCAATAGCGGATAAAAGGGAAGTTTAAAGAAACTATGCATCGTGCTTCCCCCGGCATTGATTGCGGCAATACCCGTCGGAGCAAGTACGACATGTTTCTTTTTCGTATTCTCGCAGACGTAACGCAGGAATGTAGATTTCCCTGTCCCCGCCTTTCCGGTCAGAAAGACCGACTGGCGTGTATATTGAATCAAGTTCAGGGCATCCTGAAACTCAGCGTTGTTAGTGTCTACGCTCATTCTTGTAAGTATAGTAAATCCTTTTTATTCAATGATTCCGAAATGTTTCATCGCTTTGCTGATTCCGTCCTCGTCAATGGGAGCCGTCACGTAATCGGCGGCAGCTTTTACATCATCCTTTGCCTGTCCCATAGCTACTCCGATAGCGGCATGGCGAAGCATACTGATGTCGTTTCCACCATCTCCGAATGACATCGTATCTTCCAACTTAATATCAAAGTAACGGATGATTTCATCAATCCCCTTTTGCTTTGTATCTCCTTTCGCGGTTACGTCGGCAAAAGATGGATACCAGCGACCTATCTCACATGTCGGGATAGACGGGCGGATTTCTTTTTCTTCTTCCTCTGTGATAAAAGGTGTCATTTGTATAATCTCTTTGCTGGTCGCTTCTTCAAAAGAAACAGTCGGGATAACATTCACATGCAGGAAATCATAGAATGTCTTTTTCACTATCTCGTCAGGCTGGCAAACGGATATGTTATGTTCCTCTACAAAGATACAAGGCACTCCTTTCTTTTCGCAGAAAGCTGCCATTGCTTTTACTTCCTCTTGGGGGATGGCACTTTTATAAATAACTTGCTCACCGACAAAACAATAAGCCCCGTTCATGGTTATGTATCCATCTATGAGATTCCGGTCTTGTAGTTCGGAAAGGTTGTTGATAATAGCTTTCGGGCGTCCGGTAGCGATAAATATTTTGTGCCCTTTTGCATGGGCGGCTTCCAATGCCTTGATGGTAGAAGTCGGGATGCGGTGAGTTTCAAAACTGACCAGCGTTCCGTCTATATCAAAAAATAATGCTTTCGTCATAGGTTCCTTTTTGAATTGAATACAAAAGTACTATTTTTGTCTCACATAACATAATAACATCATGCAGTATGAAATATAATTTTGATGAAATAATAGACCGTAACGGTACAGACTCCGTTAAATGGGACGGAGTGGAAGGGCGTTGGGGACGCAAGGACTTGATTCCGATGTGGGTAGCTGATATGGATTTCCGTACAGCCCCTTTTGTGATAGACGCTTTGAAAAAACGCCTGGAGCATGAAGTGCTCGGATATACTTTTGCCTGCAAAGAATGGTCGGAATCCATAATCAACTGGTTACAGGCACGCCACGGGTGGACGGTAAGTGAGGAGATGCTGACATTCACTCCCGGCATTGTCCGTGGATTGGCTTTTGCTATTCACTGCTTTACGCAGAAAGGGGATAAAGTCATGGTGATGCCGCCTGTTTATCATCCTTTCTTTTTGGTAACTCAGAAGAATGAACGCGAAGTTGTATTTAGCCCGTTAGTGCTGAAAGACGGACAATATTATATTGATTTTGACCGTTTTCGCCAAGATATTCAGGGCTGCAAACTGCTTATTTTAAGTAACCCTCATAATCCGGGCGGACGTGTATGGACAAAAGAGGAGCTGGCTCAAATAGCCGATATTTGTCATGAAAGCGGTACATTAATCATCTCTGACGAGATTCATGCCGACTTGACTTTGCCGCCATACAAGCATCCTACGTTCGCTCTTATCTCGGAAAAAGCGCGGATGAATTCACTCATCTTTATGTCTCCGAGTAAAGCGTTCAATATGCCGGGACTGGCAAGCTCTTATGTAATTATAGAAAATGAGGAGCTTCGTCACCGTTTCCAAACATATATGGAAGCAAGTGAGTTCAGCGAAGGGCATCTGTTTGCTTACTTGAGTGTAGCAGCTGCTTACAGTCATGGTACTGAATGGCTTGAACAAGTACTTGCTTATATCAAGGAAAATGTGGACTTCACCGAAAACTATCTGAAAGAGCATATTCCTGCCATCAAGATGATTCGTCCGCAAGCTTCCTACCTTATCTTTTTGGATTGCCGTGAATTAGGACTAAATCAGGAAGAACTGAACCGCCTTTTCATAGAAGATGCTCATTTGGCATTGAACGATGGAGCAACATTTGGCAAGGAAGGCGAAGGCTTCATGCGGTTGAATATTGCTTGTCCGCGTACTACATTGGAACGTGCGTTGAAGCAGTTGGAGCAGGCAGTAATAAGCTTAAAGTAACCTCTTTGAAATGGGATTATACACTAGAATTATTCTCACCGAAATGAGAAATAATTCTCATCAATATGAGAACTTTTTCTCATCGCAGTGAGAATTATTTCTCATCACGATGAGAATATTTTCTCATAGGCATGGAAATATTTTGAGAAAAATAAGAGCGTAATCAGTTGATTACTATGTAGCTAGAAATGCTTGTGTATTGTCCTGTAATCAGAGATAAAGAAGTAGAGACTAACCTAAATTATAAAATAAGCCCCTTTTCTACGAAATTCGGAAAAGGGGCTTGTCTTTTAGGATAAGAAGTTTAAGAAATCAAATAAAGATAAACACTTACTTCTGTATCAAATCTACCGGAATCAACCGCACTTCACTATTCAAGCCGGAAGGCAGCGGACTCCAATGCCCGTAATTAGCCGGGCGATAGTTTAAATCGACAATATTGATTTCTTTAAACTTGCGCCACTGCACTCCCTGCCTGTCCAGTTCTGCTATTCGGTTTGCAGAAAGGTTCGTGACTTCTATTTCGATGTGGTTTTTTCCGGATTTCAGCAGATGACCTACTCTCAACTGATAAGGCACTGCCCACACACAACCCGCTTCCTGTCCGTTGATGCGGACACGGGCACTTTCGCGTACATCTCCCAAATCAAGTATCCAGTCGTCAGCTTTCAAGGCAGGCAGCTCGATATCCAATGAATACACACCGGTTCCCATATTGATTTTGGCTGCCGGATGATTGATGCTTGTCCATGAACACGGGCGGTCTATGTCGAATGTACCTTGAACTTCCGGTTTGCTTTCGGCAAAGTGCAGTTTCCAGCCATGGTCAAGGCTGAGGCTGAAAGGTTGTTCCTTTATATATCTCCACGGTTTGGAAGCTTGCAAAGGCTGTTGATAAGTTTGCAGGATAACCGATTCGCCGGATTTCAGTTGCAGATAAACTTGTGTCTTGCCGTCTGCCTGGCGGATAAGGGCTTCTCCACATTCTCCGGTCATCGGATTGAAGAGGGCGGCTGCGGTTGCATTTGTTCCTAAGGTAACCCAGCCATCCACTCCTTTGTCTTGCAGGGAAGAGATGAAGTAATGATGTCCCGTGTCATTCACTCTCCGGATAGTTTGCAGGCCGAATTTAGTTTTCATTTCCTCGCAAGGAATATGGCAACTGGCCAATGTGCGCGCATAATCCGTTCCTGTGATAATCTTTCCCTTTCCAACCGGAGTGACGGTTGTCTCGGAGAAAGAGACAGACGGAAGTTGGCGGAGCGTACGTTGGTAACTCTTACGTTTCTGTTCCAGTCGGGCATATCCCGGTACATCCGTCGGATAGTTTTCGAGGAATACGATAGTAGCTCCCTGTTTGGCCAGTTCTACAAGATGCGCCAACACATCATCCGGCATCAGATGGGCGGCAGGCACTACCAATGCTTTGTAACCCGTTCCGCCCGAAGTAACCAACTGTCCGTCCTTGAAACGGGTGCTGCGGATGAAGTTGTCGGAGATGTAATCCCCGTCGTATCCGCTGTTGTTGATGCGGTGGATAGCGTCGATAAATTTGGGAGCAAGTTTATCCATGTGGTGGATAGTGAACAATAACAATCGTCCCGGTTGTTCGTTCCACATATCATATACCGGAAGATAAATCAGGAAATCATTATCCGGCCGTCCCATTTGCAGAAAGCTCTGGCAACGGGTGATATAATTGAAGAAAGAAGGAGCGTCACGCCAGATACTGTTCGTCGGATTCATATTGATAGACGCATAGAACAACCAACCCGGCCATTCGGCTTCTTTCGGAGAATAAGGTGTTCCATGAAAGAACATATGATTGACACCGGAAACAAACATCAAGTCCATATCCGGCTTGCATTGTGATAGGGAAGTGCGGAAATGCTCCGTCAGCCAGGTGAATGTTTCGGAAGAAGTATAGGTCTTACCTGCAATGTGTGCGGCCGAAGAAGCATATTTCAACATAGACAAGTCCGAATCATTCTTTTTGGTCAATGAATCCTGACGCAATCCTTCGATATGGAACTGTGACAGTCCGAAGCCTTCACATTCGGGAATATCTACGGCTGCGTAAATATCAATCAGATTACCCGGTGAGCCGTGGGCTTGGTTACGGGTGATGCTACCGTTTTTGTGTGCCCAGTCTGTCCATTGACAGGTGAAGTTCTCCAATAACAAGTCGGAAATCGTCTCCCGATAATCGGACAAGATACGTCTGCTGACTTCGGGACGGCTTTCATCCAGAAATTCAGGGAAATGCTCTTCCAGTTTATATCCCCGTCTGCGGGCAAACTGTTCCAGAAAATCGTCTGTCCAGTCTGCTTGATACACCTCGTAAGAGTCGTTGAAGAATGTATGCGGATAGCTTGTCTTGCTACTCTTGAATGCACGGTCGAAGCGGGAAAGATAGTTCTTGACAGCTTTCTTTGACAGGTGGTTCATGACGTATCCTTCCCCGCCCGGTGCTGCCCGTTTCACTTTCTGCCGTGTCTTTCCAATGTAGAGAGCTACCACTTTCCATTTACCGGCAGGGGCTTTCCATTGCAACTTGTCTTTTTTAACATGAGAAGTCAGATTAAGACACTGCCCATTTTCATTATAAGCCATTACCCGGCTTAAAACGGAATAAGGTTGTTGCTTAGGGTCAGTCACATTAATATCCTGAACAATCTCTTTGCCGCCTTCTATTTCGTAAGTTTGGAAGATTGCCTTGGTAGCTGCGTCTTCAATGCTGACTTCCGGCCCGCCAAAAGGCCAGCCCGTACCTGTATTCATGTCGATTTCAATACCTGTACGTTTACCTTCCGCTTGTGTATGCTTGAGCACTTCCATCCAACGGGGAGAGAGGAACTGTATCTCGTTTGCGTCATTCCCTTGCACGCCGTAGATAGGAGTGATTTCCACCGCACCCATGCCGGCACGTGCGTATTCTTCCAAGTTGTATGTCAGGTTCTTTTCGTCTACGGCACTTCCCAGCCACCACCATCGGGTGCCGGGACGTGCTTCTGCCGGAACGTCCGGCCATTGTTGAGCTTGTGCAGCTCCGCCTGTTGCAAGCAGGCAGAGGAATATCAATTGTTTCTTATTCATCATTCTTTCGGCGTATTATAATATTCTATGTTTTCTACATCATCGGTTACAAAGAGTGGTCGTCCGTCCGGCTGTTCGAAATGGAAGCGGATACCGTCGAAAGTGATATTCCGTGCATGGCGGACGTAAAATCCTTTGGCGGGAATAGTGCCGAACATCCACGGTTCGGGATATACTTTCTCCTGTTCGGGCGGAACACGCTTGCCGTCTTCCGCGCTGTATCCACCTTTATAATATAGGTGGATATTACGGAAAGTGACGTCCTCGATGCAAGCACCCGGCACGCCGCTGATAATGGAAGCATACCGGCTGTCGGCATTCCATACATTGATGTCGCTGATAAGGATACGTTTCATTGTACCTACGGGCGTACCTTCCGGACTGCGCATACGTGCGCCCAGTCTCAGAAAGATAGGAGCATTGACAATATTCCTCATCGTGATATTGCTGATAACAATATCTTCCAGACGTCCCCCGTCTACGGTTTCCAATGCCAGACCCCTGCAATGCTCGAAGATACAATTAGTAATCGCAATATTACGGAATCCGCCGCTACTTTCTGTGCCGAACTTGATACGTCCCGTGCGGTAACCGTGGTCGGGAGCCTGGGGCTCGTCCAGTTGCCAGGTTCCGTTCATTACGCTTCCCTGGTCAAAACCGCTCACATAACAATCACTGATAGTCACATTCTCCGTATCCTGAAAACGCCCTAACCCGTAAGAGGCTTTCAATACAATGGCATCGTCCCAGGGAGAATTCACCGTACACTGGCTGATACGCACATTCCGGCAACAGTCAATATCGAATCCATCGCGGTTGGTATCTACTTTCAGATTCAAGATAGTCAGATGGTCTACCCCGGTGGCGAGCAGGGCGAAATGTCCGCAGTGAAGCATGGACAAATCCTTGAGCGTCACATTCCGGCAATCTTTCAGACTGATAGCCTTGTTGCCTACACCCGGCAGACGGCTTTCTTCGCGGGTCAATCCTTTACCGTAGATAAGTCCGGAACCGCTGATGGTTATATTTTCCAGTCCGATTCCCCAAATCAAAGAGTTCTTCCAATGGCTGTGCCCGAAGTCCTGGAACTTATTATGCTCGTTCGGTTCAGCGGTATCATATCCTTCCTCTTTTCCGGGAAAGGCGGCAACGATGCGTGCGCCTTGTTCCAGATACAGGTGAATGTTGCTTTTTAACCGTATGGAATAACATGCATACTCTCCGGCAGGCAGGTAAACAGTTCCGCCACCGGCTTGTGCGGCAGCCTCAATCGCGCTGTTGATGGCGGGAGAATCAATCGTTTTTCCATCCGCTTTGGCTCCGAAATCCTTCACGTTGTAGATGGCTGCATAGCTGTAAATGCACCCCACTAAGAGACTGAATAGTAAATATATCCTTTTCATTTTTTGTCGGTTTGGGCAAAAATATCCGGTAACATATAGTAGTTATAATCCGCCTTCTCGTTCTGTTCGTAGAAGCAGAAATAAATCCTGCTGCCGGGAACGAGCGGGCAACGTCCCGCCAGTATGGGGCGGTCGGTCTTTTTTCCTGATTCATAAAGCATCAGGGGAGTTTCGTCCTTGTGCCCGTCGCTCAGGCGGATATCATCGGTGGGAGTGACTGCCTGTACAGTCCGTAATTTCATGCTTTCCCCATAATAGCAGGTGAAAGCCTGCCCTTCCACGCTAAACACATTCACGTCCGCATCCGGCTGGCAATCACCGAAGCTCCAGAATAAGGTATCGGCCTTGGGAGAGGATGCCACCTCTATTTCCAATATAAATCCGCGGGTATCTGGCAGGGCTTTCCATTGGAAAGTAATCCCCGGTGTCTTTTCCTTAGGTTTCAGCCAGTGGCTCTCATTTACCTGCGATATTCCTAATCGGAAAGTACCGGCAGGCGGCGTCAGAGACTGTGCTTGCGCATCAATGAGCAAGATTCCCAGCAGTACGATGGTCAGGAGTTGTTTCAGCATAGTTGAATTTAATATTACTTTGTTCATTTTCCTTTAGTTCGATAGCGTCTTTCTCTGTTACGTCCAATGTAATCTCCGACAGGTTGAAATTCTTCGTATAGCAGATTTTACCCGGTTTCTTAGCCTGTGCTTCGATGGCGTAAAGATAGAAATTTTCCAGACGCAAAGAGTCGTTCCAACCCGAAGCGGAGATAAATTCGTCTACGTTTTCGGCTTTAATCCGTGATACATATACGTTGCGGAAGCGTGGGTATCCCTTTTCGGCTGGTTCCACCGGAGTCAGCATTACTTTCCAGTGTTCCGGGATTTCCTTGCCTTCATACTCTTTGGGCAGCGTGCTGTAACTGTAACTGGGGTTCCAGTTCAAGTCTGCTGCCAGTACGTGGCGGACGTTTTCGGCTTTTACGTTAGTCATGTAGATGTTTTCGATTGTCCCACCGCGGTTCATGGCGCTTTTCAGACGGAGCACGGCGGAAGTGCCGACAGCTTCGAGGTTATAGCCCAATACATTCCGGATACTGCCGGAAGTTTCGCTACCACAGGTGATAAGTCCTGCACCCTTGCGGGCAATGCAATTGCGAATCACCACGTTCTCCGTAGGAAGATTCACCCGCAAACCGTCCGCGTCCCGTCCCGATTTGATACAGATATTGTCGTCATTACAGTCTACATCGCAGTTCTCTATCAGAATGTTGCAGGAAGAATCTATGTCGATGCCGTCCGTGCTCGGGCCGTGACCGCCTATATTATTGTTAATCGTCAGTCCGTCTATGGTGCAATAGTTGGAATAAAGAATCTGGCATCCCCAAAAGCCGGTACGCATCAGCGTGAATCCCTTTAAGGTGACATCCGAACTGCGTTCCACAAGAATACCCCGTACACGTTTGCAGTCGTAATCTACAATCCAGCGCAATCCTTTCGTTTCGTATTCTTTGCGCATTTCCCAATATTTGTCCCAAAAGACTTTTCCCCGGCAGTCCAAAGTTCCTTCTCCGCTGACAGCGGCGTTCTTCTCATTGACAATGTTTATCACTGCCGCCGGCCATGTCATCTCGATACCCGCAATGCGCGAACGGAATTCGGGATAATGGTGGATATGGGGGCTGGCGAGTAGGGTGACGCCTTTGTCCAGTTGCAGGTTGACACCGCTTTTAATGAATAGTGCCCCGGTCTGATAAAATCCGGGCTGGAGAGTGACGGTTCCCCCGCCGGAGACGGCGCAACTGTCGATTGCTTTCTGGATAGCTTCCGTGCTGAGCACTGTGCTGTCCGCTACTGCGCCAAAAGAATTAGCGGATAAAATTAGGTTGTTTCCGGGAGTTTGCCGGCTTCCTACGCTGTCCGCCCACGACAAATCCGGTTGCTGCGGAACCTGTCCCCATTCGAAGCTGTTGCTTCCTGCTTGTTTGGCTGGAGTACATGCTATAAAAAACGAGCCCGCTACGAGTAGGGGAAGGATGCTTTTTCTTTTCATATCGGTCAATATTGGGATTCTTTAATTTCCGTCCGGTTTCTCTATCTCTGTGAAAGGTGATTCGTTCCAATGGAAAGTGTTCACGTCATCCGGGTGTGCCGGGTCGTATGCCGGGTCGATTTTCAGATGCTTCGCCAGTTCGGGGACGGCTTTCTTCATTCCTTCAATCACACATTGGGCTATCTGATAAGCCCCGTAAGGATTGAAGTGGGTGTTGTCGGCAAAATCCTTGGTCTGTCCCGGATAAGTGCCTGCCAGGTAATGTACGAAAGCACGTTTGGACGTTTCGGGACCGAGGGCTTCATAGAGCGTGCGGGTCATTTCGTTGAGGTCAATCAACGGCACATTCTCTTTGGCGGCAAGCCAGCGCATGGCTTCCGGGTAATTTTCGTGCGTGTCGCGGATATGCCCGGTCGCGTCAAAGCTCCGGCGTTGGGTGGGGGTGACCAGTACGGGATATGCTCCGCGTGCACGGGCTTCGTCAATGAATGTTTTCAGACTGGTCATGAAAGAGTAATACGCTCCTTTGCCGGGGCCTTTCTGCTTCTGGTCGTTATGTCCGAACTCCATAAAGAGATAATCGCCTTTCTTCATTTGGCTCAATGCTTTTTTCAGGCGTCCTGCTCCGATAAAGGTATTGGCAGATTCGCCGGATTCCGCATAATTGGCAATGCAGACGTCTGTTCCGAAGAAGTGGGGAATCATCTGTCCCCAACTGGCCCACGGTTCGTTATCCTGGTCTACTACCGTGCTGTTGCCGCACAGGAAAACTGTGATAACCGACGGGTCGGCAGGTTCTATATTGATACTCTGGCATACAGGTGCGTCACCGTTGAATTCCAGTGTCAATTTATCATCCCAGTTCAGTTTCTTTTTCTCACGTGCCTTGATACGCACGGATTCTTTCTCGGTGATGCGGGGATTCCGCTTGTTGATGATAAACGTCTCGTCTATGAACTGGCCTTTTTTTGTCGGCAGATTCTCTACGAACAGACGACGGGATTCTCCCCGTACAGTTGTCACTCCTGCCTGCTTCTTGCTTCCGAGACGAACGGTCACTTTGTAATTTCCATCTGGTACGCGGACAGAGAAGAAGAAAGGCGCTTTGTTTCCTTTTTCGGGTGTGGCGGTGAGGTCGTATCCGTATCCCGTCTCCTCGCTATATCGGGGTGCGTCCGACAGTTGGTAGGTGCGGACTTCTTCTTGAGCATTGACGGTCAGTGTAGCCAAGAGTAGTAAGCCTATGATAGTAGTTTTCATTATAATATAAATTAAAGTATATCCGTTTAGTTAATCTTCGGTTTCAGTTCGTCGGGAGAATCTTTGGTGTAAGACTTCACATCTCCCGCTACTTTAGTAAACAGCGTTTGTATCTGCTCCGGCGTTATTACCGTTGACGGGCGGAAAGCATCCGAATTCATATAATCCAGGATTGCTTTGTGCATCTGTCGGGCAACGATTCTTTTTTCCGGCTGTGAAGTAATATCCATACTGGTCATCAGCAACTTTCCGTTCAATACCTTTGCCTCAAACAACATTCCTATTTTGCGACTGATAAACCACGTATCAATGCTTTGGATAGTCGGCTGGAACTCTGCCGGAAAGTCGGTGAACTGCATCACCTGTGCTTTATTCAATAGCTCCCACCATTGCAGGTTGCTGTGGTATTCCGTCGGGAACTGGCGGAAAAGCGGATGATATTCATTCACGAAGATACCCGTCATGTGCGGTGGACGCATCTTGAACCAGGAAGTGTTCCAGAATACCGGAGTAAAGTATTGTTTGACTTCTTTGCCGTATTGAATCTTTCCGGCTGCCGTAATCAAAACGTTTCCGCCTTCCTGCAATACCGATAAAGCCTTGGCGTCCAGTGTATCCGTGGTATATACATCACCCTGTGTCAGTTCTACTTGTGCGGGATATACCCAGAAATCCCAGTCATTCACGGCATCACTGCCCTCGATACGTACTTCCAGATTAAGTTTCTGCGGAGTAGTGATTCCTGCTAAATCCATATCTACACTACCCAAAGAACAGAGATTACCGATAGGTATATTGTGAGTACCTACACTTCCATGGGCATATACTTTTCCGAACTTATCCTTGATAGTATAAACCGTTTTTGCTTCCTGCAAAGGAGCTGCCCCGAAATGAGACACTTCGATGTCGGCATGGAATGTTTCGTTATTGGCATATACAAATTTCGGGATACGCGCCAATGGCACAGTCGGACTGCAAAAACGTCTGAACTGTTCTGCATTGATATATCCTTTTTCTTCGAAGAATACGTCCAACACACCGACCAATGCAGTTCCCTGACCGGAATAATCATTGAGAGCCAACAACTGGAATCCAGCATAATCGGGAGTGCGCAATGTCTTTTCAATCTCATGCTTGTAGCAGAGAGCCTGAAGTTTACCCGAAGCCATCATAAAGTCGTAACTTTGACTTCCCATATGGTTATCATTCAGAATATCCCGGAAGATTTCAAAATTCTTCGCTTTGTTGACCCCGGTGTACTTACGGATTTCATTGAAATTAGGGAATACGCACCATTGACCTGTCTCATGTGAAACATACGGCTGCTTCACCGTATCTATCCTTGCACGGTAGTCTGACATGCTTTCCGGACGGGCACCTGCCCAACTCAATCCACGTGCTCCGGCTTTCACATGAAACTCATTGTGAGGTTGCCACTGCCAGCTATTTCCTACGGAAGCTCCCGTATATACATGACGCGGGTCGGTCGCTTTCCAATAATCCACAAACTTGCTTACCCATGCCACCCAACGACCGGAAGGCTCATTGCCGCAAGCCAGCATACAATAAGAAGCGTAATTCCCATATTCTTTCGTCAGAGCAATCGTTTCATCCATCAGATACTTGTCAATCGGCTGTCCGTTACCCAGTCTCGGTCCATGGTTCGGCCAGCTCGGCCCTTCCGGTTGCAGGTAGAAACCTACAAGGTCGGCAGCGATAAAAGCCGCTTCCGGCGGACAGAAAGAGTGGAAACGCATATGGTTCAACCCGTAGCTGCGGCAAATGCGGAATACCCGTTCCCAGGAAGCTACATCCATCGGCGCATAGCCTGTCAACGGGAAATCACAGTTTTCTACCGTGCCGCGAAGCATTGTCTTTCTGCCGTTCACATAGAACCATTTTCCTTCTATCTTGAAGTCGCGCATACCGAACTGCACTTGCTTCGTATCCGTCTGTTTACCGTTGCTCAACGTGGCTGTCAGTTTGTAGAGTGCAGGGCTGAATTCATCCCATGTCAGGAAATCCTTTCCCATCGGAAGTTCCATTTCAACCGCATTGTCTCCTGGACGGATACTGAAAGTTTGTTGTACGGGAGCGACTTTGTGGCGGATGTCCGTGTTGAAACTCTCGGCGGAAAGCGTGATTTCTCCTTTGGCGGAAGAGGCGGACTGTACATTCATGCGTACCAGCGCTTTCTGATTGCTCAAATCGGGATATACTTGAATGTTCTCAAAGTGTACTTTCGGAGTAGCCTGCAATTCGATTCGTCCGACGATACCGTTCCAGTTGCCTTGCGTCTGGTCGGTGATACTGTGGGAGTCGGGGCCTACGTTGATTTCCTTGATGCGGTTGTCAATGCGGATAGTAATCAGACACGTTTTTCCGGGGGCGACTGCAGAAGTCAGGTCATAGACGTGGGGAACACAAAGACTGTTCTGCATACCGAGTTCCTTTTGGTTTACCCAAACGGTGGTTTCGATATGCGGACGTTCCAGGAAAAGGGAGATTCTTTCCCCTTTCCAGTTGGAAGGGATTGTAACTTTCTTTTGATACCAGGCTACGCCTACATAATGTTTGTCGGGAGTCAGGAAAAAGGGGAGCTTTACTTGTCCCTCTATCCTGTATTTTTCCATATATGGGTTGAAGTAGTAAGAACTGTCGTAGAGGCTTCCCGTCCATTGGGTGCGGGCGGTCACTTCATCCCCCTTTAGCTTTTCGGGCATGGAGCCGGGCAGGTTGATAGAGTCGTCGAGGGATTTTTTGAACCATTGTTCCTTGACGCCGGTATCTTCCCGGTCTATCTGGAAGTTCCACTTGCCGGATAAGCTGAAAGAGTGATTTTGCCCCACTGCGGTCAGTATAGCGGCAAATACGATAGCAATACTTACTAAAAGTCGTTTCATGATATATAGAATTGATATGTTTTTCATTTCTTCTGAAAATCTGCCGCTAAAGTAGGGCTTTTTAAGGGTTTGGTAAATAGAAAGATGTACAGATACATAGAATATTGTATCAAAATGGATGTACAGGGCGGTTTGTGTACAAAACTACATGTATTTGAAATATTGTCCATGCTCTTTGTCTTTGAGGAGTTTGGGAGATGCCCTATATTTGCGAAGTAAACTTTTTAATCTTAAAAGGAACCATGAAAAAAGTATTTGTCTGGATAGCTTTCAGCCTTTGGTCGGTAATGACAATCTTTGCCGGTGAGAAAGCCTATCTCTTTTCTTATTTTATCAATGGCAGTAAAGACGGGTTGCATTTGGCATACAGTTACGATGGTCTGAACTGGCTGCCTCTGAATGGCGGACGCTCTTATCTGACGCCCTCTGTCGGTAAAGATAAATTAATGCGTGACCCAAGCATTTGCCAGTCTCCGAACGGAACATTCCACATGGTATGGACTTCCAGTTGGACAGACCGGATTATCGGATATGCCTCTTCCCGCGACCTGATTCACTGGAGTGAGCAACAAGCCATTCCGGTGATGATGCACGAGCCGGAAGCCCATAATTGTTGGGCGCCCGAACTGTTTTATGACGAGCCTTCGCAGACTTACTATATCTTTTGGGCTACCACCATCCCCGGCCGTCATAAGGAAGTGCCGACCAGCGAAAGTGAAAAGGGGCTGAATCATCGCATTTATTACGTAACGACGAAAGACTTCCGCACTTTCTCAAAGACAAAGATGTTCTTCAACCCAGATTTCAGCGTAATTGACGCTGCCATTGTGAAAGACCCGAAGCATGAAGACTTGATAATGGTGGTGAAGAACGAAAATTCCAATCCGCCGGAAAAGAATCTGCGTGTCACACGTACGAAGAAGATAGCGAAAGGATTCCCTACCAAAGTATCTGCACCCATTACAGGAAAATACTGGGCGGAAGGCCCGGCTCCTCTTTTTGTAGGTGATACGCTCTATGTCTATTTCGATAAATACCGTGACCACCGTTATGGCGCTGTCCGTTCGCTGGATTACGGCGAAACGTGGGAAGATGTTTCCGAACAGGTTTCCTTTCCGCGGGGTATCCGCCACGGAACAGCTTTTGCTGTCGATATTTCCGTAGTGGAAGCGCTGAAATCCAACCGCAACTACAACCCTTTGATTCCCGATAATGTGGCAGACCCTTCCGTAGCCAAGTTCGGTGATACGTATTATCTATATGGAACGACCGATTTGGATTACGGTCTGAACCGTGCCGGAACACCTGTCGTATGGAAATCGAAGGACTTTGTGAACTGGAGCTTTGAAGGCTCTCATATTAGCGGATTCGACTGGTCGAAGGAATATGAATATACGAATGATAAAGGCGAAAAGAAGAAAGGATATTTCCGTTACTGGGCTCCCGGAAGAGTGATTGAACAGGACGGCAAATATTATCTGTACACTACATTCGTGAAGCCGGACGAGAAAATGGGGACATATGTGCTCGTGGCAGACCGCCCGGACGGTCCTTTCCGCTTTGCCGACGGTAAGGGGCTTTTTGCTCCCGGAAAGGGCTTCTTGGCTGACAGTAAGGGACTCTTAGCTCCCGGAGAAGGCGGTATCGACAGCCCGGCTCTCATTGATGATATTGACGGAGAACCTTTTATTGACGATGACGGTACAGGATATATTTACTGGCGTCGCCGGAATGCGGCACGCCTTTCTGCGGACAGGCTTCATTTGGAAGGTGAGCCGGTGTCACTGAAAACACCCCGTCAGGGATATTCCGAAGGCCCTGTTCTGTTCAAGCGCAAAGGCATCTATTACTATATTTATACGTTGAGCGGACATCAGAATTATGCAAATGCCTATATGATGAGCCGTGAATCCCCCCTTACCGGCTTCGTAAAGCCGGAAGGCAATGACATCTTTTTATTTTCCTCTCCCGAGAACCAGGTATGGGGGCCGGGGCACGGCAATGTATTCTATGATGAAGGAACGGATGAATATATCTTCCTCTATCTTGAATATGGGGATGGCGGAACTACCCGCCAAGTGTATGCCAACCGTATGGAGTTTAATGACGACGGAACGATTAAGACTTTAATCCCCGATATTCGTGGTGTCGGCTATCTGGCAACTCCGCAAGAGACACGGATGAACCTCGCCTTGCAGGCTCATTTCTATGCTTCCAGCGAGAAAGCTCCCCGAACTTCCGTTGTTAATATTGAAACCCAGCCCAACCAACCTTTGCCGGATAAAGGCTCGGTGAAAAGCTATACACGTACACATACATATCAAGCAGCTTATGTAGCCGACGAATCAAATGGAACCCGCTGGATGGCTGCCGATACAGACAGCAGCCCCTATATCACGGCCGACTTGAAAGAAATCCGCAACATCAGCGAATGTCAGTTCTACTTTACCCGCCCCACCGAAGGACATACGTGGAGACTGGAGAAATCAATGGACGGAAAGCATTGGCAAACGTGCGCCGAACAAGGAAAAGTACAGGTACGCTCTCCTCATATTGCCAACGGTATTGGTAAAGCCCGTTATCTTCGCCTTCATATCCGCAGGGGAGTTGCTGGATTGTGGGAATGGAAAATCTATGAGAAATGATGATTTTTAGGCACGGATTACACGGCTTACGCTGTTGCAATATGCACACATATTTAGGAAAAACCGTGAAATCCGTGTAATCCGTGCCTAATTCTCCATTTATAAAACTAATATTGAACTAATAATCACACCGATAACCTCATCGAATTTATGAAATATATGATAAAAAGTAAAATGCTGGCAGCTTTCTGTGCCGCTTGCTTGCTGACCCTTTCAGCCACAGCACAAACCTCTTCCTGGTTTAATGACAAGGACCTGACATTGACAGGCGTCTATTATTATCCCGAACACTGGGATGAAAGCCAATGGGAGCGTGACTTCAAGAAAATGCATGAACTGGGATTTGAGTTTACCCATTTTGCCGAGTTTGCATGGGCGCAACTGGAACCCGAAGAGGGGCGTTATGACTTTGCCTGGCTCGACAGAGCCGTAGCTTTAGCTGCCAAATATGATTTGAAAGTAATCATGTGTACTTCTACCGCCACACCGCCCGTATGGATGAGCAGGAAATATCCCGAAATCCTACTGAAGAACGAAGACGGTACAATCCTCGACCACGGCGCCCGCCAGCACGCATCGTTTGCTTCCTCCCTGTATCGGGAATTATCTTATAAAATGATAGAAAAACTGGCACAGCATTATGGAAAAGACTCCCGTATTATCGGCTGGCAACTCGATAACGAGCCTGCCGTACAATTCGACTATAACCTGAAAGCGGAACTTGCCTTCCGTGATTTCCTTCGTGCCAAATACCATAATAACATCCGGCAATTGAATGATGCATGGGGAACGGCTTTTTGGAGCGAAGCCTATTCGTCTTTTGATGAAATAACCCTTCCCAAGCGTGTACAGATGTTTATGAATCATCATCAAATTCTAGACTACCGTCGTTTTGCAGCAACGCAGACCAATGATTTCCTGAACGAACAATGTCTATTAATCAAGAAATACGCCAAGAACCAATGGGTTACTACCAACTATATACCGAACTATGACGAAGGACATATCGGGGGTAGCCCTTCCTTTGACTTTCAGAGTTATACCCGCTATATGGTATATGGCGATAATGAAGGTATCGGTCGTCGGGGATATCGTGTCGGCAATCCGTTGCGTATCGCGTGGGCAAATGATTTCTTCCGTCCGATACAGGGAACCTACGGTGTTATGGAACTTCAGCCGGGACAAGTAAACTGGGGCGGCATTAATCCCCAACCCCTTCCGGGAGCAGTCCGCCTGTGGATGTGGAGTGTCTTTGCCGGTGGTAGTGACTTTATCTGCACCTACCGCTATCGTCAGCCTCTCTACGGCACAGAGCAATATCATTATGGAATAGTAGGCACGGACGGAGTAACGGTAACCCCCGGCGGAAGAGAATATGAAACCTTTATAAAAGAGATTCGCGAACTCCGCAAGCACTATTCTCCCCGCGAAACGAAACCTGCCGCATACATCGCACGTCGTACAGCTATTCTTTTCAACCATGAAAACTCCTGGAGCATCGAACGGCAGAAGCAGAACCGCACATGGGATACTTTTGCACACATCGAAAAATATTACCGTACTTTAAAATCCTTCGGAGCACCTGTCGATTTTATTTCAGAAGCCAAGAATCTGTCAGATTACCCGGTCGTTATCGCCCCGGCCTATCAATTGGCTGATAAGGCATTGGTAGACAAATGGATTACATACGTGAAGAATGGCGGAAATCTCGTCCTTACCTGTCGTACGGCACAGAAAGACCGCTACGGCCGTCTGCCGGAAGCCCCTTTCGGCTCTATGATTACCCCGCTGACCGGAAACGAAATGAATTTCTATGACTTACTTCTTCCCGAAGACCCCGGCACTGTTGTCATGAACGGAAAGGAATATTCCTGGAACACCTGGGGAGAAATCCTGAATCCCTCAGCCGATGCACAAGTATGGGTGACATATACCAATGAATTTTACGAAGGAAGCCCCGCAGTGACTTTCCGTAAATTGGGAAAAGGAACGATTACTTATGTCGGAGTGGACAGCCATAACGGTGCACTGGAAAAAGACCTGTTGAAGAAATTATATGCACAACTCGATATTCCGGTAATGGATTTGCCTTATGGCGTAATCCTTGAATACCGCAATGGCTTTGGAATTGTTCTGAACTATTCAGACCAGCCTTATACTTTCGACTTACCGAAAGGCAGTAAAGCATTGATAGGAACCCCGGAAATTCCCACGGCGGGCGTATTGGTCTTTTCAATATGAATATAGAATAGCATCTAATTCTAATCTTTGAATAGTTTTTTCCGTTCGGAAATGAGTTAAATGTATTATCATTACAAACAATTGGTTGTTGCTATGCTATTCTTAGTCTATTCCTTGGCTTATCTTATTTCTTCCAATAGCAGATGAATTTTCGTTCAACAATTGTTGAACGATAGCTTGATATATGTAGAACGTCCGTTCGACAACTGTTGAACGAAAATTCATTAGGCTATTAAAAACATCTTGATAGGACAAGAATTTATTAAAAACTGCTAATAGAAGGATTAGCTATAATTGACTCATATTTGCAAGGAAATGAATTAATTCTTACGAAAATTCTATTTTGTAGGATGCTATTGCTTTTATTAGAAATCAACAAAAGTGTTTATTAGTAATACAAACTATTGTTGATTACAAATAAAAAGAATTGCCACTTATATTTCTTGAATAAGCCTTTATATTCAAGAAGCATAAGTGGCAATATCGACAATATCTATTTAAGATTAATATCCGGGATTCTGCATTGCTTTCTTTTCCTCATTGTTTAATGCAGAACCATTTGCATTTGTAATACCGTCTAAGAATGCCTGTGGAATTGGACGATAATAATGTTTGCTTGGATTGAATTCGCCAATACCCCGGGTAGCACCGTCGTTGAATTTATGCCAGCGAGTATCCAGTGTTTTGGTACGGGCTAAATCTTCCCAACGTTGCAATTCACCGCAAAGTTCGCGGGTACGTTCGTTTAATAAGAAACACATCATCTTTTCGGCATTGGACGTACAACCCAATTCATTATAAATAGGAGTGTCAACTGTAGAATTATAAACGTCTGCCACGCTATTCAGTTTCATAGCTGATTTGGTTGAAGCCGTAGTCTCTGCACCTTCCATATTATTGGATTCATAGTATGTGTTTTTGTCCCAATAGATGGCACCTTCGTCAGAGTGACCGCCACCTTTTCCTGAACAGTAAGGATTGTTCTTATAGGCTTGTCCACCGTCTACATTCTTGCTGCGGTCTTCTTGGTCTGCATAGCCGGCACGGTTGCGTAACTTATTAATCCATTCGATAGCTTTGTTATAACTAGCTTCACCTTTGCGGATATAAGCCTCGGCAACCATTAACACATCATCAGCCGAACGGGCAATGATAGCATCGCGAGTACCAAATTGTGAAGCGATAGAAACACGGTAACCGTCACGGAATTTAGACAAAGCGACCGAACGCTTGTGTGGGATAATATTGTAATAGTTGCCGGTCTTTTCATTTTCATTTAGGTTCCAGCTATGGGATTGTCCTTTGAAATAACGTACATAAGTATATGTGTTACACATCTTTCCGTCTTTCAATACTGTATATGCCGGAGCGTTAGGATATTCTTCATATCGGCTGTCACCCGGATTGTTGACGATGTATTTTAGACCTAGCTCACCGCCTCTGAAGCGTTTGTCACCCTTGTTGACACCTGCCGGAGCATAAGGCATATCTTCTTCTGTCCATTCCGGGGCACTTTTGGTTTCGTTGGCTCCATAACAAGTGATGAATGATTTCCAGAAACGGGAATCGTTGACACGGTCGAACACTTGCATGGTATATTCTGTAGCACTGACATACGAGAACTCACGTCCGCCGGAAATGTCACGCTTACAACCACTGAGGTCTTGATATACAGACGGATAATAAAGATGCATTTGGTTTGCAAAACGTCCCCATGTTGCTTCGTCATTAGAGAATTGGGCAGCCAGAATTACTTCGCTGACTTTTTCGTTTGCACCGTTCGGCTGCTGGTAATCCCATAATTCCACATAGTCATCGCACAATGGATGTGCGTCTACCACTTCTGAACCATACTGGATAACTGCGTCCAAATCGGAAGATACATAATTCCCGTTCCAACTGCTATACAATTCGGAAGCACGGAACAGATGTGCTTTTGCCAGGAAATGGGCGGCTGCGTATTTATTGATACGTCCGACAGATTCTCCTTGTTCCGGCAGCAATCGGTATGCTTCTCCAAAGTCGGATATTACCTGAGTGTATATTTCCTCTTCCGAGTTGCGTGTGAAGTAAGTTTCCGCACTTGTAGAAGGTTCCAGTTTCAAGGGTACGCCACCGAATTGTTTCACCAGTTCGAAATAGGCATAAGCTCTGAGGAAATAGGCTTCTCCCAAACGGGTGTTATAGGTAGGCGAACTTGTATTGTAATACTGCGGCAAGTTCTGGAGAAGTATATTGGCGGGTTCAACCAATCCGTAATAGTTGTCCCATATCGGTTGGTTAGCAGCAGTTTCTGAAGAATTCAAGTCCTGGCTGTAATGATTCCATGCCGGTATCACATTGTTGGCATCGGTAAATTCGTCCACTCCCATGTTATAACATTGGATTCCCCAGATATAATTGAATTTGAATTTCAACTTTTGATAAGCTCCGGTTACTAATTCATCAAGGCCTTCCTGTGTCTTGAAACGGTCGGTACTATATTGGGTCTTTAATTCTTCGTCAAGGAATGATTCGCTGCACGAAGTGAACGAACCGCTCATAACGCTGGTTAGTATAGCTGCGAATAATACTTTATTTATTTTCATAATGTTCTTACTTTTAATTGTTTATTAGAATCCGATATTGACACCAATGACAAAACTCTTTAAAGTAGTGGGTGAACCGAACGTTCTGGTATTGTTGTCATAGTTCACTAAATCGGTATCCAGAAAATCACACGCTTTATAGATATTGAATGGATTCATTGCCTGAACATATAATTTCAGGTTATTGATACCCAGTTTGCCCAATTGTTGCGGAGTAAAGTTGTAACCTAATGAAATGTTACGCACTTTGATATACGAACCGTCCTGGTAATTCATGGCACTGTTGTAAGTATCTGCTCCTTCACCGTTAGAGCCCGGTGAGTAGTATCTTGCATTTTCATTTGTTCCTGCTACCCAGTAATCAACCTTGCGTTGCATATAGCGGCCGTCAAGTGTGACAGCACCTTGAGGTACGGTGAATCCCCAGCGTGACAGAATGAAGAAAGATAGTTCAAAGTTCTTGTAATTGAAGGTGTTGCTCCAACCGCCTGTCCAGCGAGGACGTACATAACCTACCACCTTTTTATCATCATTAGCATCTATCTTATCGTCCTTATTCAAGTCTGCCACTTTGATTTGTCCCGGCTTACGTCCGTATTTGGCAGCTTCTTCGGCTTCTTCCGTTTTCCAGATACCGTCATATACCCAGTCATAATAAACACCGATTTCTTCTCCTACAAACCATTTGTTGTTTACATCTTCCGTTCTGCCGTTAGATAGCTGGTCAATCCGGTTTCTATCCATAGACCATGTCAGGGTTGTACTCCATGAGAAATCTTTCAGTTGTACCGGAATTGCGTTTATTTGCAGGTCAATACCCCAACCGGATGTCTTACCTACATTCGAATAAGTGGAAACGTAACCGGTCAATGAAGGAATAGTCATTTCCAACAGCAAATCGTTCGTCTTGGTCTTGTACGCGTCAATGCTACCGCTGAGTCGGTTGTTAAAGAAACCGTAATCAACACCGACATTGTATTGGGTCGTTCTTTCCCAGCCTAAAGTCGGGTTTGCCATTTTTGCCGGTTCTTTCTGGGATGGATCCGAAGGTACATAGCCTAATGAAGAATCATTTTGTCCCCAGTTGTAATATAAGCCGGTGATTGCTCCCTTGGTTGCGTAGGCTTTGATAGCTGCATTACCTGTGACACCAACACCAACACGGAGTTTCAACTGATTAAGCCAACTGACATCTTTCAGGAAATCTTCCTGATCCATTCTCCATGCAATGGCTGCAGAAGGGAAGCTCGCCCATTTGTGTCCTTCGGCCAATTGCGAAGCACCGTCCCAACGCATAGATGCAGTTAATAAGTATTTGTCTTTATATCCATAGTTCATGCGAATCATATAAGATGCCATTTGAGTCTCTGTCAGACCTGTACCAAAAGAATTCAGTGTACCGGCAGAACTCATATTATACCACAGCTCATCTGCCGACGCAACATTGGTAGCTCTCATATCTCCCATTTCATAATGGTAAGCCGATGCTGATTGCATCAATGTCAACCCCAGATTATGCTGGCCTAACGTCTTGTTGTAATAGATAAGGTTATCTAATGTCCATGCACGTTTCTGTTCGTTTTTATATTGTGCGCCGTTATTACCGTCGCCATTGATACCGTCGGCTGCATTGGCAACTCCCAATGTATAGAATTGAAATTCAGGGCCGAATTGTATGCGATAGGACAAGCCTTCCAACGGCTTCCATATTTTGCCGAAGTCAATTTGTGAGTACATGCTGGCCGATGCACGGAAAGTACGACGCTGATTGGTGTTATAATCCAGTTCGCGAATAGGATTGATGATATTGACATCACCATTCGGATAGCGGATGTATTCATTGTTTTCATCATAAGGCATTGTCCATGGAATCATGCTTCTCAATGCGCTGTAGAAATCACCGGAACCGGTTACGGATTTAGAGAAGCTATAACCGTAGTCTTGGGTAGAGTAGGAAGCGTTGATGGAAGTTCCCATCTTGAACCACTCCACCGGGTTTGAGTCAAATGAAGTCTTTAAGGTATAGCGTTCATAAGCCTGGCCGGGTTGTGTACCTTTCTGGTCCATATAGCCGAATGAAGCATACCCTTGAAACTTATCCGAACCACCGGATGCGCTTAATGTGTGTTCATGGGTAATTCCGGTCTGCTTGCCGTGGGAAGCCCAGTCGTAAGAACCTACTTTTGAAGGGTCGTAATTACCGTTTGACCATGCCTGGTCGATATTTTTCCAGGAAGCGGCTACACTGCCGAAGGCTGCTTTATCCGCTTCGTACGTCGGAGTGGCGGATGCATAGGAGCCTGCATTGTATTTAGCTATACGGGCATAGTCCAGCCATTCGGATGCAGACATCATTTCTGTTACGTCATGCAATGTTTCAAAGGTGACAGTACCGGAATAGTTTAAAGTAACTTTTCCTTGTTTCCCTTTTTTAGTAGTGACAAGGATGACACCGTTGGCACCACGCGAACCATAGATTGCCGTAGCCGAAGCATCTTTTAGAATATCAATAGCTTCAATATCGGAAGGGTTGATATTCTCAATACCTCCGTTTTGAATAACCATGCCGTCAACAACATACAACGGTCCTTGTTCAGCATTGATAGAGCGTTGCCCGCGAATATTGATATTTCCCACTTCACCGGGTCGTTGGCTGGAAGTGATGTCCACACCTGCTGTTTTTCCTTGCATTCCTTCCAAAGCATTCTTTACAGGCATTGCTTTCAGCTCTTTTTCTCCAACCCGTGCCATAGCGCCGGTCACATCGCTTTTTTTCTGAACGCCATATCCCACAACTACTACTTCATCCAACGTTTCCGAATCTTCTTGAAGGGTAATTTTGAAATTAGTATTTCCTGCGACAGAAATTTCTTGTTTCTTGTATCCTATATAAGTAACTGTTATCGTACCTTTAGCCGGTACATTAGAGAGAGTAAATTTACCATCTAAATCTGTTATAGTACCATTCGTAGTTCCATTGACTAATACACTGGCACCAATGACCGGTTCTCCTGTAAAGTCAATAACTGTACCTGTGACCGTTTTATTCTGGGCATAGGCTCCAACTATTAAAAGGGAGAACAAAGTGAAGAAAAATAGCCGTCGGATAGTATCCTTATAGGCGTACAGGTGATTACCTTTTTTGTTGCTTTTCATACTTTAATTGTTA